>NZ_KB911474.1:0-154074 GCF_000383495.1 Mycobacterium sp. 360MFTsu5.1 | reverse complement strand
AAACAACAACCCGACGGCATGTCCAAAGTGGACGGCTGGCTCGACCCCGAAGCACGCGCCACCCTCGAAGCAGTCCAAGACAAACTCGGCGCCCCCGGCATGTGCAACCCCGCCGACCCCACCCCGTGCCAGTCCGGCATCCCCACCCAGGCCCAGATCGACAACGACACCCGCAGCACCGACCAACGCAACCACGACGCCCTCGCCGCCATGGGCCGCATCGCCCTCGGAACCGACCTCGGCGACCACAACGGCCTACCTGTCGCCATCGCGGCCACCTGCACTGTCGCCGAATTGGAGCGCGGCACCGGCCACGCACTCACCCTCACCGGCAGCCGGTTACCGATCTGCGATCTCATCCGCATGGCTGCCCGCGGCGCCGACCACTACCTCGTCGTCTTTGACGACCACACCGAACAACCGCTGTACATGGGCCGAGCGCGTCGCACCGCCACTGTGGCGCAACGATTCGCCCTCTTCGCCCGCGACCTGGGCTGCACCAAACCCAACTGCACCGTCCCCGCCTCGCGTTCTCAGGCCCATCACGTCGACACCGACTGGCGCGATGATGGCCCCACCGACATCACCAACCTCGCCCTCGCCTGCGGCTGCGACAATCGCCTCGCCGACACCGGCGGTTGGAGCACCACCATGCAAAACGGCCGCGCCCACTGGACCCCACCACCACTGTTGGACGTCGGCCAACCACGGATCAACCAATACTGGCACCCCACGCTCTACCCAGCCGAGAGCGGCGATGACGAGGGCGGCGAAAGCGACAGTCCCGCAAGCTAACCGGGGGTCGACGGCGCCCGGTGATACGGCAAGTCGGCGCGCTGCGGATGCCGCGCGTCCGGCCGACCGTGTCGGCATGCCCGCGTACCGTTGGCCGATGCCCGATTTCCTGGCCAAGACCCGCGACGGCTATGACCGTGCGGCCGCGCACTACGTCAGGCGCTTCCAAAACCATCTCGACGACAGGCCGGTGGACCGCGCCATGATCAATGCCTTTGCCGAACTGGTCACCAAGACGGGGAAGCCGCGCGTGCTGGACGTGGGGTGCGGCACCGGCGTGGCCACCGCGGCGCTCGCGGCGGCGGACCTGGATGTTACCGGAATCGATCTGTCTCCCAACATGATCGAGCAGGCGCGGCAGCACAATCCGGGTCTGGAGTTCCGCATCGGGTCGATGCTCGACCTCGAAGTGGCCGACGGCAGCGTCGGCGGGCTCTGCGCCTGGTACTCGATCATCCATGTCCCAGACGAGCACCTGCCGCGGGTTTTCGCCGAGTCCCGCCGGGTCCTGGCGCCGGACGGCGTGCTGCTGCTGGCGTTTCAGGTCGGTGATGAGCCGCGGGTGCTGACGGACTTCGACGGCGAGCAGGTGGACTTGACGTTCATCCGCCGCAGGCCTGAGGCGGTCGCACAGCTGTTGTCGACCAGCGGGTTTCGCGTCTATGCCGAAACGGTCCGGCAACCCGATGACGCCGAATCGACGCCGCAGGCCTACCTCATTGCGCGTCGAGCAGCTTGATCAATCGCTTGGTCGCGACGAGCCGGAACGATGCGTCGAGCAGTTCCCGGACCTCGTCCCAGTCGACTTTCGCCGCGGTGAAGTCCAGCCCGAGCCAGCCTGACGGGCCCATGTAGGCGGGATAGTAGAAGCGCGAATCCTGTTCCAGTGCTGCGCGGTCGGACTCGTCGACCTTGACCAGCAGTGAATGCGGGTAGGCGACCATCTCGCCCGTCGTCTTCGAGTTGCCGCCGTACATCGCGAACATCTTGGGCGCGCAGAACACCGGCCGGCCCCACGACACTTTCTCGAAGGCCTCGGGGAAGCTCAGCGCGACCGCGCGCAGCTCTGCCAGGCCGGGGTCGTCATCGTCGAACATGATCGGATGCGGCACGTTGCCACGGTAACCCGCGGCGGCGCGGCGGGTGTCCAACCTTCGAGATGGCTGTGCGTCAGGTTGGCGATTCCTGTGCGGTCGATAATTGTCGCGCGTTATACATTCCGGATGACAGCGGGAAGATGCATTGGTCGGGTCGGGGGACTGGCGGTCGCCCTGGGAATCGGGACCGCGCTGGCGGGGTGGAGTGACTGCCCGGCCTGGGCCGACACCTCAGGGACGGGGACGGCAGGCGCAGGCACGACACCCCAGACATCGCAGACATCCCAGACGGCAGCCGCGTCGTCGGACGCTCCGGCGAAGAAGGCGAAGAAGCAGCGCAAGCCCGCCAAGTCGAAGTCGAAGCCCGCCAACGAGGAACAGGCCGGCAAGCCGGACAAGAAGCGCGAGAAGTCCGCTGCCACCGACAAGACCGCCACCGACAAGCCCACCGGCGACAAGCCGGCGGCGGCCGAGCGCACCAAACCCGCGCCGCGGGTCGCCAGCCTCAAACACGAGGATCAGCAGACGGCCGCTGCACCGGCCAAGACCGCCGGCACCCCGACGGTCACCGCCGCCGTCGTGCCGCAAGCGAGTAGCGAGCAGCCGACCGTCAAGGTGGCCGCGGTATCGACAGATCCCATCGCCAAACTCACCAGGGCGCTGCGGTCGCTTCAGGCGCCGGTATCGCCGCTCAGCTCGACATCGGTACTGGTGGCCCTGGCCGCGGTGCGCGACGAACTGGAACGCAAGACGCTCAAGCCCACCAGTGCCGTTGCGTCACAGCCGGTTTCGACGCTCGCCGACACCACGCCCAATGTGCTGGTGATCGGCGTCGACGGCACCAATCTGAGCCGGGTGCTGGCTGATCCGGCCAATGCCAACTTCTTCCAGCTCATGCAGGGCGGCACCACGGCGCCCGCGAGCATCGTCGGGCACACCACGATCAGCAATCCGTCATGGACCGCCATTCTGACCGGCGTCTGGGGCGAGAAGACCGGCGTCATCAACAACATCTTCAATCCGGCCGTCTACAACAAGTGGCCCACGGTGTTCGATCAGCTCGAGACGTTCAATCCGGGTATCCAGACCACGGCCATCGCGAACTGGGACGTCATCTCGGCCCTCGCGGTGTCGGGTTCGGTCGGCGCCGACCACGTCGTCAACATCTCGCACATCGCGGGAGACTCCAACTGGTCACTCACCGACAACGCCGTCGGCGATGCGACCGAGGCCGCGATCGCCGCTGCCGACCCCAGCAAGCCGAACTTCGTGTTCAGCTACTTCGTCGGCGTCGATGAGAACGGGCACAACTACGGCGGCGCGTCCATGGCATATGCCGAGGCGGTGCGGAATGTCGACCGCAACATCGGCGAGATCATGCAGTCGGTCGACGACTGGGAAGCGGCGACCGGCGAGGAGTGGACTGTCATCGTCGTCACCGACCATGGTCACCAGGACAGCAAAGGCTTCGGCCACGGCTTCCAATCACCCAACGAGACATCGACTTTCGTCATCGCCAACAACCCGGATCTGTTCACCGCGGGCGGCGTCAACCTGAAGTACCAGATCGTCGACGTCACGCCGACGGTCGTGACGTTGTTCGGCGGTACGCCGTCGCTCAAGTCCGACGGCGTCTCCATCACGGGCCTCGGCGGCAGCACGGTCACGCCGATCGACGACGACGCGGCATTGCGGGCCGCGGTGCTGGAGGTGATCGGCAAGTACGGATACCCGAACATCGGCACCGATCTGAAACTCGGTGTGCGCACTGTCGCCGCGTCCGTGCCCTACTTCCTCAATCAGGCGTTTCAGCAGGTGACGGCGCAGCTGGAGTCGATCGCGGCACAGCACATCTTCGTCATCAGCCCGCTGGCACAGGCGCTGACCGTGCCCGTGCAGCTGGTCGGCAGCCTGACGTATGCGGCGACGAACGTCGTCGCGCAGGTCGTCGCCAGGCTGACCGGGGTCACCGGGGCCAGCCTCGTGCCGATCTTCATCCCGCCGTTGCCGCCACTGGTTGGTACCGAGGACCCGCAGGCGCCGCTGAGTCCGGTGGCCGCGTGCACGGTCCTCGTGGCGTGCGGGCCGGCGTCGGGGATCATCGCGGCCTGACGTCGTACCCCTTCGCTAGCCTTACCGAGTGAGCTCACCCGACCCCGACGTGCGCCGGCAATGGCAGGAACTGGCCGAAGAAGTTCGCGGCCACCAGTTCCGCTACTACGTCAAGGACGCACCGATCATTTCCGATGGTGAGTTCGACAAGCTGCTGGGCCAGTTGCAGCAGCTCGAAGAGGCGTACCCCGAGCTGCGGACGCCGGATTCGCCGACGCAGCTGGTCGGCGGTGCCGGGTTTGCGACCGAGTTCGGCGAGGCGCAGCACCTGGAGCGGATGCTGTCGCTCGACAACGCCTTCAACACCGATGAGCTGACGGCATGGGCCGCGCGGCTCACCAACGAGTTGGGCCGCGACCTCGAGTACCTCTGCGAGCTCAAGGTCGACGGCGTCGCGCTGGCGCTCGTGTACCGCGACGGCAAGCTGGTCCGCGGCGCCACCCGCGGGGACGGCCGCACGGGTGAGGACGTCACGCTCAATGCCCGCACCATCACCGACGTCCCCGAGCAGCTGACCGGCACCGACGAATTCCCGGTGCCGGCAGTGCTGGAGGTCCGGGGCGAGGTGTACTTCCGCGTCGAGGATTTCGCCGCGCTCAATGCCAGCCTCGTCGAGGAGGGCAAGGCGCCGTTCGCCAATCCGCGCAACAGCGCCGCCGGGTCGTTGCGGCAGAAGAACCCGGCCGTCACCGCGCGCCGCCGGCTGCACATGATCTGCCACGGTCTGGGCTACACCGAAGGCTTCGAGCCGGCGTCGCTGCACGATGCCTACCGCGCGCTGAAGTCCTGGGGCCTGCCGGTGTCCGACCACACCACCCGCGTCACCGGCATCGCGGCCGTGGCCGAACGCGTCGCGTACTGGGGCGAGCACCGCCACGACGTCGATCACGAAATCGACGGTCTGGTGGTCAAATTGGACGACCGCACCCTGCAGCGCCGCCTCGGCGCCACCAGCCGGGCGCCCCGCTGGGCCATCGCGTACAAGTATCCGCCCGAGGAAGTCACCACCAAGCTGCTCGACATCCGGGTCAGCGTGGGCCGTACCGGCCGCGTCACGCCGTTCGCGTACATGGAGCCCGTCACGGTGGCGGGATCGACCGTCGGGCTCGCGACGCTGCACAACGCCACCGAGGTGAAGCGCAAGGGCGTCCTGATCGGCGACACCGTGGTGATCCGCAAGGCCGGTGACGTCATCCCCGAGGTGCTCGGCCCGGTCGTCGATCTGCGGGACGGCACCGAACGTGAATTCGTCATGCCCGCAACATGTCCCGAGTGCGGCAGCACGCTGGCGCCGTCCAAGGAGGGCGACGCCGACATCCGCTGCCCCAACACCCGGTCATGCCCCGCGCAGTTGCGCGAGCGGGTGTTCCATGTCGCGGGTCGTGGCGCCTTCGACATCGAGGGCCTCGGCTATGAGGCGGCCACCGCACTGCTGGCCGCCGGTGTCATCACCGATGAGGGCGACGTCTTCAACCTCACCGAAGACGACCTGCTGCGCACCAGCCTGTTCAAAACCCAGAAGGGTGAGCTCTCGGCCAACGGAGCCAGGCTGCTGGCCAATCTCGGCAAGGCCAAGCAGCAGCCGCTGTGGCGGGTGCTGGTGGCGTTGTCCATCCGGCACGTCGGCCCGACGGCGGCGCGGGCGCTGGCCGCCGAATTCGGTGACCTGCAAGCGATCACCGAAGCGTCCGAAGAGCGGCTGGCTGCTGTCGAGGGCGTCGGCCCGACCATCGCCGCCGCCGTGATCGACTGGTTCACCGTCGACTGGCACCGTGCCATCGTCGACAAGTGGCGCGCCGCAGGCGTACGGATGGCCGACGAACGCGATGCGAGCATCGAGCGCACGCTGGAAGGCCTGTCGATCGTAGTGACCGGCTCGCTGACGGGGTTCTCGCGCGACGAGGCGAAAGAGGCGATCCTGGTCCGCGGCGGCAAGGCAGCCGGTTCGGTATCGAAGAAGACCGCCTACGTGGTGGCCGGTGATGCGCCAGGTTCCAAGTACGACAAGGCTGTTGAGCTCGGCGTCCCGATCCTCGATGAGGACGGTTTCCGGCGGCTGCTGGAAGAGGGGCCGGAACCTGAGGCGTCCCCCGAGGAGGCTTAGCGGTACCCCCGCCGCATGTCGTCGACGATCAGCGGATGCTCGAGCGTCGACGGCGGCAGGTGCTGCGGCGCCGTGTCGGGCGCGAAGACCGTGGCGGCGTCGAGCACCCGCTGGTTCAGGAACCGCAGCGGCGGGGCGTCTTTGGGCACCATCGGCGCGGGCGGCAGGGGACCGCGACGGGCCAGCGTGAAACCCCAGTCGCCGAACGTCGGTACCTCGACGTGGTACGGCGTCACGGCCAGCCCCGCCGATGCGATGGTGGATACCGTGCGCCAGAACGCGACCGGCGTCGAGTAGGGGCTGCCGGACTGCACCACCAGCAGACCCTGGGGCGCCAGCACCCGGGCGATGAGGCTGTAGAACTCGGTGGAGTACAGCCGGCCGAGCACCGGGTTGTCGGGGTCGGGCAGGTCGACGATGACCGCGTCGAACCCGCCCGGCGGTACGGCGTCCGGGTGTGGGACGCGCAGCCACGTCATGGCGTCGTCGAGAATCAGCCGAACGCGGGGATCGTCGAGCGCGCCGGCATTCGCGTCGCGCAGCTTGGTCCGCGCGACCGCCACCACCGCCGGATCGAGCTCGACCTGGACGATGCGGTCGATGCCCCTCTGGCGCAACAATTCCCGCGCCGCCAGGCCGTCACCGCCACCGATCACCAGCACCGAACGCGCGCCCTGCCCCAGCGCCGGGTACACCAGCGATTCGGTGTAGCGATATTCGTCGCGCGTCGAGAACTGCAGTCCGCCATCGAGATACAGCCGGGTGTCGCCGTCCCGGCGGGTCACCACGATCTCCTGATAGGCCGAATGCTGGTAGGCCACGATCGGGTCGGCGTACAGCCGCTGCCGGGACGTCGTCTCGATGCCGTCGGCGGACGCCATCAGCGTGGCCAGTATCGCGAACGCGAGCACCAGGACGCTCAGCGCGGCGACGAACTCCCGCCGGCTCAGGATGCGGCGCAGCAGGAACACCGAAACCACTGCCGCGGCAGCCAGATTGATCATCCCCGTGGCCGCTGCACCGCGGATCATGCCCAGATATGGCAACACCAGGAACGGCCACGCCAGCCCACCCAGCAGTGCGCCCAGATAGTCGGCGGCATTGAGGTTGGCCAGCACCCGGCCGGCGTCGGTGGCACCGGCCACCCGGCCGCGCTGCAGCAGCGTCATCAGCAGTGGCACTTCCGCGCCGACCAGTCCGCCGATGAGTGCCGTCGCGATGCCGAGCACCCAATCCGAGTCGCCGAGGAACGCGAACGTCACGTACAGCACCGTCGCGGACAGGCCGCCCACCACACCCAGCGCCGTCTCCACCGCGATGAAACCGATCGCCGCGCGCGCCAGCAGCGCCTTGGCCAAAAGCCCGCCCACGCCGAGGGCCGCCACGTAGCCAGCCACGATCAGCGACGTCGACACGACACCACCGCCGTTGAGACTCGTCGAGAGGGTCAGCAGCGCAAGCTCATAGACGATGCCGCACGCGGCGCACGCCGCGACGGCCGCCAGAAGCAGGGCGCGCCAACGGGTTCCGACGACCGGGGCGGCCGGAACCCCGACGGCCTCGGCGACCATCAGCTGAGCGCGGCGGCGTTGATACCGCCGACCGCCAACAGCACCACCGCGACGGACAGCGCCGCGGGGTGGAACTCTTCGGCGTTGATGTCGTTACGGAAGTGGCCGGGCGCCAACAACTCCACGGCCACCAGCGCCAGGCCCTGCAACGCGACGCCGATCAGCCCGTAGATGACCGTGTCGATCAGGCCTTGCCCGAGACGGTCGGAGCTGGAGTGGATCGCGGTGATGACGATGGCGGCCAACGAGACATCCATCGCGGCGGTGATCGCCACCGCGTTGGGCCGCCGCTCGACGAACACCTGACGGCGCAGATTGCCCGGCGTCAGCACGTCGACCATGACGAAGCCGGCGGCCAGCACCAGCACTCCCACGAGGAAGTACAGCACCGAGGCGACCACGTTCTGGATGATCGCGTCGGTGTGGACGGTGCCGAAGTCGATGGCGGCCAGGTTCATCGGGGTCTCCTCGGAATTGATGTGGTCACTTGACGCCGCCCGGTCCGCCCGAGCTGCCGCCGGAACTGTGTGACGGCGATCCCGGGCTGAACCCGGGACCCAGGAATACGTAGCTGCCGTGGTTGTAGCCCGAGTTGAGGCTCTCCAGCCGGACGGTGCACGCCTGTCCGGAGCCCGCCCCCACAATGGCGATGGAGTCGTTGTAGCGCAGGTAGTAGTTGCCGCGATCGGTCGCGCGCGCCTCCGGTCGATGGGCCCGGGCGAGGTCGTCGGCGACGGCGCTCGGCGATCCGCTGCACCGGTAGGTGTTGTAGCCGACGTTCTGATAGCGGTCTTTGACGTACGACTGAATGGTGCGGGCGGTGCTGATGCCGATCGCCAGGCAGATCACCGATGCGACCGCGAGCACCCCGGCGAGAATCAGCATCTTGCCCCGGGTCATGACGCTGACCTACGAGCCGGCGGGGGGAGCGGGATACACCGTCAGCTCACCGGGCGACATGATCTTGCCGGTCGACACCTCCCACGGCGAGTTCGGTGACCATTGCTCGAAACTCAGCAGGGCGGCGCGGCCGGCGCTGGCGTAGTCGACGTAGTTCATCTGGCCGTGCGCGGGCAGGCCCGTCGTGCCCTCGGAGCTGTACTGGGCATCACCGGTCTCGACCTCGTCGTACTGCACCCCGTCGATGGTGAGGGGGCCGATGGGCTGCAGTGCCAGGTCGGGCCGCTTGGTCCAGAACGCGAGTTCCAGCCGCCCCTCGTCCTCTTCGACGCTGAACCAGATCGGTTCTCCCTGACCGCCTTCCAGCAGGTGCTCCCACCAGATGAACGGCCCTTCGCGGTAGGTCACCGAGCCGCGCACCACGTAGTCGACGCCGCCATAGCCGACGATCGCGCCGGGACCGAGCTGCTTCGGTCCGAACACGGGCATCTCGCCGGCCGTCAGCGGATCCTGGCGGGCGCCGGCGGTCCCTGGTTTCTTGGCCCGGGTGAAGGCGAGCACCACGACGACGATGGCCGCGATCATCAGCAGGACGCCGACGACGATCAGGAATGTGCTCACGGTGCCCTCCAGCGAGATGTGGGCTCACGCTAGCAGTCTCGGCGTTTCCGCGACCGTATTCGCGCAGGTGAAGTGGCTGCGAACGAGACGGTCAGCGCACGATGGTCGCGATGATGCCGGCGAGGTATCCGAGCCGCGCGACCTCTGACGGGCGGAAGGCCGGCCCGCCCGGGCGGCCCAGCATGATCGCGGTGTACGGGTCGCCCAACGGTGCCGCGGCCAGGGTTGTGTCGATATCCCGCCAGAACTGCGGCACCCAGTCGCCGGTGGCGTCCAGGGCAGCGGCATGCTCCAGCGGCAGCCACGGCGCCGAGTAGGCGAGCGTCTCGGGCGCACCCGGGCTGCCGGCGATGCGGCGGGGCTCGGCGCCGCCGGCCACCACCACACACCATCCGACGCGCAGCACGCGCGGTGCTTCGTCGGCCAACACCTGGAGGCGGGCGGCCTTGCCCTTGGCGGCCGCCACATGGTCGATCAGTTCCAGTTCGCGGTGGGCTTCGAGCAGCCCGGTGTGGGGCCGAATGCTGTCCACGTACACGCCCTTGAGCGCCTCCGCGGCGGTGATCAGGGTGTCGGGCATGGACCCGTGTGGCAGCTCGACCACCAGGTCGTCGACGGCGTAGCCCGGTCCGCGCTCGACGACGTCGAGCGACAGGATGTCGGCGCCCACCGAGCCGAGAGCCACCGCGAGGGAGCCGAGGCTACCGGGGCGGTCTTCGAGCTGCACCCGCAGCAGATAGGAGGACACGCGACAACTGTGGCACAGCGTCGTGGCGATGGCAGGACGTGCAGGTGCGTCGCGTGTCACGGATGCGTTCCCCGTCGCGGGACCCATCGGGCTCCCCACTAGGCTGTTTCGACGTGTCGAAGATTTCCCGGGACGATGTCGCCCATCTGGCGAATCTGGCCCGGCTCGCCCTGACCGATGGTGAGCTGGACAGTTTCGCAGGCCAGCTCGATGCCATCCTGGCGCACGTCGGCAAGATTCAGGCCGTCGACGTCACCGGTATCGAGGCGACCGGCAATCCGCTCAAAGAGGTGAACATCACCCGGCCCGACGTCGAGGTGGCCAGCCTCGGGCAGGAGCAGGCGCTGGCGGAGGCCCCGCGGGCCGAGGACGGCCGGTTCGCCGTGCCCCGCATCTTGGGAGAAGCAGAGTGAGCGACCTGATCCGTTTCGACGCCGCCACGCTCGGCGAGAAGATCGCCGCCGGCGACGTGTCGGCCACCGAGGTCACCCAGGCGCACCTGGACCAGATCGCCGCCACCGACGAGACCTACCACGCCTTCCTGCACGTGGGTGCCCAGGAGGCCCTGGCCGCTGCCGCCGCCGTCGACAAGCAGGTGGCCGCCGGCGAGCCGCTGGCCTCGCCGCTCGCCGGTGTTCCGTTGGCGCTCAAGGACGTTTTCACCACCACCGACGCGCCGACCACGGCCGGCTCGAAGATTCTGGAGGGCTGGCGGTCGCCGTACGACGCGACCGTGACCGCGCGACTGCGTGCGGCCGGGATTCCGATCCTCGGCAAGACCAACATGGACGAGTTCGCCATGGGGTCGTCGACCGAGAACTCGGCCTACGGCCCGACCCGCAACCCGTGGGACGTCAACCGCGTGCCGGGCGGTTCCGGTGGCGGTAGTGCCGCGGCGCTCGCGGCGTTCCAGGCGCCGCTGGCGATCGGCACCGACACCGGTGGCTCGATCCGCCAGCCCGCCGCGCTGACCGCGACGGTCGGTGTCAAGCCCACCTACGGCACCGTCTCGCGGTACGGGTTGATCGCCTGCGCGTCGTCGCTGGACCAGGGCGGGCCGTGTGCCCGCACGGTGCTCGACACCGCGCTGCTGCACCAGGTGATCGCCGGCCACGACCCGCGCGATTCCACCTCGGTCGACGCTCCCGTGCCCGATGTGGTCGCGGCGGCACGGGCGGGCGCTGCCGGTGACCTCAAGGGCATCCGGATCGGTGTGGTGAAGCAGCTGCACACCGGCGAGGGCTACCAGCCCGGCGTGCTGTCGTCGTTCAACACCGCGGTGGACCAGCTGACCGAGCTCGGCGCCGAGATCACCGAGGTCGACTGCCCGAACTTCGACTACTCGCTCGCGGCTTACTACCTGATCCTGCCGTCCGAGGTGTCGTCGAACCTCGCGCGCTTCGACGCGATGCGCTACGGCCTGCGGGTCGGCGACGACGGCACCCACAGTGCCGAAGAGGTCATGGCGCTCACGCGTGCCGCCGGATTCGGGCCAGAAGTCAAGCGCCGCATCATGATCGGCACCTACGCGCTGTCGTCGGGCTATTACGACGCCTACTACAACCAGGCCCAGAAGGTGCGCACTCTGATCGCGCGCGACCTCGATCGCGCGTACGAGAAGGTCGACGTGCTGGTCACCCCGACCACCCCGACCACCGCGTTCGGGCTGGGCGAGAAGGTCGACGACCCGCTGGCGATGTACCTGTTCGACCTGTGCACGCTGCCGCTGAACCTGGCCGGCCACTGCGGCATGTCGGTGCCGTCGGGCCTGTCACCGGACGACAACCTGCCGGTCGGGCTGCAGATCATGGCGCCGGCCCTGGCCGACGACCGGCTGTACCGCGTCGGGGCGGCCTACGAAGCCGCCCGCGGCGCACTGCCCACCGCCGTCTAGCGCCGAACGTGCGCACAGCTCGCCGGATCTGTCGATTCGGCGAGCCTGCTGCACGTTCGACGAGAACGAGAACCCGCGAGCGGGCAGTATGGGGTCATGCGGATAGGTGTGCTGACCGGTGGCGGTGACTGTCCTGGCCTGAATGCGGTGATCCGGGCGGTGGTCCGCACGTGCGATGCCCGGTACGGCTCGACGGTCGTCGGATTCCGGGACGGCTGGCGTGGCCTGCTCGAGAATCGCCGCGAGCAGCTCAAGAACGACGACCGCAACGACCGGCTACTGGCCAAGGGCGGCACCATGCTGGGCACGGCGCGCGTCAACCCCGACAAGCTGCGGGCCGGGCTGGACCAGATCAAGCAGACGCTCGAGGACAACGGCATCGACGTGCTGATCCCGATCGGCGGGGAGGGCACGCTGACGGCGGCGCACTGGCTGGCCGAAGAGAACGTCCCCGTCGTCGGTGTGCCCAAGACCATCGACAACGACATCGATTGCACCGACGTCACTTTCGGCCACGACACCGCGCTGATGATCGCCACCGAGGCGATCGACCGGCTGCACAGCACGGCCGAGTCGCATCAGCGGGTGATGCTCGTCGAGGTGATGGGACGGCATGCAGGCTGGATCGCGCTCGGCGCCGGCATGGCGGCCGGCGCCCACATGACCTTGATCCCGGAACAGCCGTTCGACGTCGAAGAGGTGTGCCGGCTGGTGAAACAGCGCTTCGTGCGCGGAGATTCGCATTTCATCTGCGTCGTTGCTGAAGGCGCGCGACCGGCCGAGGGCTCAATGCAGTTGCGCGACGGCGGAATTGACGAATTCGGGCATGTGCGATTCACCGGCGTCGCGCAGCAGCTGGCCATCGAGATCGAGAAGCGGATCCGCAAGGAGGTCCGCACCACGGTGCTCGGTCACGTGCAGCGCGGCGGCACGCCGACGCCCCATGATCGCGTGCTGGCGACCCGGTTCGGGATCAATGCCGCCGACGCCGCGCACGCGGGGGAGTACGGGATGATGGTGTCGTTGCAGGGCCAGGAGATCGGCCGCGTGCCGTTGGCGGACGCCGTCCGGCAACTGAAGCTGGTGCCGCAGAGCCGTTACGACGACGCCGCGGAGTTCTTCGGTTAGCGGTAGGCCTTCGGCAGTGGCATGCCGAGTTCCGATTCCACCGCACGCAGCCGGCTCGGGTAGTCGGTGATGATGCCGTCGGCGCCGGCCGCGATCTGTGCCTTCATGGTGTCGGCGTCGTTGATCGTCCACGGAATCACCTTGAGCCCACGGGCATGTGCGCGGTCGATGAATGCCCGGTCGGCCACGAGCGCGAAATCCGGGTCCTTCGGCGTCAGTCCGTAGGGCACCGAGTAGCCGGGCGACAGGATGTCCGCGCCGACCGACGCCGCCCCGGCGATCGGGTCGGTGACGACTGCGGGGTTCACGTCCGCCGTCCACGCCGAGTTCGGCACCCAGGTCGTCTCATCCCACAGCGCCACCAAGGGGATACCGGGTTCCTGCGTGCGTACGAGGGGCAGCGAGTGCCAGTCGAAACTCTGGATTTCCACCTTGTCGACCTTCCCGGCAGCCCGCACGGCGGCGAGGATGACGTCGACGAATTGCTGTGGTGTGGCGGAGGTTTCGGGCTTGTCCGCTTCGATCTTGGTCTCGATGTTGTACCGGACGCCGGCGTGGTGCGCGTCCGCGAGCGCGAAAACCTGATCGAGGGTGGCGATCTTGTTGCCGGTCACCACTTCGGCGGCCGGGAATCCGTCGAGCAGTTTGCCGCAGTTGAGCGTGTGCAGCTGGGCCCTGGTGAGGTCGTGGACGAGCTTGCCGACGTAGGGGTATTGCGGGTCGCCGGGGAAGGCGGGGCCGGTGTCGGCGCACTTCTCGGGCTGGATGGCCGGGTCGTGCCACACCATGGGAGCACCGTCCTTGGCGAGGACGATGTCGAGTTCCAGCGTGCTGACACCGAGCTCGATGGCCTTGGTGAAGGCGCGCAGCGATTCCTCGGTGGTCTCGCCGCGTCCGCCGCGGTGCGCTTGCAGGTCGAAAGTGCCGGAATCGGCCGATGCGACGGGCGTGGCCGTCAGCGCGAAGGTGGTCAGCAGGGCGCCGATGCGTGCGAGCATCGGCGGAGATTAACGGGTCTCGGGAAATGGCCGGTGAACGACGGGTCAGACCGCGGCGAGCTTGTGCACCTGCGCGGTGAACAACGAAGCCAGGGGCTGGTCGCAGGTCTGCGGCGGGTCGGTGGCCGTCATGAGGCAGATGGCGGTGACCGACACCCCGCGGTACTGCCCGAGCACCTTGACGCTCATGAACGGCGTCACCAGGCCGCCGCGGGCGGAAACGGTCTCGCGGACGGTCACTACCCAGGCGGGGAGGGCAGCGGGATTCGGCCGGCGGTCGACGTCGATCACGAGCAGGTCGTTGATCGTGTAGCGGGTGCAGGTGCGCGCGGCCTCGGCGTAGTTCGGCCACGTGTACGGCAGCCTCAGCCAGACCGCGAGGGCGTGGTGCGTGTCCTTCTTCAGCTGTACCTGGACGGCCTGCCGGCTCGGCGCGCCGGCCAGCGCCACACAGGATTGCGGTGACACGTCTTCTGTGGCCGGCCGGGTGGCCGTGCTCTGCGTGGGACCGTCGAACCTGGCCGTCGGCCAGTCGGGAAAGTCCTGCCGCCCCACCGCCATCGACGCCTCGAGGTTGGTGATACCCGGATCCACGAGGCCGCGGATCGCCATGACACCACCGGTGACCACCACGGCCACTGCCACGATCGCCCCGACCACCAGCGCCGCGAACGTCCGGTTCACGGGTGCTGGGGGCAGCGGTTGACCGGCGCTCATGGGGCCGACACTACGATCAACGCATGGCTGACGCAGACCTTCTCGACTACGACGACGTCCTCGCGACGTACGAGCCCGTCATGGGCATGGAAGTCCATGTCGAGCTGTCCACCGAGACCAAGATGTTCTGTGGCTGTGCGAACCGGTTCGGCGCCGAGCCGAACACGCTGGTGTGCCCGGTGTGCCTGGGCCTGCCCGGTGCGCTGCCGGTGGTCAACGAGGCGGCCGTGGAGTCCGCGATCCGGATCGGGCTCGCGCTGAACTGCGACATCGCGCCGTGGGGCCGGTTCGCCCGGAAGAACTACTTCTACCCGGACCAGCCGAAGAACTACCAGATCAGTCAGTACGACGAGCCCATCGCCGTCAACGGCTACCTCGACGTTCCCCTGGAGGACGGCAGCACCTGGCGTGTCGAGATCGAGCGCGCCCACATGGAGGAGGACACCGGCAAGCTGACCCACCTGGGCAGCGACACCGGCCGCATCTCCGGCGCCACTACGTCGCTGGCCGACTTCAACCGGGCCGGGGTGCCGTTGGTCGAGATCGTCACCCGGCCCATCGAGGGCGCCGGCGAACGCGCCCCGGAGATCGCCCGCGCCTACGTCACCGCGCTGCGGGACCTGTTGCGCGGCTTGGACGTTTCCGACGTCCGCATGGACCAGGGCTCGATGCGCTGCGACTCCAACGTCTCGCTCAAGCTCAAGGGCGCCGCGGAGTTCGGCACCCGTACCGAGACCAAGAACGTCAACTCGCTCAAGAGCGTCGAGGTGGCGGTCCGCTACGAGATGCGCCGGCAGGCCGCCGTGCTGCAGTCCGGCGGCACCATCACGCAGGAGACCCGGCACTTCCACGAGGACGGGCACACCACCGCGGGCCGCAGCAAGGAAACCGCCGAGGACTACCGCTACTTCCCGGAGCCGGACCTGGAGCCCATCGCTCCGTCGGACGAGTTGGTGGAGCGGCTGCGCGGCACCATCCCGGAGCTTCCGTGGTTGGTGCGCAAGCGGATTCAGGAAGACTGGGGCATCTCGGACGAGGTCATGCGCGACCTCGTCAACGCCGGTGCGGTGGAGCTGGTGGCCGCGACCGTCGAGCACGGCGCATCCAGTGAGGCGGCCCGCGCGTGGTGGGGCAACTTCCTGGTGCAGAAGGCCAACGAGAGTGAAGTGACGCTCGAGGAGCTGGCCATCACCCCGGCGCAGGTCGCCGCGGTGGTCAAGCTGGTCGACGACGGCAAGCTGTCCAACAAGCTGGCCCGCCAGGTCGTCGAGGGTGTGCTGGCCGGCGAGGGCGAGCCCGAGCAGGTGATGAACGACCGCGGACTCGTTGTGGTGCGCGACGATTCGCTCATCCAGGCCGCGATCGACGAGGCGCTGGCGGCCCAGCCGGACATCGCCGACAAGATCCGCGGCGGCAAGGTCCAGGCCGCCGGTGCGATCGTCGGCGCGGTGATGAAGGCGACCAAAGGTCAGGCCGACGCGGCGCGCGTGCGCGAACTGGTCATCGCGGCCTGCAGCTAGCGCAGCGCCGCCTGCGGCGCGGGCGTGGTCTTCGGACGGAGTGACGAGACGCCCGCGACGCAGTAGCCCGCGATCACGAAACACACCGCGGCGCAGGGCAGATTGCCGGTCGGCGTGCCCGCACCCGTGACGCCGTCGATGGCGCCGGCGAAGTCGGGCAGCGCGGCCAGCCACAGCACCGTGAAGGTGAGCAGGTACAGCACCCCGAAGACCCGCACGTACGGACTCGGGTGCTCCGTGCCGACGCGGCGCGTGATCCGCCAGTCCTGGATCAGGACCGGCACCGCCACCAAGAAGAACACCGCCACCTCGACACCGAGGACCGCGTACTGCGTCGCGCTGTGCTGGGCGGACAGCAACGTCGGCAGGCTGAGCAGCCCCATGATGACCGGTGCCAGCACGCTGATGAGCGGTATGCGCCAGGCCAGCGACACCGCACCCGGCGGTGTGCCCGCGGCTACCCGGCGCCCGATCAGCACATGCACCAGGAACGCAACCGCCGCGGGTCCGACGACCGCCAGGCTGACCCAACTGCTGACCGGTACGCAGCCGAGCGTCGGGTGATTGAGGGGGTTCGCGGTGTTCCAGACCCACCAGCGCAGCTGCGGGCCGAGGTGGTCGAACACGCCGTAGACGCAGCCGTGCACGAAGCCGACGCAGATGGCGCCGATCACCGCGCCGCGCCGTTCGAAAACCCCGGTGGCGCGGACGATGTCATACGCGAGCGTGATGGTCGCCGGGTACAACGCCACGATGTACAGCGGTAGGCGGCCGTCGACGAAATCGACGCTGAACACGTTGTGCACCAACATGACCCCGAGCCGGGTGCCCGCGAAGATGTCGGGTGGATGGCGGGGGAGTTCGGTCACCAGCGCATAGACCACCGACGCCAGCCAGATGGCGATCCCGGTCGGGTCCCGCCGGACGCGCCGCAGCGCGTAGGCCAGCGCCAGTGCGGCGCCGATCAGCATCAGCAGCTCGACGACCGGCATGGTCCAGTGGGTCAGGGTCAGTGGGTTGCGCAGCTTGACCCAGGAATCGTCGTCGCAGGAAAAGCCCAGGTAGCCGGCCAACCGAGCGAAGTCGGCCGGGCAGGCGCGCATCATCGAGCGACCTCTCGCACGTCGGGTGCCAATTACGTCTTGTCGTCAGTGCTACGCGGGAATCCGCCCTGCGGGAACAGCGGGAACACGACGTCGTCGAACTTCTCGACGTCGCCGGCCGTCTTGTTCACCGTGGCGCCCCAGACATTGCCGTCGGGGGAGAGCTTCAGCGCGAAGACATGGCCGTGGGTGTCCGTGCGGAGCGCCTCGGGGTCACCCGTGACCGCGCCGGTCTCCTTCGACAGCCGCACGGCCACCGTCTTCTTGGTGTTGACGAGGTTGACCATGACGGTGTCGTCGGTCGCCACGCAGCCCGCGACACCGGGGCGGTCGGGCCAGCTCCACACCGTCGACACCTTGGAGTCCTTGGTGATCCGCTGCAGCCGGTCGCCGGTCGGGGTTCGGTCGGTGACGTACAACGAGCCGCTGGCGCCGTCGATGCACAGCCCGCCGCCGGAGCCCATGCCCGACAGCGCGGTGGTCGGTGGCGCCTGGCCCACCGTCGTCGGCTGCTCGATGCGCAGCAGCTTGCCCGCCAGCGAAGCCGGATCGGCTGCGGCAGCGGGGTTTCCGGCGTCGCCGGTGAGCACCACGAGGGTCGTCGGGCTGCTGAAGATCAGCGCTCCGGTGTTGCCTGTGGGGCCCTTGGGAATCCCGGTCAGGATCGGCTTCGGCACGTCGCCGTCGGCGATGCGGATGACCCGGTTGTCGGTCGGCGTGGTGATGTAGGCGTACATCAGCCGGTCCTGCTGGTAGCTCGGCGACAACACGATGTCCATGAGCCCGCCGTCACCGGACGCGTCGACCGGAATAACGGTCTTGACCTTGGGTTCTGCGTTCGTGGCGATGTTCTTGACGGCGCCGGTGACGCGCTCGGCGACGATCGCCGACTTGCTGTCGCCGCCCATGATGAGGCCGCTGGTGCTCTCCAGACAGCCCTGCAGCACGGCCGGCGCCGGGCAGGCCTTCGGGAACGGGTTGGGCGGCAGCGGCGGCGGAGGCGGCGGGGGCGAGGCGGGCGCCCCGCCGAGGTCGGGCTCGATGGTGAACGGCTCGGACGCCGCCGAATCGAAACGGGCACAGCTGGGCAGCGCCAGCAAAGCGATGGCGCACAACGCCAGGACCCGCCGAGCGGGTGCAGAGCCGGAACGCCCAGGCCGGTGTTCGGGCCTCGTCAGCGCAGCCCGCGTCGACCGCCGCAATGTCATGCCCGTCAGGTTACGGACTGTTTGACGATGCTCGCCACGTCGGGGCCACGCGCCGGGCCGGGCAAATCCCGAGAACAAGCCGCCCAAACCACCCCTTAAATCCACGGTCAGCAGTGCAATTGCACTTACCCTGGCAACCATGACCAGTACTTCCCATGACCCGCGTGCATGGCAACGGCCCGATGAGTCGGCCGCCAGGCCCGCGTCGGCACGCCTGGTCGATCCAGAAGACGACCTGCCCATCACGACATACCGCGGCAGTGGCGGCGCAGACGGCGGTGAGACCGCCGCGACCACGGCCATCCCGCGGTTCGACAACGCGTCGTCCGACGAGGCGACCGAGGTGACGGCCGCGTCGTCCTCGACGCCGTCCTCGATGGCCTTCGATCTCATGCACGAACCCGAGCCGCTGCCGTACGTGCAACCCCGGGAGAGGAACGCGGAGCAGGCCCAGACATTGGGCCCCGCCGAGATCGAGCCCGATCCCGAGACCGACGCCCGGGTGCGCGTCGCCAAGCGCCGCGGCACCCAGGACCTGGGTCTCATGGTGCTGCGCGTCGGCCTGGGCGCCTGGCTGGTGGTCCACGGGCTGCAGAAGGCGTTCGGCTGGTGGGGTGGGCAGGGCCTGACCGGGTACGAGCACGCGCTGGCCGCGGCCGGCTTCCAGCACGCCGGGATACTGACCTACCTCGCCACCGGGGCGCAGATCGGGGCCGGTGTCCTGCTGGTCCTGGGGCTGTTCACGCCGGTGGCCGCCGCGGTCGCGGTGGCCTACCTGGTCAACGCGCTCGCCGTCGAGGTGGCCGCACAGCCCGTGCACGGTTACTTCCCGTACTTCCTGCCCGAGGGGCACGAGTACCTGGTGACCCTGATCGTGCTGGCTGCGGCGCTGACCCTGACCGGGCCGGGGCTCTACGGCTTCGACGCCGGACGCGGTTGGGCCCGCCGGCCCTTCATCGGATCGATCCTGTGCCTGCTGCTGGGCATCGGCGCGGGTGTCGGGGTGTGGCTGCTGCTCAACGGATCAAACCCGCTGCACTGACGTCGATCGACGCTCGATCAGTCTCACTCGTTGTACGGATTGGGCACGACGCCGCCGCTGGCGGCGGTCAGCACCGGCAGTGATGCGAACGTCACACCCGGCAGGCGCAGTTCGGTGCCGTCGGTCAGTTCGGCCTTGGCCCACTTGGAGCGGTCAAAACGCAGCCCCTTGATGTCCTGCCACGTCACCGTCCGGCTGCCGAGCAGCGACCGCGCCGTCACGCCCTTCTTGTCGGCCACGGTGCGATAGCGAATCACCATCGCCGACAACAGAATCGGGATGACGAGCAGCGCCGCGCACCAGGCCGGACCGGCGAACACCAGGGCCAGCAGGCCGATGGCGAAGAATCCCACCGCCAGATGGGCGACCCCCGGAATCTTGATCACGACGGGTCGGGGTGCGGTCGAGGCGGTTCGGCGGCTCACACCGTTCATCTTCCCAGGCGGCGGGTCGGGCGGTTGCCGGGTGTGTCCGGCAATGGATGTGATTTGACCTGCGCGCGCCGCGAGGACTACCGTCACCGGTATGCAGACCTCGGCATTGCTTGTAGTAACTGGGCGCGTTGGTGCGTGACCAGGCTGACTAAGCCGACTACAAGCATCGACGCGCAACCCTCGTACAGCAGCAGACGCTGACGGGGGTTTTTTGTTTGCCCGGGAACGCCAAAACCGCAACACGATCAAGAGGACAAGAGTGAGCGCACCCACCACGCGACCGCCAGAGTCGACGCAGCAGCCCAACGGCGCCGCCGGCGCGGTCAACGGTCATTCGAAAATTGTTGCCCCGCAACAGATGACCGGCGCCCAGGCCGTCGTCCGGTCGCTCGAGGAACTCGACGTCGACACCATCTTCGGCATCCCCGGCGGTGCCGTGCTGCCGGTCTACGACCCGCTGTTCGACTCCAAGAAGGTGCGCCACGTGCTGGTGCGGCACGAGCAGGGCGCCGGCCACGCCGCGTCGGGCTACGCGCACGCCACCGGCAAGGTCGGCGTGATGATGGCCACCTCGGGCCCCGGCGCCACCAACCTGGTCACGCCGCTGGCCGACGCCCAGATGGACTCGATCCCGGTCGTCGCGATCACCGGCCAGGTCGGCCGCGGCCTGATCGGCACCGACGCCTTCCAGGAAGCCGACATCTCGGGCATCACCATGCCGATCACGAAGCACAACTTCCTGGTCCGCAACGGTGACGACATCGCCAAGGTCATCGCCGAGGCGTTCCACATCGCCGCTTCCGGCCGTCCGGGCGCCGTCCTCGTCGACATCCCGAAGGACGTGCTGCAGGGTCAGTGCACCTTCAGCTGGCCGCCGGTCATCGACCTGCCCGGCTACAAGCCGAACACCAAGCCGCACAGCCGCCAGGTCCGTGAGGCCGCCAAGCTGATCGCCGCGGCGCGCAAGCCCGTGCTGTACGTCGGTGGCGGCGTCATCCGTGGTGAGGCGTCCGCGGAGCTGCTGGAACTCGCCGAGCTGACCGGCATTCCCGTCGTCACCACCCTGATGGCGCGCGGCGCGTTCCCCGACAGCCACCCGCAGCACATGGGCATGCCCGGCATGCACGGCACGGTCTCGGCCGTGGCGGCGCTGCAGAAGAGTGACCTGCTGATCGCTCTCGGCACCCGCTTCGACGACCGGGTCACCGGCCAGCTGTCGTCGTTCGCGCCCGACGCCAAGGTGATCCACGCGGACATCGACCCCGCCGAGATCGGCAAGAACCGGCACGCCGACGTGCCGATCGTCGGTGACATCAAGAACGTCATCGTGGATCTGCTCGCGGCGCTGCGTCGTGACGGTGTCGCCGCCGACACGCTGGACCTCGCCGACTGGTGGACCTACCTCAACGGGGTCAAGGAGACCTACCCGCTGAGCTACGGCCCGCAGAGCGACGGCAGCCTCTCGCCGGAGTACGTCATCGAGAAGCTGGGCCAGATCGCCGGACCGGACGCGCTGTACGTGGCGGGCGTCGGTCAGCACCAGATGTGGGCCGCACAGTTCATCAAGTACGAGAACCCGAAGACCTGGCTGAACTCGGGCGGTCTCGGCACCATGGGCTTCTCCATCCCGGCCGCGATGGGCGCCAAGTTCGCCCGCCCGGAGGCCGAGGTGTGGGCCATCGACGGTGACGGCTGCTTCCAGATGACCAACCAGGAGCTGGCCACCTGCGCCCTCGAAGGGGCGCCGATCAAGGTTGCGCTGATCAACAACGGCAACCTGGGCATGGTGCGCCAATGGCAGACGCTGTTCTACGACGAGCGCTACAGCCAGACCAACCTGTCCACCCACTCGCACCGCATCCCGGACTTCGTGATGCTGGCCGAGGCGCTTGGCTGCGTCGGTCTGCGCTGCGAGCGTGCCGAGGACGTCGAGGACGTCATCCGGCAGGCCCGCGAGATCAACGACCGGCCCGTCGTCATCGACTTCATCGTCGGGGCCGACGCCCAGGTGTGGCCGATGGTCGCCGCAGGCACCAGCAATGACGAGATCATGGCGGCGCGCGATATCCGTCCGCTGTTCGACAACGAGGATCAGGTCTAGTGGCTACTACTCATACATTGTCGGTTCTGGTCGAGGACACCCCCGGTGTGCTCGCCCGCGTGGCGGCGCTGTTCTCCCGGCGTGGCTTCAACATCCAGTCGCTGGCGGTCGGCGCCACCGAGCAGAAGAACATGTCCCGCATGACCATCGTGGTCTGCGTGGAAGAGCAGCTGCCGCTGGAGCAGATCACCAAGCAGCTCAACAAGCTGATCAACGTCATCAAGATCGTCGAGCAGGAGCCGGACAACTCCGTCTCCCGTGAGCTGGCGCTGATCAAGGTGCGGGCCGACGCCACCACCCGTGGCCAGGTGATCGAGGCCGTCAATCTGTTCCGCGCGAAGGTCGTCGACGTGTCGACCGAATCACTGACCATCGAGGCCACCGGCACCCAGGAGAAGCTCGAAGCACTGCTGCGAGTGCTGGAGCCGTATGGTATTCGCGAGCTGGTGCAGTCCGGTGTGGTTTCGTTGGCGCGCGGCCCGCGCGGCATCGGCGCGGCCAAGTAACCGAGCTGGATCCCAAGCAGAACTTCGAACAAGAGAAACAAGGTAAGGAAAAGTCAAGTGGCAGTTGAGATGTTCTACGACGACGATGCGGACCTGTCGATCATCCAGGGTCGCAAGGTCGGCGTCATCGGCTACGGCAGCCAGGGACACGCGCATTCGCTTTCGCTGCGCGACTCGGGTGTGCAGGTCAAGGTCGGCCTGAAGGAGGGCTCGAAGTCCCGCGAGAAGGTCACCGAGCAGGGCCTCGAGGTCGACACCCCGGCCAACGTCGCCGCCTGGGCTGACGTCATCATGCTGCTCGCGCCCGACACCGCACAGGCCGAGATCTTCACCAACGACATCGAGCCCAACCTCAAGGACGGCGACGCGCTGTTCTTCGGCCACGGCCTCAACATCCACTTCGGCCTGATCAAGCCCCCGGCCAACGTCACCATCGGCATGGTTGCCCCCAAGGGCCCCGGCCACCTGGTGCGTCGTCAGTTCGTCGACGGCAAGGGCGTCCCGGCCCTGATCGCCATCGACCAGGACCCCAAGGGCGAGGGCCAGGCGCTGGCCCTGTCCTACGCCAAGGGCATCGGCGGCACCCGCGCCGGCGTCATCAAGACCACTTTCAAGGAAGAGACCGAGACCGACCTGTTCGGTGAGCAGGCCGTCCTCTGTGGTGGTACCGAAGAACTGGTCAAGACCGGTTTCGAGGTCATGGTCGAGGCCGGCTACGCCCCGGAGATGGCCTACTTCGAGGTGCTGCACGAGCTCAAGCTCATCGTCGACCTGATGTACGAGGGCGGCATCGCCCGCATGAACTACTCGGTGTCGGACACCGCTGAGTTCGGTGGCTACCTGTCGGGCCCGCGCGTCATCGACGCCGACACCAAGGAGCGCATGCGCGCCATCCTGAAGGACATCCAGGACGGCACCTTCGTCAAGCGCCTGGTCGCCAACGTCGAGGGCGGCAACAAGGAGCTCGAGGGTCTGCGCAAGGCCAACGCCGAGCACCCGATCGAGGTCACCGGTAAGAAGCTGCGCGACCTGATGAGCTGGGTCGACCGGCCGATCACCGAGACCGCCTAGGTTTTCGATCACCGACTGGCCGGTTACCGCACGCGATTCACGAAAAAGCGTGCGATAACCGGCCTTTCGGCGTTTCTGGGCGTCTCAGTACAACGCGTACCCGATGCCCGCCAGCGCGCGGGCGACGTTGCGGCCGTCGGCGCTGCCCGGCAGCTTCACGGACCGGTCGATGTCGAGGCCCTCGCCGGCCACCCCGTAGAAGTCGGTGGACACGGGATCATCGGGCTCGGGCGGTTCGATGCGGCCATCTGGGTAGATGGCCTGGGCGCGCATGGCCCACATGCTCCGTTCGGCCGCGATCACGTGATACCCGCACAACGGCGGGCGCATCTGATAGAGCTCCAGATCGCCGACGGCGAACCAGCGCTCATTGGGTACCGCGCCCACCAGCCGGGCTGTGCCTGCGAACGTCACCCCTCAACCGTAAGTCGGCCGGCAGGGGTGTCCCGACGCCAAATTTCTACCCGCCCAACCGGTCCGCGACCGTGACGACCCGCCGCGCCAGGTGGTCCAGCGCGGCGTAGGTGTTGTCGTCGAACTGGCGGATGTTGTCGTGATTGGCCAGCAGGCTCACGCCGTACGGGTTGCCGTCGGCGAACTTGAGCGGGTCGGTGTAGCCGGGCGGCACGATGATGCCGCCCCAGTGCATGAGCGTGATGTAGAGCGACAGCAGCGTCGTCTCCTGGCCGCCGTGTGCGGTGTTGGTCGAGGTGAACCCGGCGTACACCTTGTCGGCCAACACACCCTTCGACCACAGGCCGCCGAGGGAATCGAGGAATCCCCGCAGCTGCGATGCGACCGAGCCGAAACGGGTCGGCGAACCGAAGATGACCGCGTCGGCCCAGACGATGTCGTCGCCCGTGGCGGCCGGAAGGTCTTTGGTCGCTTCATAATTCGCGGTCCAGGCCGGGTTGTGCGCGAACGACTCGGGGGTGGCGGTCTCGGCGACGGGCCGCAGCCGCACCTCGGCACCCAGCGATTCGGCGGTGCTCGCGATGCGCTGCGCCATGGACGTGCCGTGCCCGGTCGCGGAGTAGAAGATCACAGAAAGCTTGGCCATGCGCCAAGCCAACACTATGGCGCGAGCGACGGCAGCGTCTTCACCCCGAATTCACGACGCAGTACGGTGCGCGCGGCGTACAGGCCGGCCATCCCGTGCACGCCGGTGCCCGGCGGGGTGGCCGACGAACACAGGTATGCCTTGGGGATCGGCGTGGTCCACGGGTTGGCCCGCAGCGTCGGCCCGACCATCGCGGCCTTGAGCGTCGCGCCGCCGACGATGATGTCGCCGCCGACGTAATTCGCGTTGTACCGCGACATCTCGGCTGCCGGCACCGCCCGGGCCGCCAGCACCAGATCGCGGAAACCCGGTGCGGCGTCTTCAAATAACGCGATCACGGTCTCGGTCTGGTCGACGGTCGAGCCCGCGGGCACATGACAGTAGGTCCACAGGGGTCGCCGGCCCTGGGCGTCGATGCGCGACGGATCGGCGAGGTGCGGCAGCGAGGCCAGTGTCATGGGGTGCTCGGCATGGCGGCCCTGCCAGATTTCGCGCTCGGCGTGCGCCATCTGGGCCCGAGTGCCCCCGAGGTGGACGGTCGGCGACGACGCCATGCGCGGGTCGCGCCACGGGATTTCGCCGGACAGCACGAAGTCGATCTTGCAGACGCCGGGACCGAACTTGTAGCGCCGCAGCGCTTTTGCATACCGGTCGGGAACGGCCGGGCCGTAGATGTCGAGCAGCGCGGTCGGCGAGGTGTCGTAGATGACGACGCCGCCGGGCGGGCTCGTGACAGGGGAGCCGGTGATGAGCTCGCCGCCATGCGCGCGCAGATCGGCGATGAGGGCGTCGGTGATCGTCTGGGTGCCGCCGACGGGGACCGGCCAGCCCGCCGTGTGCGCGACGGTGCTGAGCATGATGCCCGCGCCGCTGTTGACGGGCGACGGCATGGGGTGGATGGCGTGGGTCCCGACGCCGGTGAACAGGGCCTGGGCATCGTCGCCGCGCAGCAGATGCCACGCCGGACTGCCCTGGGCCAGCACGCGCAGCCCGGCACGGACGGTGCTCGGCAGGTCCGGCGGCAGCGACCGCTTGTCGCCGAGGAAGAAGCCGAGGACGCCGTCGACGTGCTCGACCAGCGGGCCCAGCAGCCGTCGCCACGATGAGCCGTGTTCGAGCTCGGCGCAGGTGCGGTCCAGCGAGTGGTAGGCGATCGCGGCCGGGCGTCCGGCGAGCGGATTGGCATAGGAGATCTCCGGCGTCACCATCTCCACCCCGCGGGCCGCGAGGTCGAATTCCGCGAAGAACGGCGATGCCACGCCCAGCGGATGCACCGCCGAGCAGACGTCGTGCAGAACACCGGGAAACTCGGGGTCAGTGGCACTGCGGGCGCCGCCGCCCGGAGTCGGCTGACCTTCGATGACCCGGACCGACAGCCCGGCTCGCGCGCAGATGACGGCCGCGGCCAGTCCGTTGGGCCCACTACCGACGACGGTGACGTCCACCACTCGATCCTAGGGAGCGGGAAGTCAAGGTAACCGCGATTGGAATGCGCGCAACCTGGACCACTAGTCTGTGCGCGTGAGCCTTCCTGTCGTACTCATCGCTGACAAACTCGCCGAATCGACCGTCGCCGCCCTCGGCGACCAGGTAGAGGTCCGTTGGGTCGACGGACCCGACCGCGAGAAGCTGCTGGCCGCCGTGCCGGAAGCCGACGCCCTTCTGGTGCGCTCGGCCACCACGGTGGACGCCGAGGTGCTGGCCGCCGCGCCCAAGCTCAAGATCGTCGCCCGCGCCGGCGTCGGCCTGGACAACGTCGACGTAGACGCCGCCACCGCGCGTGGCGTGCTGGTCGTCAACGCCCCCACTTCGAACATCCACAGCGCCGCCGAGCACGCCCTGGCGCTGCTGCTCTCGACGGCCCGCCAGATCCCGGCCGCCGACGCCACGCTGCGCGAGCACACCTGGAAGCGCTCCAAGTTCTCGGGCACCGAGATCTTCGGCAAGACCGTCGGCGTCGTGGGCATGGGCCGTATCGGCCAGCTCGTCGCGCAGCGCCTGGCCGCGTTCGGCGCGCACATCGTCGCCTACGACCCCTACGTCTCGCAGGCCCGCGCCGCCCAGCTGGGTATCGAGCTGCTGAGCCTCGATGAGCTTTTGGGTCGCGCTGATTTCATCTCGGTGCACCTGCCCAAGACCAAGGAAACCGCCGGCCTCATCAACAAGGAAGCGCTGGCCAAGACCAAGCCGGGCGTCATCATCGTCAACGCCGCCCGCGGTGGCCTGATCGACGAGCAGGCCCTGGCCGACGCGATCACCAGCGGCCACGTCCGCGGCGCCGGCCTCGACGTCTTCGCCACCGAGCCCTGCACCGACAGCCCGCTGTTCGAGCTGCCGCAGGTCGTCGTGACCCCGCACCTGGGTGCCTCCACCGAAGAGGCCCAGGACCGTGCCGGCACCGACGTCGCCGCGAGCGTGAAGCTGGCGCTGGCCGGCGAGTTCGTGCCGGACGCCGTCAACGTCGGCGGCGGTGTCGTCGGTGAAGAGGTCGCCCCGTGGCTCGACCTGGTGCGCAAGCTGGGCCTGCTGGTCGGTGCGCTGGCGCCGGCGCTCCCGGCCTCGCTGAACGTCGAGGTGCTCGGCGAGCTGGCGTCGGAAGACGTTGAGATTCTGAAGCTTTCGGCGATGCGTGGCCTGTTTTCGGCTGTCATCGAGGACCAGGTGACGTTCGTCAACGCGCCGGCGCTGGCCGCCGAGCGTGGTGTCGAGGCCGTCCTCACCACCGAGACCGAGAGCCCCAACCACCGCAGCGTCGTCGACGTGCGCGCCGTGGCCGCCGACGGTTCGGTCGTCAACGTGTCGGGCACCCTGAGCGGCCCGCAGCTGGTCGAGAAGGTCGTCCAGATCAACGGCCGCAACCTGGACCTGCGCGCCGAGGGCGTCAACCTGATCCTCAACTACGGCGACCAGCCGGGTGCCCTGGGCAAGATCGGCACGCTGCTCGGTGCGGCCGAGGTCAACATCCTGGCGGCCCAGCTGTCGCAGGACGCCGACGGTTCGGGCGCGACGATCATGCTGCGCCTGGACCGCGAGGTGCCGGCCGAGGTGCTCAGCGCGATCGGCGAGGCCGTCGGCGCGACCACGCTGGAACTGGTGGATCTGTCGTGAAGCTCGCCGTCATTGCCGGTGACGGCATCGGCCCCGAGGTCATCGGCGAGGCACTGAAGGTCCTCGACGTCGTGCTGCCCGGTGTCGAGCGCACCGAGTACAACGTGGGCGCCAAGCGCTACCACGAAACCGGCGAGACCCTGCCCGAGGGCATGGTCGACGAGCTCAAGACGCACGACGCAATCCTGTTGGGCGCCATCGGCGATCCGTCGGTGCCCAGCGGCGTGCTCGAGCGCGGCCTGCTGCTGACCATGCGGTTCGCCCTGGATCACCATGTGAACCTGCGGCCGTCGCGGCTGTTCGCGGGCGTCGACAGCCCCCTGGCCGGTAACCCGGACATCGACTTCGTCGTCGTTCGCGAGGGCACCGAGGGGCCGTACACCGGCACCGGTGGTGCCATCCGCGTCGGCACCCCGCACGAGGTGGCCACCGAGGTGTCCACCAACACGCGGTTCGGTGTGGAGCGCGTGGTGCGCTACGCGTTCGAGAAGGCCCGGACGCGGCGTAAGCACCTGACCCTGGTGCACAAGAACAACGTGCTGGCGTTCGCCGGCTCGCTGTGGACGCGCACGGTCGACGAGATCGGGGCCGAGTACCCGGACGTCCAGACCGCTTACATGCACGTGGACGCCGCGACCATCTACATGGTGACCGATCCGGGCCGCTTCGACGTGATCGTCACCGACAACCTGTTCGGCGACATCATCACCGATCTGGCCGCGGCCGTCTCCGGCGGCATCGGCCTGGCGGCATCGGGCAACATCGACGCGACGGGCACCAACCCGTCGATGTTCGAGCCGGTGCACGGCAGCGCACCCGACATCGCCGGTCAGGGTCTTGCCGACCCGACCGCGGCCATCATGAGCGTGGCACTGCTGCTGACCCACCTCGGTGAGACCGACGCCGCGGCCCGCGTGGACAAGGCTGTCGCCGAGCACCTTTCGACGCGCGGCGACGCCAAACTGTCGACGTCGGATACCGGCGAGCGGATTCGCAGCTTCCTGTAGTGCCGTGAGCGGCATGACCGGCCTTGCCACCCTCACCAGGCAGTGCTGGCTGTTCGCCATCGGCTCGACGTTCTTCGCGCTGGCCACGGTCCCGGGGTTTCCCTCGGTGGCCGGGGCCGGAGCGACGAACGTGCTGTGCTTCATCGGGTCGTGGTTCTTCACCACCGCCGCCCTGATGCAATACGTGCTGGCCCCGCCGGGGATCCAATGGTGGTCGGCGGCAATCCAATTCATGGGCACCGTGCTGTTCAACGTCAGCACGGGTGCGGCAGTGTGGGCGCACGCCGTGCTCGCCGAACGGCGTTACGTCTGGGCGCCCGACGCCGCCGGTTCGCTGGCCTTCCTGCTCAGTGGTCTGCTGGCGGTCATGGTCGTCGGCTTGTGGTCGCCGAAATCCGTTGCCTGGCAGGCATCGTGGATCAACATGATGGGCTGCGTCGCGTTCCAGGTCTCGGCGCTGGCGGCGTTCGTCCGCAAGACCGGCGTCACGGTCGACGAGTGGCTCGCCAACTTCGGGACGTTTGTCGGGGCACTGTGCTTCCTGGTGGCCGCGCTGTTGGTGCGACCCCGGCGCCCGCGCTAGGTGTCACGGTCCGATGCGGATCGGGCCGGGGCTCCACAGCCCGCTGCGGGTCGCGGTCCCGAGGTCCAGACGCGCTTCGGGCGCATCGACGACGGGTGTGTATCTGCGCAGTGATCCCCAGTCTCGTCCCCAGTCTCGCGACAGGTAGGTCGGCATGACGTGGGCGCGCAGCAGAAGATCGGTGATGCCGAGTGGGCCGCCGTTCTCGCCGGATTGCCATGTGTCGGGCATTTCGATCTTGGCGGGATAGTCCGGGGAGATGCGGTAAGTGGGGACCTGGGTGACGCCGTTGGCGTGCAACATGGGCTGCTGGCACGGGAACACCAGGCCCACCGCCCAGTCGAGGAGGATCGGTTGGGTTGAGCCGAGATACTCCTGAACTGAACGCAATTCGGGGACACGCGGCGGGGTGACGGCCACCCAGTCGCCGATGTCCAGCGACTGGTCTTCGGCAATGATCCGGACGTAACGGGCGTCGGCGGGGATTTCGGTGCGGGGGAAGCGCAGATCGCGCCAGGCCGGTTGCGGGCCGATGTCGTACGGCGTGAGTCGGCCACGCGCGGTCGGTGCGCCGTCGGGGCCGGGTGTGCCGTATTCGAGTGCGACGGTCTGGGCGTCGGTATGCCCCGACAGGACACTGTTGCCGGTGATGGTGCCGGCCGCGGTGACCACGACCAGTGGGTGGGCGGCGTCGGCGGCGGGGAGCCGGTACCAGGCGGACGCGAGCGTGCTGAGGCGCTGCGGGCCGTAGCCGAAGCTGCCGGCGACCGGCACCCGCGCGGGGTCGAGGCCGTAGGGCAGCACGACGCCGGAGCCGTTGACTCCGGGAGCGTCGAGAGCGGTGGGCGCGTCCCAGTCGTAGTCGGTGCCTGATTTGGGGTGGTCCTGCCAAACCGACTCTGCCAGTGTGTGTTCGGGTACACCGTTGGGGTCGAAGCCGATCGGATCGGGGCCACCCAACGGCCCCAGGGGTCCGTAGGTTCCGGGGACCGGCGTCAGGAATCCGCTGTTGGCGTCCGGTTCGACCAGGACGTCATCGGCCAGCCCGCAGCCGCCGGCGAGCTCGCGCAGGTTGGCCCAGCCATTGGAGTAGCTGGGGTATTCCTTGATGGCTCCGTACAGCATCGACCCGACACAGACCAGCACCATGAACCCGGCCGCGATCGGCACGGGCGCGACGGTCAGTAGCCGGGTGAAGCGGGATTCGCGGTGGGCGGGCGCGGCCAGATGCAGCCGGCCCGCGTAGCCGGCGGTCAGCACAGACAGTGCGAACAGGACGGTGCTCGCGGTGACCGGCCCCAGATGGGGGCTGCTGTCGTTGAACGGCACGCCGTAGCTGGAGACGTACCAGAAGCCGTTGGTGGAGGCGAAACACAATGCCAGGACGAACAATACGGCCGACAGGAACGCCATCCGGTTGCGCGGCGAACGAAGTACCGCCGGACCGAGCAGCACGGTGGCCACCGCGGCCATCGCGGCGCCCACGGCGGCAAACAGCCCGAAGTGGTGGATCCATTTCGTCGGGGCGAAGGTGAGCAGGAACAAAGTGGCGAAGATGACGCCGATCAGTCGCCAGACGGGGCCGGTGGCGACGCCCGGAATTCGTTTGCGGCGCAACAACATCAGCATCGAGGGGAAGACGCAGGCGATGGTCATCAAGATTCCGAAGCGGCGCGACAGGGCGGCGTCGGTGGTCGGCAGAATCAGATAGAAGTAGCGCAGGTTCTCGGTGTACCAGGGTTGAGCGGGTCCGATGGCGGTGCGCACCGCGGTCGCCTCGCGTACCGCCGCGAGGGTCTGGTCGGCGAACACGATGGTCAGCACGACGAATCCGGCTGCGGCAAGCGGTAACAGCGCGGGCCAGATCCCGATCGTCCGGGCTCGGATCACGATTATCCGGACGATCGGTCGGCCGGCGGCCAACAGAACGGCGACGGCGATGATCCCGGTGGGCTGGATGCCCAGCGTGAAAGCCGCCACGATGATCGCCAGCCCCACCGGTGTGAGTCGGCGCGTCGCGATGGCTCGTTCGACCAGGACGTACGTGATGAGGGCGCCGGTAGCGATCTGCCCTTCGGGACGCAATCCATTGTTGAACGGCATCCACGCCGCGATGAACACCAGGGCGGCCGCCCACACCGCGGGCTTACTTCTGGCGACGGCGGGGCCGAGTCGGGGGAGCACTTCTCTGGACAGCAGCAGCCAGCACACCAGTGCACAGATGAGGTCCGGCAGGCGCAGCCACAGACTGGCGTGGCTGACGCGGGTCATCGCGGCGATCAGGTCGTAGTACCAGCCGAACGGATCCTCGGGGCTGCCGAACCAGCGGAAGTAGTTGGCCATGTACCCGGCGTGACTTGCCGTGTTGGACATGCCGAACTGGTAGCCGTCGTCTGAGGAACCCGCTCCGGCGACGTACCAGAACACCGACACCGCGATCACCGTGGCATCCACTGCGGTGAACGCCCGCCAGCGCACGGGAATGAGCCGCCGGGCGCGACGGCCGTCGAGGCGATCCAGGCGCCACAACGCCAGTAGCGCAACGATTGTGCTCGCGATACCGACGAGCATCGCTGCCGCTTTCAACGCCGAGGGAGAGCTGGTGAATCGGGTGTCGACGGTGGCCGAGAAGGTGAGTCCGTCCGGGGCCGGACCGGTCAGATCGGTGAACAGGCCGACGATCTGGGGGCGCAGGTTCGGGTCGGTGAAACCGCCGCCCAGCGCCGCACCGGTTTCGGGATCGCTGAGGCCGGTGATCGAGGCGAACGTGCCTGCCGTCGACGACGACAGCTGCAACCGCCGGCATTGCGGGTCGCTGAAGCGGCTGCGCGGCACGCTGAGGATGACGATGTTGCGTGCGACCACGTCGACGCGCTGCTCGGTGGCGGTGACGAAGAGCCCGTTGAGCATCGCCTGCTTACCTGCCGCAGGCGCCGTCCCCAGGATCAGGCCGCCGGCGGCCGGCACTTCGCGAATCAGCGTGCACGGCACCGATGCCGTCAGCGATACCGGCGTCAACGAGAGCAGGGGTGCGGTGACGTTGCCCAGCTGCCCGCCTTGCGGCCAGTTCAGCGTCGCGGTCGTCTGCACCACCGGTAGCACCGGAATCATGACGCTGGCAACGAATCCCACCAGGCCGGCCACGATCGCCACCCACCGGGTTCGGCGCAGCGGGCGGTCGGCACCGGCCAGTGGGGTCTCGGGCTCGTCGTTGGTCACCGAGTCGGCGTCATCGCGCACCAGGCTCACCGAGCGCCCCCCGCCCTCGTGTTCACACCCACCACACCATCAGTATCCGAAGCAACTGTTACAGTCAAGCGTGCCGAGGCCATTCGACCACGCGAAACGCGAAGAGCTATTGGTCACTGCCGGCGCCATTTTGGCGCGCACCGGGGTGGTCGACACCTCGTTGCGCGAGCTCGCATCTCAGCTCGGGACCAGTGCCCGGATGCTCGTGTACTACTTCGGTACCAAAGAGAACCTCATGCTCGAAGTCTTGAACCGGCAACAGCGTGCGGCGATACCGGCCACCGAGGAGCTGGAACTGCCGGATTCCGTTGCCGCACATCGGCAATGGTGCTTCGACGACTGGTATGAGTGCACCCGCGGAGACCGCCGCGACAGTCTGCGCATCGTGCTGCAGACCTTCGGCGCCGCATGTGGGGTCGACAGTCCCTACCGCGAATACACCTGGGACACCCTGTCGCTGCTGACGCGCAATTCGAAGGCGCGCCTGCTCGCCCTGGGGATGCCCGACCACGTCGCCGAAACTCGCTCGCGGATCGCGCTGGCCACCTTCCAGGGCTTGATCATCGAGTACTTCACCGCACCCGACCCGGCCTTTGTCGACGAGACGTTCACCAGATTCGTCGACGAGTTCCTGCTCGCGCCGTTCGCTGCCACTGAGTCGGGCGACCGGGCGTAACCATCTGGGGGACAGGACAATACGCGCAGTCTGGTCGAGCTCTAGCCGGGTGACCGACGCGTTGCCGCCAGGCTGCCGAGCAACTTCAGCCGGTCGGCGGTCGGTGAATTCGGCTCCGCCGTCATGACATAGATCGTCAGCCCCGGATCGGCGGCGAGCTCGAGCCGGTCGAAAGTCAGGTCGAGTTGGCCGACGGCAGGATGCTTGAGTGCCTTCGGGCCGGACTCGTGTGCCCGGATGATGTGGGCACCCCAGCGGACCCGGAATTCGTCACTGCGCGTGCTCAATTCACCGACCAGTTGGGTGAGCCGGTCGTCGTACGGATCACGGGCCGCGGCGCCGCGCAGGATCGCGACGACGTTGTCCGCCTGCTGGTTCCAGTCGACGAAGAACTCTCGGGCCCGGTGGTCGAGGAACAGGAATCGTGCGATGTTGGCCCGTCCGTCGGCTCCGTCGATGGCATCGCGGTACAGCTCGGCGCCGACGGCGTTGGCGGCCAGGATGTCGAGCCGGTCATTGCTGGCCCAGGCCGGCACACCGACCATCGCGTCCAGGATCAGCTGGACAGTCGGCCGAATCCTGCTGCCGGTCTTGCGTGGGGTCCGCCGCGGCCCGTGGCTGACTTTGATCAGGTTGAACAGGTGCGCGCGCTCGGTCTCGTCGAGTTGCAGGACGGTGGCCACCGAGTTGAGTACCGAGTCGGAGACGCCGGTGAGATTGCCGCGTTCGAGCCGGGTGTAGTAGTCGACGCTGACGCCGGCGAGTAGCGCGACCTCTTCCCGGCGGAGGCCGGGGACTCGTCGTTTGGCGCCGTAGTCGGGCAGGCCGGCCTGCTGGGGAGTGATGCGGGCGCGCCGGGACGTGAGGAATTCCCGGATATCTTTGCGCTGGTCCACGTTTTCGACAGTAGTGGGCTCGGCAGCCGGGAGAGGGGGTTTGCTGGACCCTGGACAACTCGGCCCTGCCTGACCGGACCGCGCCCGGCCTACCGTCGTTTCTGACACCACCTCTCGACGGAAGGAACCGCTCATGTCCAGTGACACCGCAGCCCAGGAAGCGTTCGACGCCTTTGTCGCCATGTGGACCACCGGGACCACCGGCGGACGGCGCGCGCCGGTGCTCCGGCGCCCCGATGAGGTGGGGCTGGCCTATGAAGACGTGTTCTTCCCGTCGATGGACGGCGTCCCGCTGGAGGGCTGGTTCATTCCGGCCGACTCCGACCGGCTCGTCATCCATAACCACTTTCTTCCCGGAAACCGATATGGCTATCCCGGGCACCTGCCGGAGTTCGGCGGCCTCGGCGGCTTCGAGGTGAATTTTCTGCCCGAGTACAAGGCCCTGCATGACGCGGGCTACAACGTTCTCGCGTACGACATGCGTAACCACGGCCGGAGCGGCCAAGGCAATGGCGGTATCGTCGGCATCGGCCTGACCGAATACCGAGATGTCATCGGGTCCCTGCGGTACGCCGCCGCTCGGCCGGACACGAAAACGATGAAGAAGGCCCTACTGTCGGTCTGTCTGGGGGCCGACTCGACGGCGGTGGCCTGGTCCCGGCATCCCGACGAGTTCGCGGAAATCCAGGCCATGGTGATGCTGCAGCCGGTGTCGGGTCGCTACATCGTCGAGGAGTTCGTCAAGGCCGTCGGGATGGCCGACGGCTACGCGAAGTTCGATCAGGCCGTGCACGAACGCACTGGCTTCCACCTCGCCGAGCAGTCGCCGCTCGAACACGTCAAGGCCGTGACCGTGCCGACGCTCGTCGCACAGGTGCACGACGACACCATGACGCGTCCGCAGGATGTGCAGGGCATCTACGACGCGATCCCGGTCGCCGACAAGAGCCTGCACTGGATCGAAGGAACCAACAGGCGATTCGACGGCTACAACTACTTCGGTGTCCACCCCGAGGTGGCCATCGAGTGGTTCGACAAGCACATCGCCTGACGTCGTCGTTGCTGACACCACGGGATCTGTTGGGGCCCAACGCAGTGCAGACCAGCGGGGTGCCGGGACGGCACCCCGCGTTGGCGTGGCGCGCCGATACATGGTTGGCTGGGATGCGTGGGGGTATCGCTGAGCCGACGGGATTTCATCGTCGGGTTGGCCGCCACGGGCGTGCTGGCCGGGTGCCAGCCCACCAAGGCGGACGAGCCGACCAGCTTCGAAGAACTGGAAGATCGCTATCAGGCGATAATCGGCGTCTACGCAGTTGATTTGGAGTCTTCGGCGACGGTCGAGCACCGTCCCGACGAGCGGTTCGCGATCTGCTCGACATTCAAAGCGTATGCGGCGGCACGCATCTTGCAGATGGCCAAGGCAGGTCAGGCGAATCTCGATGCCATGGTGCCGATCACCGCCGCGGACATCGTGGTCAACTCGCCGGTGCTGGGCCCCGCGGTCGGGGCGCGGATGCCACTACGGGACATCTGTGCGGCGGCCCTGACCCAGAGCGACAACGCCGCAGGCAACATCATGTTGCGGACCATCGGCGGGCCGTCCGCCCTGACGGATTTCGCCCGCTCGATCGGCGATTCGCAGACGCGGCTGGATCGCTGGGAACCGGACCTCAACGAGGCGGCGCCCGGCGACCTCCGCGACACCACCACGCCACGGGCCCTGTGCGGCGGGTACCGCGCGATTCTCGTCGGCGATGCATTGCCGGGTGCGGCGCAGTTTCAGCTGCAACGGTGGATGGGCGAGACGGCGACGTCCACCAGGCGTTTTCGCGCGGGTCTGCCCGAGGGATGGACCAGCGCGGACAAGACCGGCAGCGGCGACTACGGGTCGACCAACGACGCCGGCATGCTCATCGGACCCAAACGCGAGCGGGTCATGCTCACGGTGTTGATCCGCACCCGCACCGTGCGGCGGGACGCCGGGCCGTTCAACGAGGCGGTCGCGGAGTGCGTGCGATCAGTGCTGGCGCGCCTCGGCCACAGTTAGTGTTGGATCGTGGGGATCCGGAACCTGGCGTTGGCCGTGGTCACGTGCGTGTGCGTGATCGCCGGCTGCTCGACGACCACGACCGGCACCGCGCGGTTCGGCGGCTCCCTGAGCGACCCCGAACCCGACGTCAGCCAACTGCGGACCGGTAACTACCAGATCAAGCCGAGCACCCCGTTCTTCAGCGCCGGCCCCAACCCGCTCACGCAGTCGATCGTCGAATCCACCCGCATGGCCGAATACGTCGTCGGGCCTTGGGAAATCGATGCGTCGGTGACGAAACCGGGGGCGATCGGGACCGGCACCATGACGTCGGAGTTCGGCGTCGACAACATCCTCGGGGTGTCCAAAGACAATGTCATGCAGGGCATTGCCAGGGCGCACAACCTGGTTGCCGGTTTCGGGTCGTACCGGTCATCCGGGTCCAAAGACTCTGATCTGGAAATCCAGAATGCGGTGCTGATGTTCCCCGATGATGCCCAGGCGGCCGCGGCCGCGGGTGAGTTCACCGCGCAGTTCGGCCCGATCGTGGCCACTCCGTTCCCGACGTATCCGGTCCAGATCTCGGTCGGTGTCGGGACGGTGCCGGCGCTTGGCGCGGACTACGGCACGGGCGCCAGTGGCGTCGCGGCGTACACCGCGCAGGGGCGGTTTGTGCTGTACCAATACGTCAGTGCCAAAGCCACCAAGTCGACCAATGCGCCGCTGCGGGCCAAGCTGCTGGCTTCCGACCTGCTCGGCAGGCAGCAATCGCTGATCAAGAGCTTCGTGCCGACCGAACCGGCGAAACTCGCTGACCTGCCCAAAGATCCGAGCGACGACCAGTTGTTGTCGAAGACGATCACCACCCCCGATCGGCAGCAGGGGGTGCTGATCGGTACGTGGCGACCGCGGGCATGGCTGCATTTCGAATCCGACCCGGTGAGCATGACCACCCAGTTCGAACGTGCCGGCGTTCAGTGGGTGACGCAGCGGTGGGGCCGGGTCTACCAGGCGCCCAATGCGGATTCGGCCGCACAGCTGCTGGACGCCACCAGCGCCTTGACCATGACGAATCCGGACGTGCAGATGGCGGGGCCGGTGCCGGGGTTCCCCGGTGCGCGGTGTTTCGAGCACCTTCGCGACTTCGCGCGCCCGGATGCCACCGTGACGTGGCGCATCCTGGGGTGGCATTACAGCTGCCTCGCGCGTACCGACAGATTTGTGTTCCAGGTCTTCGCCGACGACGAAACTGCTGTGGACCAACAGATTTCGGCGCAGTACCGGGTGCTGTCCGGGAAGTAGCCGGCCGCTCCGATGAGTTTCGCCGAGTCCGATGGTCTACCTCACTGACAGACACCACCGACTCGTCAGGAGCCAGAAATGGGCCAGATTCACCTCGCGCTGTTCGCCACGCTCGACCTCGTCGGGCAGGCGCCCGGCGGTCCCGGAGAAGACGCCGACGGCGGTTTTCCGTTCGAAGGGTGGCAGGCACCGCTGATCGACGATGTGTCGGGGGAGCAGGTAGGCGCCGCGTACGAGGGCACCGATGCGCTGCTGCTGGGCCGGCGGACATACGACATCTTCGCGGGTTACTGGCCGCACCAGGATGACGAATTCGCCGACATGTTCAATCGCATTCCCAAGTACGTCGCCTCGCGCGGCACGCCGGACCTGTCGTGGTCGGGTTCGTCGCAGATCGGCGCGGATTTGGTGACCGAAGTGCGCGAAATCCGCGAACGCCACGAGCACGTGAAGGTGGTCGGGAGTTTGAACTTCGTACAGACCCTGTTGCGCGAAAAACTGTTTGATCGCATCGACCTGTGGGTGCATCCTATTGTGCTGGGGGTCGGCAAGAAAGTGTTCGACGGCGGCGCGGTGCCGTCCAATCTGACGCTGCTCAAGGCCCCGGTATCCAGCCCGGCCGGCATCGTGTACCTGCAGTACGGGCTGGCCGAGGGCGTGCCGGCGACGGGGGATATGAGTGCACCGGATCGGGGGGACGTTTGACTGGTAGGGACTTGACGCGCGGCGTACTCGCCGGCGCGGTCTTAGGGGGAATCGGCTGGGGTCTGCTGGCGGTCGGGGCCATGGGCCCCGGCGATGATCCGCACCTCGACCGGGTCGGCGGAACGAATCTGACTGCAGCGGTGTGTCTTTCGCTGATATGCCTACTGATTGCGGCGCTGCTGTCGCGCGCACGGGTACTCACCAGCGTCGCCGTGGCACTGGTGGTCGCACCCGCGAGCGTTTGGTTCATTGTCGGTCTGCTGTACCTGCAGGCCGTTGCCACGGTGACGATGTATCGCTGACCAGAGGAGGTGGGTATGTCCTTCGAGCATGAAAGCACGCTCGATCCACGGACCGAGCGGGACGTTGATCCGCGATATCTGTTCGGTGGCTACGCGCTCGGCCTGGTCGTGATGTCGCCGGCGCCGTTGTTGTATTACTGGCTGTTCGCGCCGGCGGGCGCGTTACTGGTCGCCGCGGCAGCGGTTCTGGTTGCGACGGTGCGGCCACGGTTCGACGACGTGGCATGTGGCGCATTCTTCGCCGCCCTGTTCGGTCTGGTTGCGGTACTCGTGCTGTTCTTTGTCGGCGCGCAGAACTGATCGCGGCCGGCGGGCCGGCCCGCTGAAAAATGCGTTGCCGGCCAACCCTTTTGCGCTCATCATGGTTCGGGCCGAGAAACGAATGCTCGGCCTGTGCCACGAGAAGCGAGGTGAAAATCATGAAGTTGGCAGAAGCTTTGTCGTTGCGTGCGAACGCGGTTCGCCGAATCGAGCAGTTGCGCGTGCGCGTGGTGGGTAATGCCCGGTTCCAGGAAGGCGAGGAGCCCGCCGAGGACGCCGCAGCGCTACTCGTCGAGATCGAAGGCGCGCTGGGCGATTACGAATCCCTGATCCGGCGGATCAACCTGACCAACGCGGCCAACTCGGTCGGGGCGGACGGCACGCTCACCGACGCACTCGGCCGGCGTGACGCGCTGCGGTTGCGGCACCACGTGCTGACCACGGCCGCGGACGCGGCAGCGGGCGCCAACCAGCATGGCTACTCGCGGCAGCTGCGTTCGGAACTGAAGATGTTGTCGGCCTTGTCTGTCGGCGATCTGCGGTCGCGGGCCGATCGCGTGGCGCAGGAGCTGCGCGAGCTCGACGTCCGAATCCAGAAGGCCAACTGGGAGATCGAGCTGCTGGACTGACAGCGGCATGGTGTAGCAGGTAGTTGTCGCGGAGGCGTGCACAAACCGCAAACGGCTCCTAACCGTTCTCGGCGCGCGGAGGGCAGTGCAAATGGGTTCGAATCCCGCCGGCACATCGCAGCCCAGCAGTGTGCACAGGTGACAGAGCACGGGGCACAACGCATCACCACGTGCAGATCTACGACAACGAGGGTGGGTACGGGGCCTACACCGCGATATCGCTGGGCAGCCAGCGCTATGGCCTAGGCCGAGCGTGGGGGATTTCGAGGCGCCGGCGGCGCGTCGTCTCGTCAGGCCTCACGTTCGGCGTAGGAGTCGACGTCGGGAACGGGCTTGGCCCGCAACGGGTCTGCCGCGACCGGTACCAGCGGCACAGCCAGCACCGGGAACAGCGCGCACACCGCGAACGCCGCCGGGAACCCGAAGACTCCGATCAAGGCGCCGAATGCCGGCGGCACGATGCCTGCCGTCAGCAACTGCGCCGTGTTCTGCACACCCAACGCCCGGCCGCTCCAGAACGGCCCGGCGATCTCGGCAATCGCGGTGAAGGACAACCCGTTATCGGTCACGGTCACCACCGACGCCACCACCATCACGAACACCGCCACCGGCCAGTGCAGGTAGTCGCACAGCGCCAGCAGCCCCATGGTGGCACCGGCCAGAATCGCGATGACCCGCACCGGATGCAGCCGCGATCCGGCGAGATCCGACCACCGACCGGCGCCGATGCGCCCTGCGGCACCGCATAATTGGGCCACCGTCACCATCGTGCCCGCCGCTCCGGCGGACCAACCGTGCGCTGTCATCAGCCACACCAGTGAGAAGGTCCACACCAGGCACTGCGGCACGACCAGCAGCACCGACACCGCGTGGATGCGTGCCAGCGCCGACGACCCGCGGTAGGGATTGGCCAGATCGGTTGCGGGGGCGGAGGATCGGGGCGGCCGGGGCGGATCGATGACGCCCAGTACGGTCACCACGGCGGCGACCAGACAGGCGATCGCGGGGAACAGCAGCGCGGCGGACACCCCTGACGACTCGGCCAGACGCGGAATCACCAAGGCGCCCAACCCGACTCCCAACGGCTGCGCCGTCTGGCGAATGCCCATCACCAGGCCGCGCTGCTCCGGCGGGAACCAGCCGACGACCAACCGGCCGCTCGCCGAATTGGAGCTCGCGGCCGCCATGCCGCCCAGCAACAAGAAGGCGCCGACCGCCACCAACGAGTCGGCCCAGGCCGCCGCGAACGCCGCCAACGACGTCAACAGTGACCCGACAACCAGAACGAACCGCTCACCGACCCGGTCGACGACCCAGCCCCAGGCGATCAGCGTCAGCACCATGCCGAAGCTCGGCATGGCCGAGACCAGCCCGGCGCGTGACAGGTCCAGCCCGCGTTCGCCATGCAGCGTCGGGATCAGGAAGGCCGCGCCGTTGATGAAGACGTTGGCGCACATCGTCGAACCGAGCGCGATCACCAGCATCGACCAGCGGCGGACGGCTGACACATTGGTGGCCATGGCTTCATGGTGCCACCGTGGTTCTCAAGATATGAATCTATTTCTCAATATATGAGAAGGCATAGGGTTCCGTCATGGCTCTGCGAGTGAACCTTTCCCGGCTGGCGGCGGCTTTCGCGGTCGGCTTGGCGCTGGTGGCGGCGCCGCTGCCCACGGCATGGGCGGCCGCGCCGAACTGGTCGGGCCTGGACGCCCGGGCATTCGCGGACCGGGTGCCGCCGGCGGGCGCGCTCATCCGGACCGTCCCGCTGCGCCCCGAGCTGTCGGTCGCCGGTGCGGCGCGCGCGTACCGGATCCTGTATTCGACCACCGACCAACACAATTCGCCCGCCGTCAGCACCGCAGCGGTGTTCGTGCCGAACGGCGAAGCCCCCGCGGGCGGGTGGCCCGTCATCGCCTGGGCGCACGGCACCGTCGGCCTCGGTGACGACTGCACGCCCTCGGCGCAGCCGCGCAGTGCGCGCGACAACGAATACCTGTCCCACTGGCTGGATCAGGGCTACGTCGTCGTCGGCTCCGACTACACGGGTCTGGGTACCCCGGGCCTGATGAGCTACCTCAACAGCGTCGCCACCGCGCACGCCATCATCGATTCGGTGATCGCCGCGCATCACATGAATCTGCCGCTGTCGCCCAAATGGGCGCTGGTCGGCCAGTCCCAGGGCGGCGCCGCGGCGGTCGCGAGCGCGCGGTGGGCCACCGAGTTCAGCAAGGGGACAGGCCTGGATTACCGCGGCGTCGTGGCGACCGGCACCCCGGCGAACATCGACGATGTCGTCATCACGGCCGGTCCCGACATGGTGCTGCCGCCCGGGCTGGGTCCCATCGCGTCGGCCTATACGGCTTACATCCTCGCCGGATTCCGGGAGCTCCGCCCGGACGTCAACAGTGTGCTCACGCCGGCTGGTCTGGCCGCTGCCGACAAGGCCGAAACGCTGTGCACGGCACCGTTGAGCGCGGCGGTCACGGGTCTGACGCCGTCGCAGTTCTTCTCCGCCCCACTGGCATCGCTACCGGGCATGCGCGGCGCGCTGGCCGACTTCATGGGTACGCCGGTCACCGGCTACGACCGGCCGATCTTCCTCGGCGTCGGCCTCAAAGACCGTGACGTGCCGCCGTCGTCGACCCTGAAGTTCGCCGATCAGCTCAAGGCCAACGGCCAGGACGTGGTGCTCTACGTCTACCCCGAAGACGACCACTCCAGCACTGTGCTGACCTCGATGGCCGACTCCACCCCGTTCCTTCAAGCCCAGTTCGCGGGCTGACCAGCGGGCCTCACTAGGCTGGGCGGATGCGCCTAGGTCGAATTGCCAGTCCAGACGGCGTCGCTTTTGTGGTGATCGAGGGCGACCCGAACTCCGATGCGGTCTGCAAAGAAATCGCTGAGCAGTACCTGTCCCGCAACCCCACCTTCACCGGACGCTCCTGGCCGCTGGCCGACGTCCGGCTGCTGGCGCCGATCCTGGCCAGCAAGGTGATCTGCATGGGCAAGAACTACGCGGCACACGCCCGTGAGATGGGCAGCGAGCCGCCCGAGGATCCGGTGATCTTCCTCAAACCCAACACCGCGATCATCGGGCCGAACATCCCGATCCAGTTGCCCGCAGACGCCAACCCGGTGCACCACGAGGGCGAGTTGGCGGTGGTCATCGAACGTCCGGGCAAGGACATCCCGGCCGCCAAGGCCAAGGACTACATCCTCGGCTACACGATCGCCAACGACGTCTCGGCACGTGATCAGCAGAAGAAGGACGGCCAGTGGATGCGGGCCAAGGGGCACGACACGTTCTGCCCCGTCGGCCCGTGGATCGAGACCGCGGTGGACCCGGCCGACCTGGACATCCGTACCGAGGTGAACGGTGAGAAACGTCAGGACAGCAACACCGCGCTGCTGCTGCACGACGTCGGCGCCATCATCGAATGGGTCTCGGCCGTCATGACGCTGCTGCCCGGCGACATCATCCTCACCGGAACCCCCGAGGGCGTCGGCCCCATCGAGGACGGCGACACCGTCAGCATCACCGTCGAGGGTATCGGCACCCTCTCCAATCCTGTTGTGCGTAAAGGGAAATAACGTGACCACACCTGTCAGGGTTCGCTTCTGTCCGTCGCCGACCGGCACGCCGCACGTCGGCCTGGTCCGCACCGCCCTCTTCAACTGGGCGTACGCGCGACACACCGGTGGCGACTTCGTCTTCCGGATCGAGGACACCGATGCCGCGCGCGACAGCGAGGAGAGCTACAACGCGATCCTCGACGCGCTGCGCTGGCTCGGGCTGAACTGGGATGAGGGGCCCGAGGTCGGCGGCCCCTACGAGCCGTACCGGCAGTCGCAGCGCGGCGACCTCTACCGCGACGTGATCGCGAAACTGCTTGCCGCGGGCGAGGTTTACGAGGCCTACTCGACACCCGAAGAGGTCGAGGCCCGGCACCTCGCGGCGGGCCGTAACCCCAAGCTGGGCTACGACAACTACGACCGCGACCTCACCGCCGAGCAGAAGGCCGCGTTCGAGGCCGAGGGCCGAAAGCCGGTGCTGCGCCTCAAGATGCCCGACGAGGACATCACCTGGGTGGACCTGGTGCGTGGCGAGACGACCTTCGCCGCCGGCGTGGTTCCGGACTTCGCGATCACGCGCGCGAGCGGAGAGCCGTTGTACACCTTGGTCAATCCGGTCGACGACGCGCTGATGAAGATCACCCATGTGCTGCGCGGCGAGGATCTGCTGCCGTCGACGCCGCGGCAGATCGCGCTGTACCAGGCGCTGATCCGGATCGGTATCGCCGACGCGGTGCCGCAATTCGCCCACCTGCCAAGCGTTCTCGGTGACGGCAACAAGAAGCTGTCCAAGCGCGACCCGCAGTCCAACCTGTTCCTGCACCGCGACCGCGGATTCATCCCCGAGGGCCTGCTGAACTACCTGGCGTTGCTGGGCTGGGGCATCGCCGACGACAACGACCTCTTCAGTCTCGACGAGATGGTGGCGGCCTTCGACGTGGCCGACGTCAACTCGAACCCGGCGCGATTCGACCAGAAGAAGGCCGACGCCATCAACGCCGAGCACATCCGCCGGCTGGCCCCGGAGGACTTCGCCGCACGGCTCAAGGCGTACCTCGACGCGCACGGCCACGACACCACGTTGGACGCCTTGGCTTTCGCCGCGGCGGCCGACTTGATCCAGACCCGCATCGTGGTCCTCGGCGACGCGTGGGACCTCGTGAAGTTCTTCAACGACGACGCCTACGTGATCGACGAGAAGTCGGCGGCCAAGGAACTCAAGCCCGAGGCTGCCGAGGTCCTGGACGCGACGCTGAGCGCCTTGGCGGGCGTCGGCGAGTGGAACACCGCCAACATCGAGGCCGCGCTCAAGGCGGCGCTTCTGGACGGCCTGGAACTCAAGCCCCGCAAGGCGTTCGGTCCCATCCGGGTGGCGGTCACGGGCGCGACGGTCAGCCCGCCGCTGTTCGAGTCGATGGAATTGCTCGGCCGTGAGCGCAGTCTGGCGCGGTTGCAGGCGGCCCGAAACGGCCTGTGAGCGGGCGATTTAAAGGCAGGGCCAACTGTTTGGTAGTCTGCTCGTCGGCCCGGAAAGCGCAAAGCGGCGAACATCCGCTGAGGTTTCCAGGCCGAAGATGCCCGTGACCTGCGGTTATGGGCATCAAATGGGGTATGGTGTAATTGGCAACACAGCTGATTCTGGTTCAGCCATTCTAGGTTCGAGTCCTGGTACCCCAGCTGCCGGAGCGATTAGGTCAGCCAGCGCAACTGAGCTAAGCTATCGCTCCGGAAGTTCTAGCCCCCGTCGTCTAGCGGCCTAGGACGCCGCCCTCTCACGGCGGTAGCGTGGGTTCGAATCCCATCGGGGGTACGTACGAACGCCGGACCTGACAACAGGTCCGGCGTTTTGTCTTTCTCGGGGTCTTACCTGCCGCCGGCCAGGAATCCGAGATCCCGCCGGCCGCGCCCGACCGACGGCTCCGGATCGGCGCCGAGGGTGCCGTGGAGCAGTTCGTGATAAACGTCACGGAAGTCGACGGTGGTCTTCAGATCGCCGTCGGTGAGATCGGTAAGGCTCGGCTCGTCGCCGTAGAACCCGCCCTTGACGGGAGTGCCGGCGATGAACACCGGACCGGACGTGCCGTGGTCGGTGCCCTGTGAGGCGTTGGCCGCGACGCGCCGCCCGAATTCCGAGTACATCAGCACCACGACGTTGCGGCCGTACGGCGTGCCCTGAAGCTTGTGGAAGAAAGGCGTGAGCGCGTCGTCGAGGGTCTTGAGCAATGCCTGCTGGGGGGCGCGCTCGTCGGCGTGTGTGTCGAAGCCCAGCAGCTGCGTCATGTACACCTGCGTGGGCACCCCGGCGCGGATGCAGCGGGCCACCAGTTCCAGGTCACTGGCCAACTGGTTGTCGGCCTGGCCGATGGTCTGCAGGCGGCCGTTGATCACCGGCGCGAAGCGGCTGTTGGTGGAGTGGTTGGCACGGTAGGACTCGCACACCTGGCTCATGGCGGTGGTGTCGTTCGGGTCGTCGGCGCTGAGCGCGGCCAACGTGCGCGCGACGTCGGGCGGGATGGCCGGCACGAAGTCGGAAAGTGATGCCGCGACGTGCTTTTGGCCGACGGCCAGGGGCGGCAGCACGGTGCCGATGTTTACGGCCCGGATCGGGTCGTCGCCGCTGGTGTCGAGCCAGCGGCCGATCCAGCCGCTGGTGACCGCGTCGACGGGGTTGGCGGTCTGCCAGATGTCCATGGAGCGGAAGTGGCTGCGGTCGGGCTTCGGGTAGCCGACACCGCGCACGATCGCGAGCTTGTTGGACTGCCACAGCTTCGACATCCCGGTGAGCGCGGGGTTGAGCCCGAACGCCGGGTCGAGGTGGAGCACTTCCTCGGGCTTGTAGGCGAGTTCGGGGCGGGCGTCGTGATAGGCGTTGTCGGCGTACGGGATAACGGTGTTGAGGCCGTCATTGCCGCCGTAGAGCGTGACGATCACCAGGATGCCCTGGTTGGTCGGCAGCGGACGGTCCTGACCTTCGCGCAGCAGATCGGGCAGCGTCACCGCGGCGACACCGCCGAGCAGACCGGCGGCGCCGGCACCGGCGCTGGCGATCAAGAACTTGCGGCGATTGAACTCGGGCATGGGGATCTCTTCAGGACGTCACGTACTCGGGGGTGATGACGGCCGCTGCCACCAGCCGGTGTGGATCGGAGACCAACGGTTTGAGCGCGGCTGCCGAGCGATCCGACCAGGCGCCGATGCCGAACAGGTAACCGACGCCGTCGATCCGCTCACTGGACGCCATCTGCTCGACGGCGCTGATGTCGCTGAGCGCCAGCAGCCGGTTGGCGGCCCAGACCCGCGCCGCCGCACTGTTGGTCGACAACCAGAGCTGGCCGCGGGGCCAGCCGCCGACGTCCGGCGGATAGAAGGGGCGCTGACCCATCACCCGGAGCACCTGGTCGAGGTCGGCGAGGACGTGCTCGTCGTCGAGGGGGACCGCGAGCGACCGGACGATGCCCATCAGCCATTCCACGGGAGTGCTGACGACGGTGCCGGCGGCCTTGGTGAATTCGGGATCGAGCACGACGGCCTTGGTGAGCGCCTTGAGATCTCGGTTGGGGCCGTAGGAGGCGACCAGGCGGGTCACGGTGTCGGGGGAGGCCGGCTGGTCCGAGGCCAGCAGGCGCCAGAGGGTTCCGGCGACGAACGCGGCGGAGGCGGGCTGGCGCAGGACGATGTTGCAGAAGTCGGTGTCGGTGAGGTTGCCGGTGACCCCGAGCACGGTCTTGACGGACTCGTCGTGATGCTCGGCGTAGATGACGGTGCTGCCGTCGGGCTTCAGGTGCCGCCCAGTGAGGGTCTTGGCGCCCTCTTTGACGTCGATCTCGGTGTAGCCGTTGGCATGTCCCATGGTGAAGAGCTCCATGAACTCGCGGGACAGGTTCTCGTTGGGCGCCGCGGCGGTGTTCACGTCACCGTCGAGCCAGTGCAGCATCGCACCGTCGGTGAGCATGGCCCACGCGAGGCTGCCGAAGTCACCGAGCTTGAGGGTGCGCAGCTTCTCGTTCTGCTCGCCCATCAACTGGGCCGCGTTGACCTTCTCTGCCGAGGTGGCAAAGTGGTTGTGCCACAACAGCGTCAGCTTCTCGTGGATGGGCTGCTGCACGGCGGCCATGCGGCGCAACCACCAGCCCGACAGTTCCTGCATGCGCGCCACGAGTTCCTGGCCGAATGCGGCGATCTCGGTGGCCGAGGCACCCGACGGCGGGTATTGCGGGATGGGGGATTTCGGCATCGGGGTCGCGATGGCACCCGGGTCGGCGTTCGGATCGAGGCTCAGCGCCCAATCGAGATACCCCGACCAGTCCTGCTTGACGACAGCGTCCACCTGGGCTCCGGTGGTTCCGAAGCCCGTGCGGCGCAGCATCCGTGCGGTTGCCAGCCACTGTGGTGGCTGCGACACGATGAAACCTACTTTCCTACGGCGGTACTCCCCGCCGGCGCTGCCGGGGCCTCTTAGGAACTTAGGTGATCAGCGCCGCCGTCGTCACCGGATGTGGCGGATTCAAAGGTTTGCTGATTGGTGTCACAGACGACGGGTGAGCGCTTCGGCCGCGGCCAGCAGATCGCTCGCCCAGCGCACGCCGGGGCGGCGGCCCATCCGGTCGATCGGCCCCGACACCGACACCGCCGCGATCACCGCGCCGCGGTTGTCCCGCACCGGTGCCGAGACGCTGGCCACACCGGGCTCGCGCTCGGCGGCGCTCTGTGCCCAACCGCGCCTGCGGACCTCCGCCAGTACCCGGTCGGTGAACTTCGCCGTCGGCAGCACCGCCTGCTGCGTCGCGGGATCGCTGTACGCCAGCAGGACTTTGGCACCGGAGCCGGCGGTCATGGGCAGGCGGCTGCCGACCGGCACGGTGTCGCGCAGGCCCGACGGTGGTTCGAGGGCCATGACGCACACCCGGGCCATGCCTTCCCGGCGGTAGAGCTGCACGCTCTCGCCGGTGATCTCGCGCAGCCGGGGGAGCACCGCGCCCGCCGCGCTCAGCAGCGGATCGTTGACCTGCCCGGCCAATTCGGTCAGTGCCGGGCCGAGCCGCCACCGTCCCTCGTTGTCGCGGGCCAGAAGTCGGTGGACCTCGAGGCCTGCTGCCAGTCGGTGGGCGGTCGCCCGGGGCAGCCCGGTGCGGGTGCACAGTTCGGCCAGTCCACACGGTGACTCGGCCACTGAATGCAGCACACCCACCGCTTTGTCGAGGACGCCGATGCCGCTATCCTGTCTCACAGGGAGATACTAACGTCTCGCATTGTGAGATGGTAGGTCAGCCCTCCCGGGTATCGCGGAAGGAACTGCACAGTCATGACGAACAAGCCACGCACCATGGCGGAGAAGGTCTGGGCGGACCATGTGGTGGTCGAGGGTGCCGGTGAAGGCGCCGCCCGCGAACCCGATCTCATCTATATAGATCTTCATCTGGTGCACGAGGTCACCAGCCCGCAGGCATTCGACGGCCTGCGCCTGGCCGGTCGTCCCGTGCATCGCCCGGACCTCACCATCGCGACCGAGGACCACAACGTCCCCACGATCGACATCGACAAGCCGATCGCGGATCCCGTGTCCCGCACTCAGGTTGAGACGCTGCGGCGCAACTGTGCGGAATTCGGCATCCGCCTGCACCCGATGGGTGACGCGCAGCAGGGCATCGTGCACATCATCGGACCGCAGCTGGGTCTGACCCAGCCCGGTATGACGGTGGTGTGTGGTGACAGCCACACCTCGACGCACGGCGCCTTCGGCGCGATCGCGATGGGCATCGGCACGTCCGAGGTCGAGCATGTGCTGGCGACCCAGACGTTGCCGCTCAAGCCGTTCAAGACCATGGCGGTCAATGTCGACGGCGAACTGCCGCCGGGAGTCAGTGCCAAGGACATCATTCTCGCGGTGATCGCCAAGATCGGTACGGGCGGCGGCCAGGGGCACGTCATCGAATACCGCGGCAGTGCCATCGAATCGCTGTCGATGGAAGGCCGCATGACGATCTGCAACATGAGCATCGAAGCGGGTGCCCGCGCCGGCATGGTGGCGCCCGACGAGACGACGTTCGAGTTCCTCAAGGGCCGTCCGCATGCGCCGCAGGGGGCGGATTGGGACGCGGCCGTGGCGGCCTGGACGGCGTTACGTACTGACGAGGGTGCCGAATTCGACACCGAGGTGCACATCGACGCGGCCACCCTGAGCCCGTTCGTCACCTGGGGTACGAACCCCGGGCAGGGTGTGCCGCTGTCCGCGAATGTCCCTGACCCAGAACAAATGTTCGATGAAGGCGACCGGCTGGCCGCCGAAAAGGCGTTGGCCTACATGGACCTTCGGGCCAATACGCCCATGCGGGACATCGCGGTGGACACCGTGTTCGTCGGTTCCTGCACCAACGGCCGGATCGAAGATCTGCGGGTGGTGGCCGATGTGCTGCGTGGCCGCAAGATCGCCGACGGCGTGCGGATGCTCGTGGTGCCCGGGTCGATGGCGGTGCGTGCACAGGCCGAATCCGAGGGTCTGGGAGAGGTTTTCACCGCCGCCGGCGCCGAGTGGCGGCAGGCCGGCTGCTCGATGTGTCTGGGCATGAACCCCGATCAGCTGGCTCCGGGCGAGCGCAGCGCCTCGACGTCCAACCGGAATTTCGAAGGCCGCCAAGGCAAGGGCGGCCGCACCCACCTGGTGTCTCCCGCCGTCGCCGCCGCCACCGCGGTGCGCGGAACCCTGTCCTCACCCGCTGATCTGAGCTAGGAGCGCACTGTAATGGAGGCTTTCCACACCCACACCGGAATCGGCGTTCCGCTGCGCCGGTCCAATGTCGACACCGACCAGATCATCCCCGCGGTGTACCTGAAGCGGGTCACCCGAACGGGTTTCGAGGACGGACTGTTCGCCGGCTGGCGCACCGATCCGTCGTTCATCCTCAACCTCCCGCCGTTCGACCGTGGCTCGGTTCTGGTCGCCGGACCCGATTTCGGCACCGGCTCGTCGCGCGAACACGCGGTGTGGGCATTGATGGATTACGGATTCCGGGTCGTCATCTCGTCGCGCTTCGCAGATATTTTTCGGGGAAATTCTGGCAAGGCCGGATTGCTCGCCGCGGAGGTCGCACAGGACGATGTCGAACTGCTCTGGAAGCTCATCGAGCAGAATCCGGGGCTGGAAATCACTGTGAATCTTCAAGATCGGAATTTGACCGCGGGAACGGTCGTGCTGCCCTTCAAGATTGACGATTACACCGCGTGGCGGCTGCTCGAAGGACTTGACGATATAGGCCTTACGCTGCGGAAACGCGACGAGATCGAGGCTTTCGAGAAGCGTCGGCCGAGCTACAAACCGCGCACTCTGCCGGCCTGACCAAGGGGCTCCGCAGGTCCCGTCAGAGGGCCTGCGGAGCAATTTCGGCACTCGGGCGCAGCTCGAATCCCTGCCCCCGCAACCACGTTTCGAAACCTCTCAACCACCTCCCAAGTGGGCCAACCGGATTGCCGAATTTCGTCATAGCTATGCCCGAAACCGGGCGTGGCTCTTGGAAATCGGCGGGTACTGGGTTTACCGTGTGCATTAGTCGGTCCAGCCAGGGCCACTGAAATCGGAGGTTTTGGATGAACAAAGCAGAACTCATCGATGCCCTGACAGAAAAGTTGGGCACCGATCGTCGTCAGGCCACCGCGGCCGTCGAGCACATCGTGGACACCATCGTCCGCGCCGTGCACAAGGGTGAGAGCGTCACCATCACCGGCTTCGGCGTCTTCGAGCAGCGTCGCCGCGCCGCCCGCGTCGCGCGCAACCCGCGCACCGGTGAGACCGTCAAGGTGAAGCCGACGTCGGTTCCGGCTTTCCGCCCGGGCGCTCAGTTCAAGGCCGTTGTCGCTGGCCAGCAGCGTCTTTCGGCTGACGGCCCCGCCGTGAAGCGCGGCGCCACCGCAGCTCCGGCCAAGCGCGGCGCTGCCAAGAAGGCCGCCCCGGCCAAGAAGGCTGCTCCCGCCAAGAAGGCTGCCGCCACCAAGGCTGCTCCGGCCAAGAAGGCCGCTCCGGCGAAGAAGGCCGCTCCGGCGAAGAAGGCTGCGGCTCCGGCCAAGAAGGCCGCTCCCGCCAAGAAGGCTGCACCGGCGAAGAAGGCTGCGGCTCCGGCCAAGAAGGCCGCTCCCGCCAAGAAGGCTGCACCGGCGAAGAAGGCTGCGGCTCCGGCCAAGAAGGCCGCTCCCGCCAAGAAGGCTGCACCGGCGAAGAAGGCTGCGGCTCCGGCCAAGAAGGCCGCTCCCGCCAAGAAGGCCGCTCCGGCTAAGAAGGCTGCTCCCGCCAAGAAGGGCCGCCGCTAAGCCCTATCCGATAGGTCCGACTCGGACACGCCGTGGATCAACCGATCCACGGCGTGTCTGTGTGTGGAGCGCTAGCTTTTGGTCGGCAAGGGGCTGCCGATGTGATCGGCGGCCACGAGCGTGTCACCGTGCAGTGACATCACCCACATGCTGCCCTTGCGATTACGCGATTTGTCGGGCCGGATACCGCTGCGCTCGCACCACCACGAAATCAGGTCCGGGATCACCTTGCCCTGCGTGCAGATGACGGGGACCGTTTCGCTGTCGCTTCTCGCGGCGATCTTCAGCACGCGCTTCCGCGCCGCGTCGGGGTCGGCCGCGAAGGCCTCTTCCGTGAGCGTCGGCTCGTCCCGGATCCGGACACCGAGTTCCTGCGCCAGCGGCTCGACGGTCTGATGGCACCGGGTCCGCGACGCCGCGTGGACGTCGCCGGCACCGAAAGCGAGCAGTTGGCCGACAAGCGATTCCGCCTGTGCCCGGCCCTTCTTGTCGAGAGGCCGCAGCCGGTCGTCACCCTTGTACCGGGCCTTGCGGCCCGCGGTGGCGTGCCGGACGATCAGCACGGTGCGGGTATCGGCGGGTCGACGGGTGAAGCGCCGCAGAACTTTTCGGTCATGCGGGTACTGCAGCCGGAGCATCGCCTCGGCCACCGGCAGCCAGTCGAGCTTGTCCACCTCGGAGTTGGGACTGAAGTCGCCGTCGGTCGTGCGCGCCGCCCAGTAGCGGACCTTCTTGGTGCCGTACTCCAGCGGGTAGCTGACGGAGGCCAGCCGGCGGCCCAGGACCGACGCGTACCCGGTCTCTTCCAGGATTTCCCGCACGGCGGTAACCGGTTCGGTCTCACCGGGATCCACCTTGCCCTTGGGCAGCGACCAGTCGTCGTAGCGCGGTCGGTGGACGACGGCGATCAGCGGCTCTCCGGACTCGCCGGGGCGCCACAACACCGCCCCGGCCGCCAGCACCGGCGTCACGCGGTTGTCGTGCGCCGTCTTGTTCGGCACCTGTGCTCCTGGATGTGGTTGTCGGGATCAGGTTTTCGCGGTGCGTCAGTTGCCATGCGACAACTACGGTGTGCGGTGCCGCTCCATGATCGACACCTGGTGATCCCGTACCTTCTCGCCTTCCCGGGGCAGCGCAGTCCAGTGTCCGTCCGGACCCAGCTCCCAGCAGCGGGTCGCCGGATCCATCGCGGAATCGAACACGCCGCTCAGCTCCTCGGTCAGTCTCGGGTCCTTCACCTGCGCCATCACCTCGACGCGCCGGTCGAGATTACGATGCATCATGTCGGCACTGCCGATCCAGAATTCATTGATGGCGTTGAAGTGAATAACGCGTGAATGTTCAAGGAAGCGGCCGAGAATCGACCGCACCACGATGTTCTCGGAGAATCCCTCGGCGCCGGGACGCAGTGCGCAGATACCCCGGACCACGACCTCGACACGCACCCCGGCCTGCGACGCCCGGTACAGCGCGTCGATGACCTGCTCGTCGACCAACGCGTTCATCTTCATCCGGATGCGGCCGTCGCCGCCGGCGCGCTTGGCTTCGATCTCGCGCTCGATGCGCTCGATGATGCCGCGTCGCACGCTGTGCGGAGCGACCAACAGGTTGCGGTACGAGACCTTGCGGGAGTACCCGGTGAGCGAGTTGAACAGGTCGGTGAGGTCGGCGCCGATCTCGGGTGCGGCCGTCAGCAGGCCCACGTCTTCGTACAGGCGTGCGGTTTTCGGGTTGTAGTTGCCGGTGCCGATGTGGCAGTACCGGCGGATCGTCGAACCTTCGCGGCGCACCACCAACGCCGTCTTGCAGTGCGTCTTGAGTCCGATGAGGCCGTACACCACGTGCACGCCCGCCTGCTCCAGCTGGCGGGCCCACTTGATGTTCGCCTGCTCGTCGAACCGGGCCTTGATCTCCACCAGCGCCACCACCTGCTTGCCGGCCTCGGCGGCATCGATCAGCGCGTTGACGATCGGCGAATCACCCGAGGTGCGGTACAGCGTCTGCTTGATGGCCAACACATTCGGGTCGGCGGCGGCCTGCTCGATGAAACGCTGCACCGTGGTGGAGAACGAGTCGTACGGGTGGTGCACCAGGACATCCCCGTCGCGGAGCGTCGAGAAGATGCTCTTCGGCGTCTCGCGTTCGCCGAACGCCGGGGGAGTCGCCGGCACGAACGGCCGATCCTTCAGGTCGGGCCGGTCGACGCCGTAGATCTGCCACAGTGACGAAAGGTCCAGCAGTCCAGGAACTTCGATGACGTCGCCCGGGTGCACGTCCAGCTCGCGCAGCAACAGGTCGAGCATGTTCTCGGTCATGTCGGTGGCGACTTCGAGCCGCACCGGCGAGCCGAACCGGCGGCGCGCCAGCTCGCGTTCCAGCGCCTGCAGCAGATCTTCGTCGCGGTCCTCTTCGACCTCGAAGTCGGCGTTGCGGGTGATCCGGAAGGCGTGATGCTCGACGATGTCCAGCCCGGGGAACAGCACCGGCAGGAATGCGGCGATGAGTTCTTCCATCGGCAGGAACCGCACCCGCGACTTCACGCCGTCGGCCGCCGTCCCCGGGTCGGGCAGTTCCACGAACCGATCCACGTTGTCCGGCACTTTGATTCGGGCGAAATGCTGGGTGCCGTCGTCGGGATTGCGCACGGTGATGGCGAGGTTGATGCTCAGGCCACTGACGAACGGGAAGGGGTGCGCGGGGTCGACGGCCAGCGGTGTCAGCACGGGGAACACCTGATCGTGGAAATACGTGGAGAGCTTGGACTGCTCGTGCTCGTCCAGCTCGCTCCAGTTGACGATCGTGATGCCCTGCTCGGCCAGTGCCGGACGCACCACCTCACCGAACACGTTGGCGTGCCGGGTCGAGATCTGCTGGGTGCGTTCACCGATCCGGCGCAGCTGTTCGCGCGGCGACAGCCCGTCCGCCGACCGGACCGACAGGCCGGTCTCGTCGCGGCGCTTCAGCCCGGCCACCCGCACCATGTAGAACTCATCGAGATTCGAGGCGAAGATCGCCAGGAACTTGGCCTGCTCCAACAGCGGCAGCGACCGGTCGGCAGCCAGCGCCAGGACGCGGGCATTGAAGTCCAGCCAGCTCAGCTCGCGGTTGAGGTAGCGGTCATCAGGTAGTGCGCCGTCCGTCGGATCCGCGGTGGCCGCCGGCAGCGGTTCGGGGTCCGAGTCGACGGGTGTCCGGTCGGTATGTGCGGGTCGGATGTCGGCGTCGGTCACCCCGACGATCATTCCCTATCGGCGGGACGCAAGCCACATGGTTGGTGAATGCCGATGGCGGAAACGGGGCACGGTCAACGCAGCGTCGCGCCGACGATCCGGGTCGTGGCGGGGCCGACACCGAGCCGGCGCGCCGTCTCGAGGTCGTCGGGGGTGTCGATGTCACAGCGCAGTCCCGGCCACTCGCCGTCCAGCTCCACCGCACCCGAATCCGCATGGCGCCGTGCGGAATCCGTGCCGAACTCGGGGACCAGCGGGGCGCCGAAGGCGAAGAGGGCCGCGGTGCCGGTGCGGTGCCGGTCGGCGATGAAACTGCGGGCATGCCGACTGGCGCCGGCGATGGCGTCGGCCAATTCGGCGGTGCGCAGTGCAGGCAGGTCGCCCTGCAACACCGCGATGTTCGTCACGCGGTCCCGCAGCGCGCGCTCGGTGGCGGCCAGTGCGTGGTTCAACGGATCGGGGTGTCCGGCCGGAGTGGGGTCCACCAGTACATCGGCGCCGAGTTCACGCACCGCGGCGGCGGCGTCGGGGTCGGGGGTGACGACCGTCACCGAGCCGACGGCCGGCACGGCCAGGGCGGCGGTGATGGTGTCGAGCAGCATCGCGAGCACCACCTGCTCGCGCAGATCGCCGGCGAAAACGGGGGCCAGTCGGGTCTTGGCCGCGGCCAGCCGTTTCACCGCGATGATCAACCCGACACCGGTGACATCACCGGCCGTCTGCACCCTCGGGTCGCCGCTCATGACCGCCATACTGCCAAAGCGTCGGCGGGGCTACTGTTGACGCGTGGTGGAGGCAGCGGTGATGGGTGCCGGCGCGTGGGGGACGGCACTGGCGAAAGTCCTGGCGGACGCGGGCAACAATGTGACGTTGTGGGCGCGCAGCGCCGAGGTGGCACGCGAGATCAACGAGACCCACCGGAACTCGAAATATCTCGGCGACCGGGCGCTGCCGGCGTCCATCAAGGCGACGGCGGATCCCGCCGAGGCGCTGACGGGCGCCTGCACCGTGCTGCTGGCGGTGCCGTCCCAGACGCTGCGCACCAACCTGTCCGCCTGGACCGGATATCTGGGTGACGACACCACGCTGGTCAGCGTGGCCAAGGGCATCGAGCTCGACAACCTGTTGCGCATGAGCCAGGTCATCGTCCAGGTGACGGGTGCCGATCCGAGTCGCGTCGCGGTCCTCAGCGGCCCGAACCTGGCCAGCGAAGTAGTGGACGAGCAGCCCGCCGCCACCCTCATCGCGTGCACCGATTCCGGACGTGCGGTCGCGCTGCAGCGCGCATTCGCCACCGGCTACTTCCGCCCGTACACCAGCGCCGACGTGATCGGCGCCGAAGTGGGCGGGGCCTGCAAGAACGTCATCGCGCTGGCGTGCGGGATGGCGGCGGGCGCCGGGTTCGGCGAGAACACCGCCGCCGCGATCATCACGCGTGGGCTGGCAGAGATCATGCGATTGGGAATCGCGCTCGGCGCCAAGGGCGTAACGCTGGCCGGACTGGCCGGCGTCGGTGATCTGGTCGCGACCTGCACCTCGCCGCAGTCCCGCAACCGCAGCTTCGGCGAACGTCTGGCGCGCGGCGGCACCATGGAGTCGGCGACGGCCGCGGCCAGTGGCAAGGTCGCCGAGGGCGTCACGTCCTGCCAGTCGGTGCTGGCGCTCGCCGAGAGCTACGACGTCGAGATGCCGCTGACCGACGCGGTGAACCGGGTGTGCCACAAGGGTTTGTCGGTGGACCAGGCGTTCGCGTTGTTGCTCGGCCGCAGCACCAAGCCGGAGTGAGTCGTGGACGGTCAGCTCGGCGACTCCACCCGTAGCGTCAAAGCGACTGCGTCGCAACGGGTTCCAGGACAGCCGGTGGCGCCGCCGCCGGTTCCGGTGGCGGCCTACCACTTGTCCGACGATGAATCGGACGGTCTGGACTTCTACGGCCGCAACTCCAATCCGGCTTGGCGCCAACTGGAATCGGCTCTCGCCGAACTGGAGGGCGCCGTGTCGGCGCTCACGTTCTCCTCGGGAATGGCCGCCATTTCGTCGGCGCTGCGGGTACTGGCGACCCCGGGCACCACTCTGGTGGTCCCCGCCGACGGTTACTACCAGGTGCGCCGATACGCGGCCGAGCATCTCGCGGCCCGCGGCGTCACGGTGATCGAGGCGAGCGCCGCGCAGATGTACGACGCCGCCGTCGGCGCCGACGTCGTGCTCGCCGAATCCCCGGTCAACCCGACGCTGGACGTCGTCGACCTGCACCGGCTGTCCACGATCTGCCGCGCCCGCGGCGCGACTTTGGTGGTCGACAACACCGCCGCAACCCCGCTGGGCCAGCGGCCACTGTCGCTCGGCGCGGATCTGGTGGTCGCCAGCGCGACGAAGGGGCTGTCCGGGCACAGCGATCTGATCGCCGGCTACGTCGCCGGGTGCCACCGCGAGCTCATGGCCGCCATCGAACGGGACCGGCTGCTGGCCGGCGCGATCCTCGGCCACTTCGAGGCCTGGTTGGCGCTCCGGAGCCTCGGCACCGCCGGTCTGCGGTTCGAGCGCCAATGCGGCAACGCGCTCGCGCTGGCGATGACACTCGAGGGGCACCCCGCCGTGCGGGCGGTGCGGTATCCCGGCCTGCCCACCGATCCGGCGCATGCCGTCGCCCGCGATCAGATGCGACGTTTCGGCGGCCTGATCGCCATCGAGTTGGCCGATGCCGCCGCCGTCCGGGACCTGGTGAACCGCAGCCGGCTGCTCGTCGCCGCGACCAGTTTCGGCGGCATCCACACCTCGGTCGACAGGCGCGCACGCTGGGGCGATGCGGTCGAGCCGGGTTTTGCGCGGATATCGCTCGGCATCGAGGACACCGACGACCTGCTGGCCGACATCACGGGTGCACTGGGGTAGCCAGGTAGCCTCTCTAGGTTGTGACTGCCCCTCAATCCTCAGGAGCCACCGGCCGTACCCGGGTCGCCGTCGTTTACGGCGGACGCAGTTCGGAGCACGCCATCTCCTGTGTTTCGGCCGGGAGCATCCTGCGCAACCTGGACCCGGCCCGCTACGAGGTCGTCGCCGTCGGCATCACCCCGGAGGGATCCTGGGTGCTGGGAGACGGCCGCCCGGAGACCCTCGCCATCACCGACGGGCAGCTGCCGGGTGTCACCGAGGCGTCCGGCACCGCGCTGACGCTGGCCGCCGATCCGAACCGCCGCGGTGAACTGCTGTCGCTGCAGGACGGCGTCGCGCAGGTGCTGACGGCCGTCGACGTCGTCTTCCCGGTGCTGCACGGACCGTACGGCGAGGACGGCACCATCCAGGGCCTGCTGGAACTGGCCGGGGTGCCGTACGTCGGCGCCGGTGTGCTGGCCAGTGCCGCCGGCATGGACAAGGAATTCACCAAGAAGCTGCTGGCCGCCGACGGACTGCCGATCGGCGACCAGGTGGTGCTGCGGCCGCGCGATGTGACACTGAGCCTGGATGACCGTGAGCGCCTGGGACTGCCGGTGTTCGTGAAGCCGGCCCGCGGTGGATCGTCCATCGGCGTCAGCCGGGTTGCCTCGTGGGACGAGCTGGATCAGGCCATCGCCTATGCGCGCCAACATGATCCGAAGGTGATCGTCGAAGCCGCGATGCCGGGCCGCGAAGTGGAATGCGGTGTGCTGGAGTACCCGGACGGCCGTGTCGCGGCCAGCGAGCTGGGCGAGATTCGCGTGGGTGGCGGGTTCTACGACTTCGCCACCAAGTACCTCGAGGACGCCGCCGAGCTCGACGTGCCCGCCAAGGTCGACGACGAAACCGCCGACGAGATCAGGCAATTGGCCATCCGCGCGTTCAAGGCGCTGGACTGCCAGGGCCTGGCGCGCGTCGACTTCTTCCTGACCGAGAACGGGCCGGTGATCAACGAGATCAACACCATGCCCGGCTTCACCACCATCTCGATGTACCCGCAGATGTGGGCGGCCAGTGGGGTCGACTACGCCACACTGCTCAGTGTCATGGTGGACACCGCGCTCCGGCGCGGGACGGGCCTGCGCTAGCGGGCCGGTGCCGGGTCCAGCGGGCGGGCCGGCATCACCTTTTCGATGAGCTCGGAGATGGTCTGGATCGGCGTGGGACCGGAGCCCTGCGGCAGCGTCAGCGCGACGTAGGTGGCCGGCGTGCCGTGGTCGACTGCGTACCAGGTACTGGCACTCGGTCCGCTGGCCTCGAACCACGACACCGCATTGACCATCTGCAGCGGCGCGCCGACGACGAAATCGTCGGGCCGCTCGACGCCGCAGCGCAGCACCACCGTGTCGATGCCGGTCGGGCCCAGCCACGCCGCGGCGCCGGCCGGGGCGGGGTCGGCGAGCGTCGCCCGCCGGAAGTCGCCCATGGTGTCCGGCAGCGTCGCGAGGAGGGCTCGGCACTGGTCGCTGTCGGCCTGCGGTGCCGGGGCGCCGGCGAGCGGGAGCGCAACGGGCTTGTCGGCAGGTGCCTGCCGCAGCGCGGCATACGCGAGCAGACCGACGATCGCGGCGACCGCCACGACGACGGCAGCGATGATGGCGCCGCGGGGCGGCCCATCCGGATCGCCCGTCAGATCGTTGCGGTCACCGGGTTCGGTCATGACGGCCACTCTAAGCGCCCGCCGCCCGGGGAAGCTGACGGCGGTGAGCCTGCATAGACTCCACCACCATGACCAGCGCGGAATCCGGGGAGACCCTGGCGGGGCTCGGCGAGTTCGCGTTCATCGGGCGGATCACCGCCCGCCGCACCCAGCCCGCCGAAGTCGTCGTCGGCCCGGGTGATGATGCCGCCCTGCTGACGGTCGCCGACGGCCGGGTCGTGGTGTCCACCGACATGCTGGTCGAGGGCCGGCATTTCCGGCGGGACTGGTCGACGCCGCATGACGTGGGGCGCAAGGCAATTGCGCAGAATGCCGCGGACATCGAGGCCATGGGCGGGCGGGCCTACGCGTTCGTCGTCGGCTTCGGGGCGCCGGTCGACACGGAGGCCGCGGATGCGCAGCTGCTGTCCGACGGAATGTGGTCGGAGGCAACGAAATTCGGTGCCGGAATCGTGGGTGGTGATCTGGTGGCCGCGCCGCAGTGGGTGGTGTCGGTGACGGTGCTCGGTGACCTGGGTGGCCGCCCGCCCGTGCTGCTCTCCGGTGCGCAACCGGGGGACACCGTCGCGGTGGTCGGTGACGTGGGCTGGTCGGGAGCGGGATATGACTTGTGGCGCAAAGGTATCCACGAGTTCGACGAGTTGCGCCGACGGCATCTGGTGCCGCACGTGGCCTATGGCCAGGGACCGGCTGCCGCGGCGGCGGGCGCGACGGCCTTGACGGACGTGTCCGACGGCCTGGTCGCCGACCTCGGCCACATCGCGGCGGCTTCGGGTGTGGCGATCGACCTGTCGATGGCAGCGCTCGAGGCCGACGTGGCGATGTTGACGCCGGCGGCCGCGATGGTGGGCGCTGACGCCCGCGACTGGGTGCTCGGCGGCGGCGAAGATCACGTGCTGGTCGGCACCTTCGGTGGCGCACTGCCCGTGGGGTGGCGGGCGATCGGGACGGTCGGTTCGGGGGACCCGCGCGTGACGGTCGACGGCGCGCCCTGGCATGGAGTCGGCGGCTGGGAATCGTTCGGTCAGTAAGGTACTGGCGTGACTGCCCGACCCCTGCACGACCTGATCGACCCCGGCTGGGCCACGGCCCTGGAGCCCGTCGCCCCGCAAATCACCGCGATGGGTGAATTCCTGCGCGCCGAGAACGCGGCCGGCCACGGCTATCTGCCGGCGGGGGAGAACGTGTTGCGCGCCTTCACCTTCCCCTTCGACGAGGTGCGGGTGCTGATCGTCGGCCAGGACCCCTATCCGACGCCCGGGCATGCCGTCGGGCTGAGTTTCTCGGTGGCACCCGACGTGCGGCCGCTGCCGCGCAGCCTGTCCAACATCTTCACCGAGTACACCGCCGACCTGGGCTACGAGCCGCCCAGTTGCGGTGACCTGAGCCCGTGGTCGAAGCAGGGCGTCATGATGCTGAACAGGGTGCTGACGGTCCGGCCGGGCAATCCCGCGTCGCACCGCGGGAAAGGCTGGGAGGCCGTCACCGAATGCGCGATCAACGCGCTGATCGAGCGGCCGCAGCCGCTCGTGGCGGTGTTGTGGGGCCGGGACGCGCAGACCCTCAAGCCCATGCTGACCGGCGAACGCTGCGCGAGCATCGAATCGGTGCACCCGTCGCCGCTGTCGGCGTCACGCGGGTTCTTCGGGTCCCGGCCGTTCAGCCGGGCCAACGAGCTGCTGACGCGCTTCGGCGCCGAACCCATCGACTGGCGCCTGCCCTAGCCGCTTTCCCGCGAGCGGGCGTGTATGTACGGCGACACGCCGATTTCGGCGTGCACTTTGCGGCCGCTCACGCGCCTCCACATCGGGCTGAAGACACACGAAAGCGCTGCACGGGATTCGTGCAGCGCTTAGGTGTGAAGCTTTCAGTTGTCAGGCGGAATCAATCCGCCCGGCGGTAGCCGAAACTAGCCGCGGGTGACCTTGCCGGCCTTGAGGCAGGAGGTGCAGGCGTTGACGCGCTTGCGGTTGCCACCCGGACGGTCGACGGCACGCACGGTCTGGATATTCGGATCCCAGCGGCGGTTGGTCCGACGGTGGGAGTGCGAGACGGACATGCCGAAGCCCGGTCCCTTTCCGCAGATGTCGCACACGGCGGCCATGAAGAACTCCTCGAAAATCAGTACTTGGGGTCTGAGTCCGACGGCCACAGGGTTGTGCGGCGCGAACAGACAACCTGATCAGGATACCGGGCGGCCCGACGATCACCAAAATGGGTCTGGTGACGGCGGTTCCACGGGAGCTGGTCAGGAGATTTGTCGGGGCCAGTGGCTAGGCTGGCGGGGCGCCGAGGGGCACCCGGCGGGCGACTGGAGAATCGGGGTGAACCCGGGCGGACGCGATGGAGGTCACATGTCAGCTGGCGTGGGTCGCATACCCCGTCCGCTGGATGGGATCGCCTTGCGTGACTGGGCGCACACCGCGGTCCTGCACCTCATCGCCCACACCGACGAGATCAACCGGCTGAACGTCTATCCCGTCGCCGATTCCGACACCGGCACCAACATGCTGTTCACCATGCGTGCTGCCGCCGCTCGGGCCGACGAGGCCGTCAAGACGGCGGGCAATGACGTGGTGGCGGTGTCGGCCGCGTTGTCGGCCGGGGCGTTGCACGGCGCCCGGGGCAACTCGGGCGTCATCCTGTCGCAGATCCTCCGCGGCGTGGCCGACGTGGTCGCCGAGGCCGCGTTGCAACGCGGTGAGGACAGAGAGTGCGGCGAGATCACGGCGCCGGAGTTCACTGCGGCCCTGCACCACGCCCAGGTACTGGCCGTCGCGTCGGTCGGGCAGACGGTGCCCGGAACCATCGTGTCGGTGCTGCAGGCGGCCGCGCTGGAAGCCGAGAGTCAGGACGGCGTGACCGACCTCGCGACCATGGCCGCCGCCGTCTCGGATACCGCCGCGGCAGCGCTCGAACGCACCACCGATCAGCTCGACGTGCTCGCGGAAGCGGGTGTCGTCGACGCCGGCGGACGCGGCCTGCTGGTCCTGCTCGACGCCCTGACCGTGACGCTGTCCGGCGGCTCGACGCCCCGGCCTCAGTACCAACCCGGGCAGGCGCGGGCAGAGCACGGTCACGACCACCATGACCACCACGAAATCAACGGCGCAGCACCACAATTCGAGGTGATGTACCTGCTGGGCGACTGCGACCCGGACAACGTCGAGGTCCTGCGCGCCCGGCTGCTGCGACTCGGTGAATCGGTTGCCATCGCCGCCGCGATCGCCGGCGTCCAATACAGCGTGCATGTGCACGCCGACGACGCCGGCGCCGCGATCGAGGCCGCCCTCGATCTGGGCACCGTCAGCCGGATTCAGGTCACCGCGCTGATCGGGGCGGCCGGGGCCCACCCGTCCGGCGGCTGGAGCCGCGACCGCGCCGTGCTGGCGATCGTCGACGGCGACGGCGCGGGGGAGCTGTTCGGCGGCGAGGGCGCGCACGTGCTGCGGCCCGGCGACGGACCGGTCAGTGCGCAGCAGTTCCTGGCCGGGCTGGTCGGCACGGGTGCCGCGCAGATCATGGTGCTGCCCAACGGTTTTCTGGCCGCCGAGGAGTTGGTGGCCGGCTGCGCCACGGCAATCAGCTGGGGCATGGACGTCGTGCCGGTACCGGCCGGATCCATGGTGCAGGGATTGGCGGCGCTGGCCGTGCACGACCCCGCCCGGCAGGCCGTCGACGACGGTTACAACATGGCGCGCGCCGCGGCAGGCGCCCGCCACGGATCGGTACGGATCGCGACCGAGGCGGCGCTGACGTGGGCCGGGCGGTGCCGTCCGGGGGACGGACTGGGCATCGCCGGTGACGAGGTGCTGATCGTCGGGCACGATCTGGTCAGTGCCGCCAGCGGGCTGATCGACCTGCTGTTGTCGTCGGGCGGAGAACTGGTCACGGTGCTGACCGGCGCGGGTGTCGACGCCGAGGTGGGCGTCGCGCTCGCCGAACACGTGCGCCAGGAGCACCTGGCGGCCGAGTTGGTGACCTATCACACCGGTCACCGCGGCGACGCGCTACTGATAGGAGTGGAGTAGCGGTGGTCGCGCTGACCGACTCACTGGTGCACGTACTGGGCGCGAAATCGGCTGCGCCACTGGAAGAATTCCTCGGTATCCGCACCGTCAACGATCTGTTGCGGCACTATCCGCGCAAGTACAGCCAGGGCATGACGGTGCTCGGTGAAGACACCGAGCTGCCCGAAGAAGGCGACCACGTCACGTTCGTCGATGTCATCACCAAGGCGGAGACGCGCTGGACCAACCGGGCGCCCAAGCGCGAATACCTGGTGGTCACCCTCGGGAACCGCAACCCGAAGGTCACCGCGACCTTCTTCAACGCCAAGTTCCTCAAGAAATCCCTCGTCGAGGGCACCCGGGTGATGCTGTCGGGCGTGGTCGGATTCTACGGCCGCACAATGCAATTGACGCATCCCGCGCACCTGGTCCTGGGTTCGGGCGCCGGCCGCACGTTCGGTTCGCCGGCGCTGAAGAAGATCGCCGACGCCTCCGAGAAGATGCACGGCGAACTGCAGATGTCGGCGTTCGAGCGGGAGTTCTTCCCGATCTACTCGGCGTGCGCCAAGGTGCAGAGCTGGGACATCTACGCCTGCATCCTGCAGGTGCTCGCCGTGCTGGACCCGATAGCCGACCCGCTGCCGGAATCCATCCGGGTGCAGCGGGGCCTGATCTCGGAGGACCAGGCGCTGCGCGACATCCACCTGGGCGAGCGTGAAGCCGATCGCGAACAGGCCAGGGAGCGGCTGACTTTCGACGAGGCCGCCGGGCTGCAGTGGGCACTGGCCGCCCGTCGGCACGGCACCCAGTCGCAATCCGGTCCGCCGGCGCCGCCGATCGACACCGGTCTCGCGGCCGCCCTGCGTGACCGGCTGCCGTTCGAGTTGACCGCGGGCCAACGTGACGTGCTCGAGGTGCTGTCGGCCGAGCTGTCCGAGTCCCGCCCCATGAACCGGATGCTGCAGGGCGAGGTCGGCTCGGGCAAGACCATCGTCTCGCTGATCGCCATGCTGCAGATGGTCGACGCCGGATACCAGTGCGCGCTGCTCGCCCCGACGGAAGTGCTTGCCGTGCAACACGCGCGGTCCGTTCGCGACGTGCTGGGGCCGCTCGCCATGGCGGGCCAGCTCGGTGCCCCCGACGATGCGACGTCGGTGGCGCTGCTGACCGGATCCATGACCGCGCAACAGAAACGGCAGGTGCGCGAGGAGGTGGCGAGTGGGCGGGCCGGCATCGTCATCGGCACCCACGCCCTGCTGCAGGACGCGGTGGAGTTCGACCGGCTCGGCATGGTGGTGGTCGACGAGCAGCACCGGTTCGGGGTGGAACAGCGAGACCGCTTGCGCGCCAAGGCTCCCGACGGTCTGACGCCGCACCTGCTGGTGATGACGGCGACCCCGATCCCGCGTACCGTCGCGCTGACCGTGTACGGCGATCTGGAGACCTCGACCATGCGGGAGCTGCCGCGGGGCCGGCAGCCGATCGACACCAAGACCATCTTCGTCACCCAGAAGCCGGCGTGGCTCGACCGGGCGTGGGCCCGCATCCGTGAAGAGGTCGCGGCCGGCCGGCAGGCCTACGTGGTGGCCTCCCGGATCGACGAGAACGACAAGACGGGTGACGAGAAGAATCAGGCCGGTCCACCGCCGGTCACCGTCGTCGAGCTGTACGACAAGCTGCGCGCGGGGCCGCTGGAGGGCCTGAAGCTGGGGCTCATGCACGGCCGGCTGCCGGGCGACGAGAAGGACGCCATCATGTCGGCCTTCCGGGCCGGACAGATCGATGTGCTGGTGTGTACCACCGTCATCGAGGTCGGCGTCGACGTCCCCAACTCGACGGTCATGGTCGTGATGGACGCGGACCGCTTCGGCATCAGCCAGCTGCATCAGCTGCGCGGCCGCATCGGCCGCGGCTCACACGCCAGCCTGTGCCTGCTCGCGACCAAGCTGCCGCCGGGATCGAAGGCCGGCGCCCGGCTGGAGGCGGTGGCCGGGACCCTCGATGGCTTCGAACTGGCCGATCTCGACCTGCAGGAGCGCCGCGAGGGCGACGTCCTGGGCCTCAACCAATCCGGGCGGGCCGGGCACCTGCGATTCCTGTCGCTGGCCGACCATCAGGAAGTCATCGAGTCGGCCCGGGCCTTCTGCCAGGCGGCGTACGCGCAGAATCCGGATGATCCGGGCATGTCCGCACTGGCCGCGCAGTTCGTCGATACCGATCGCGTCGAGTACCTGGACAAGGCGTGAAGCGCCTGCTGTGGTTGGTGGCGGCTGTGGTGCTGGCGGTGGTGGTGGCCATCCAGGTCGGCACGGCCGACGAGCCGGCCGCGGTTGCCGATGGCGTCGACGGTGCCGTCGTCCCGACTGTCGCCCCCGGTACCGACCTCCTGGCGGGCCTGGCCGTCGTCCCACGGCGCGTGCGCGACCCGAACTACCGGCGCGCGGCGTTCGGCGAGTCCTGGACCGACGACAATTCGGCGCCCGAGGGCCACAACGGCTGCGACACCCGCAACGACATCCTGAACCGGGATCTGACCGACAAGACCGTCGTGTCGCTCAAACGGTGCCCGCAGGCGGTGAAGACCGGTGTGCTGCGCGACCCGTACACGAACGACACCATCGCCTTCACGCGCGGCAACCAGATCGGCGCGGCGGTGCAGATCGATCACATCGTGCCGCTCGCGCTGGCCTGGGACCTCGGGGCCAGGGACTGGAACGACGAGCTCCGGCTCCGATTCGCCAACGATCCGGCGAATCTGCTCGCGGTGTCGGGGAAAGCGAACCAGGACAAGGGCGACAAGCAGCCCTCGGACTGGATGCCGCCGAACCATGGCTTCTGGTGCCAGTACGCGGTGCAGTACATCGCGGTGCTGCGTGGCTATGGGCTGCCCGTGGACGCGCCGTCGGTGCCCGTCTTACGGGATGCCGCGGCCACCTGCCCGACGGGCTAGGTCGTAGTACATCACCGAGCTTCTGCGGTTTTGTTGCCGGTATGGGTGATTCTGCACAACAAATGGCGGTTGGTCATTTGCTGGAATGTGTCTAGGTGGCGAACCGGCTAATTCGAATAGGGTCTGGCGCGAATTGCGCAGATATTGGTTGCCGAGCTACCGCAACTCGGCAACCAATATCTGCTCATCTCATTCGGCGGACACGACGAAATAATCGATAGCGGGGCTACTGAATTGGATGCCGGAATGCCGTCGATTCAGTGTTCTGTCGATATTTCGCCGCAGCCTGATGCCAAATTCGCTCCTGCCTGTCGTGGGACCTGTTCAGCGGCGCCCGAAAATGCCGCCGATGGTCTTCAAGGTGCCGTTGAGTGCACCGGCGACGGTCTTGGTGGTGCCATCGAGTGCGCCCGCGGCCGTCTTGGTGGTGTTGTGGAGTCCGCCGGCGACGGTCTTGGTCGTGCCGTCGAGGTCGGCGGCGACGGTGTGGGTGGTGCCGTTGAGGTCAGCGGCCAGGGTCTTGGTGGTGCCGTGGAGCGCACCGGCAACGGTCTTCACCGTGCCGTCGAGCGCGCCTGCGATGCCGCCCACCGGGCTACTCGAGGTGGGTGCGTTGGCGTGGCTCGTGACCCCGGAGGTGGAGGTGTCGGCCTGCGCCGTGCCCGCTCCGAATGTGAATAGCAATGCGCCCAGTCCAATTGTTGCCGCGCCCATTAGCAAGCGCTGGGAGAGGCGACCAATTGTCGGAGTCGTTAATTGCGAAGTGTTCCTGAATGAGTGAACCATTTCTCGAACCCCCTGCTCGATGATGTCTGGTTGCGCCGGAATAAATGGACGCAATATCAAATTAACGCACCGGAGGTAATAGTGGGATAGTTAACACGAATCAATTGCTGCGAGTTTTTCCACAATCGACACACGTGACCCACTGGGCACATCTGTGACAGGGGAGCGCAGTCGCTCGTCGCGACTACCCAAAATCGTTCGCGCCAAACACAAATGGTCGTCCTCCCCAGGGGAGAACGACCATTTGTGTCGGTAGCGGTTGATGAACCCGCCGGCGGCCTCAGATGCCGGTGTAGGTGGCGGGGTCCGGGCGGTAGCGGGTGCCGTCGTCCAGCCCGTTCAGGGCGTCCATGTGCTCGGCAGCCAGCTCGAAGCCGAACACGTCGAGGTTCTCGGCGATGCGCTCCGGCGACGACGAGCGGGGGATGACCGAGTTGCCGAGCTGCAGGTTCCAGCGGATCAGCACCTGCGCCGGGGTCTTGCCGTACTCGGCGGCGATGGACTGCACGGTCGGGTGGGTCAGCAGGTTGCCGACGCCCAGCGGGCTGTAGGCCTGCGTGACGATGCCGCGCTCGGCGTGCACCGCGCGCAGCGCCGACTGGTTCAGCAGCGGGTGCAGCTCGATCTGGTTGACGACCGGGCTGACGTAGCTCAGGTCGATGATGGTCGACAGGTCCTCGTCGGTGAAGTTGCAGACGCCGATCGACTTCGCGGTGCCGTCGTTGTGCAGCTTGATCAGGGCGCCCCAGCTGTCCACGTACTTGCTGATGTCGCCGGCGGGCCAGTGGATCATGTAGAGGTCCACGTACTCCAGGCCGAGCTTGTCGAGGCTGACCTTGAATGCGTCCTGGCCGGCCTGGAAACCCTGGTCGGCGTTGGCCAGCTTGGTCGTCACGAAGATCTCGGCGCGCGGGATGCCCGACGACGCGATGGCCCGCCCGACGGCTTCCTCGTTGCCGTAGACGGCGGCGGTGTCGATCAGGCGGATACCCATCTCGAGCGCGGCTGAGACGGCACGCTCGGTGTCGGCGTCCGACAGCTCGGCGACGCCGAGGCCAAGCGCCGGAATCGTATTGTCGTCGTGGAGCGCCACATTGGGAATCTCTGCGGAGGCCATGTCACCTACCCTGTGAAGTTGAATGTTCGTGGATCCGGGCCCAGGCGGGTGCCGTTGTCGAGGGTCGCGATGGACGCGATGTCCGCTTCGCTCAGCTCGAAATCAAACACGTTGAAATTGCTCGCAATCCGGTCTGGGTTCACCGATTTCGGGATGACGATATTACCCAGCTGGATATGCCACCTAATCAGCACCTGCGCTGGCGTTTTTCCGTGTCGCTCTGCGATGGCGGTGACGATCGGGTCCTCGAGCAGGGAACCCTGCCCCAGCGGACTCCAGGCCTCGGTGGCGATCCCGTAGCGGGCGTGCGTTTCGCGCAGCTCGGCCTGCGGCAGTCGCGGATGCAGTTCGATCTGGTTCACCGCGGGCACGATCCCGGTGGCGTCGATGAGCAGTTTGAGGTGCTCGGGCTCGAAGTTGCTGACACCGATCGCGCGGATTCGCCCCTGGTCACGCAGGTGCGCGAAAGCCTTGAAGGTGTCGATGAACAGGTTCTGCGCGGGCGTCGGCCAGTGGATGAGGTAGAGGTCGAGGTAGTCGAGCCCCAACCGCGCCATGCTGGCGTCGAACGCGGCGAGGGTCTTCTCGTAACCCTGTTCGGAGTTCCACAGCTTGGTGGTGATGTAGACCTCTTCGCGCGGGAGGCCGGAGGCGGCGACGGCCCGTCCGACGCCGTCTTCGTTGCCGTAGGCCGCCGCGGTGTCGATATGGCGATATCCGGCGTGCAATGCTGCACTGACGGCGCGTTCGGTGTCCTCGGCCGGTGTCTGCCACACCCCGAGACCCACCACCGGAATGGACGTACCGTCGTTGAGCGTCAGTGTTGGACTCGGAGCACCTGAAGGATCAGCCATGACCATGAGCATGCCAGGCGACGCTGTGCCGGCGGCAGTGACAACCGACGTCGAACTGGTCGTCCGGCCAGAGCATCCGGCCGCGGGACGGCCGAGTCGCCTGCGCCTGGCGGTCCTGACCCGGGCCGGCGGCATCGCCCTGCGCATCCTTCCCAAGATTCCCGATCGGCTGAAGCGCGTGCTGCTCGGCGGGCGTCGCGTCACGATCGACGGCAACACCCTGGACACCACTCTGCAGCTGATGCTGGCGGCGCAGAACGCCACCGGCGCCGGGGGCCTGGTGGTGAGCAGCGACATCAACGTCTCGCGCACTCAGCTGCTGGCGTTGTCGCAGTACCTCGACCCGGCGATCGCCGTCACGATGACCGACTTCACGGTTCCCGGTCCGGTCGAACCCCTGCGCGCGCGGCACTACCAGCCCGACGACACCGGTCCCGCGCCGCTGCTGGTCTTCTTCCACGGCGGCGGATTCGTCGTCGGCGGTATCGAGTCACATGACGGGCTGTGCCGGCTCATCAGCCGCGACGCCGGCGTGCACGTCGTCTCCGTCGAATACCGGCTGGCTCCCGAGCATCCGGCTCCGGCCGCCTCCGACGACTGCTACGCCACCTATCTCTGGTGCGTGGAGAACGCGGCGCGGCTGGGCGCCGACCCGGCGAAGATCGCGGTGGGCGGTGACAGCGCCGGCGGCAACCTGGCGGCCGTCGTGTCGCAGCGGGCCCGCGACAACCACGCGCCGCTGCCGGCCCTGCAGCTACTGATCTATCCGGTCACGAATTTCGCGGGGGACACACGGTCGAAGGTGCTGTTCGCCGACGGCTACTTCCTGAGCAAGGTCGACATGGACTGGTTCCGGGCCAACTACCTCGCCGAATCGGCGCTCGATCCGGCGGATCCACGGGTGTCGCCGCTGCTGGCAGAGGATCTGTCGGGGCTGCCGCCCGCGCTGGTGCTCACCGGTGGGTTCGATCCGCTGCGCGACGAAGGCGACGCCTACGCCGCGGCACTGGCCGCCGCCGGGGTGCCGGTGGACCACCGCAGGTACGGGTCCCTGGTCCACGCCTTCGCGAACTTCTTCCCCCTCGGCGGCGACAGCGCGGTCGCGACGGCGGATTTCATCTCCGCGTTCCGGGCTCACCTCACCCGCTGAGGTACGGCTCCGGCCGAGTTCGGGGACGGCGTCGGTACCCTTGACGCCGTGCCGTCGAAATCGTCGAAGTCATCGAAGAACGCCAGCTATGACCTGAAGGCTGCGGACCGCAAGCGGGACTGGGTGGTCAAGGGCGGGCTGACCGCGCTTGTCATCATCTTCGCGGTGGTACTGGTGGCGTACATCGTCATGAACGGCAAGCCCAAAGCCGACCCGCACAAGGTGCAGGCGGTCCAGATCGCGGCGAGCAACGTCGTCACCAACCCCGGCACCAAGGATCCGAAGGTCACCCTGACGATCTACGAGGACTTCCTCTGCCCGGTCTGCGGCGTCTTCGAGAAGACGTACGGCCCGACGATCGCCAAGCTGATCGACAACGGCGACATCGCCGTCGACTACAACATCGTCTCGATCATCGGCCGCGGCGACCCGAAGTCGTACTCGACGCGCGCCGGCGCCATGGCGTACTGCGTCGCCGACGAGGACAAGGCCGCGTTCCGGCGCTTCCACGAAGCGCTGTACAAGAACCAGCCCGAGGAGACCGCGGCGTCGTTCCCCGACAACGCCAAGCTGCTGGAGTACGCGCGCCAGTCCGGTGTCGCCGTCGGGCCGAATGATCCGCTCAGCAAGTGCGTCGAGAACGGCGTCTACACCGAGATGGTCAACAACATGGCCCGCAACGCCGAGATTCAGGGCACGCCGACCATCAAGATCAACGGCACCGAGACCAGCCTGGTCCCGAACGGCGACCCGAACAGCCTGATCGAGAAGATCAAGGCCATCGCGCCGGATCTGCCGAGCCTGCCCGCCGCGCCGGCGGCCCCCGCCGCTCCGGCTCCGGGCGCCCCGGCACCGCAGCCCGCTCCGGCGCCACACCAGTGACCGACGTCGACACATCCGAACGGCAGGCGGGGGTGGCAGTCAGCCGCCCCGCCGCCGTCTGGATTCTCCTCGCCGGAATCATCGGCGAACTCGCCGCGTTCGTGCTGACGGTCGAGAAGGTCCGGCAGCTGCAGAACCCGTCGTACGTCCCGTCGTGCAGCATCAACCCGGTGCTGTCCTGCGGGTCGGTGATGCTGACCAAACAGGCCTCGCTGTTCGGGTTCCCGAACCCGCTCCTGGGCATCGCCGCCTTCAGCGTCGTGATCGTGACGGGTGTGCTTGCCGTCGCGGGCGTTCGGCTGCCGCGGTGGTACTGGGCGGGTCTGGCCGGTGGCACGCTGCTGGGCACGGTGTTCGTGCACTGGCTGATCTACCAGAGCCTGTACGAGATCGGCGCCCTGTGCCCGTACTGCATGGTGGTCTGGGTCGTCACCGTGGCGCTGCTGATCGTGGTGGCATCAATTGCGTTGCGGCCCTTGGCTGCTGACAACAAAGTGGTGAACACCCTGTACCAGTGGCGGTGGCCGCTGTACGCCGTGTGGATCACTGCGATCGCCCTGCTGATCCTTGATCGATTCTGGAGCTATTGGTCCACGCTGATCTAGTGCTTCAGCTGGCCGTAACCGCTAGGGTCACTGGGTGATTTCCAAACTCCTGGTGGCCAATCGCGGTGAGATCGCGATCCGGGCCTTTCGCGCAGCCAACGAACTGGGTATCGCCACCGTCGCGGTGTACCCGTTCGAGGACCGCAACTCGCTGCATCGGCTCAAGGCTGACGAGTCGTATCAGATCGGGGAGAAAGGCCATCCGGTCCGGGCGTACCTGAACGTCGACGACATCGTCGCCACCGCGCTGGCGTGCGGCGCCGACGCGATCTACCCGGGATATGGCTTCCTGTCGGAGAACCCCGAACTGGCGGCCGCCTGCGCCGCCGCGGGCATCACCTTCGTCGGACCCAGCTCCGACATCCTCGAACTGACCGGCAACAAGGCGCGCGCCATCGAATCGGCCCGCGCCGCCGGGCTGCCCGTGCTGGCCTCGTCGGAGCCGTCGTCGTCGGTCGACGACCTGCTTGCCGCCGCCGAGCACATGCAGTTCCCGTTGTTCGTCAAGGCCGTCGCCGGTGGTGGCGGCCGCGGTATGCGCCGCGTGGCCGACCCGGCCGACCTGCGCGAGGCCATCGAAGCCGCGTCCCGCGAAGCTGATTCGGCGTTCGGTGACCCGACGGTGTTCCTGGAGCAGGCCGTCGTCAACCCGCGGCACATCGAGGTGCAGATCCTCGCCGACACCCACGGCAACGTCATGCACCTGTTCGAGCGCGACTGCAGCGTCCAGCGCCGGCACCAGAAGGTCATCGAGCTGGCGCCCGCGCCGAACCTGGATCCCGGACTGCGGGAGCGCATGTGCAACGACGCCGTGGCCTTCGCCCGGCAGATCGGCTACACGTGCGCCGGCACCGTCGAGTTCCTCGTCGACGAGCGCGGCCAGCACGTGTTCATCGAGATGAACCCACGCATCCAGGTCGAGCACACCGTCACCGAGGAGATCACCGCGGTCGACCTCGTCGCGTCGCAGTTGTGTATCGCCTCCGGCTCGTCGCTCGAGGAGCTGGGCCTGAGCCAGGAGACCATGCAGGCCCGCGGCGCCGCGCTGCAGTGCCGCATCACCACCGAGGACCCCGCCAACGGCTTCCGTCCCGACACCGGCCGCATCACCGCCTACCGCACGCCGGGCGGCGCCGGCATCCGGCTCGACGGCGGCACCAACCTCGGCGCCGAGGTGTCGGCCCACTTCGACTCCATGCTGGTCAAATTGACCTGTCGCGGAAGGGATTTGACGACGGCCGTGGCGCGCGCCAAGCGGGCCCTGGCCGAGTTCCGTATCCGCGGCGTCTCGACGAACATCCCGTTCCTGCAGGCGGTGCTCGACGACCCCGACTTCGTCGCCGGAAAGGTGACGACGTCGTTCATCGACCAGCGTCCGCAGCTGCTGACCGCCCGCAGTAGCGCCGACCGCGGCACCAAGATCCTCAACTACCTGGCCGATGTCACGGTCAACCAGCCGCACGGGCCGCGCCCGGCGGCGGTGTACCCGCGCGACAAGCTGCCCGCCGTCGACCTGAAGGCGGCTCCGCCCGCGGGGTCGAAGCAGCGGCTGGACGAACTGGGGCCGGAAGGCTTCGCGCGCTGGCTGCGTGACACCCCGGCCGTCGGCGTCACCGACACCACCTTCCGTGACGCGCACCAGTCGCTGCTGGCGACCCGCGTGCGGTCCACCGGCCTGCTGGAGATCGCTCCGTACATCGCCCGGTTGACGCCGCAGTTGCTGTCGGTCGAGTGTTGGGGTGGCGCCACTTACGATGTGGGCCTTCGCTTTCTGAAGGAAGATCCGTGGGAGCGCCTGGCCGCACTGCGTGAGGCGATGCCCAACATCTGTCTGCAGATGCTGCTGCGCGGCCGCAACACCGTCGGCTACACGCCGTATCCGGAGCTGGTGACGTCGGCGTTCGTCGAGGAAGCCACGGCGACCGGCATCGACATCTTCCGGATCTTCGATGCGCTCAACAACGTGTCGTCCATGCGCCCCGCCATCGAGGCGGTGCGCGAAACCGGTTCCGCGGTGGCCGAAGTCGCGATGTCCTACACCGGCGACCTGATGAATCCGGGCGAGACGATCTACACGCTGGACTACTGGCTCAAGCTCGCCGACGAGATCGTCGAGGCTGGTGCGCACGTGCTGGCCATCAAGGACATGGCCGGTCTGCTGCGACCGCCGGCCGCGGCAAAACTGGTTTCCGCGTTGAAGTCTCGCTTCGACCTGCCGGTGCACGTGCACACGCACGACACCCCGGGTGGGCAGCTCGCGACCTACATGGCCGCCTGGTACGCCGGCGCCGACGCGGTCGACGGTGCCTCGGCGCCGCTGGCCGGCACCACCAGCCAGCCCGCGCTATCGTCCATCGTCGCGGCCGCCGCGCACACGCAGTACGACACCGGGCTGTCGCTGGAGGCGGTCTGCGACCTGGAGCCGTACTGGGAGGCGCTGCGCCGGGTGTACGCGCCGTTCGAGTCCGGTCTGCCGGCGCCGACCGGTCGCGTCTACACCCACGAAATCCCCGGCGGCCAGCTGAGCAACCTGCGCCAGCAGGCGATTGCGCTGGGCCTGGGGGACCGGTTCGAGGAGATCGAGAACGCCTACGCCGGCGCCGACCGCGTCCTGGGCCGGCTGGTCAAGGTGACGCCCTCGAGCAAGGTAGTCGGTGACCTGGCGCTGTCGCTGGTCGGTGCCCACGTCACCGCCGATGATTTCGCGACCGACCCGTCGCGCTACGACATCCCGGACAGCGTCATCGGCTTCCTGCGCGGCGAGCTCGGCGACCCGCCCGGCGGTTGGCCGGAGCCGTTGCGCAGCAAGGCATTGGAGGGGCGCGGCCCGGCCCGGCCCGAGCAGCAGCTGACAGCGGAGGACGAGGCCCAGCTGGCCACCCCCGGCCCCGTGCGCCAGGGTGCGCTGAACCGGCTGCTGTTCCCCGGTCCGACGAAGGAGTTCCTGGCGCACCGCGAGGAGTACGGCGACACCTCGCGGCTCAGCGCCAACCAGTTCTTCTACGGTCTGCGCCGCGGCGAAGAGCACCGCGTGCACCTGGAGAAGGGCGTCGAGCTACTCATCGGACTCGAAGCGATCTCCGAGCCCGACGAACGCGGCATGCGTACCGTGCTGTGCCTGATCAACGGGCAGCTGCGCCCGGTGCTGGTGCGCGACCGCGCCATTGCCGCGGACGTGCCGGCCGCCGAGAAGGCTGATCGCAACAACCCGGACCATGTTGCCGCCCCGTTCGCGGGCGTCGTCACCGTCGGCGTCGCGGTCGGTGACGAGGTCGACGCAGGCCAGACCATCGCGACCATCGAGGCCATGAAGATGGAGGCGGCCATCACCGCACCCAAGGCCGGTACCGTCGCGCGGATCGCCGTCACACCCACCGCGGGTGTGGAAGGTGGCGATCTGCTCGTGGTGATCAGCTGACCCGGATCATTGGCGGCCGCCACGGCGGCCGCCGGATCTCGGTGCCCGCCAAAGGGACTCGGCCGACCACCGATCGAGTGCGTGAATCGCTGTTCAACGTGCTGGAAGCGCGGCTGGACTTCGACGGGGCGCGGGTGCTCGACCTGTACGCCGGATCGGGTGCGCTCGGGCTGGAGGCGCTGTCCCGGGGTGCGGCGTCGGCCCTGTTCGTGGAGGCCGATCGGCGCGCCGCGGCGGTGATCTCGCGGAACATCGCCGAGCTCGGGGTCGACGGCGCCGTCGTCCGTTGCGGTACGGCATCCAGTGTGGCGGCGACGTCGGCGCCGCGGCCGGTGGACCTGGTGTTCGCGGACCCGCCCTACGACGTGCCGGCCGCGGACGTGGAAGCCGTTGTCGGGCAGCTTGTTTCGGGTGGCTGGCTGGCCGAGGGTGCCATCGCGGTGATCGAGCGCCCGGCGTCCGGTCCGGCGCTCGTCTGGCCGGCCCGCTGGACCGTGCTGAAGGAGCGGCGGTACGGCGACACCCGACTCGAAATGGCGGAGTGGACTCCTCTGACCAGTCGGGACTGACGCCGCCGCGCCTTGTACCGTCATGGGCTATGAGTGGTGCGGTCTGCCCGGGATCCTTCGATCCGATAACCCTTGGTCACCTCGATGTCTTCGAGCGGGCGGCGGCCCAGTTCGACGAGGTGGTCGTGGCGGTGCTGGTGAACCCCAACAAGAAGGGCATGTTCACCGCGGAGGAACGCATCGCGATGATCACCGAGGCGACGTCGCATCTGCCGAACCTGCGCGCCGAGGCCGGGTCGGGTCTCGTCGTCGACTTCGCCCGGTCGCGCGGGTTGACGGCCATCGTCAAGGGCCTGCGCACCGGCACCGACTTCGAATACGAGCTGCAGATGGCTCAGATGAACCGGCACGTCGCCGGCGTCGACACGTTCTTCGTCGCGACCAAGCCGCAGTTCTCGTTCGTGTCGTCTTCGTTGGCCAAGGAGGTGGCGGCCCTCGGGGGTGACGTCACCGACCTGCTGCCGCCGGTGGTGAACAAGCGGCTGCAGGCCAAGCTGGCCGGCTGAGGGCGTTGACCCCGCGGTGACGGCCCGGCCGTCCCGCACTTGTGCGCCCTGTTGGCAGGGCCGACGGGACGTCATCGCCGGTCCTGTTACCCGGGCTCGGGCTACTTGTACTTCTGCGCCTCAGCGGCAGAGTCAGCGAACAAGCAAATCCTGTTCGCGACACACCGACCGCCAAAGCCCAGTCACACGAGTAACAACAGGCACACTGGTAACAACCAACTACGCCTGGAGGATGTTGCCGTGTACCGAGTATTTGAGGCGCTGGACGAGCTCGGCGCGATCGTGGAAGAGGCACGCGGAGTGCCGATGACCGCGGGCTGCATGGTGCCGCGGGGCGATGTTCTGGAACTTCTCGACGACATCAAGGACGCGATCCCCGGCGAGCTGGACGACGCCCAGGACGTCCTGGACGCCCGCGACGGGATGCTGCGCGAGGCCAAGCAGCACGCCGACTCGATGGTGTCGTCGGCCACGGCCGAGGCGGATTCGCTGGTCAACCACGCCCGTGCCGAGGCGGACCGGCTGCTGGCCGACGCGAAGGCGCAGGCCGACCGCATGGTCTCCGAGGCGCGCGCACACAGCGAGCGCATGGTCGTCGAGGCCCGCGAAGAGGCCAACCGGATCGCCAGCACCGCCAAGCGTGAGTACGAGGCCAGCACCAACCGGGCCAAGGCCGAGGTCGACCGGCTGCTGGAGAGCGGCAATCTGTCCTACGAGAAGGCCGTGCAGGAGGGCATCAAGGAGCAGCAGCGCCTGGTGTCCGAGACCGAGGTCGTTCAGACCGCCCACGCCGAGGCCACCCGCATGATCGACTCCGCGCACGCCGAGGCCGACCGACTGCGCGGCGAGTGCGACATCTACGTCGACACCAAGCTCGCCGAGTTCGAGGAGCACCTCCAGGGCACGCTGCGCTCGGTCAGCCGGGGCCGGCACCAGCTGCGTACCGCTGCCGGCACGCACGACTACGCCCAGCGCTGAACCGCTTTGCGGGAATGGTGTCCGGTCGATGATCGGCGCCGACGTAGGATTGAGGAATGCCTGGCCCGAGTCCGCTGACCATTGACATTGCCCGATTGGGCCGCCGGCCCGGGTCGATGATCACGCACGTCGAAACCGTGCCCAGTCCCGAGCGGATCGGCCTGGATCTGATGGCGATCGCGCCCGGGGCGCCCATCGAACTCGACCTGCTACTGCAGTCGGTGTCGGAGGGCGTGCTGGTGACGGGGTCGGTGTCCGCGCCGACCACCGGCGAGTGTTCGCGGTGCCTCAACCCGATGTCCGGGCACGTCACCGTCGACCTCACCGAGCTGTTCGCGTATCCCGACAGCGCGACCGAGGCCACCACCGAGGAAGACGAGGTCGGCCACGTCGTCGACGACGCCGTCGATCTCGAACAGTCGATCATCGACGAGGTCGGGCTGTCGCTGCCGTTCTCGCCGCTGTGCACGCCGGACTGCCCGGGGCTGTGCCCGGATTGTGGTGTGCGCCTGCTCGATGCCGAACCGGACCATCACCACGACAAGATCGACCCGCGATGGGCGAAGTTGTCGGCGCTGCTGCCCGAGACCTCCGACGCCGACGGGGCTTCGTCGGAGGGCGGTTCGTGACGGTAGATCGTGCGCCGCTGCTGGCGGCGCTGGGCGTGCAGTTGCCCGATGATCTGCTGACCGTGGCGCTGACCCACCGCAGCTACGCGTACGAGAACGGCGGCCTGCCGACCAACGAACGGCTGGAGTTCCTGGGCGACGCCGTGCTCGGATTGGTGATCACGGCCGAGATTTTCCGCCGCTACCCGGACCGGAGTGAAGGCGAGCTGGCCAAGCTCAAGTCCGCGGTGGTGAACACCCAGGCGTTGGCCGAGATCGCGCGCAGCCTCACCCCCGACGGGCTGGGTAGCTACCTGCTGCTGGGCCGCGGCGAGATGGCCAGCGGCGGTGCCCAGAAGGCGAACCTGCTGGCCGACGGACTCGAATCACTGCTCGGTGCAACGTATGTCGAGCACGGCCATGAGGTGGCCCAAACCGTGGTGATGGGGCTGTTCAGCGCCGCGCTCGATACCGCGGCGAGTCTCGGTGCGGGTCTGGACTGGAAAACCAGCCTGCAGGAGCTGTCCGCGGCCCGCCGGATCGGCGTCCCCTCGTACGTCGTGACGTCCACCGGCCCGGAGCACGACAAGGAGTTCACCGCACGGGCGGTGGTGGGCGGCATCGACTACGGCGAAGGCACCGGGCGCACCAAGAAGGAAGCCGAACAGCACGCCGCCGCGGCGGCGTACCAGGCGCTGGAGGCCAGCCCCGCGGTCGATCCCGACGCCGTCAGCAATGCCTGAGCTTCCAGAGGTCGAGGTCGTCCGCCGCGGCCTCGAATCACATGTCGTGGCAAAAGGTTTCACCACGGTACGGGTGCTGCACCCGCGCGCCGTGCGACGGCACGACAACGGTCCCGCTGATCTGGCCGGCCGGCTGGCCGGACGCCGGATCACCGGGACGGGCCGCCGCGGCAAGTACCTGTGGCTGACCCTCGACGGTGACGAGGCGCTCGTGGTGCACCTGGGCATGAGTGGCCAGATGCTGATCGGGCCGCCGGCCCGGCCGTCGCACCTGCGCATCGCGGCCGTGCTCGACGACGGCACCGAACTGAGTTTCGTCGACCAACGGACTTTCGGTGGTTGGCAGGTGTGCGACCTGGTCGAGGTCGACGGCAGCGTCGTGCCGGTGCCGGTGGCGCACATCGCCCGTGATCCGCTGGATCCCGCATTTGATCCGGATGCCGTGGTGAATGTCTTGCGGCGCAAGGACTCCGAGATCAAGCGTCAGCTGCTGGACCAGACCGTCGTGTCCGGTGTCGGCAACATCTACGCCGACGAATCGCTGTGGCGGGCGCAGGTCAACGGGTTTCGCCCGGCCTCGGCGCTGGCGCGCCGCCGGCTGGGGGAGCTCCTCGTCCACGCGGCCGACGTGATGAATTCGGCTCTGGCACAAGGCGGCACGTCATTCGACTCGCTGTACGTCAACGTCAACGGCGAGTCCGGGTACTTCGACCGATCGCTGGACGCCTATGGCCAGGAAGGGGAGCCGTGCCGCCGCTGTGGCACGGCGATCCGGCGGGAGAAGTTCATGAACCGCTCGTCGTACTACTGCCCGAAATGCCAACCGCGGCCACGCATTCCGCGACCGATCTGACGGTCCGGGCTACTTCAGCCCGGGAATGCCCTTGAACTTCGGCGAATCGGTCATGCAGAACTTCCACTCGCCGCCTTCTTTGCGCAGTGGAACGCTGGTGACCCCGCTGGCCGACTTGACGTTCACCGTCGCGCGATCGCCGTTGACGTTGATGTCGGTGATCTCGGCGCTCTTGGTCGAACCGGGGCCGGCGTCGCTGTCGCTGCCCTTGCCGAACTTGCCCGCGATCGACGGCACCTTGTCGTACAGCTTCACGTCGTTCGCGCAGGAGTGCGCCTTGAAGTCGTCGAAGGTATCGATCTGCGACGTCATCAGGTCGCGGATCTTGTCCTCGTCCGTCGACGATCCGCCGATGGTCACCTGCCCACCGGCGGACGCGGTGTCCGAACCGGAATCGGAGCGTGTCGCCACCACCGCGACGACGACCCCGATCACGAGGACGACGGCGCAGATCGCCGCGCCGATGAGCGCCCACTTACGGGTGTTGTTGGGCGGTGTGGGCGGCGGGAACCCCGGCTGACCCGGGAAGCCGGGCCCCATCGGGTATCCGGGCGGCGGTCCATAGGCCGGTTGACCGTAGGGCGGCTGTCCATAGCCGGGCTGGCCGTAGGTCGGCTGTCCGTACGTGGGCTGTCCGTACGTGGGTTGGCCGTAGGCGGGTTGGCCGTAGTCAGGCTGCCCGTAGACCGGTTGCCCATAGGCCGGTGGACCGTACGCAGGCTGGCCGTATCCCTCGGTCGGCTGCTGTGGCGGCTGCCAGGGCTGGGCGCCCGGATCCGAACCGGACGGGGGATAGGTCATGTCTGCGCGCTCCCTGTGGACTGTGCTTGGTGTCCAACGTAACACCAGCGCCGTTACCCGAAATGCCAACAGCGGCCGGGTAAGTCACAGGTCGATTACTTCATGCCGGGCAGGTTCTGCAGCTGCTTCAGCTGCGGTGAGTCGGTGAAGCAGATCTTCCACTCGCCGCTTTCCTTGCGGAAGTAGAGGGTGCCGGAACGCTCCAGGCCGCTGCTCGACGTCGCGGTGACTTCCGCGGTGGCGGTATCCCCGGTCACGTTGACGCTGTCGACGGTCGCCTTGCCCTTGGCCCCGGTCGGATTGGTGCCCGTGCTGTCGGCGATGCCGGGGAACTTGCTGAAGAACTTCTGGTCGTTCTCGCACGAGCGCTCTTTGATCGACGACGGCCCCGAGCTCATCAGGCTCCGAATCTGATCCTCATCGGAATTGCCGCCCAGTGCGCTGAGCCCACCGCCGGAATTGGTGACCAGGACCACGGCGAGCACGATGCCGACGACGACGATGGCCGCGAGCCCACCGATCAGGGCCCACTTCGGGCCGTTCGACTTGGGTTGCGGTGCGCCGGGGAACCCCGGGCCCATCGGCGGGTAACCCGGCGGCTGTCCGTACCCGGGCTGGCCGTAGGCCGGTTGGCCATACGCCGGCTGACCGTAGGCGGGCTGTCCGTAGGTGGGCTGCCCATAGGCGGGCTGGGATTGGCCGTATCCCGGCTGACCGTAGCCGCTCGGCGGGAACCCGGGTGCCGGCTGCTGCGGCTGCTGCCACGGCTGACCGCCTGGCTGCGGCCCGAGCGGGGGATAGGTCATGTCTGGTCGCTCCCTGTGAACTGTGCTTGCCGTCCAAGTTAACACCGCTGGGCCGTCTACCACCGGAAACGCCGGTCAGCCTCGGGTTACTTCATCCCGGGCAGCTGCTGAAGCTTCTTCATCTCCGGGGAGTCGGTCAGGCAGTACTTCCACTCACCGCTTTCCTTGCGGAAGTAGATGGTGGTGGTCGCCTCGCGTCCGCTTTCCGCGCGCGTGGTGACATTCACGGTGGCACGCTCGCCGGTCACGTCGACGCTGTTGACGGTGACCTTCACCTTGGGCCCCACCGGCGCCTTCTTGCCGTCGGAGAGGCCGGGGAACTTGCTGAAGAACTTGGTGTCGGCCTCGCACCGGTGGTCCTTCAACGCCGTCGGATCGCTCATCAGGCTTCGAATCTGGTCCTCGTCGGAGTTACCGCCGAGCGCGCTGAGCCCACCGCCGGAGCCCGACGTCCACAGCACCACGCCGATCACGATGCCGATGACCGCGAGCAGGGCCAGCCCGCCGAACAGCAGCTTCTTGTTGTTGTTCGGGGTGGGAGCGCCGGGATAACCGGGGCCCGGCGGAAACCCCGGCGCCTGGCCGTATCCGGGCCCCATCGGATAGCCGGGTGCCTGTCCATAACCGGGCGCTTGCCCGTAGCCGGGTGCCTGCCCGTATCCCGGGGCCTGTCCGTACCCAGGTGCCTGGCCGTAGCCGGCCGGCGGGAACCCGGGTGCCGGCTGCTGCGGTTGCTGCCACGGCTGACCGCCTGGCTGCGGCCCGAGCGGGGGATAGGTCATGGTCTGGTCGCTCCTTGAGAAGTGGTGCGTGATGTCGAGATCGGCGCCGAGCGCCCGGAATCGCCGGGAGGCCTGTCGACCTCGGGCGGGAGCGGCGGCAAGCGCGCCGCCGGATCAGCGGGTGCCGGGCAGGTTCTTGAACACCGGGTTGTCAGTGGAGCAGAACTTCCACTCGCCGCCTTCTTTACGCAGCCAGATCGCAACCTGCGACGACCCCGGGGGCTGGACCGTGGCGCGGTCACCGGTGACGGTGATGTCGAGGGTTTTCATGCTCTCCGGGTCACCTGCGACTTTCGGCACCGGCATGCTGCCGAATGCGTCGCCGCCCGCCTGACCGAAGAACTTGCGGTCGTTGGCGCAGGAGATCGAGGCGATGTCGCCGCCGCCGAACGAGGCCAGGAACTGGCGAATCTCGTCTTCCTCGGAATTGGCGCCACTCGACGTTCTAGGGGCGGTTCCACCGCTGCGCGTCTGGCCAGACTGACTGCTGGCGCTGCTCGCGGACGTGGACTGGTCGTCGTCGGAGGAACCGGTCAGCGCGTAGATGCCCACGCCACCGAGGACCAGGACCAGCACCACGGCGCCGACGATGAGGATCCACTTGCCCGGACCGCCGGAGTTCGGCGGTGGGGCACCGGGATAGCCGTAGGGCATCGGCTGCCCGGGCGCCGGACCGTATCCCGGCGGGCCATATGCGGCGGGCGGTCCGTAAGCGGGGTAGCCGGGAGCAACCGGTTGGCCGACGGCGTATGGGCCCTGCTGCGGGTACCCGGACGGGCCTGGATACGGGCCTTGCGGTGGGTACGTCATGTGATCTCTCCCCCCGAGAGTTGTGCGGCCCCTGACATTACCTGGGCCTCAACAAGGTTCCCTGCAGGAACAGTGCCGTCGGCACGGTACAAATGAGCCATGACGGAACTGTGGGTCGAACGCACCGGGGTGCGCCGCTACACCGGGCACAGCTCGCGAGGAGCCGAGGTCCTCGTCGGGTCCGAGGACGTCGAGGGCGTCTTCACCCCGGGGGAATTGCTCAAGATCGCGTTGGCGGCGTGCAGCGGGATGAGCAGCGATGCGCCGTTGCGGACCCGCCTCGGCGACGACTACCAGACCACCATCCGGGTGTCGGGGCCGCCGGACCGGGAGAACGAGGTCTACCCGCTGTTGCAGGAGTCCATGGAGTTGGATCTCTCGAGCCTGTCGGAAGACGAGATCAAGCGGCTCAAGATCGTCGTCGAGCGGGCCATCGACAAGGTCTGCACGGTCGGCCGCACGCTCAAGGCGGGCACCGAGGTCACCTTCGAGTTTGCCGAGTGACCGCTGAAGGCCCGATTGTCGGCTCCGCCGACGTGGTCCGGCTGTCGGCCTGGGTGCACGGCCAGGTACAGGGCGTCGGGTTCCGGTGGTGGACCCGGGCCAGGGCGCTGGAGCTGGGCCTCACGGGCTACGCCAGCAACAAGCCGGACGGCCGGGTGCACGTCGTCGCGCAGGGGCCGCGCGCCGATTGCGAGCGGCTGCTGGAGCTCCTGCGCAGCGGCACGACCCCGGGCACGGTCACGACAGTCGTCGACGACTGGGCCGCCGCGGGCGACCCGATCGAGGGATTTTCTGAGCGTTAGAAGCCCAGGGGTCCCCGGCATTTAACCGGCGCGACGGTAGGGTTTCACCCCATGCATCTGAAGAGTCTGACGCTGAAGGGCTTCAAGTCCTTCGCGTCGCCGACGACTCTTCGCTTCGAACCTGGCATCACCTGCGTGGTGGGGCCGAACGGTTCGGGCAAATCGAACGTCGTCGACGCCCTGACCTGGGTGATGGGCGAACAGGGCGCCAAGACCCTGCGCGGCGGCAAGATGGAAGACGTCATCTTTGCCGGCACGTCGTCGCGAGCCCCGCTGGGCCGGGCCGAGGTGACCCTGACCATCGACAACTCGGACAACGCCCTGCCGATCGAGTACTCCGAGGTTTCGATCACGCGGCGCGTATTCCGCGACGGCGCGAGCGAGTACGAGATCAACGGCAGCAGTTGCCGGCTCATGGACGTCCAGGAACTGCTGTCCGACTCCGGTATCGGCCGTGAGATGCACGTCATCGTCGGCCAGGGCAAGCTCTCGGAAATCCTGGAATCGCGCCCCGAGGACCGGCGCGCCTTCATCGAGGAGGCCGCCGGGGTGCTCAAGCACCGCCGGCGCAAGGAGAAGGCGGTCCGCAAGCTCGACGCCATGCAGGCCAACCTGGCGCGCCTGACCGACCTCACCACCGAGCTGCGCCGTCAGCTCAAGCCGCTGGGCCGGCAGGCCGAGATGGCGCGCCGCGCGCAGACCATCCAGGCCGATCTGCGCGACGCGCGGCTGCGCCTGGCCGCCGACGACCTGGTGACCCGGCAGGCCGAGTTCGACGACACCAACCAGACCGAGACGGCGCTGCGGCGCGAGCACGGAGAAGTGGCCGAGCGGCTCGAGGCCGCCTCGGCGGAGCTGGCCGGCCACGAAGCTGCGGTATCGGGCCTGTCCGGACGGGCCGAGGCCGCGCAGCAGACCTGGTTCCGGTTGTCCGCGTTGGCCGAACGGGTCAGCGCCACCGTCCGCATCGCCACCGAGCGCACCAATCTGCTGGACGCCGATCCGGAGGTGTCGACCGGGCCGGACCCGGACGCGCTCGACGCCGAGGCCGACGCCGTCGCCGAGCACGAGGAACAACTGCTCGCCGAACTCGCCGAATCCCGGACCCGGCTGGAAGCCGCCCGCGGCGCGCTGGCCGAATGCGAACGTGCCGCGGCCGACGCCGAACGCGCCCAGATGGCAGCGGCCCGCGCCGAGGCGGACCGGCGCGAAGGGCTTGCGCGGTTGTCGGGACAGGTCGACACGATGCGCACCCGTATCGAATCGATCGACGAGGGCGCGGTCCGGCTGACCGGCAGCATCGAGGAGGCGGCCGCCCGGGTCGAGCAGGCGAAAGCCGAGTTCGAACTGGTGCAGAGCCAGGTCGGCGAGCTCGATGCCGGCGAGTACGGGCTGGACGAACACCACGACCGCACCATCAACGCCATGCTGCAGGCCGACGAACGCGTCGACGAACTGCAGGCCGCCGAGCGCGCCGCGGAGAAGCAAGTGGCCTCGCTGCGCGCGCGTATCGACGCCTTGTCGGTGACCCTGGATCTCAAAGACGGCTCGGCGTGGCTGCAGGAAAACCATGACGGCGCAGGGCTTTTCGGTTCGGTCGCCGAGCTGGTGCGGGTGCAGCCGGGCCATGAGGCGGCCATCGCGGCGGTGCTGGGCGCCGCTGCCGACGCGCTCGCGGCCGAGAGTTTCGATGCCGCCCGGGCCGCGGTCGACGCGCTCAAGAAGGGCGACGGTGGCCGCGCCGCCATCGTGCTGGGTGACTGGCCCGGCGAAACCGCTTCGCCGCGTGGGGATTTGCCGTCCGGGGCGCTGTGGGCGCTGGACCTGGTCGAGGTACCGTCCCGGTTGGCGGGAGCGATGCACGCCATGCTCGGCCGGGTCGTTGTGGTCGACGATCTGCCGGCGGCGCTGGAGCTGGTGGCTGCGCGCCCGGAGCTGCGGGCCGTCACGGCCGACGGTGACCTGGTCGGCGCGGGGTGGGTCAGCGGCGGGTCGGACCGTAAGCCGAGCGCCCTCGAGATCACCGCAGAGATCGACAAGGCTCGCGCCGCGCTGGTCGAGGCCGATCGCCAGACCGGTGAATACGGTGCCGCGCTGTCCGGTGCCCTCGCTGAACAGAAGGCGCGTCGTGACGCCGTCGAACACGCGCTGGCCGCGCTGCACGAGTCCGACGCCGCGATCTCGGCGATCTATGAGCAGCTGGCCCGGCTCGGGCACGAGGCCCGGACCGCTGAGGCCGAGTGGCAACAGCTGATCCGGCAGCGCGACGAGCTGGAAGCCGGCCGCAGCCGCACCCTGGCCGAGCTGGCGGAGCTGGAAGACCGGTTCCACAACGCGCAGCAGGAGCCGATGTTCGACGTCGAGTTCGTCGACCGGTCCGAGACGACTGCGGCCGCCGAAGAGGCGCGAGCGATCGAGGTCGAGGCCCGGCTGGCAGTGCGTACCGCTGAGGAGCGCGCGAATGCCGTTCGCGGACGGGCGGATTCGCTGCGCCGCGCCGCGGCGGCCGAGCGTGAGGCTCGGGTGCGGGCGGCGCGCGCCCGCGAAGCGCGCGAGAACGCGGCGAAGGTCGCGGCCGCGGTCGCGGACTCCGGGCGGCTGGTGGCCGAAAAGCTGGCTGCCACAGTGACTCTGGCGGCGCGCAAACGCGACGCGCTCGCCACCGAGCGCGCTCAGCGCTCCGAGGGATTGACGCGGGTCAGGGCAGAAGTGTCCGAACTCAGCGCCCGGGCAGCTGCGTTAACCGAGGCGTTGCACCGTGACGAGGTCGCGAAAGCCCAAGCGGCCCTTCGTATCGAGCAACTCGAGCAGCAGGCGCTGGAGCAGTTCGGCATGGCGGTCACCGATCTGGTCGCCGAGTACGGACCGGACGTGCCGCTGCCGCCGACCGAACTCGAGATGGCCGAGTACGAGCAGGCCAAGGAACGTGGCGAGCAGGTCAGCGCGCCCACGCCGATGGCCTTCGACCGGCCCACCCAGGAGCGCCGCGCGAAGAAGGCCGAGAAGGAACTCGCCGAGCTCGGCCGGGTGAATCCCTTGGCGCTGGAGGAGTTCGCCGCGCTCGAGGAGCGCTACAACTTCCTGTCCACTCAGCTGGAGGACGTCAAGGGCGCTCGCAAGGATCTGATGGACGTCATCGCCGACGTCGATGAGCGCATCCTGCGGGTGTTCACCGAGGCATACGCCGATGTGGAGGCCGAGTTCAGCCAGGTGTTCCAGACGCTGTTCCCCGGCGGCGAGGGCCGGCTGCTGCTGACCAATCCCAGCGACATGCTCACCACCGGCATCGAGGTCGAGGCCCGGCCGCCGGGTAAGAAGGTCAAGCGGTTGTCGCTGCTGTCGGGCGGTGAGAAGTCACTCACCGCGGTGGCGATGCTGGTGGCGATCTTCCGCGCCCGCCCGTCACCCTTCTATGTCATGGACGAGGTCGAGGCCGCGCTGGACGACGTGAACCTGCGCCGTCTGATCAGTTTGTTCGAGCAGCTACGGGAAAAGTCGCAGCTGATCGTCATCACGCACCAGAAGCCGACCATGGAGGTCGCCGACGCGCTCTACGGCGTCACCATGCAGGGCGACGGCATCACCCAGGTGATCTCGCAGCGCATGCGTGGCCAGGAGTTGGTCTCCAGCCCGACGTAGGGGTGCACCCTGCGTCCGGGGTGACGTCCACGCGCACTTGCGCGCCGCTACCGCCGAGTCAGCGCCAGGCGTGGGCGTCGGGGGAGCGGCTGACAGAATGGCACGGTGTCGGAAGGTCTCTGGATCGCGATAGCGATCATTGCTGTTCTCGTTGTCACCGCGCTGGTGGTCGGATTCGTCCGCTACCGGCGCAGCAGGATTTCGCTGTCCGCGCCGGAGGAGACTCCGAAGCTGGACCGGTCCGGCGGCTACACGGCGTCATCAGGCATCACGTTCAGTAGTTCGGACACCGCGGAGAAGCTGCCTACCGTCGGCGACGACGCCGAGATTCCGCGAGACTCGCGCAAGCGCACCATCGCCGATGTGCAGCTGCCCGAGCCTGCGGTCGAGGCGCCGGAGGTCGTGGTCGAGCCGGACGTGGTCGCTGAGGCGCCCGACGTGGTCGCCGAGCCGGACGTGGTCGCCGAGCCCGAGCCGACGATTGCGCCCGAACCCGAACCCGAGGCAGCTCCCGAGCCGGAGCCCGAGGTCGCCCCGCGCGACGAGATCGCACCGACCGCGGGCCGGCTGGAGCGCCTGCGCGGCCGCCTGGCCAAGTCGCAGACCACGCTGGGCCGCAGCATGCTGGGCCTGCTCGGTGGCGGCGACCTCGACGAGGACTCGTGGGAGTCCATCGAGGACACCCTGCTGATCGCCGACCTGGGGCCCGTCGCCACCGAATCGATCGTCACCGCGCTGCGCAGCCGCATGGCCGAGGCCAATGTGCGCACCGAGGCCGACGTCCGTGCGGTGGTGCGTGAGGTGCTGATCAAGGAACTGCGAACCGATCTGGACCGGTCCATCAAGGCGCTGCCGCACGCCGACAAGCCGTCGGTGCTGCTGGTCGTCGGCGTCAACGGAGCCGGTAAGACGACCACCGTCGGCAAGCTGGCCCGCGTGCTGGTCGCGGACGGCCGCCGCGTCGTGCTCGGCGCGGCCGACACCTTCCGCGCCGCCGCGGCCGACCAGCTGCAGAGCTGGGGCGCCCGCGTCGGCGCCGACATCGTGCGCGGCCCCGAGGGCGCGGACCCGGCCTCCGTCGCCTTCGACGCCGTCGACAAGGGCATCGCAGCGGGCGCTGACGTCGTCGTGGTGGACACGGCAGGCCGGCTGCACACCAAGACCGGTCTGATGGACGAGCTGGGCAAGGTGAAGCGCGTCGTCGAGAAGCGCGCCAAGGTCGACGAGGTGCTGCTGGTGCTCGACGCCACGATCGGCCAGAACAGCCTGCCGCAGGCCCGGGTCTTCGCCGAGGTGGTCGACATCACCGGCGTGGTGCTGACCAAGCTTGACGGCACCGCGAAGGGCGGCATCGTGTTCCGGGTGCAGCAGGAGCTCGGCGTGCCGGTCAAGCTCGTCGGTCTCGGCGAGGGGCCCGACGACCTGGCGCCGTTCGAGCCCGCAGCCTTCGTCGACGCCCTCCTGGGGTAGTCGCCACCGCCGGCCGAGTGGTTGCCTCCCGCTGACGAGAAGATGCGAAACCGCCCTATTCCACCCGGAATAGGGCGGTTTTGTTGTTGCGCGTCGGGAACTCACAGGGCGGGCCGGGGCCTACGAAGAGGGCATTAACCGCGCCGAAACGTAACTGGTCGATCCGTTCACATATGTGAAACGCCCGCGCGCCGTCGGCGAAACAACCGATGCGCAAAGTTCTGGCCTAGGTCATCGGCATCTGCCTGTGACATGGGTTAAGGAGGAAGCGGCCAGTGGATGGATTCCCTATCTTGGGCACGCCGGACACCGGTGACACAGCATGGATGTTGGCGAGTGCTGCACTCGTGCTGCTGATGACACCGGGTCTGGCGTTCTTCTACGGCGGCATGGTGCGCCGTAAGGGTGTGCTCAACATGATCATGATGAGCGTCAGTGCGATGGGCGTCGTCACGGTTTTGTGGGTGCTGTTCGGCTACTCGTTGGCATTCGGCAACGACAAGTGGGGCTTCGTCGGGGATCCGACGCAATACTGGGGACTCAAGGGCCTGATCGGCGGCAACTCGTTGGTGTCGCATCTTGCCGCGGGAACCACCGCGGCCGTCAAGATCCCGCTCGCCGGGACCATCCCGCAGCTGGTGTTCGTGGCGTTCCAGCTGATGTTCGCGATCATCACCGTCGCCCTGATCTCCGGCGCCGTGGCTGACCGCCTCAAGTTCGGCGGCTGGCTGCTGTTCGCCGGCCTGTGGGCCACCTTCGTCTACTTCCCTGTCGCGCACTGGGTGTTCGCGTTCGACGGCATCACCGGCGAGCACGGCGGCTGGATCGCCAACCACCTCAAGGCAATCGACTTCGCCGGTGGTACCGCGGTGCACATCAACTCCGGTACCGCGGGTCTGGTGCTGGCGATCATCCTGGGCAAGCGCGCCGGGTGGCCCACCACTCCGATGCGGCCGCACAACCTGCCGTTCGTCATGCTGGGCGCCGGTCTGCTGTGGTTCGGCTGGTACGGCTTCAACGCCGGTTCGGCGCTGACCTCTGACGGTGTCGCCGCGACGACCTTCGTCACCACCACGGTGGCGACCGCCGCCGCAATGCTGTTCTGGCTGCTGACGGAAAAGATTCGTGACGGCCACGCCACCTCGCTGGGTGCGGCGTCGGGCATCGTGGCCGGCCTGGTGGCCATCACCCCGTCCTGCTCGTCGGTCAACGTGCTCGGTGCGCTGGCGATCGGTGCGGGCGCCGGTGTGGTCTGCGCGCTGGCGGTGGGCCTGAAGTTCAAGCTGGGCTTCGACGATGCGCTCGACGTCGTCGGTGTGCACCTCGTCGGTGGTCTGTTCGGCACCCTGATGGTCGGCCTGGTGGCCGCTCCCGAGGCTCCGGCCGCGGTCAAGGGCCTGTTCTACGGCGGCGGGTTCGACCAGCTGTGGCGTCAGGCCGTCGGCGCGTTCGCGGTGCTTGCCTACTCGGCGATCGGTACGGCTATCTTGGCCTTGATCGTCAAGTACACCATCGGCCTGCGCCTCGACAAGGAAGATGAGGCCACCGGTATCGACGAGGCCGAACACGCGGAAACCGCTTATGAATTCGCGTGATCGGGAAGGATTTACGGTGACATCCACGGGTTTCGCGGTTATTTGGAAGGAATTGATCAAATGAAGTTGATCACGGCGATCGTCAAGCCGTTCACGCTCGAAGACGTCAAGACCGGTCTGGAGCAAATGGGAATCCTCGGGATGACCGTCAGCGAGGTGCAGGGCTACGGCCGCCAGAAGGGCCACACCGAGGTCTACCGCGGTGCTGAGTACTCGGTGGATTTCGTGCCCAAGGTGCGGGTCGAGGTCATCGTCGACGACGCGTCGGTCGACAAGGTCGTGGATGTCATCGTGCAGGCCGCGCGGACGGGCAAGATCGGCGACGGCAAGGTGTGGGTCACCTCTGTCGAAACCGTGGTGCGCGTCCGCACGGGTGAGCGGGGCAGCGACGCCATCTGACGTCGGCTGACCACCAGATGACAATGCAGACACCAGATTCCGCTGCCGAAGCCGACGATACTTCGGTTTCGCCTGCTCCGGCAGCGGGATCACCCCGTCCGGCCAGCGACCTGAGCGCTGCTGTCGAGCAGCTGCTCAACGGCGGCGCACGCCGCCTCGATTCGGCGGCGTTGCGCGAAGCGCTGGTTGATCTGTACGAATTCTGGCTTGCCGCAAAGGCAACCGAGATCGGCATCACCGAGACCAGTGGATTCTCCATCGTGGCGACCGGTGGTCTCGGGCGTCGGGAGATGCTGCCGTACTCGGACCTGGACCTGATGCTCCTACACGACGACCTGCCGCAGGCCGCCGTCACCGAGGTCGCCGAGGCGCTCTGGTACCCGTTGTGGGACGCCAACATTCACCTCGACCACAGCGTCCGGACGGTGCCGCAGGCACTCAAGACCGCCGCCGGCGACGTCTCTGCCGGGCTGGCCATGCTCGACGCCCGGCACATCGCGGGCGACTCGGATCTGTCGTCGCTGTTGGTCGGCGGTGCCCGGCGGCAGTGGCGGACCGGGATCACCTCCCGCTTCACCGAATTGATCGAACACGCCGCGGCGCGGTGGGAACGTTCCGGTCAGATCGCGCACCGCGCGGAACCGGATCTGAAGAACGGCCGCGGCGGCCTGCGTGATGTGCAGCTGCTCAACGCGCTGGCGATGGCGCAGTTGGCCGACGTCTACCCGAGCCGTTCGGTGGCGTCACCGATCGGCACCCTGGGCGACGCCCACCTGGCACTGCTCAACGTCCGTACCGAGCTCCATCGCGTCTCGCACAAGGGCCGTGAGATGGTGCTGGCCCAGTACGCCGACGAGGTCGGCGCCGCACTGGGTATCGGTGACCGCTTCGATCTGGCGCGCATGATCAGCGATGCCGCCCGCACCATCAGCTTCTACGTGGACGCCGGCGTGCGTACCGCGGGGAATGCCCTGCCGCGCAGGGGATTTGCGGCGCTCAAGCGACCGGTCCGGCGACCGCTGGACGAGGGCGTGCTGGAATTCGGCGGCGAGGTCATCCTGGCCCGCGACGCCAAGCCACAGCGCGATCCCGGCCTGATTCTTCGCGTGGCCGCCGCGGCGGCCACCAACGGACTGCCCATCGCGGGATCGACCTTGGCGCGGCTGGCCGAATCAGCGCCCGAACTGCGGGCACCGTGGCCGAAAGAAGCGCTCAACGACCTGCTCGTGATGCTGGCGGCCGGGCCCGGCGCGGTGTCCACCGTGGAGGCCCTCGACCGGACCGGGCTGTGGGGCCGGTTGTTCCCGGAGTGGGGCGCGATCCGCGACCTCCCGCCGCGCGATGTCGTGCACATCTGGACCGTCGACCGTCATCTGATCGAAACCGTCTCTCGGGCAAGCGCTTTCACCACCCGCGTGGACCGGCCCGATCTGCTGGTGCTGGGTGCGCTGCTGCATGACATCGGCAAGGGCCGGGGTGGCGATCACAGTGTGATCGGCGCCGAACTGGCCAACCAGATCGGCATCCGGCTGGGCCTGTGGCCGGCCGACATCGAGGTGCTGGTCAAGATGGTGCGCTACCACCTGCTGCTGCCGGAGACGGCGACGCGACGAGACCTGCAGGACCCCAACACCATTGCCGCGGTCGTCGACGCGCTGGGCGGTGACGGACTGCTGCTGGAGCTGCTGCACGCGCTGGCCGAGGCGGATTCGCTCGCCACCGGCCCCGGCGTGTGGGGTGACTGGAAGGCCTCCCTGATCGGCGATCTGGTCCGGCGCTGCCGGCTGATGATGGCGGGGGAGGACCTGCCGCACCCCGATCCCATTGATCCGCAACTGCTTTCGCGTGCCGATCCGAGCGGCGTCCACGTGGAACTCACCGCGGCGGACAGTGCGCACATGTTCAACGTCACCATGCTCGCCCCGGACCGGCGCGGCCTGTTGTCCAAAGCCGCCGGCGTGCTGGCCCTGCATTCGCTGCGGGTGCATTCGGCGTCGGTCAACAGCCATGAGGGACTGGCGATAAACACGTTCGTGGTGTCGCCGCACTTCGGCTCTCCGCCCGCCGCGGAACTGCTGCGCCAGCAGTTCATCCTGGCGCTCGACGGTGATCTCGACGTGATCGCCGCACTCGAGCAGCGGGACGAGGAGACTCCGGCCCCGACCCGGCGCGCCGGTGAGGTTCTGGCAGCGGTGCCGGGTTACCACACGGTCGCGCCGCCGCGCGTGCGCTGGTTCCCAGGCTCCTCGGACGACGAGTTGGTCGTGCAGATCCGCAGCGCTGACCGGCCCGGCCTGCTCGCGCGCCTCGCCGCGGTGGTCGAACGCAAGGGCGCGGACGTCGCCTGGGCCAAGGTGACGACGCTGGGTGCCACCGTCGTCGACGCGTTCGGTCTGGTGGTTCCGGAATCCTTGACGGCCGACGAGGCCCGGACGGCGTTCGAACAGGATCTGTACGCGGTGTTGCCCGCGCCTGCGCCGGCCAAGCCCGCGGTGATCACCGCTGAGGTGAGTTAGCGAGTTCGGCGCTGCCGCACCACTTCCGGACGGCGGCGGGCGCATCGGCCGCCGCCCCGGCCCACGCGACGTATCCGTCGGGCCGGATCAGTACGGCGGGCGGCAACTGGTCATCGCCGGTGACCGCGCAGGTGACGTCGGTGCGGCCGAGCGCCAGACCGCTCTTGGTCAGCAACAGGAACCGGCCGTCGCGCAGCAGTTCGTAGACGCGGGTGCCCGCGCACGCGATGTCGGGCATCCGTCGCCCGACGAGTCGATGATCGTCGCGCTTGCGTGGATAACTGATCGCGATTCCGCTGAGTCGGCCGCCCAGGGCGCGCCGGGTCGGTCCGGTGCTCAGGAGCGCGGTGATCGCGACGCGCCGCAGCAGTCGCCGCGGCAGGCTGCGGCCCAGCACCAGCTGATTGAAAGCGTCGGTGAGTTTCAGGACGTTGGCGCCGACGGCATGGCGTTCGGTCTGGTAGCTGTCCAGAAGCCAGGCCGGTGCGGTGCCCTTGACGGCCGACGCCAGCTTCCAGCCCAGGTTCATCGCGTCCTGGATGCCGGTGTTCATGCCCTGCGCGCCGAGAGGCGAGTGGATGTGGGCCGCGTCCCCGGCGATGAAGCAGCGTCCGACGCGATAGCGGTCGGCCTGGCGTCGCTCGGACAGGAACCGGGTACTCCAGCGCATCTCGCCCATGCCGAAGTCCGTTTTCGCGATGCGGCGCATGGAGGCCGTGATCTCGGAAAGCGGTACCGGCTCGCCGAGCGGCACGTCTTCCCGGGTCCGGTCCCAGGCGATGGCGCGGAACCAGCCGTCGCCGAACGGGACCAGCAGCACGACGCCGTCGGGACTGTTGGCGGCGGCCAGCCCGTCGGCCGGCGGGTTCGCCAGTTGAACGTCTGCCAGCAGGATGTGGGTCTGGTACTGCTTGCCGGCGAATCCGATGCCCAGCATGGTGCGCACCGCGCTGTGTGCGCCGTCGCAGCCGACGAGGTAACCGGCGCGGACCGTGCTCTGGTCCGCGAGGCGCACGGTGACGCCGTCGGTGTCCTGTGTCAGGCCGACAACCTCCGCGCCGTAACGGATTTCGACGCCGAGTTCGATGGCGCGGGCGGTCAGCACCCGTTCGGGCAGGCTCTGCGGTGCCATCAAGACCATGGGGTAGCGGGTGGGTACTTCCTGCAGGTTGATCGCGGCGCCCGGGACAGGGCTCACGCTCTGGACCGGCAGGCCGCGCGCCACGAGTTCGTCGGCCAGGCCGCGGGCGTCCAGTAGTTCCAGCGTCCGCGCATGCACGCCGAAGGCCCGGGTGATGTTCGGGATGCCGCGGCGTTGTTCGAGCAGCTGCACCGCGACGCCGCGCATGGCCAGTTCGCATGCCAACGCCAGGCCCGTCGGGCCGGCGCCGACAACGACGACGTCGGTGCTGTTCAAAGTGGTCATCTCCGGCTCCTCAATTAATTCATCAGGCAATGAATTCATCGCGTGATGAAATACTGCGCGTCGAGGTGTCACCGTGTCAAGGGGACGGTGGTGCCGAAGTACCGGCGACGGGCGCTGCAGTTAGGCTTAACCCCGTGTTTGAATCCCTGTCCGACCGGTTGACCGGTGCGCTGTCAGGCCTGCGCGGCAAGGGCCGGCTGACCGACGCCGATATCGACGCCACCGCCCGCGAAATCCGCCTGGCCCTGCTCGAGGCCGACGTGTCGTTGCCGGTCACGCGCGAGTTCATCGGCCGGATCAAGGAACGTGCCAAGGGCGCCGAGGTCTCCGGTGCGCTGAACCCGGCGCAGCAGGTCGTCAAGATCGTCAACGAGGAGCTCATCGGCATCCTCGGTGGTGAGACGCGCCAGCTGGCGTTCGCCAAGACCCCGCCAACGGTGATCATGCTCGCCGGTCTGCAGGGTTCCGGTAAGACGACCCTCGCCGGGAAGCTGTCGAAATGGCTGAAGGATCAGGGACATACGCCACTGCTGGTCGCCTGTGACCTGCAGCGCCCCGGCGCCGTCAACCAGCTGCAGATCGTCGGTGAGCGGGCGGGCGTCAGCGTCTTCGCGCCGCACCCGGGAGTCTCGCCCGACGGCGTGACCATCGACCAGATGACCACCGGCGACCCGGTGTCGGTCGCCGCCGCGGGTCTGGCCGAGGCCAAGGCCAAGCACTTCGACGTCGTGATCGTCGACACCGCCGGCCGCCTCGGTATCGACGAGGAACTGATGGCCCAGGCCGCGGCGATCCGCGACGCCGTCACGCCCGACGAGACGCTGTTCGTGCTCGACGCGATGATCGGTCAGGACGCCGTCACCACCGCCAACGCCTTCCGTGAGGGCGTCGGCTTCACCGGTGTCGTGCTGACCAAGCTGGACGGCGACGCCCGCGGTGGTGCCGCGCTGTCGGTGCGTGAGGTCACCGGCGCGCCGATCCTGTTCGCCTCCGCCGGTGAGAAGCTCGAGGACTTCGACGTCTTCCACCCGGACCGCATGGCGTCGCGCATCCTGGGCATGGGCGACGTGCTCACCCTGATCGAGCAGGCCGAGCAGGTCTTCGATCAGAAGAAGGCCGAAGAGGCCGCCGCCAAGATCGGCTCCGGCGAACTGACGCTCGAGGACTTCCTCGAGCAGATGCTGATGATCCGCAAGATGGGCCCCATCGGGAACCTGCTGGGCATGCTGCCCGGTGCCGGTCAGATGAAGGACGCCCTGGCGGCCGTCGACGACAGCCACCTGGACCGCATTCAGGCCATCATCCGCGGCATGACCCCCGCCGAGCGGTCCGACCCGAAGATCATCAACGCCTCCCGGCGCCTGCGCATCGCGAACGGTTCCGGTGTCACGGTGGCCGAGGTCAACCAGCTGGTCGACCGCTTCTTCGAGGCCCGCAAGATGATGTCGCAGATGGCCGGCCAGATGGGAATGCCGTTCGGCCGCAAGAGCTCTCGCAAAGCCGCCAAGGGTAAGAACAAGCAGGCCGGCAAGGGGCGGAAGGGCGGACGGGGCCCGACGGCGCCGAAGGCGGCCGCCAACCCGTTCGGTCTCGACCCGAGTGCGCTGCCGGGCGGTTTCCCGGACCTGTCGAACATGCCGCAGGGGCTCAACGAGTTGCCGCCGGGCCTTGCCGACTTCGATCTGTCACAGCTGAAGTTCCCGAAGAAGTAGCCGTGCGGGCGGCTTCTCCCGTCGCTTCGCTCGCCCCGAGGCTGCACATCCGCGGTCGGGGACTGCCCGACGGCGACGAGGTGCAGTGGTGGATACACCAGGGCGTGCTCTCGGCCGAGCCGATCGCGAACGCCGAGACGATCTTCGACGGCGGCTGGATCATCCCCGGCCTCGTCGACGCGCACTGCCACGTCGGCATCGGGCCGGGCGGCCCCGTCGAACTCGACGAGGCCGAGCGCCAGGCCGAGACCGAGCGGCAGGCCGGTGCGCTGCTGCTGCGCGACGCCGGATCGCCCGTCGACACCCGCGCCTTCGACGACCGCGACGATATGCCACGGATCATCCGCGCGGGACGGCACCTGGCCCGGCCCAAGCGCTACATGCCGGGGCTGCCGATCGACATCGAAGACGAATCGCAGCTGCCGCAGTACGTCGCCGAGCAGGCCCGCCGCGGTGACGGCTGGGTCAAGCTCGTCGGCGACTGGATCGACCGGGGAGTGGGCGACCTGGCGCCGTTGTGGTCTGACGACATCCTCAAACAGGCCATCGACGCCGCCCACGCCAACGGTGCCCGCGTCACGGCACACGTGTTCGGCGAGGAGGCCCTGCCGGGACTGATCAACGCGGGCATCGACTGCATCGAGCACGGCACCGGCATCACCGACGACATCATCGAGCTGATGCTGGCCCACGGCACGGCGCTGGTGCCGACCCTGATCAACATCGAGAATTTCCCCGGTATCGCGGAGAAAGCCACCAAGTTCCCGGCCTACGCCAAGCACATGAGCGACCTGTACGCGACGTGCCCGCAGCGGGTCGGCGCCGCACACGAGGCCGGCGTTCCCATCTACGCGGGCACCGACGCCGGCGGCATGATCGCCCACGGCCGTATCGCCGACGAGGTCGCCGCCCTCGGCCGGGTGGGGCTGAGCCCGACGGATGCGCTGGGAGCGGCCAGCTGGAATGCGCGAAAGTGGTTGGGGCGTCCGGCACTCGAGCACGGCGCGTCGGCCGACCTGGTCTGCTACGCCGAGGACCCACGGCTACCGGGCGTGCTCGACCACCCAGCCCTGGTGATCCTGCGCGGCCGGGTCTACTGACTCAGGCGTACTGGCTGAAACCCCAGTCGAACAACTGCCGGGCTTGCGGGTAGAGATCGCCGGTGCCGTACATCTGCACCACGACCAGCCGGTGGTTACCGCGTTGTGCCGCACCGGCGTACGTCTTGCGGGCCCGGTCCGTGTAGCCGGTCTTGCCGGCGAAATCGCCCGGGTAACCGGTCAACAACTCGTTCTGACTGGTGAGGGTCCGGCCGGGGAACTGTGCGGACGTCTGCCGGAAGATCTCGGCGATCACCGGATAGGTCAGCGCCGCCCGGTAGATCACCCCGAGGTCGCGCGGTGTGGTGATCGATTCCCAGCCCGGCCCGTCGAGCCCGGACGGTGAGCCGGCACGGGTGCTGCGGGCGCCGAGCGCCGCCGCCTTGCGATTCATGGCGGCCACCGTGACGCGCTGGCCGCCGAGCATGTCCGCCAGCATGTTCGCGGCGTCGTTGCCCGACACCATGAGCAGCCCGTCGAGGAGCTGCCGCACGGAGTACACCTGCCCGGGTTTGAGCCCGACGCACGAGCACTCGACTTTGGTGTGCGAGTCGTTGGCCCGGCCCAGGGCATCGGGCCGGAGGTTGTCCAGGACGACCATCGCCAGCAGCGGCTTGATGGTGCTGGCCGGCGCGTACGAGCCATTGGGGTCCTGCGACGCCAGTACCTGGCCGGTATCGAGGTCGGCGACCAGCCACGCTTTGGCGGGGCCGTTCGCCAGCGCCTGTGCGCCCGTCGGCTGCCCGGACGGTTCGGCCGCGGCGAGGGGTGTAGCGATCGGCGTCACCAGTAGTGCGCCGAGGGCCAGCGCGGTCGCCGTGAACAGTTTGCGCACGAGCGCCGACGCTACGGATCCCAGGCTGCGATCAGCTCGCGCCGAGATTCCGGTCGGGTCTCGGTTAGAGGGAGCCCACGCTGACCGAGCGGTCCTGCGCGAAGCCCCAGTCCAGCAACTGCGAGGCCTGATCCCAGTAGGTCGGCCCGCCCTCGCGCACCATGCCGTACATCATCGCGATGACGAGGCGGCGGCCGCCGCGGTCGGCGGCACCCACGTAGGTCTTCTTGGCGGCGTTGGTGAACCCGGTCTTGCCGCCGATGGCGCCCGGGTACCGCTGCAGCAGCTGGTTCTCGTTGACGATCTGCTCGTTGCCGCTCTTGCCGGGGAACGTCGCGGCGGGCTGCGCGGTGATCTGCGCGAAGTAGGGGTTGGCCATCGCGGCACGGAAGATGATGGCCAGGTCGCGGGGTGTGGTCCAGCCGGAACCGCCCGCGCCGTCGAGGCCCGACGGGGTGGCGGCGTGGGTGTCGACGGCGCCGATGGCGGCGGCCTTGGCGTTCATCTTGGCGACGGCGACGTCGTAGCCGCCGATCATGTCGGCCAGGGCGTTGGCGGCGTCGTTGCCCGAGGCGAGCAGCACCGCGTCCAGCAGCTGACGGGCGGTGTAGACGTGGCCGGGAACGATGCCGGCGCAGTTGCACTCCACCTGGGTGTCGGCGACGGTGCCGGCCACGGTCGCGTCCAGGTTCGGCAGTTCACTGAGTGCCGTCAGCGCCAGCAGCGTCTTGATGGTGCTGGCGGGCGGATGCCGCAGGTCGATGTCCTGACCGGCGAGGATCTGGCCCGAGTCCATGTCGGCGACGATCCAGGCCGGTGCCGGCCCGGCCGGGATCTGCACGGTGCCGACCGGTTGGATGTCGGGGTCAGCGGCCGCAACCGGCGGCGCGACGAGGAACACGAGCGTCAGGGTCGCCATGACGGCGGTTGCGAACCTTCCCATGGAGCCAGCAGCCTACTGGCCGAACCTGGGTGGTGCCGTCTGGACGTCGTCGCACCAGTGGCTCCTGTTCGGCGCGACCGACAATCTTGGAAAACTCTGGTCACTTTGTTTGCGCTGGTCACGGTGGGTGACTAGGGCCTCATTCGTCACAGCGAAATGTCGGTCGTTCGAACTAGTGTTCGAAATATGGGTATCGGCACGGCCACGCTCGTGGAGGAGGTCTACGACGACCTCGATTCGGCACTGGTCCGGGCCGCCGCCCTGGATTACAGCACCCTGTCGGTGCCGGAGTTGTTGGCGCTGCAGTCGCACCGTGAGCAGATGCGGTGCGCCGCCGAAGCCGTTGATCATGCCGTGGTGGCCGCGTTGCAGGCCCAAACCACCGCCAACGAGATCGGGGCGAAAAACTGGGCCGACGTGGTGCGTGCCCGGGACCGGCTCAGCAGCGAGGAGGCTCGTCGCCGGGTCCGGCACGCCGAACTTCTGGGCCCGCGGCGGTCGCTGACCGGGGAAGTGCTGCCGCCGCTGCGGCCGCATGTCGCGGACGCGGTGGCTGCGGGGGTGATCAATGGTGATCATGTCGATGTCATCGAGTCGTTTTTCGTCAAACTGCCCGCCTGGGCGGGCCTGGCCGCTGTCGATGAGGCTGAATGCGCTCTGGTGGCCGCCGCCCGCCACCTGACCCCCGAGGGGTTGCGGTCGGTGGTCAAACGCAAACTCTACGAGTTGGATCAGGACGGTCCCGAACCTGATGACCGCGACCCTGACCCCGACCGCGAGCGGGGCATCGTGGTCGGTAAACAGCGTCCCGATGGCAGCAGTGAACTGCGGGGCCGACTCACCCCGACAGCCCGCGCGGTCTACGAAGCGTTGATGGTCAAGTACGCCGCCCCCGGTATGTGCAACCCCGCCGACGAACACCCGTGCACCTGCGGCACCCCCACCCAAGAGCAGATCGATAACGACCACCGCACCTTGGCTCAGCGTCACCACGATGCCTGGGAAACGATGGGCCGGTTGCTGCTGTCCATCGATTTGGGTGAGCACAACGGATTTCCGGTCACCATCGTGGCGACCTGCACGCTCGAGCAGTTAGAAGACCGGGCCGGGGTCGCCGACACCCATACCGGATCGCCGCTGCCAGTCAAGGATCTGGTGAACCTGGCCGCCCGCGCCGGGGCGTCCTGCTACCTCACCGTCTTCGACAACCATGGTGATGTTCCGCTGTATCTGGGTCGGGCGCGGCGCACCGCCACCACCGGTCAACGCTTGGCCCTGTTCGCCCGCGATAAAGGCTGCACCCGCCCGGACTGCACACGGCCCGCCGCCGACTGCCAAGCCCATCACGCGGTCGCCGACTGGCGCGACGGCGGCCAGACGAACATCACCGACCTCACGTTGGCCTGCGGACCCGACAACCGCCTGGCCACCGACGGTGGCTGGACCACCACCATGAAAAACGGCCGCGCTCACTGGACCCCACCACCACTACTGGACATCGGCCAACCCCGAACCAACCACTACCACCACCCCACGCTCTACCCGGCCGAGGGCGAGGGCGGTGACGGTGAAAGTGACAGTCCGGCGACGTGATTGGACTGCGCGACGGGGTAATGAGGACCGCCGCGTGAGGTCCTCATGTCTGATTCAGTTTGCGTACCGGAGCGGCTGGAGCATGTTCGATGGGCCTGCGACGCGAACGGGTCCGACGGCCGCCACTCCGTCAAGCTCCGGCCCACCATCCGGACAGCTGTCCGGTGGTGTTCAATCGGACCATGCTGAGCCTCGAAGAGATCTCGGACCGTCTGGAAATCCAACAACTGTTGGTCGCGTACTCGACGGCCATCGATACCCGCCGATTCGATGATCTGGCACAGGTTTTCACGCCCGATGCCTACATCGACTACCGCGCGATGGGCGGCATCGACGGGCATTTCCCCGAGGTCAAGGAATGGCTGGCGCAGGTGCTGCCGAACTTCCCGGCCTACGCGCACATGCTCGGCAACTTCGACGTCACCATCACCGGTGACACCGCGAAGTCACGCACCATCTGTTTCAACCCGATGGTGCTGCCCGCGGCGGACGCCGATGCGCAGCCCCAGGTGCTGTTCTGCGGCCTCTGGTACGAGGACGAGTTCGTCCGTACCGCCGAGGGGTGGCGCATGACGCGCCGCGTCGAGACGAAGTGCTTCGACCGGGTGGTCTGAGTCGCCTCCGGCGACGTGTGGTTTAGCGCGTCCTCGGGATTTGGGCCGGTCGCAGCTGCTCTGGCAGAATGGTCGGCTGTCTGTCCGCGACTCGTTCAATGCGCCGCGCGGCGGTCACACACGTGAGGCAAGACCGGACCGGGCAATCCGCCTGAGTCGCTGAATTGCAGCGTGGCAATCATCAGGAGAAGTGCAGAACATGGCTGTCAAGATCAAGCTCACCCGGCTTGGCAAGATCCGCAACCCCCAGTACCGCATCATCGTCGCCGACGCGCGCACCCGCCGCGACGGCCGCGCCATCGAGGTCATCGGCCGGTACCACCCGAAGGAAGAGCCGAGCCTGATCGAGATCGATTCGGAGCGCGCGCAGTACTGGCTGGGCGTCGGCGCACAGCCGACCGAGCCGGTCGCCGCCCTGCTGAAGATCACGGGTGACTGGCAGAAGTTCAAGGGCCTGCCGGGCGCCGAGGGCACCCTGAAGGTCAAGGAGCCCAAGCCGTCCAAGCTGGACCTGTTCAACGCCGCGCTGGCCAACGCCGACGCCGCCCCCGGTGGCGAGGCCGTGACGCTGAAGAAGCGCAAGGACAAGAAGGAAGAAGCGGCTGAGGCTGCCGCCGAGACCGAGGCTGCCGAGGCCACTGAGGCCGAGGCCGAAGCGCCCGCCGAATGAGCAGCGTCGTCGTCGACGCCGTAGAGCACCTGGTCCGCGGAATCGTCGACAACCCCGACGATGTCCGGGTCGACATGGTGACCAGCCGCCGCGGTCGTACCGTCGAGGTGCACGTGCACCCCGATGACCTGGGCAAGGTCATCGGGCGCGGCGGCCGCACGGCCACCGCGCTGCGGACGCTGGTCGCCGGCATCGGCGGCCGGGGCATCCGCGTCGACGTGGTGGACACCGACCAGTAAATATGGACCTCGTGGTCGGCCGCGTCGTCAAGGCGCACGGCATCAGCGGCGAGGTTGTCGTCGAAGTACGTACCGATGATCCCGGCGAGCGTTTCTCGCCGGGATCGTCGCTGCGTGGCCGCCCGGGAGCCCGAAATCCCGGTCCCGAACGCACCTTCGTCGTCGAATCGATGCGCGAGCACGGCGGCCGCTTGCTGGTCCGCCTCGATGGCGTGACCGATCGCAACGCGGCAGATGCGTTGCGCGGCACGCTGTTTCTGGTGGACTCCGCCAGCCTGCCGCCCATCGACGAGCCCGACGAGTTCTACGATCACCAGCTCGAGGGCCTCAAGGTCCGCACCGTCGACGGCGTCGACGTGGGTGTCGTGACCGAGGTGCTGCACACCCCGGGCGGCGAATTGCTGTCCATCCGAACCGAATCCGGTGCCGAGGTACTGGTGCCGTTCGTCACCCGCATGGTGCCGACGGTGTCGCTGGCCGACGGTCTGGTGGAGATCGATCCGCCTGACGGCCTGCTCGAGTTGGACTGACGCCCATGCGGATTGACGTCGTCACCATCTTCCCGGCGTATCTCGATGCGCTGCAGCAGTCCCTACCGGGCAAGGCGATCGCCAACGGCACCGTCCAACTCGGTGTGCACGACCTGCGGAACTGGACGCATGACGTCCACAAGTCGGTCGACGATTCGCCGTACGGCGGCGGGCCCGGCATGGTGATGAAGGCGCCGATCTGGGGTGCCGCTCTCGACGAAATCTGTACGCCGGAAACCGTTTTGGTGGTCCCGACGCCGGCGGGCCGGCTGTTCACACAGGAACACGCGCACCGCTGGACCGGCGAGAAGCACCTGGTGTTCGCGTGCGGCCGTTACGAAGGCATCGACCAGCGCGTCGCCGACGACGCCGCCCGGCGCATGCGGGTCGAGGAGGTGTCGATCGGTGACTACGTGCTGCCCGGCGGTGAGTCCGCGGCACTAGTCATGATCGAGGCCGTGGTCCGCTTGCTGCCCGACGTCCTGGGCAATCCGGCGTCGCACCAAGATGATTCGCACTCGGCGCACGTCGGGGGAGTGCTGGAGGGGCCGAGTTACACGCGGCCGCCGGTATGGCGTGACCTCGAGGTGCCGCCGGTGCTGCTGTCGGGTGATCACGCCAAGGTTGCTGCCTGGCGCCGCGAACAGGGTCTGCAGCGGACGCGCGAAAGAAGACCTGACCTGTTGCGCTAGACCGCTTCGCTCGTCCCGGCTAGCTGATCCGCCCGCCCGGGAACATCGTCTTGACCGCATTGGTGATGGTTGTGCGTGCCGTGGCGTCATCGGTGGGCTGCAGCGAGCCGATCGCCATGACGTAGCGCCGGTCGGCGCCGATCACGCCGGTGGACATGTGCATCCAGTTGTTGCCGCCCCACTCGGGCATCCAGCCCTGCTTCACCGCAACCGGTTCGCCGTAGAGGCCGTCCGGGATGCCGAAGCGCTGTGGGTAGCCGTCGGCGCCGGTCGGCGTGGAGGCGGCCAGATTGGCCAGGATGATGCTGGCCCGCTCCGGCGGCAGCCCGCCGGTGCCGTTCAGCAACTGGTCGTAGTAGTGCACCAGGTCGGTGGTGGTGCTCATGGTGTTCCACCACTTGCCGTCGTAGGGCACGGTTGTCCCGGTCAGCCCGTAGCGGGCCGCGACGCGGCTGACGACGCTGTTGCCGCCGCTGCGGTTCCAGAAGATCTCCGCCGCGGAGTCGTCGGACGAGCGCAGCATGGTGTCCAGCGACTGCCGGTCGGCCGCGGTGAGCTCGATCTGGCCCTTGGCCTCCTGCAGCAGCAGGTCGTCGGCGATGAAGAGCTTGGCCACCGACGCGATGGGCATGGCGGAACCGTTGCCGGTGGCGATCAGCTGGCCCGTGTTCCGATCGAGGACCGCGGCGCTGATCGTCGCGCCGGCTGCCGCGGCGTCGTTGGTGGCGCTGCGTTCGCGGGCATCGAGGCCCGTCAGGGCCGCGGCGGGCTCGGCGGCCGGGGCCTCCGGCATCTCCAGCGCGGTCACGACCGGTACGACGGTCAGCGCAATCTTGTTCGGCGGCGCGGCCCCATAGACCTTGGCCTCGCAACCAGCTGTGAGCATCACCGTTGCCGCGGCAGCGGTGATGGTCAGCAGCTTGACGTGCTGCGGGCGCATGGGTCTCCTCAGATCACGGTGGATAAAAATCTGATTGATCAGCGTAACGGGTAATTGTGTGTTGGGTGTGACGTCTGTGACGGTGCCGGGTGTGATGTCGGCTGCACCGGCCCCGTTGGGGTCACGATTTCGTCACCCGGCGGCTGTCTGGCACAATTGAGCAGTTGTCTGCGCTGGGCGCGGGGTCGGCGTCTGTTTCGGATGTGTCCCCGCCCGCTACGGCATCCGACCAACGTCCGTAAAGAGAATGGCTTTTCCGTCGCGCCGCATGGCGTCCGGCGGCTGTAGCCCGCGAGTTAGCAAGGAAGTGTCACCGATGAAAACGCTGGACTTCGTCGACCAGGCGTCGCTGCGCGACGACATCCCGGCCTTCAACCCCGGCGACACCCTCAATGTGCACGTCAAGGTCATCGAGGGCAACAAGCACCGCATCCAGGTGTTCAAGGGCGTCGTGATCCGTCGTCAGGGTGGCGGCATCGGTGAGACCTTCACCGTCCGCAAGGAGAGCTACGGCGTCGGCGTCGAGCGGACCTTCCCGGTGCACTCGCCGAACATCGACCACATCGACGTCGTCACCCGCGGTGACGTCCGTCGCGCCAAGCTGTACTACCTGCGCGAGCTCCGTGGCAAGAAGGCCAAGATCAAGGAAAAGCGCTGAGCTTGTTCGGCGACCTTTCCGCCGAGCTGATTAGCCTGGTGCCGTGACCGGCCCAAGCGAAGACAGCACCACTCCGGACAGTCCGACGACGGACGACGCCGACACGGCAGCGACCGCTGACTCGGTCACGAAGGCAGACGAGGTCGGCAAGGCCGAAGAAGCCGACGAGAAGCCGAAGTCGAAGCTGGCCGCGCTGCGTGAGGGCGTCGTCCTCGTCGTCACTGCGGTGCTGCTGTACTACCTCGTGCTGACGTTCGTCGCACGGCCGTACCTGATTCCGTCGGAGTCCATGGAGCCCACGCTGCATGGCTGCAGCGGCTGCGTCGGCGACCGCATCATGGTGGACAAGCTGACCTACCGGTTCAGCTCGCCCGAGCCGGGCGACGTGGTGGTCTTCAAGGGCCCGCCGAACTGGAACATCAGCTACAAGTCGATTCGTTCGGACAACCCGACCATGCGCTGGATTCAGAACGCGCTCTCGGTCGTCGGCTTCGTGCCGCCGGACGAGAACGATCTGGTGAAGCGCGTCATCGCCGTGGGTGGCCAGACCGTGCAGTGCCGCAACTCGACGGGGCTGACGGTCGACGGCAAGAAGCTCAAGGAGCCGTACCTGGACCCGGCGACCATGATGGTCGACCCGGCGACAGACCCCTGCCTGGGCAATGAGTTCGGCCCGGTGAAGGTGCCGGACGGTCGGCTCTGGGTGATGGGGGACAACCGCACCCACTCGGCCGACTCGCGCGCGCACTGCACGAACACACCGACGGATGCGATCAATGCGCTGATGTGCACCGGTGACCCGACCGCGGGCACCGTGCCCGTCGCCAATGTGATCGGCAAAGCCCGGTTCATCGCCTGGCCGCCGTCGCGCTGGGGCGGTGTGGTCACGGTCAATCCGCAGACCGGTCAATAAGGTTCTTCGGTGCCCGTTTGGCCGCCCCGGACGGTGATCCGCAAGTCCGCGGGCCTGCGCACCCTGGAGTCCGCGCTCTACCGCGGCGGGCTGGGGCCGGTGGCCGGGGTTGACGAGGTCGGCCGTGGGGCCTGCGCCGGCCCGCTCGTCGTGGCGGCCTGTGTGCTGGGTCCGAACCGGCTGGAAAGCCTCGCGGCCCTTGATGATTCGAAGAAGTTGAACGAAGCTGAGCGGGAACGGCTGTTCCCGTTGATCCGGCGTTACGCGCTCGCGTATCACGTGGTGTTCATCCCGTCGGTCGAGGTCGACCGGCGCGGGGTGCACATCGCCAACATCGAAGGCATGCGCCGCGCGGTCGCGGGCCTGTCCGTGCGGCCGGGTTACGTGCTCTCCGACGGGTTCCGGGTGCCGGGCCTGTCGGTGCCGTCGCTGCCGGTGGTCAGCGGGGATGCCGCAGCCGCCTGCATCGCGGCGGCGAGCGTGCTGGCCAAGGTCAGCCGCGACCGCCTGATGGTCGAGATGGACACCGTGCATCCGGGCTACGGGTTTGCGGTACACAAGGGGTACAGCACCGCGGCCCACACCGCGGCGCTGGCCGAACTGGGGCCCTGTCCCGAACACCGGTTCTCGTTCGCCAATGTGCGCAAGCTCGCTGCCAACCCGGCGATAGGGCAGCGCTGCCGATCTGGGTAGGGGAAAATGGGAACCGGCCGCCGATCCGAACAAGACATGGCCCTGCAACACCGAGTAAACCGAAGGACCGCTGAACTGATGAGTCTGTGCCGATGAGTGCCGAGGATCTCGAGAAGTATGAAACCGAGATGGAGCTCTCGCTGTACCGCGAGTACAAGGACATCGTCGGGCAGTTCAGTTATGTCGTCGAGACGGAGCGGCGCTTCTACCTGGCCAACAGCGTCGAGCTGATCCCGCGCAACGCCGACGGTGAGGTCTACTTCGAACTGCGTCTGGCCGACGCCTGGGTCTGGGACATGTACCGGCCGGCGCGGTTCGTCAAGCAGGTCCGGGTGATCACCTTCAAAGATGTCAACATCGAAGAGGTCGAGAAGCCCGAGCTGCGCCTGCCCGAATAGCCCGTGCCGACCCTTGGCGAGCTGTTCGCCGGTGGCGCCACCGGCGACGGTCAGCGGTAGTGCAGCTCCAGTCGCAGGTGCCGGCGCACCATGAGGCTCGGCACCCATTCGGCGTCGGCGAGCTCGAACCAGTTGGTGGCCTCGAGCAGTGTGGTGATCCCGATGCGGGCCTCGGTGCGGGCCAGTGCCGCGCCGACGCAGAAATGCAGGCCCTTCCCGAACGCCAGATGATTCCGCAGGTTCGGCCGGCCCAATTGCAGTAGGTCGGGGTCATCGAAGGCCGCCGGATCGCGGTTGGCCGACCCCCAGAGCAGCAGCAGGTGACCGTCTTTGGGCAGCGGAACGCCCGCCAGCGTGGTGTCCTGCCGGATGTGCCGGTGATGGTTGCGAAACGGTGACTCCAGCCGCAGCGTCTCCTCCAGCAGCGCGGGCACCAGCTGCGGGTCGTTCCGTACCTGTTCCTGGACGTCGGGGTGGGTGGCGAGTAGCCGCGCGGCGTTGCCCATCAGCCCGGCGGTGGATTCGCCGCCGGCGCCGACCAGCTGAAGCAGCATCAGCACCGCCACCTCGGCCGTGACGGTGTTCTCGGCCACCGGGCGGGCGAGGTCACCGAGCAGGTTGTCGCCCGGATTCGCTTGTGCCTCAGCGAATTTCGCGTACAGGTAGCCGGCAAGTTGTGCCGACGTCTCGACCGCGGTGCCGATGTGGTCGAGGTCGAAGACGCCGCTGAGCAGTTCGGTGCTGCCGTAGCCCCACTGCACCAGCTGCGGCACATCGTCGTCGGGCAGCCCGATGAGCCTGGCCACCAACGTCATCGGCAGGCGGTCGCCGATGGCGGACATCCATTCGATGCTGCCGTCCGCCGCCGCGTCGTGCCACAGCTGCCGGGCGATGTCGGTGATCGCCGGCTCGAGCGCCCGAATTCTCTTGGCCACCAGGGCCGGTAGCACCAGTTTGCGTTCGTGCGCATGCCGCGGGTCGTCGCCGGTCGCGAGGACATGCCCGGCGGTGTCGACGGCTCCCATGTCGAAGGTCCCCGGCCGAACCGCCCCCGTCTTGGCTCCGGCATTCACGAGCGTGGCGGTCAGGTTGGAGGAGAAGTCCTCCGGGCGGCTGACGGCCTCCTGCACGGCATCCCAGGTGGTGGCCAGGTAGAAGTCGGTGCCGGGCACGCGGTGCACCGGACCGGCCAGGCGAAGCTGCGCATAACAGTCGTACGGATCGTCCAGCGTGGACGGGCTGAGCAGATCTGAAACCAGTTGCACGCCTTGAGTTTTGGGCTCACATAACAGCATGTCAAGGCCGAAATTCGGCTGTCTCACGCACGGTCCGCGAGCTGCGGTGATGCAGACGGATTCAGAATTTTCGTCTCGCCGTGAGACAGATTGATGGATTAGTATCAGGCAGATGGACTGGTTGATCGGCGCCGATCGCCGCGATGCGGGCGCCGAACGCATCTATGCCGCCGCCGCGGCCAGCGCCGCGGCCCGGGGCCTGGACCGGTTGAACATCGACGAGGTCGCCGCGAGCGTGGGCTGTTCGCGCGCCACGGTGTACCGGCACGTCGGCGGTAAACAGGCGCTGCGCGACGGCGTGCTGGCGCGCGCGGTCATGCGGGTCGGGCAGGAGATCGCGCAGGCGGTGGCCGGGCACACCGGGCCCGAGCGGATCGCGGCGGCCGTGCTGACGTCCCTGCGGGTGGTCCGGGCCGACCCGCTGGCCTCGGGTGTCGTGCGTGCCGGCGCCCTCATCGACTTCGACTCACCCCGGCTCTCACAGGCGGCAGCCGAGCTGACAGGGATCACGGATCCGCTTCTCGCGGACTGGATCGTGCGGGTCGTGCTGTCGTTGCTGTGTTGGCCATTGGCCGACGAAAAAGCCGAAGAGCTGGTGGTACGCCGGTATGTGGCCGCCGTAGCCCCGCCGGTGGCCCGGCAATGACTGTCCCGACAGGCGGTCATGACTGGGGCCTTTGCGGCAATAGATTGTTAGGCTAAGCAGATGGCAAGCAAGCCGCAGAGCAAACCGTCGCTGGCGGCGACGAGTTGGACGCTGCTGGGCATGTTGTCGTACGAAGAGGAACTCAGCGGCTACGACATCAAGAAGTGGATCGACTGGAGCGTCGGTTTCTACTACTGGAGCCCGTCGTACAGCCAGATCTACACCGAGCTGAAAAAGCTTGAGGGACTTGGCTATCTCGAGTCCCGCGTGGAGCAGGACGAGGGCCTGCGCACGCGCCGTCTGTACAAGATCACCGAGTCCGGCATGGCTGCCGTGACCGACTGGACCAACAACGCTCCCGTCGACCCGCCGGTGCTCAAACACAGTGTGCTGCTGCGGGTTACGTTCGGCCACCTGAGCAACCCGACCCGGCTGCGGGAGCTGCTCGAGCAGCACGTCGCCTACTGCGAGGCCATGGAGCGGCAGGCCGCCGAGGACTCCGATGGGGCCAAGGCCCAGCCGGTGTGGGCGTATTCGGTGATCGCGTTGCGCTGGGCGGCCAAGTACTACGCCGCCGAGCGGGAACTGGCGCTCGAACTGATGAAGGACATCGACGACGCCGACGCGGTGCTACAGACCGCGGCGAAAGGCGTTGCGGGCATGCCGCGTTCGATGCCGGGCCTGTGGCGTGAGGTCGAGCGCGAGGTTCAGGGCCGCCACGACGTCTAGAGGATGTCGGTGATGTCGTTCTTGAGGGCTTCGGAGTCGGTGCCGAACACCGCTTGGACGCTGTTGCCGACCTCGATGACGCCCGCGGCACCGAGACTCTTCAGCCGGTCCTGATCGACCTTGCTCTTGTCGGCGACCTCGATGCGCAGGCGCGTGATGCACGCGTCGACGGCGACGAGGTTGTCCCGGCCGCCGAACGCCGCGATCACCTGCTCCGGCCTGCTCTCCGCCGCTGCGCCGCCGGCGGCCACCGCCGTCGTGGAGTCCGCGCCTTCGCCGAGATTCGCCTGCTCCTCGGCTTCGAATTCGGTCTCCGGCTCCCGCCCCGGGGTCCGCAGATTCCACTTGGTGATGGCGAACCGGAACAGCACGTAGTAGACGACGAAGAAGACGACGCCCATGCCGATGAGCAGCGGGATGTTCTTCGCGGCGGGGGCGGTGCCGTAGAGGAGGAGGTCGGCCAGCCCCGCGGAGAAGGAGAAGCCGAGGTGGATGTCGAGCAGGTACGCGACGGCCAACGACAGCCCGGTCAGCACCGCGTGGATGACGTACAGCGGGAACGCCACGAACATGAACGAGAATTCGAGCGGTTCGGTGACCCCGGTCAGCAGCGCCGTCAACGCGGCCGCCGACAGGATGCCGACGGCGACCTTCCGCTGCTTCTTGTTCGCCACGTGGATCATCGCCAGGGCGGCGGCCGGCAGACCGAACATGAGCACCGGATAGAACCCCGACGTGAGGATGCCCGCGGTCGGGTCGCCCGAGGCGAAGCGCGTGAGTTCACCGGTGGCGACGTGGCCGTCGGGAGTCTGGTAGTCGCCGTAGAGGAACCACACGTAGGAATTCGGGATGTGATGCAGGCCCAACGGGATCAGCATGCGGTTGGCGAATCCGTACACGAAGGCGCCGAAGGCACCCGAACCGCCGATGAACTTGCCCAGGCCTGTCAGGCCCGCGTCGAAGAGCGGGTAGCAGTAGCTCATCGCGAACGCGAGGAACAGGCAGGTGACCGACACCACGATGGGGACGAACCGCCGGCCCCCGAAAAATCCTAGGTACGCGGGCAATTGGATGGTGTGGTAGCGGTCGAAGAGCCACGCGGTGAGCAGGCCGACCACGATTCCCGCGAACACGCTGTAGTTGATCTGGGCTTGGCTGCCCGCCTTGTCGACCTCGCCGGCGAGCACGACGGGTGACATGGTCTTGAACACCGACTGCACCACGAGGTAGCCGACGACGGCGGCCAGTGCTGTCGAGCCGTCCGCCTTCCGGGCGAAACCGATGGCCACACCGACGGCGAACAACAGTGGGAGATTGGTGAATATCGCGTCGCCGGCCGCGCTCATCGCGTGGACGAACGGCCCGATGACGGGCGCCTTGATCTTGCCCAGCAGGTCGTCCTGCCCCAGCCGGAGCAGGATTCCCGCCGCGGGCAGCACCGCGATCGGCAACATGAGGCTCTTGCCGAGCCGTTGCAGCTGAGCGAAGCCGGGGATGCGCAGTTCCGACTTTTCCTGTGCTCCTGAGATTTTCGCGGTGCCGTTCATGTGCGAGACCCTTCTGTGCCGCAAAAACGCCACTCGGCGCGCAAGCTTTGCGGAAGCTTAGACGAGAAGATGCGTCAGTGAGAGCGCGTTCGGTGGCGCTCGTATTGTTGGAGCGCACGAACAGAGGAGATACGCCAGTGAGTCAGACGTCGGTTCTCGCCCCGGTCGCTGGGCGTGCGGTTCGGCTCGAGGACGTCCCGGACCCCGTGTTCTCGGCGGGCATGGTCGGCTACGGCGCCGCGATCGACCCGCCGCGCGGCGTGATCGAGGCGGTCGCCCCGGTCAGCGGCAGGCTCCTGAAACTGATGCCGCATGCCTACGTCGTCCTGACCGCGGACGGCGTCGGTGTTCTCGTGCACCTCGGTCTGGACACCGTCACGCTGAACGGTGACGGTTTCACGGCTCATGTCAGTCAGGGTGACGACGTCACGGCGGGTCAGGTCGTCATCGGTTATGACGTGCCCGCGGTCGAGGCCAAGGGGCTCAATCCGATTGTCGCCGTGGTGGTCATGGACGAACGCGTGCCGGAGAACGTGACGTTGTCGGCCGCGGTGACCTCGGGTGCGGACATCGAGTGCGGGGCAAGCCTTTTCACTGCGAACAAGCTAAGGCAGGATTGACCGGTGGCAGATCGCAATGTGCTCGGTGCTCCGCTGGAACCGTGTGGCACCGAACCGCTGACCGGCTTCTACCGTGACGGCTGCTGCTCGACCGGGCCCGAGGACGCCGGCCGGCACACCATCTGCGCCGTCGTGACCGGCGAGTTCCTGGCGCACCAGCGCTCGATCGGCAACGACTTGTCCACGCCGATGCCGGAATACCGCTTTCCGGGCCTGTCGCCGGGCGACCGCTGGTGCGTGACCGCGGTGAACTGGCTGCGGGCGCACAACGACGGATACGCGGCACCGGTGGTGCTCGCCTCGACGCACGAGCGGACCCTCGAGGTCGTGCCGCTCGAGGTCCTCCAGGCGTACGCCGTCGACGTGCCCGACGATCTCGGGAGCCTCTGAGCTCTACAACTTCCCGGCGGCATCGCGGCCCGCGATGTAGCCGTACACCAGGCCCTGCGCGATCGTCGCGCCCGCGCCCGGGTACACCGCGCCGAAGGCGTTGGCCGCGGTGTTCCCCAGCGCGTACAGCCCTTCGATGACGCCGCCATCCTCGCGGCGCACCCGGCCACGCTCGTCGGCCACGACGCCGCCGCAGGTGCCGAGGTCGCTCAGCGTCATCTTCACCGCGTAGAACGGGCCCTTGACCAGCGGGCGCAGGTTCGGGTTCGGCGTCACCGTCGGATCGCCGTAGTAGCGGTCGTAGGCACTGAGGCCGCGGGCGAAATCAGGATCGATGCCGGCGGCCGCGCTCTCGTTGAACCGCGTCATGGTCTGCTCGAAATCGGCGACCGGGACACCCATCTGCGCCGCCAGATCGGCGAAGTTGGTGGCCTTGGCGGCGATGCCGGCCCGGTACCAGGACTTGGGCAGCGGCATCCGCGGGAACGAGCCGGCGGCGAAGACGTAGCTGTTGCGGTACTTCTGGTCGAACACGATCCACATCGACTCGACGGGGGTGCCGGCCCGCTCGAGCTCGAGCACGCGCTGGCCGAACGACATGTAGTCGGTCGACTCGTTGGCGAAGCGCTTGCCGTCGTGATCGACGATGAGCGAGCCGGGCAGCGAGCGCTCGGCCAGCAGCACGGCGGGCGGGCGGCCGTTGGCGGACGCGACCGCGGGGAACCACCAGGCCTGGTCCATCAACGCCGTGGCGGCGCCCAGATCGGTGGCGGCCCGGATGGCCTCACCGGTGTTGGAATCGGCGCCGAGGCTCTCGTGGTCGCCGAGCGAATCGGACTGGTACTTGTGGCGCATCGCCATGTCGTGGTCGAAGCCACCGGCCGCCAGCACCACACCGCGCGTGGCGGTGACGGTGACCTCACGGCCGCCGTGCGACAGCACCGCACCGGTGACCCGTTGACCGTCGCCGGTCAGCCGGACCAGCGACGTGTCGGTCCAGATCGGGATGCCGGCCTGCAGCACACCGGCGAACAGCCCGGCCGCCAGGGCCTGGCCGCCGGCGATGTACTCGCGCCCGAGCAGCTTGCCGCCGACGCCCTGCGCGAGCCGTTTTGCGATGAGCGGCAAGCCTTTTCGCGGCACCCGCGCCATCAGGTTCATCCACTTGTAGTCCGCGCCGGTGGTCGGCATCGGGACCTTGACCTCCATGACGCCGCCGCGCAGCCGGTCCCGGTAGGTGCCCAGTACACGGGCGTTGAGCGGGCGGCATTCGCAGGTGCGCCCGGTGGCGCGGCCGCCGGGTCGCTCAGGGTGGTAGTCGGAGTACTCGCGGGCCCAGAACAGTCGCATCGGGGTGGTCCGGGCCAGCATGTCGACGGTGGCGTTGACGTGCTGGAGGAAGCCGGCCGAGCGGGCCGCCGGCGCGGTCCCGTCGACGACGGCGTCGAGGTAGGTCGCGGCGCGATCGGCGGTGTCGGCGGTGCCCTTGTCGGTCAGCAGTCCAGTGGTCGGCAGCCAGAGGGCACCACCGGAGCGGGCGGTGGATCCGCCGATGTCGGAGGCCTTCTCGACCACGAGGACGTTCAGCCCGGATTCATGACCGCTCAGCGCGGCGGCCAGGCCGGTGCCGGAACCGATCACCAGCAGATCGACGGTGGTGTCGGTGATGTCGAGGCCGGCCGGAATCGTGGCCGCGGCAGATGTCGTCACGGCCGCCAAGCGTATTGCGAGAGACGGATTTCCGGCCTCGGGCGTCCCTGCCAGCGGGAGAACACGTGCATCGCCCGCCCCGTTGCTGTTAGACCTGAAACATCAAACTGCAGCCCAGTTTTCAATGTGAGGATGGTCATCAGATGTCGCTGGAGGATGTCGATGTTCGCCAGATCGAAGCCGGTGAAGCGCCAACCCGGTTCGCCCGTGGCTGGCACTGCCTTGGCCTGACCAAGGACCTCGGTGACGGCAAACCGCACTCGATCACGGCCTTCGGGCAGAAGCTCGTCGTGTTCCGCGGTGCGGACGGCCGGCTCAACGTGCTGGACAGCTACTGCCGGCACATGGGCGGTGACCTGAGCCAGGGCACCGTCAAGGGCAACGAGATCGCCTGCCCGTTCCACGACTGGCGCTGGGGTGGCGACGGCAAGTGCAAGCTCGTGCCGTACGCCAAGCGCACGCCGCGCCTCGCGCGTACCGCGAAGTGGGAGACCCTCGAGCAGGACGGCATGCTGTTCATCTGGAACGACCCCGAGGGCAGCGCGCCGCCGGCGGAGAACTACATCCCGCGCATCGAGCAGGCGGGCAGCGACGAGTGGACCGATTGGCATTGGTACACAACGGTTGTCAACGTCAACTGCCGCGAGATCATCGACAACGTCGTCGACATGGCGCACTTCTTCTACATCCACGGCGCGGTGCCGTCGCACTTCAAGAACATCTTCGAAGGCCAGGTCGCGACGCAGTACATGAACGGCGGCGGCCGCGAGGACATGCAGGGCACCGAGGGGGCGAAGATGCTCGGCTCGACATCGGTGGCGTCGTACTACGGGCCGTCCTTCATGATCGACGACCTGACGTACCACTACCCGGACGCCGATCACAACACCATCCTGATCAACTGCCATTACCCGATCGACGCGAATTCGTTTGTGCTGCAGTACGGAATCATCGTGAAGAAGATGGCGGGCCTGCCCGAGGAGGCTGCCGTGGCGACGGCGCACGCGCTCGGTGACTGGGTGAAACAGGGCTTCGAGCAGGACGTGCAGATCTGGAAGAACAAGGCCCGCATCGACAACCCGCTCCTGGTCGAGGAGGACGGCCCCGTCTACCAGCTGCGCCGGTGGTACGAGCAGTTCTACGTCGACGTCGCGGATGTGGTGCCGGAGATGACCGACCGCTTCGAATACGAACTGGACACCACCGTCCCGCGTGAGGCGTGGACCAAGGAGATGGAAGCCAACATCGCAGCCGCACGGGCCGCGGAGTCGGTCTGATGACCGCGCGGCCCGACATCCGGCTGGCCGACATGCCGATGGTGCCGGTGGCCTGCCGTGCCTGTGGCGCAGAGGTGTTGGCGCGCAAGGGCAGCTGGCAGCAGACCAGCGTGCAGTGGACGCGCGAGTCGGCCGCGCGGTGCGAGGAGCGCAAGCGGGCCGAGTGCCTGCCGGGGCGGATCTTCCTGGCGTGCGGCCAGCTGAAGGAGTCCATCGCGGATGCGGTGGCGGCCGGTGTCGTGCACGTCGTTCAGGACGAACTGGGCGTGGCACCATAGCCGCATGAGCTCAGACAAGCGGGTCGCGGTCGTCACCGGAGCCAGCCGGGGCGCCGGCAAGGGCATTGCGGCGGCGTTGGTGGCCGACGGCTGGACGGTCTACCTGACGGGTCGGACCGTCACCGATCCCGGCGACGGCGGCATCGCCGTTCCGGTGGATCACCGCGATGACGACGCCGTGGCCGCGTTGTTCGCCCGGGTGGCCGACGAGGCCGGACGGCTCGATCTGCTGGTCAACAACGCCGCCGTGGTACATGACAACCTCGTCGATCCGAAGCCGTTCTGGGAGAAGCCGATCGGCCTCGGTGACGTGCTCGACGTCGGCCTGCGGTCGGCCTATGTGGCGTCGTGGCACGCCGCACCGCTACTGGTGGCACAGGGCCGCGGCCTGATCGCGTTCACGTCGTCGCCGGGTGCGGTGTGTTACATGCACGGCCCCGCCTACGGTGCGCAGAAGGCCGGTGTGGACAAGATGGCCGCCGACATGGCCGTCGACTTCCACGGCACGGGGGTGTCGACGTTGTCGATCTGGATGGGCATCCTGCTCACCGACAAGTTCAAGCAGGCGTTCGACGCCGAGACGCTGGCCAAGGCCGCGGGCAACTTCGAGACGCCGGAGTTCATCGGGCATGTGATCAACGCGCTGTACCTGGACCCGGACCTGGACGGCATCAGCGGGCAGACCGTGATCGCCGCGGAAGAAGCCCAGCGCTACGGCATCACCGATGTCGACGGCCGCACGCCGCCGTCGCACCGGGCGATGCTTGGTGATCCGCGGGTGCCCAGCGACGTGGTCGTCCGCTGAGCACCCGCGGAAGTTCGTTGCGCCTCAGCAGTGCGCGCCGCCGTCGATGCGGATCTCGGTGCCGGTGAGGAACGCGCCGTCATCGGAAGCCGCCATGGCGACCACTGCGGCGACCGCGCTGGGATCACCCAGGTTCGCGTCGTTGCCGGTGTTGAGCATCGGGACCTGCTTGGTCCACAGCCCGTAGTCGGTGCCTTCGGGCATCTTGGCGAACGTGCCGTTGGCCAGCGGGGTCGAGACACCGCCGGGCTGGATGTTCACGGCGCGCAGCCCCTTCTTGGCGTACTCGAGCGCCAGCGAATGGGTGAAGCTCAGGATGCCGCCCTTGCTGGCCGAGTAGGCCGACATGTACGGGTGGGCGTAGCTCGCCGAGGTCGAGGTGAAGTTGATGACCACGCCGCGGCCCGATTCCAGCAGGGCCGGCAGGGCCTGGCGGGTCATCAGGAAAGTGCCGGTGAGGTTGACCGCGATGATGCGGTTCCAGTCGGCCAGGGTGGTTTCGTGGGTGTGCGAGCAGGTTTCGATCGCGGCCACGTTGACCAGCACGTCCAGGCCGCCCATGCCGGCGATCGCGGCGTCGACGCCCTTGGTGACGTCCTCTTCGGACGAGATGTCGAGGACCGTGGTGGTCAGACGCGCTGCGGTGCCGGCTTTTTCGGCGGCTTCCCGGGTGCGGGCCAGCCCTTCGGCGGAGATGTCGCACGCGACGATGGTGCCGCCCTCGTCGAGCAGGCGGGCCACGGTGGCCTGGCCGATGCCTGACCCGGCGCCGGTCACGATGACCCGGCGGTCGCTGAATCTATCCATGCTGCAAGTCCTTTCGTTGCCGAAGGATTCTTGCGGCACCCGTGCCCGGCGGGACGGCCGGTGCCCGGTCACCGGGATGCCTTCTCAACCTGCGGGCGGCGTGAGTTTGTGGACGGTGCCGAAGAGGTCGGTGCTGTACAGCGCGAGGAGGTCCCAGCCGGTGCCCGCGCCGAAGCGCACCGAGGTGCTGCCGAACATCCCCGAGGCCAGAATGCATGCGGCGTGGTGGTCGGGGTCGATGCGGACGACGTCGCCGCCGTCCATCGCCAGGTAGATGAGGCCGTCCGGGCCGACCGTGAGGTCGTCGGGGAACCCGAACAGGCCGAACAGGCCCAGGTTGACGGTGCGGATGTGGGTGGGATCGTTGACGTCCACGATGGCCAGGGTGCTGACGGGGTGCAGGTCCATCGACGCGATGACGGCGTTGTGCGCGGCGTCGTATGTCAGGCCATTGGCCATGGTCACCGACGGTGCGAGGCGGGTTTCACGGGTGCCGTCGGCGCTGATCCTGGTCAGTCCGGTGGTCCAGCCGATGTTGCGAGAGACGACGAATGAGCCGTCGGGTAACCGGACCATGCCGTTGGGCATCGTGAGCTTGGTCGCGATCGTCGTCAGGGCGCCGGTGCCGAGGTCCACACGGGCGATGCTGCCGTCCTTGCTGCCGAAGACGCCGGAGAGAAAGTTGTTGCCGGTGGTGAAGTACGCCGCCCCGTCGGCGACGGTGATGCTGCCCGGCGCAGCAACATTCGGTACGAGGGTGCTGCCCTTGCCGTCGGGCGTGAGGCGGTACAGCTGGCCCGAAGTGCCGACGGTGCGTGAGACGAGCATGGTGCCGGCACCGTCGAATGCGAGGTTCTCCAGCGAGCCCAGTCCGCTCGCGACGGTGGTGGCCCGCCACGGGCAGCGGGTGATCGCCACGGCGGACGCGGGTGCCGGCGGTGTGCCGATGACGGCCAGCAGCGCCAGCGCCGCGGTCGATGCCAGGCGGGCGACGGCGGCGCGTCTGCGGCGTCGTACCTCACGAATCATCGTCTTCCTCCGCACCCAGTCACCCGGCGTCCCGCGCCCGATCCATGTGCGAGTACGTCGTCGTACTCGCACGTCATGGGACAGTACGATAACGTACTGGGATGCGCAACACGGAGGTCGAGAGCAGCGAACCGGCCGGCGAGTCGCCCGACGTGGCCCGTCAGCGGTTCGTCGACGCCCTCGCGGCGTTGATTGCCGAACGCGGCTACGCCGCGACGTCCGTCGTCGACATCGTGCGGGTGGCGCAGGCCTCGAAGACCACCTTCTACCTGCACTTCGCGAACAAGCAGGAGTGCTACCTCGCGTTGCTGGCCTCGGTGACCGACGATCTGGTCGCCGACATCCGGGCGGCCGTCGACTCAGATGCGCACTGGCACAATCAGATTCGCCAGATGTTCACTGCCTACATCGCGCATCTCACAGCACGGCCGGCGATTTCACTGAGCTGGATTCGCGACCTGCCCGCGTTGGGGGCCGCCGCCCGTCCGATCCAGCGGCGAAACTTCGCCGAACTCGCCGCTCTGCTAAGCGAACTCGCCACCAACCCAGGATTTCAGCGGGCCGGGCTGCCGCCCGTCACCAAGCCCAAAGCCGTGATGCTGCTCGCCGGCGTGCGCGAACTCGCCGCGCAGACCGCCGAAGACGACCTCGACATCGAGACCGTCATCGGCCCGGCCACCGACATCGCGATCAGCATCCTGGCCGCGGGGCAGTAGCCCGGGTCAACCGCGGACCGGCACGGCGAGAGCCCAGGCCAGGACGCCGGTGGCCGCGGTGTTGGCCAGTGCGCGAATCATGTTCCAGCGCACCCACGACGTCTCGAACTGCTGGCGCAGCGACGCGAGATCGGCGGGACTACTCGAAGCGGCCGCGGTGGCGAGCTTGTCGTTGAGCGGCACGTTGACCGCCGACGTGACGGCGAGGCTGGCGAGGTTGAGGGCCAGGCCGATGCCGATCCAGATCAGTACGGGCCGGGCGCCGGGCTTGAGGTAGAACGCCCCGGCCAGCGCGGTGAAGCCGACCGATCCGAGGAAGGTCAGCAGGAACGGCGGATTGACGATGACGACGTTGATCTTGTTCATGACGTCGATGAAGGTGCGGTCGTCGAAGGCACCGAGTGCGGGCATCACCGACACGGCATACGCGTAGTACAGGCCGGCGAGCAGCCCGGAGGACAACAGGGCGACGATGAGCGCCGTCGTGCCGAGCGGCTGGGGGAGCTTGGTGAAGGTCATGAGCTGACGGTATTGACTGGCGGTTGGACGTTCCATCGTCAAAAGGCTCGCTTCCATACGTGAGCGTCTACATCGGCGGTCGTCTACCGTGGATGCGTGGACGCCCTGGCCGGGTTATTGGAGGGGCCACGTGCCCGTGGCGCATTTCTGATGCGGTCGTTGCTCGACCCGCCGTGGTCGCTGCGCGTGCAGGACCAGGCTCCGCTCACCATCGTGGTGGTCGCCCGCGGGTCGGCGACCGTTCTGCCGGATGGGGCCGCCGGCAACCGACTCGAGGCGGGCGACATCGCGATCTTCCGCGGACCCGACTGCTACACCGTCGCCGATGACGCGGCCACCGCACCCGAAGTCGTCGTGCACCCGGGGCAGGTCACCACGACCATCGACGGGGAACCACTGTGTGAGGCACTGAGTCTGGGCATCCGCAGCTGGGGCACCCGCCCCGATGCGCAGACCTTGTTGATCACCGGCACCTACGAAGAAGTGGGGGCGGTCTGCCGGCGGCTACTGACCGCGTTGCCGCCGCTTGTGGTGGTCCGGCGGGGCGAGCTCAACACCATGCTGGTCGATCTGCTGCTCGACGAGATGTCGCGCGATGAGCCGGCCCAAGGTGCGGTGCTCGACCGAATGCTCGATCTGCTCACCATTGCCGCGTTGCGCAGCTGGTTCTCCCGTGCCGAGGCGCCGGCCTGGTACCGCGCGTATCGAGATCCTCAGGTGGGCACGGCACTTCGGCTCATCGAGAACAACCCGGCACATCCCTGGACCGTGGGGTCGCTGGCCGCCGAGGTCGGGCTGTCCCGGGCGGCACTGGCGCGGCGCTTCACCCAACTCGTCGGCGAGCCACCGATGGCACTGCTGACCGAGATTCGCCTGGCGCTGGCCGTCGACCTGCTACGCGGCTCCGATGCCACCATCGAAGCCGTCGCCGGCCGCGTGGGCTATGGCACCGCATTCGCGCTGAGCACCGCGATCAAGCGCCGTTACGGCATGAGCCCCAAGGCAATCCGCGCCCAGGGGTAGTCCGGCGGGCGGTCAGCGGGTCTTGGCGAAGCGGCGGTGCCGCCACACGTACCGCGGAATGCCGCGCAGAGGAACACCCTTGGGCCAGCCGTCGGGCCGGAAGTAGGCATCGGTGCCGCCGTCGACGAAAATGACGCTGCCGCAGAGGAAGTCGGCGGAGTCCGACAGCATGAAGAGGATCCAGTTGGCGAGGTGCACGGGATCGCCGAAGTTGCCGGTCGGGATCGGGAAGGCACGAACGGCCTTGCCTTCACGCGGCGAATCGAGCTGTGCCTGCAGCAGTGGGGTCATGATGGCGCCGGGAGCCAGGACGTTCAGCCGGATGCCGCGGCCCGCCCAGTCGGCCGTCACCGCGGTCTGCCGGACCCAGCGGGCCACAGCGATCTTGGACGCGGCGTACATGAGCGCGGAGGCGCCGCCGCCGAAGAACCGCACGGCGCGGGCCGCGCGGTCGGCGTCGCCGGCCAGCAGCGCGCGGATGGCGCGGTGGGGGACCGCGGGCACCGTCGTGCTGGAGTTGCTGCCCAGTGCAACGACTTTCGCGTTGCCCGCGGCCGCCAGGGCCGGCTGCCAGGCCGTCAGCAGGTCGACGGCGCCGAGGTAGTTGATCTGGGCGATCAGGCGCGCGCGATCGGCGCCGGCCCCGGGTCCGATCCCGGCTGCGAGCACGGCACCGTCGAGCGTGCCTTCGGACAGTTCCAGCACCCGGGTGGCGGCGGTACGTCGGCCGTCGGCGGTCGACAGGTCCGCGATGACGTCGGCGTCCTTGAGGTCGACACCGATCACCGTATGGCCCTGAGCGCGTAGCTGTTTGGCCGCCTGGTATCCCATGCCGGATGCCGAACCGGTCACAGCGTAGGTGCCGATGATGATCTCCTCGATTGGTGGGGGAATCGCCGTCTAGTCGGCGAGCAACTTGGTCAGTGCGTCGGCGACGTCGCGACGGGCACGATGCGCGATGTCGAGCACCGGCATGGTCAGGAAACCGTGGATGGCTCCGTAGTACAGCTCGGTCACCGGTACGTCGGCCGCGCGCAGTGCCTCGGCGTAGGCGAGGGCCTCGTCGCGCATCGGGTCATAGCCGGTGACCACGAGCACGGCCGGGGCGACGCCTTCGACGGACGCGGACAGTGGTGCCGCATAGGGGTTTTCGCGGTCGGTGGTGTTGGGCACGTACTGGTCCCAGTACCACTGCATGGCGGCGGTGGTGTTGTAGTAGCCGGTGCGGAACTCGTGGTACGAGCCGTAGGTGAAGTCGGCGGTCAGCACCGGGTAGAGCAGGACCTGCGCGGCCAGCGGCGCGCCGCCGCGGTCGCGGGTCATCAGCGCGGTGACCGCGGAGAGATTGCCGCCGGCGCTGTCGCCGCCGACCACGAGCTTTGCCGGGTCGCCGCCGAGTTCGGCGGCATGGGCGGCGGCCCACTGGGTCACGGTGTAGACGTCTTCGGCGGCGGCCGGCCACTGATGTTCGGGTGCCAGCCGGTAGTCCACCGAAACCACCACGGCGGGAATCGAATTCGCGAAGCTGCGGCACAGCCCGTCGTGCGAGTCCAGGTCGCAGAAGACGAAGCCGCCGCCGTGCGCGAACACGAAGATCGGCAGCGGGCCGTCAGTCGCGGGGCGGTAGATGCGGACTCCGATGCCGTCGACCTCTGTGTTGGTGACGGAGGCGACCGCCTCGGGTTCGGCAGGTGCCACGAACCGCGCGCGAATGGCGGCGCGCGCCTGCGCCCCGGTCATGTTCGGCAGGTCGGGGAAGCCGCTGTTGAGTGCCTCGAGGAGGCCGGCGATCTGGGGGTCCAGGCTCATGCGCGATCCGCTAGCGCTACTCGCTGGCGGCTCATGCGTACTGCAGCGCCGGGCCCATGCGCAGCGGCCGCATCGGCTGCAGCGTCGGCGCGACTCGGGAATCCTCGGCGTTGCGCCAGATGCCCATGGCGGTCATGCGCACGGGCGCGGTCAGCTGTTCGAAGGCCATGCGGTTCATTGGACCACACACCGAGACGGCGGCGACGGCCTCACCCTGGCGACCGATCGGCGCTGCGACACAACCGAATCCGGGCACCGATTCTTCGCGCTCGAAGGCGACGCCGTGGGCGCGCACCTTGGCCAGTTCGGTGGCGAGCTGGGCGCGGTTGGCAATCGAGTACTTGGTCTTGCGGCTCATGAGGTCGACCTCGGCGTCCTGGTTGTAGGCCAGGATCGCCTTGCCGACGGCGGTACAGTGCGCCGGCTGGCGGCCACCCACCCGCGACGGCAGCACGGTCATCATGCCGTTGCCGACCTTCTCCAGGTAGACGACGTCACCGCCGTCGAGCACGGCGAGATGCACGACGAGGCCGGTGGCGCGGTGCAGTTCGTGCAGCAGCGGGCCGGCGGCCCGGTGCATGCGGTCCTGGTGCACGGCGAGCGAGCCGAGCTCCACCAGGCGCATCCCCAGTTCGTAGTCGCGGCCGTTGCGGCGCAGCCAGCGCAGCTGCACGAGGCGCTCCAGCATCCGGTGGGCAGAGGAACGGGGCAGACCCGTGCGGCGCACGATCTGCGCCAGGGTCAGGCGGCCGGGGCCGTCGAACGCGTCGAGGACCAGCGAGACCCGGTCGATGACCGCGCTGGGGGTGGTGGATTCGACTGCTGCTGTCATGTCGGCCTCCAAGCTCCGTTGCTCCGTGGGATATTCCTATTAGGAATATGACTGTTTGTATCACACGGCGGTGGGGCTTGTCACACATTTCGCTGGAGCGCGGCAGAATATATGCACGACGAGGCGCCCCGAGCCGGTTTGGCAAGGGACGCCTCGTCTATCAATTTTGCAGCTCATGGCCCAGATTTGGGACACGATCACGGTGGTTACCGCGGCGGCGACACGCGCGGTGACGACACGCGGAACCTGAGGTTTCAGCTCTGCGCGGCGGACCTCCCGGCGCGGCGACCATAGAAGCTGCCGTCGCCCAGGGACACCCCGCTGGCATAACCCCAGGCAGACAGGCCTGCCGCGCTCCGGCCGGCCGCGAACAGACCCGGAATCGGCTCGCCGCTGACGTGCACCACACGGCCGTCCAACGTGGTCAGCAGGCCGCCGAGGGTGAACCCACCGGTGCTGTTACGCAGGTCGATCGCGCCGACGGGGGACCCGATCGGACGCAGCCACTGCGGCTTCTTGTGCAGCAGCGGGTCCGCGCCGTTCGCGGCGTGCTCGTTGTAATAGGCGACGGTGTGCTGCAGGACCCCCGCGGGCAGGCCGATCTCGGCTTCGAGCTCGGCGACCGTCTCGCATACCCAGGTGGCCGGGCGGCGCAGGAACGGTGTCGCCGAGGTCGCGGCAATGGCCTCTTCCATCGCGTCGCCGTCGATGATCAGGTAGGCGGTGTTGTCCTGGTAATACAGCGTCTGCTGGCCGATGCGTCCCGCGTAGGTGTCCTCGGCGATGTAGCGCTGGCCGAAGCCGTTGACCAGGATGCCGCGGACCAACTGCTGCGGGTCGCAGAAGAACGCCACCTCGGTGGCGTCCATGTGTGCCAGGTCGGCGCCGAGCGTCTGGGCCATCCGGATCGCCCGGCCGTCGTGCTGCTCGATACTCGCCGCCGGCCGGCCCGCGATGCGGGGTGCGTACTGGGCGACCATCGCGTCGCTGTAGGCGAAGCTGCCCGAGGCCAGCACCACGCCGCGGCGCGCCTTGATCGCCACGGTGTCGCTGTAGCGGCGTGCCACGATGCCGACCACCCGGCCGTCGGCCTCGGTGATCAGCGACTGCACCTCGGTGTCGTACACCGACCGGACGCCCTGCGCGGTGGCGGTTTCCACCAGCGGCTTCATCAGCATGTAGCCGCCACTGCGCTCACCTGCGACCTTGTCGGTCATCTGCGGCACGTGGCCGCGCGGTGCGGGAGCGGCAATCGTGTTGTACGGGAAGGCATTTTCGCCACCCGTGAACATCAGGCCCTCGTCGCTCGGTGGCTCCCAGCCCGGCTCACCCCAGAACACCGGCTTGAACGGCACACCGCAGCTCACGAGCCAGTCGTAGTGGGCGACACTGCCCGCGCAGTAGTCGTCGATCCGTTCGGCGTCCGCGCCGGGACCCATGGCCACCTTCAGGAAGGCGGCCATGTTCTCCACGGAATCGTCGAAACCGCAGGCCTTTTGGAGATCGGTGCCACCGCCGAGGTAGATGAATCCACCGGCCATGGCGGCGGCGCCGCCCCAGCCGCCGGTGCGTTCGACGACCAGGACGTCGGCGCCCGCCGCCGAGGCCTCCACCGCTGCGGCCGCACCCGCGATGCCGTAGCCGACGACCACGACGTCCGCCTCGTCATCCCAGGCGGTGATCGCCGATGCCGGGACCGGTTCGAGATCGGCACTCATGGCAGCATCGCCCGCGGCGGAACGCCCATCCACTCATGGCCCCAGTAGCTGTCGGCAGTGATTTCCTCTGCGGTGTAATGCCGTTCGTCGACCTTCATGCCCTCGGTGCCGAACTCGATGTCCCAGTCACCGGGCGAACGCACGTAGAACGACACCATCTTGTCGTTGGTGTGCCGGCCCAGCGTGGAAGACAGCTGAAAGCCGTCGCGGTTCACGCGGTCGAGTGCCTGCCCGACGGCGTCGAGCGTGTCGACCTCGACCATGAGGTGGATCAGCTTCGGGTCACGCAGCGTCGCGGCCGGGCAGATCGCCAGGCTGTGGTGCCGCTCGTTGATGCCCAGGAACTGCACGCGCAGGGGGCCGAACTCCGGGGGAGCGGGCACCCGGAAGGCCCCGCGGGGCAGGAAGCCCAGCACCTCGGTGTAGAACGTGAACAGTCCCTTGGCATCCTGTGCAGGCAGCACCACGTGGCCGAGGCCGAGGCCCTCGGTGACGAAGCGGGCGCCGAACGGTGTGACGACGGGGGTGTGATCGAGCACCGCACCGTGGAACACCTCGACGTCGTTGCCGGCCGGGTCGACGAAGGAGATGACCTCGTCGACGCGACGGGCGTCGGCCTCGTCCAGCGACAGTTGCTTCCACGGCACCCCGGCGCCGTCGAGGGTGGCCTGCACCCGGCGCAGGGCGGCGCCGTCACGGACCTCCCAGCCCACGGTGACGATGCGGTCGGCATCGCCCGGCACCACGATGATGCGGGCGGTGCGCTCGTCCATCCGCAGGTACAGCGCATCGGGATCGGGACCGCTGCCCTTCGCGAAACCCAGTACGTCGAAGGCGAATTGGCGCCAGCGTTCGATGTCGGCGGTCTGGACCTTCACATAGCCCAGGCTCTTCAGGTCACTCACGTCAGATCATGCCTCGCAGCGGGCCCTGCGGATCCACACCCAGGCTGCTCAGCGCCGATGCGTGGTAGGTGGTGCCGGGCACGTGGATGGCGTGGGCCTGGCCGACATGCGCGTCGCGCCAGTAGCGCTGCAGCGGCTTGTCCATGCGGGTGGCGTTGCCGCCGCAACGGGCGAAGATCTCGTCGACGGCGGACACCGCGCGCCACACCGACCGGATCTGGGTGCGCCGGCCGGCGGCGCGGTCCTCGAACGACACCTCCTTGCCGGCGGCGACCATGTCGTAGATCCGGTCGACGTTGGCCAGCAGTTCCTGGCGGGCGGCGTTGATGTCGGCGGCGGCCTCACCGATGGCGTACATGACGTACGGGTCGTCCTTGATGGCCACACCACTGGAGTTGACGCGCTCACGCTGGTAGTCGAGCGCGGCGGCCAGGGCGCCCTCGGCGATGCCGATGACGGCCGACGAGATGCCGAGCGGGAACATCGTCGACCACGGCATCAGGTACAGCGGGGAGGTCATGCCGGCCTCGATCTGGGCCCGGCCGTCCATCACCTTGGTGGCGTCCATGGTGCGGTAGGTGGGGACGAAGGCGTCCTTGACGATGACGTCCTTGGAACCGGTACCGCGCAGGCCCACCACGTTCCAGGAGTTCTGGACGATTTCATAGTCGCTGCGGGGCAGGATCATGTGCAGCATCTGCGGCGGCATGAGGGGCTTGCCCTCGGCGTCACCGAGCATGGCGCCCAGGAAGATCCACTCACAGTGGTCGGTGCCCGAGCTGAACTGCCAGCGGCCGTTGAAGATGTAGCCACCATCGACGGGCCGGGCCACGCCTTGCGGGGCATACGGCGACGCGACCCAGGTGTCGGTGTCCGATCCCCAGATCTCGGCGGCGACCTTCGGATCGGCGTAGGCGAGCTGGTACGGGTGCACACCGACGACGCCGTTGATCCAGCCGGCGGCCGGGTCCAGGGCGGCGGTCGCCATCACGGTCTCGGCGAACTCGCGCGGATGCACCTCCAGGCCGTCATATTCCTTGGGCTGCAGCAGCTTGATGTTGCCGGCGGCCTTCATCAGCTTCACGGTCTCGTCGGGCAGCTGGCCCAACTTCTCTGCCTCCCAGGCTTGTTCGCGAAGCTGGTCGGCGATGTCACCGAGTTTGTCGATAACCCGCTGGGTCATGGTCGTTTTCCTAACTCCTGTGATGGGCTAATTAATGGTTTACCGCACCCGCGGCGCACCGGGAGGCTGTTCCCGGTCAGCGGGCGAAAATCCTTCAGCGACGTGGATCTGGTTGGCGCATCGCATTCCTGGCTCACCGCACGACGGGACCTAAGGCTCTCGTCGCCGGACCGATGGGCTCTACCTCCCCGGCCCGAGACGGCGGATCATCGAGCCCGAAGGTTGACGACCGGACAGAGGCGAGGCAGCGCGATGTACGGATGGACGTGCCGTTGGAAGCAGGTGATCGGACCGACCGTGTCCGTTGCCGCCGTACTGGCGATCGCCGGCGCCGTGGTTGTGCCCGTGACCCAGATTTCAGGCGCGCCGGGTGGGTTCGAGTCGATGGTCGCCGAGCCGCCCGGCTGTTGGGGACCCCACGGTGTGGATCCGGACTGTCTCGGACCTGGCCCGTACGGGCACGGCGAGTGGGGACCGGGCTCTGGAACGGTCGCATCGGGCGCCACGCCCGTTCCGGGAGATCCGAGTCCCGGCCCGGCGGAGTCCGACCCGACTGTGCCGTGAACGTCGGCGCCATTGCGCCTTGGGTGTCCGGTCCGATGGTCGGGACGCGATCCGGCGGGTCGTCCGTTCACCGGGACGCCTCGTACTGGGACATTCCGAGGGCGGCTAACTTCGCACTATGAGCAGCGCTGGACAGGTTGACGTCGTAGTAGTCGGTGCCGGGTTCGCCGGTCTTTACGCACTGCACAAGCTGCGGTCGGAAGGCCATTCGGTCGTCGTGTTCGAGGCGGCCTCAGATGTGGGTGGCACGTGGTTCTACAACCGGTACCCCGGCGCCCGGTGCGACGTCGAGAGCATCGACTACTGCTACTCGTTCGACAAGGACCTGCAGCAGGAGTGGACCTGGACCGAGAAGTACGCCACCCAGGCCGAAATCCTCACGTACATCAACCATGTCGCCGACCGGTTCGACTTGCGCCGCGACATCCGGCTGAACACCCGCGTGGTGTCGGCGACGCTCGACGAGGAGACGCTGCGCTGGACCGTCACCACCGACACCGGTGAGACGGTGGACGCGCAGTTCTGCGTCATGGCCACCGGCGCGCTGTCCGATCCGCTGCTGCCGAACATCCCCGGCGTCGAGACCTTCGCCGGCGAGACCTACCACACCGCGAACTGGCCGCACGAGGGCGTCGACTTCACCGGCAAGCGCGTCGGCCTCATCGGCACCGGTTCGTCGGGCATCCAGACCACGCCGATTGTGGCCGCGCAGGCCGCCGAACTCGTTGTCTTCCAACGCACTCCGAACTTCTCCGTGCCGGCCGGCAACGAGCCGCTGACGGCCGAGCGGGAAGCCGAGGTCAAGGCCAGCTACGACCAGCGCCGCGAGCTGTCGTGGCGCAGCGGCGGCGGCTCACCGCACCTGGCGCACCCCAAGCTCACCATGGAGCTGTCGGACGAAGAGCGCCGTGCGGAGTTCGAAAAGCGTTGGCAGCTGGGCGGCGTGCTGTTCAGCAAGACCTTCCTGGACCAGATGGTCGACCCGGTGGCCAACGCCGAGGCCAAGAAGTTCTACGACGAGAAGGTGCGCGCGGTCATCGACGATCCCGAGGTCGCCGACCTGCTGATCCCGAACGACCACCCGATCGGCGCCAAGCGGATCTGCACCGATACCAACTACTTCCAGACGTTCAACCAGCCACACGTGAAGCTGGTCAGCGTGAAGAAGACGCCGATCGAGCAGATCGACGCCACCGGCATCACCACCACTGAGGCCCGGTTCGACCTGGACGCCATCATCTTCGCCACCGGATTCGACGCGCTCACCGGCGCTCTGGGACGCATCGACATCACCGGCCGCGGTGGTGAGAAGCTCAAGCAGAACTGGGTGGACGGACCGCGTAGCTACCTGGGCCTGGGCGTCGACGGCTTCCCGAACATGTTCCTGGTGAACGGACCCGGCGCGCCGGCCGTGCTGGCCAACATGGTGCTGCACGCCGAGGCGCACGTGAACTGGATCGCCGACGCGATCGAGTACGTCGGCAAGAACGGGTATGCGGCCATCGAGGCGACCACGGACGCGGTCGACGCCTGGGGCGCCGAACTGGTGCGCCGCGCCGACCAGACGCTGTTCCCGAAGGCGAACTCCTGGTACATGGGCGCGAATGTGCCCGGTAAGCCACGGGTTTTCATGTTGTTCATCGGTGGCTTCGCCGCCTACAACGACATCTGCGCCGAGGTTGCGGCCGCCGGGTACAAGGGATTCGAACTGACCAAGGCCGGCTGATGTCAGGGCTGCTGAACAAGGTCGCCCTCGTCACCGGTGCCGCCCGCGGCACCGGCCGGACCCACTGTGAGCGGTTCGCCGACGAGGGCGCCGACATCATCGCTCTCGACGTCGCCAGTGCGGCAGCCGATTTGGCCGATCTTGCCGATGCCGTGAAGCAGCGCGGTCAGCGTTGTTTCACCGCTGTGGCCGACGTGTCGTCGTTCGACGAGGTGCAAGCCGCGGTCGACGAAGGGGCCTGGGAGTTCGGCCGGCTGGACGTCGTGGTCGCCAACGCCGGCATCCATTCGGCGTCGGCGCCGTCGTGGGAGGTCACCACCGAGGACTGGCAACGCGTCATCGGCGTGAACCTCACCGGGGTGTGGCACACGGTGAAGGCCGCCGTTCCGCATTTCGGCCCGGCCGGCGGATCCGTGGTGATCATCAGCTCCACCAACGGACTTCGCGGCTCCGCGAACACCGCCGCGTACACCTCCACCAAGCATGCGGTGGTGGGTCTGGCCCGCACTCTGGCGAACGAGCTGGGGCCCAAGCGGATTCGGGTCAACACCGTGCACCCCGGCGCGGTCGGCACCCCGATGGTGCTGAACCCGGAGACCTTCAAGCGCATCCGGCCCGATCTGGAGAACCCGACCGCCGACGACGTCGCGGAAGTGCTTGCCGCACGCAACCTGTTGCCGGTGCCGTGGGTGGAGCCCGAGGACATCAGCAACGCGGTGGTGTTCCTGGCGTCCGACGAGGCCCGCTACATCACCGGCACTCAACTGGTCGTCGACGCGGGGCTGACGCAGAAGGCCTGACCCGCCTCGGACGTGCAGAAAACGAACTCTGCTGCGATGCAACGATGATCGGCCACTCCTGGTCCGGCGCGCGGTGCGGCTCAGCGGGCTGGTTCACCGACCAGCGTGCGGAGGAAGGCGACCGTCTCGAGTTCGCGGTTGGTGATTTCGTCGTCGCTGGTGCCGTACCTGCGGTTCGCCGACAGTTTCACGATCACCGTCTTCTTGCCTGGGTCGACGTAGATGAACTGGTTGTACACGCCGATGGCGCTGAACTCTCCCGAATCCACGGCGGGCAGCCACCATTGGTAGCCGTAACCCAGGTCGAGCGGATGGCTGCCGATGATCGGACGCCCCGGTAGAAGATGTTCGGCATCAGCCGCCAGCGACGCGTCCACCCATGACTGAGGAACCAATTGCTGACCCCGCCAGCGGCCGCCATTGCGATACAGCTCACCGAATTTCGCGTAGTCGCGCGCAGTCATGACGAGGCCGCCGAATGCAACCTCCATGCCGGTCGAGTCGACCAACCAGTACGCGGGTGAGCTGATGCCCAAGGGCTCGACGAGCTTCTCCTGCATATAGTCGGTGATGGAACGGCCCGTCGCACCGACGAGCAGCGCTCCGAGAGCCTGCGTATCGCCGGAGTTGTAGCGGCAGACGTGCCCCGGTTCGATGTCGCGGACCATGGTTGCGACGAACTCCTCGAGCGTTCCACCTTCGCCCATCGCGGCCGCCAACCGGAAGATGTCGGACCCCGCGTCGTTATAGTCCTCGTTCCACCGCGCACCCGAAGACATCTGGAGCACATCCTTGATCGAGACGCCGTCATACGCAGAGCCCGGGGCGACGCGAATGTAGTCGCTGATGGGCCGATCGATACCCGCAATGTGCCCGTCCTCGACCGCTATGCCGACAAGTGCCGAGATGACGCTCTTGGCCACAGACATCGAAATCCACGGAACGTTCGGACCGCCGGTCAGCCCGTACCACTCGTGGGAGATGGCGCCGTCGCGCAGAACCAAGAGTGCGGCGGTGTCCGTTTGGGCCAGGAAGTCCTCTGTCGACTTGCATTCTCCGTTGAGCGCGTACGACTTCGGCAATTCGAGGGGATCGCCGACGGGCCAGTCGTGTGGGGTCGAGGAGGGGGACATCTTGCTGGTGGGAAGCAGTTCGGGGATCCGGGAAAAGTTCTCGTGTTGTGGAATTCCGGTGAACAAGCCCAGTTCAACGAACGAGGACGGAGTGTGGTCGGCCATGTCAACCTCTCATTTTGCGGCGGTGCGCCTAATATAGGCGTACCAACTGGTTAGTACAACCAGTTGGTACGCCTATCTGAAAGTGGGGCCCGGAATGCAGGCGAGCGAAGGTCGAGTGGACGGACGTACGCTCCGTTACCAGCATCGGCGGCCTGAACTACTGGCCGCCGCCACCGAGTACGTGCTCGATAACGGAATCAGTGACCTGTCGCTGCGTGATATGGCACGCGCCCTGGGGATCACGCATGCCACGTTGCTGCGGCACTTCGTGTCAAAGGAAGACCTACTGCTACAGGTCATCGCAAAGATCAGGGCGGACTTCGTCGATCAGCTGTCCGGTGATGACCAGATGCATCCTGACCAGACGGCGTCGCGGCTGTTGCGCACGACGTGGAAACGGCTTTGCGACCCGGCTGAGCAGCGGCAGTTCGTTCTTCTCTTCGAGGTGGTGGGTCGGGCAACCCGAGAGGGTGGCCGCGTTGCTGACCTGGCGCAGGCGAGCATCCATGATTGGCTCAATATCATTGCGGCACAGCTGGTGCGGACCGGCTGTTCGCCCAAAGAGGCGGACACCCTTGCGACCCTGGTGCTGGCGCAGGTGCGTGGTCTTCAGGTCGATCTTCTGCTGACGGGTGACCGACGTCGCGTGGATCGCGCGATCGAGGCGCTGATCGAAATGATCGACCGGCGTTCGGAATAGGACTTCAGGACCGTCGGCGGATGAATTCGTCGACGTCGCCCGCTGACTCGGATGCCCACCCGCGAAGTGCCCAGCCTCGCTTATGACTGTGCGCGGTCATGGTTCGACGAGCCCGGCCGCGATCTCGAGTTCTACCAGTGCCGGCTCGATGGCGTCGGCCATGGCGTCGATGTCGTTCGCCATCTCGGGCGTCGTGACGAAGCCGAAATCGATGCGGTCGCGGTAGCTGAAGCAGGTGACGTTGAGTCCGACGTCCATCACCAGGGGACCCATCGGCATCATCTGTTCGAGGACGGCGCCGTCCATGTACAGCGGCACGGGCGGCCCGGGCACGTTGGACACGACGAGGTTCATCGGCTTGAGGGTGCCGCCGAGCTTGCTCGCCGTGTACGCCCGGGCGGCCAGGGCCACCAGGCCGGGTGGGGTGGTGTCGGTCAGCCCCATGATCTGGTGTGCGGTAAGGGCTTTCGCCATTTCCTTGGCGCTCTGGGAGCTGGCGTAAGTGGCCTTGATGCGTTCGGCGGGGTCGACGATGTCGGATGCCAGCGACACCGACATCGCGCTCACCTGGTTGCCGACCTGATCGCTGGAACTCTCGGTGCGGGTCGACACCGGGACCTGCGCGATGAGCGACTTGTCGGGCAGCTCGCCCCGGTCCTCCAGATATGTGCGCATGGCACTCGAGACGAGCGCCAGCACGACGTCGTTCACCTTCACGCCGAATGCTTCCTTCACCGCTTTCACACGCTCCAGGGACACGCCGGAATTGCTGACCCGCCGGTGCGGTGAGATCGGGCCATTGAACCGGGTGGGCGGTGCGTCGAAGTAGCCGGGTGGCTTGTTGGCGACGCTGAGTGCCGCAATCTGCTGGCGCACGGTCTGTTCCAGGAAACGCACGACGCGGTAGGGCGTCTTGATGCCGATGTTGATCAGACCGCCCAGGGCCTGCAATTCGATGCCGGGCGCTTTGACGCCGACCAGTGATCCGCTCGGCTCGGCCGCCGGCGGTCGCGGGGTGGGCGTGAAATCGAGGAGAATCTCCCCGAGCCCGGCTCCCGAGACGCCGTCGATGATGGCGTGGTGCATCTTCATCAGCACGGCGACGCGGCCGCCCTCGACGCCCTCGATGAACCAGAGTTCCCACAGCGGCCGGGACCGGTCCAGCTTGTAGGACATCAGCCGTCCCACCAACTGGTCGAGTTCGCGGCGGCCGCCGGGTGCGGGGACCGCGATGTGGCGGACGTGGAAGTCGAGATCGAGTTCCTCGTCTTCGACGAACCACGGCCGGTCGAGGCCGAGCGGCGCGCCGGTCACCCGCCACCGCAGTTGCGGCATCTCCGGCAAACGCGCCGCGATGAGCGCCTTCACGGACTCGAAGCTGAAATCCGGTGCGTCGGTGGGGTCGTAGATCGACGACGCGGCGACATGCATATGCCAGCTGTTGGTCTCCGCGAACCAGAAGGTGGCGTCGGCACCGGACAAGCGATTCATGGGGCTGATCCTAGAATGCGCGCGGGTGCGCCTCGCTTGAAATCGGCGGATTGGTACGAACTTCGGAGTGTGACGGTTGTCTCCGCGCGCCGTAGCTCGGCAATCGTCTTGGCGCGCAACGTGACCCGATGGTCAGGCGTCGACGGTCGATGTTCCATTCCGGTCAATTGATAAGCCGGACAATATATTCCGGCGACCAGATGACAACGGGCGGCCGCGTACCGCACACCATGGGATCGGTGTGCGGTACGCGGCCGCCCGTGCAGACGATCAGCGCTGCAGGAAGCCCAGCACCGTGCTCTCGAATGCCTCCTTGGCCTCGATCATCGCCCAGTGCCCGCAGTTCGGGAACACGTGCAGCTCGGCGTTGGAGATGGTGCGCATCGGGATGAGCGCCATGTCCAGCGGGCTGACGCGGTCGTCGCGGCCCCACGTCAACAGCGTCGGCGCCTTCACCTTGTGCATCTGAGCCCAGGGCTGCGGCGGCGCATCGGCCGACCGCATGAACTTCATCATCATCTTGAAGGCGGCCTTGCCGTACATCCGGCGGGCCGACTCGAGCGTCTCGGGATCGGAGGCCAGCTTCAAGCGCTCTTCGATCAGCTCTTCGGTGACGATCTTCTCGTCGTACACCATCGAGTTGAGCCAGTCGATCAGCCGCTGCCGGGTCGGGTCCTCGGTGAACTCCTGCAGCAGCCGGATGCCCTCGCTCGGGCCGGGGCTGAAGATGTTGGTGCCGATACCGCCGATGGTGACCAGCTTGCCGATGCGGTCGGGGTTGTTGATGGCGAAGTTGATGCCGACGCCGCCGCCCATCGAGTTACCGACGATGTCCACCTTCTCGACCCCGAGCGCGTCGAGGAAGGGCACGACCGCGGACTGGGCGTCGATCATCGGGTGGCCACCGAAGTCGTCGCTGACGCCGAAGCCGGGGAACTCGAGGATCAGGCAGCGGAAGTGTGCCGCGAACGTCGGCAGGACGCCGCGGAAGTTCCGCCAGCCCGTCACGCCCGGGCCCGAACCGTGCAGAAACAGCACTACAGGGCCGCTGCCCTCGTCGTAATAACGCAGCGTTCCGCGCTCGGTCTGGACTTCCTTCAGCTCACTCATACGTTCCAAATTACGGTGCGGATGTCACGCGGTCGCCACCACCTCCCGTCCGGCGGGACGCGTCGCGCCCGGGGGCGCCCCGTTGTGCTGCGAGCGGCCTTTATGGTGTCCAGATGACCGTGCCGGAGTCTGCGCGTCCACTGGCGGGCGTGCGCATCGTCGAAATCTCCAGTTTCGTCGCAGTGCCCCTGGCGGGGATGACGCTGGCGCAGCTCGGTGCCGAGGTCATCCGGATCGATCCCATCGGCGGCGCCGCCGACTACCACCGCTGGCCGGTGACCGATGACGGCGAGAGCATCTACTGGGCGGGCCTGAACAAGGGCAAGCGATCCGTCGCGGTGGACATGCGCTCACCGGAAGGTCAGGACCTGGTGACCCGGCTGATCGTCGACGCCGGGGTCTTCATCACCAATGTGGCGGGCCGGCAATGGCATTCGTACGAGAACCTCTCCGCGCTGCGGTCCGACCTGATCCACGCCGAGGTGTCCGGCCGGGCCGACGGTGGTACGGCCGTGGACTACACCGTCAACGCCGGGCTGGGCTTTCCGCTGGTCACCGGTCCGTCCGAGTTGCAGACTCCGGTGAACCACGTGCTGGCGGCCTGGGACGTGTCGTGCGGCCTGTACCTGGCGCTGGCGGTGACGGCGGCGCTCCGCCACCGCGACAGCAGCGGCGAGGGCCATCAGGTCAGCATCCCACTGGAGAACGTGGCCCTGGCCACCGCCGGGAATCTCAGCTTCCTGACCGAGGTGATGGTCAACGGGGTCGGCCGTGAACGCATCGGCAACTCGATCTTCGGCCAGTACGGGCAGCAGTTCGTCAGTGCCGACGGCGCCGCGTTCATGATCGTCGCGCTGACCGGACGCCATTTCCGGGATCTGGTCGAGGTCACCGGTACGACGAAAGCCGTTGCCGCGCTGTCGGAATCGCTCGGTGCGGACTTCACCGATGAGGGGCAGCGGTATCTGCACCGCGACGCGCTCACCGGTCTGTTCACCGTCTGGTTCTGTGCGCACACCGCCGAGCAGATCACGGCGGCGTTGGGTGCGACGTCGATCCTGTGGGAGCGCTACCGCGACTTCAGCGAGGTGGCCGCGAGTCCCAAGGTGACCGACAACCCGCTGTTCACCGAACTCGACCAGCCGCGCATCGGCCGCCACCTGGCACCGGGCCTGCCGCTGCGGATCGACGGTGAGTATCCGCCCGCGCGGCCGGCGCCGGCGCTCGGCGACGACACCACCGCCGTGCTGACCGAGCGGCTCGGGCTCACCGCAGCCGATGTCGCCGGGCTGACGGAAGCGGGGACCGTGGCATGACCGTGCTGCCCGACTTGTTGGTGGTGTCGCCCGGTGCCGGGCCCGAGTCCTGGCTTGGGGCGGCCGGGGGACCCAACGGCAAGCGGGCCTTCGGCGGCCTGCTGATGGCGCAGAGTCTGTCCGCCGCATGTCAGACGGTGAGCCCGGAGATGCGCCCGACGGCCATGCACCTGCAGTACCTGCGTGGGGGAGAGGCCGGCGCGACCACGGACTACACGGTGGTCCGGGTGTACGACGGACGGACCGCGGCGGCGCGGCGGGTCGAGGCCTGCCAGGCCGGGCGGCTGCTGACCGTCGCGACCGTGTCCTTCTCGATGGACCTGGCCGGCCCCGAACACGATGAAACACGGTCACTGCCAGAGGATCCCGAGCTGCTGCCGTTGACCGGGCCGCCGGGGCCGGCGCCCGCGGTGCCGCTGGACGAGATCGACATCCGGATCGTCGACGACCGGTCGTCGGGCGAGTTCGTCCGGCGCATGTGGTGGCGGGCCACGGTGGCGATGCCACCGGAACAGTTGCCGCACATGATGATTGCCTGCTACATCACCGACCTCTACGGGATCGACCCGGCGCTGCAGGTGCACGGACACTCCATGCAGGCACGCACCCACCGCAGCGGCACCACCGATTTCTCGATCTGGTTTCACCACCCGATCCGGGCCGATCACTGGAATCTGCTGGAATCGCGTTCGCCGGCCGCGGGCCGGGGCCGCGGTGTGATCACCGGGAGTCTGGTCGGCGCAGACGGAACCAGGGTCGCGACAATGGTGCAGGAAGGTCTGATCGCGGACCGGTAGTACCGTCGTCGGCAGGCTGGTGAAGAACCCTAGGAGAACGATGAACGGCGCACAGGCACTGATCCGCACACTGGTCGACGCCGGCGTCGACGTCTGCTTCGGTAATCCCGGAACCAGCGAGATGCACTTCGTCGCGGCACTGGACTCCGTGCCCGAGATGCGTGGTGTGCTCTGCCTTTTCGAGGGTGTGGTCACCGGTGCCGCCGACGGTTATGCCCGCATGGCCGAGAAGCCGGCGGCCACCCTGCTGCATCTGGGCCCCGGACTCGGCAACGGCATCGCCAACCTGCACAACGCCCGCCGGGCCTATTCGCCGATGGTCAACGTCGTCGGCGACCATGCGCTCGGCCACAAGAAGTACGACGCACCACTGGAATCCGACATCGACGCGATGGCGGGCACGGTGTCGGGATGGGTGCGCCGGTGCGAGAAATTGGCCGACATCGCCAACGACGCGGTGGCCGCGATCGAGGCCGCGCAGCAGGGACAGGTGGCCACGCTGATCCTGCCGGCGGATGTGTCGTGGACCGAGGGCGCCGAGCCGGCGGCGGGGGAGCCGACCACGAGCGCGGCGTCGTTCGACTACCGCGCCGGCGTCGACCCTGACGAACACGAGCTGCTCGACGCCGGTCCCGAAGTCTTCGGCGCCGGCACCGTCCTGCTGCTGGGCAGCGCGGCCTGCCGGGAGCGCGGCCTTCGTGCCGCGAGCCGGATCGCCGAGGCCACCGGAACCAAGGTATTGATCGAGACCTTCCCGGCCCGGCTCGAACGCGGCGCCGGCCGGCCCAACTTCGAACGCCTGGCGTATCTCGCCGAAGCCGCTCAGTTCCAGCTCACCGGCGCCGAGCACCTTGTGCTGGCCGGCGCCCGGTCCCCGGTGTCGTTCTTCGCCTACCCCGGCAAGGCGAGTGACCTGGTGCCGGGCGGCTGCCAGATACACACCGTGGGCAGCGACATCGTCGCGCGTCTGGAAGAACTGGCCGATGCGGTGGCGCCGGGTACCGAGCCGGTGCTGACCGAGCTGAAAGTGCCGGAGCTGCCGACAGACTCGGCTCTGACGACGCAGAACTGGGTCGAGGTGGTGGCCGCGACGCTGCCCGACGACGCGATCATCGTGGACGAGTCCAACACCAGCGGGTTCCTGCTGCCGCAGGCGACGATGAGCGCGCCGCGGCACGACCTGTTGACGTTGACCGGCGGCGCCATCGGGTTCGGATTGCCGAGTGCGGTCGGTGCCGCGGTGGCCCGCCCGGACCGTCCGGTGCTGTGTCTGCAGTCCGATGGCAGTGCGATGTACACGATTTCGGCGTTGTGGACCATGGCGCACGAGCAGCTCGACGTGGTGACGGTGATCCTCAACAATGCCGCCTACGCGATCCTGCGCATGGAGCTGCAGCGCGTCGGGGCCGAGGCCAGTGGGCCGAAAGCCGCGGCGATGCTTGATCTCTCGGGCCCGACGACGGATTTCGCGGCGCTGGCGTCGGCCATGGGCGTGCCGTCCGCGAAGGCGACGACAACGGCGGAGTTGGCCGACCTGCTCCGCGTGGGCTACGCCACACCGGGGCCGTACCTGATCGACGCGGCGGTGCCGGCGCTGCTGTAGGTGCCGGGCAAAAAAATTCGGGGCCCCTCGGTGAGGGGCCCCGAATCCTGTTGACGGTCAGCGGCTCTGGTGCACGCTGTTGTCCACCTGCGGCGCCTCGGCGCGCGGGTGAATGTCGTTGACCCAGTCGTGGTGGGAGATGTCCGCCGACGCCGGCGCGGCCAGTCCCAGCACCGCTGCTGCCAATCCGTTTGCCACCAGTGCGGCGATTCCGAGCTTCTTCATTGTCCCCAACTCCTTGTATCTGAAGCTTTGATGCTCGGTTCAACGGGTGGAGGGCCGGCAGTATTTCTGTAGTTGGGCGTTGGCAGCAATTGATCGTTCTTCGGCAGTAATCAGTCTGTCGGCCGGTCCTGTGGATGAATCGCGCACTGTGCATAACTGTCTTCCGGACGCCGGATCCGGGGTTCTTCGTCTCGTGATCTGTCGGTGGCTCCGGCCACGGTGACGGCATGAACACACCACCACGCATGACCCGCGCCGAGATCGGAGCGCTCGGTGAACAGCTCGCGGTCGACCATCTGGTCTCGCTGGGAATGACGGTCCTGACCCGGAACTGGCGCTGCCGGTGGGGTGAACTCGACGTCATCGCCACCGAAAGGGACCACAGTGCGGTGGTCTTCGTCGAGGTGAAGACCCGCACCACCACGGAGTTCGGCGGTGTCGAGGAAGCGGTGACGCCCGAGAAGGCCCGTCGGCTGCGTCGGTTGGCCAGCGTGTGGCTGGCTGAGCAGAACGCGCACTGGCCCGATGTGCGGATCGATGTGGTCGGCGTCCGGCTCGGTGGCCGGGAGCCGGAGCTGGTGCATCTGAGAGGTATCGGCTGATGGCGCTGGGACGGGCCTACTCGGTGGCCATCCGCGGCCTCGACGGCGTCATGGTGGAGATTGAGGCGGACATCACCTCGGGGCTGCCGGGGGTGCATCTGGTCGGCCTACCCGATGCGGCGCTGCAGGAGTCGCGGGACCGGGTCAGGGCCGCGATCACCAACTGCGGCAACAGCTGGCCGATGTCGCGGCTGACTCTCGGGCTGTCGCCGGCCACGCTGCCGAAAGGTGGGTCGATGTATGACCTGGCGATCGCCGCGTCGGTGCTGTCGGCGCATCTGAAGACGCACTGGGGACGGCTGGACAAGACGGTCCTGCTGGGCGAACTGGCACTCGACGGTCGGGTGCGTCCGGTCAAGGGCGTGCTGCCTGCCGTCATGGCTGCCAAGCGGGAAGGGTGGCCGTCGGTGGTCGTGCCTGCCGAGAATCTGGCCGAAGCCAGTCTCGTCGACGGCATCGAGGTATGGGGCGTTCGCACGCTCGGACAGATGCAGGCGTGGCTCAATGGGAAGGCGCCGCTGGACGGGCGGGTCGACACGACGGCGCCGGCCGCCGACGACGGCGTCGACCTGGCCGACGTGGTCGGTCAGACCCAAGCTCGATGGGCAGTGGAGATCGCCGCCGCCGGCGCCCACCACCTGATGCTCACGGGGCCGCCGGGGATCGGCAAGACGATGCTGGCCCAACGGCTCCCGGGGCTGCTGCCCGACCTGACCGAGGAGGAAGCGCTGGAGGTCACCGCCATCCATTCGGTGGTCGGGCTGCTCACCGGTGATACGCCGCTGATCACCCGCCCGCCGTTCGTGGCGCCGCATCACACGTCCAGTGTCTCGGCACTCGTCGGCGGTGGCTCCGGGATGGCACGCCCCGGCGCCATCAGCCGGTCGCATCGCGGCGTCCTGTTCCTCGACGAGTGCGCCGAGATCGGGACCAGCGTGCTCGAAGCCCTGCGGACCCCGTTGGAGGAAGGCAAGATTCGGCTGGCACGTCGTGACGGCGTGGCGTGCTATCCCGCTCGCTTCCAGTTGGTCCTCGCGGCGAATCCGTGCCCGTGCGCTCCGCCGAACCCGCGGGACTGTGTGTGCCCGTCAGCCGACCGGCGTCGGTATCTGGGCAAGCTCTCCGGGCCGCTGATGGACCGCGTCGATCTGCGTGTCGATATGCACCCTGTACTCGCCGGCGCCTTCGGTGACCACGCCGCCGAATCCACCAGTGCTGTCCGTGCCCGCGTCGCCGCCGCCCGTGCGGCCGCCGCCGAGCGATGGCAGGACGTCGGAGTCCGGACCAACGCCGAGGTACCAGGGCCCCTGCTGCGCCGCAGATTCCGGCTGAGCCGGGACGCCATGGAGCCGCTGCGCAAATCCCTCGATTCCGGCCGGTTGAGTATCCGCGGCGTTGACCGCACGTTGCGCGTCGCGTGGTCCCTGGCCGATCTGGCGGGCCGCGATGCGCCCAACCTCGAGGACGTCAGCACGGCATTGGGTTTCCGCGAGGGAGATGTCCGATGAGTGCCGACGAGCAGGAACTGCGGGCGTGGGCGTATCTGTCGCGGGTGGCTGAACCGCCGTGCCCGAGGTTGACGGTATTGGTGGCCGATCACGGGCCGGTCGAGGTGGCAGACATGATCCGGCGCGGCCGCGAGGATTCGGACCTCACCGGCAGCGTCGCCGCGCGCCGTGAGGTTGATTGCGCGGCGCGGGATTTGGAGATTCTCGATCGCCGCGGTGGGCGGTTGATCACGCCCGACGACGATGAGTGGCCGTACCTGTCGTTCGTCGCGTTCGCGAACAAGGCGGTGTGGGAGCGGCCATCGGGTTACCCGCCCATGGTGTTGTGGGCGCTCGGCCCGGCCCGCCTCGATGAGATCGCCGAACGCGCTGCCGCGATCGTCGGCACCAGGGCGTGCACGGCGTACGGCGAACATGTCGCTGCCGAGATTGCAGCGGGCCTCGTCGAACGTGACGCCGCGGTGGTCTCTGGTGGCGTCTTCGTTCTATAGCCATTGGCTTGTTGTTGTTATGCTCCTGCCACCCTCGGGCTGGGAGCCAACATGCAGACATGGTCGGTTGTGCGCTACGACATTGATGTGCTCGCCGCAGATTGGCCGACGGAGGTCACGGGTCCGATTCCTGATATCGGAGACGTGTTGGCGCGTTGGCGGGCCGTTGACGGACAGCGCTTCCTCATACGCAACGATGGGTTTGTCGACGTACGAGTCAATGCCTTCCTGTCTTCAGCTCGCATGCGAACGCTAGCGAGTAACACAAACCGTGACTACGCACAGTCGCTGTGTTTGTGGCTGAACTTCTTGCAGACCAGCGGACGCGTGTGGTCTGAAGCGACCGAGGAAGACGCAGAGGATTTCGAGTTCTGGAGGCGCACCGACCCGAACAACCCGAGTCTCGTTGGTGCTTCTGCTTTTTCGAAGGATATTGCAGCGTGCAAAAAGTTCTATTCGTGGACAGCGGAGAGGTTTGCAGATGTCGTCGACGTCTTCCTATACGTCGCTTCGCCGCCGTCCAAGCGGTCGGCCAGAGTTCGATGGCTCGATCCTGCCGCGGTAGATCGATGGCGCGACGTTGGGTTGCGTGGCCGCGATCTCCACGGGCGCAGGGACCGCTCGTGCCGTACTCGAAATGAGCAGCGCGATGTCGCATTTTTTGACGGACTTTATGGAACAGGGTTGCGGCTGTCGGAATGGGCCTCGGTCACGATCGATGAACTTCCAACGCTCGGTGCGGACCGGCCTTTCTACAAGTGTCACCTGGCCGACAAATGCGCCAAAGGTGGCTATGGGCACCCGTATTGGATGCCGCGGCACGTGCTTGCCGGGATGTATGCGTACGCGGAGGGTGCCCGTGCCCGAGCTATCCGCGGCGCCCAAGACAGCGGCCGCTATGCGGAACTGAGCGATACGATCGAGGTGGGTGACGCGAAGCGTCCCGGATCGGTGCGACTGCCCGACGGCAACGGCGGATTCATCGATCGCGCCTGGAATATCACTAGTCTGGCGTTGCGCCGCAGACTATTTCGCCGCACTCCAGCTGGTCTTGAGCCACTGTGGTTGTGGCTGAACGAAAATGGCCTCCCGCGCGACCCACACGGATGGCACCACACCTTCGCTGAGGCCAACGACCGTATCGCAGCGCAGGGTGTGGAGAACTTCACCTGCACACCGCACATGCTGCGACACTCTTTCGCCCTGCGGTGGTTCTCGGTAGGCAAATTGGTCTATTCGTCGCGACTGGGCCACCTTTCGGACGTGGAGGCACGCGACTTCCGAGTCCAATTCGGTGACACCTGGCATCTGGTGCAGACGATGTTGGGACACCGTCGAGTCGAAACCACCAGGGACGTATACCTGGAACCGTTCCGAGCGCTCGACGTGGAGGTGTTGCTGGCCCAGACACAGGGATTGCCGGTGTCGGGATTGCTGGCCGAGCTTTTCGACAATCACTCGATGGTTCTCGGAGATCCGGTGGCGCGCCGATGAATCGTCGTGGTCGTGCCGCGCGGCTTCCTGAATCTGGCTCTGCGACACTGCGCGGTGTTCTCACCGACGGAACCACGGTACGTTGCTTTGAGGACGGTAATAGCCAGCCGAAAGACTTCGACTGTTCGCTGTTGACGGTGAGCCCAGAGCTGCAGCGCATGTTTGCCGAGGCGTTCGCCAAACGCACCGGACCTGGCAGCGGTCTACGGTCAATGTCGTCGATCGGGGACGCGTTCCGATCGATGCGTCTGTTCACGCGGTACCTCGCGGGTTTGCCGCGTCCACCCGCCCGCAAGGCGGACCTACTTCCGCGCCACATCGATGGCTTCTTGGCCGCGCGTCGCGCCGCGGGTGCGCCAGCGAAGCTCACCGAGGAGCTGCGCGGAGTGAAAATGATTCTACGCCAGCTTGATTCGTGGGAACCGGCCATGGTGGCCAAACTCGCCGAGCCCCACCCGCGGCCGCGGCGTTCAGGTAAGCGCCACGAGAGCTACAGCCGTGCCGAGTTCCTGCGGATAGCGTCTGCTGCACGCGCGGACCTGCGGCGGGCCGCGCAACGCATCCGAGGCAACCGCGTGCTGCTGGAGCAGTACCGGTCGGGTCACCTCGACGATCCAACGCGCCGGTTTGAGTTGCTCGACTACGTGGAACGTCATGCCGACGTGCCGCGCCGTGGCGGCGACTTCCCAAGCAAATCGCAGCTGACGGCCAAGTGGGTGCGTGGTTTCGGCGGGACCCGGGACATCATTCGCTGGGCACATCTGAGTCCGCTGGAAGTGAGCGCCGGTGCAGTGCTGCTGGCTGTGCTGACCGGCCAAAATCCGTACGTCATCATGAAATGTCCGGCACGGCATCATCGTGCCGACGGCAACGCAGGCGGACCCAAGACCGCGATTGTCGAGATGCGTAAGCCCCGCCGCGGCAGCCGCGCCGACATGGATGTGGCCCTTGCCGCCGTTCCAGATTGGATCAGCATCCCTGACGACCCTACCGCGATGTCGCGCCGCGATGAACTGCACACCGCCTTCGGCGTCTACATGTTGCTGTGTGAGCTGACCGCGTCGAGCCGGCGGATCGAGGGCAGCGGCCGACTGATGGTTGCCTACTGCGCAAATGGGCACAACGGTCGCGGTATTCGTGCGCACGGCTCGGCCGAGGGATGGGTTAGGCCGTGGTCGCGCCAACAGGGCCTGCTGTGTGACGCGGTCCAGGGCGCACCTGCCAAACCATTGGAAGTGTCGCTGGTTCGATTGCGGATGACATACCTTGAGCTGCACCAGAAACCGGTGGCACACACCGAACAGACCCTCGTCGATGACTATCTGGGGCGAAACCGCGGCAGCCTGGTTGAGTACCGCCGCGTTGTCGCTGATGCCTTGCAGGACCAGGTGGCCAAGGCTCGTGCACTGCCCCTCATGTCCGCGCTTTCGGCGGCCGAAGTTGCTCAGGCGCACGCCGACCCGACGACTTTGGCGTCGGAATTATCGTTGTCCCACACCGATGTTCGCCGGATGCTGAAGGGCAAGTTAGACACCGTGATGAATGCGTGCATTGACAATCAGCACGGGCCATACGGTGACACGGGCCAACCCTGTAGAGCCTCATTCATGCTGTGCCTGAGTTGTCCGTGCGCTCGCGGGTTGCCTCGACACCTACCGGTGCAGACGTTGGTGCTCGACCGTCTCGCTGAGCGTCGCCACCACATGACTCCGTTGGCCTGGACGACCCGGTTCGCACTCCCGCATGCCCAGTTATCCGATCTGCTCGCTGGCTTCGACGACGAGCAGCTCAGTGCAGTGCGAGCAGCAACCACCGATGCCCATCGAGAGATGGTGGGCCGCTTCCTCAACCGAGAACTGGACATGCGATGACGACGCAGCGGCGGCACGCAGCGTTGCACGACGACCACGTGGAATGGCCTGACCCATCCACGACCGTGCTCTTGCGGCGGGTGCTGCGTCCAGATGCTGATCCGGCCGGGCTGTCTCGGTACGCAGACGACGTGTGGCACTTCGATCAAGGAATCTTCGAGGAGAGCTCGAAGATCATCAGTATCAACTTCAAACTGGCACCAAAACCGTTGCGAGAAGCGGTAAAGCACTACGTGTGGGTCCTGGTCAACACCGACCCGCCAATGCAATTGCGGCGCACAACGGCCACTCGCCCGTCGTTGTACACCGTCAGGATGTGCTGGTATCCGCTGCGGATCTTCCTCAATTGGCTTCACAAACGCCGTGTTGGGCAGTTCTGCGATGTCACAGCCGAGATGCTGGACGAATACTTGGTATATCTGAGCCGCTACCAGGACAGCGTGGGACAGATGCACCGATGCGTCGTCGAGGTCCGCCGCCTCTGGGGGTACCGCTCGGTGCTACCGGAATCAATGCGGCTGCCCGAAACGCCGCCCTGGGGCGGTGATTCGGCCGGAGCGCTGTTCGGCAACGTCCGCTCGTACATGGAGAACCTCACCCCACGTATCAATGAGGACACCATGGGAGCACTGCTGCTGTGGGCGCTGCGATTCGTCGAAGATTTTGCCGACGACATCATCGCCGCCCGCGAGGAGTTCGTGTTCCTGCATGCACGCGGGCCGGACGTGACGGCCGGGCACGAACCGGATCGGCCACGATTGCCACAAGGCGGGGCCATCAAACTGGTCACCGACTACGCCGAATCGGTTCGGCAACAGCAAGGCTTGTTGCCGGGCAGGATCAACGACGCCGGCGAGCGGGAAATCAACTATCCGTTTATCGGCAGGCTGATCGGGGTCCCACGGCTACCACGGGCGTCCTACGCGACCGCCCAGTCCGCGCTGGCCTCCTCCGGTCTGCCGATCGATGACGACGCATACCTGTCCACTCTGGTCACCGCCACCGTGGCGGGACGGCCGTGGCATCCCGGACGTTTTTCCTACAACCAGACTCGCTACCTCGTGCGGCATTTGCACACCGCCGGCCTGATCGTGGTCGCCTACCTCTCAGGTGCTCGGCCCGCGGAGGTGTTGAACCTGCGTCGTGGCTGCGTCGACCGTGACGATGCCAACGATATGTACCTGATGTCGGGCGTGTACTTCAAAAATGCCGTCGACGAGCACGGCAACAAGGTGCCCGCCGGTCTGCCGCGGGCTGATCCTTGGGTGGTGGTGGCGCCTGTCGCGCGAGCGATCGAGGTACTTGAACGGCTCCATGACGAAGACCTGCTGTTCACCAACCGCATTGACCTGAGCCGCAATTACGTGCAGCGCCGTACCGGGGGATTAGCCTTCAACACCCAGGTCGCCACCGACAGCGTGCACCGGTTCATCGATTTCGTGGACCAGCTGTGTGCTCACCACCGCATCGACCCCATTCCGTCGGACCCACACGGCCAGCTGACCATCAGCCGGTTTCGTCGAACGCTCGCGTGGTTCATCCGCCGCCGGCCTCGCGGGCTGGTCGCCGCATCGATCCAATACGGTCACGTGCATACCCGCATGATTCAGGGTTACGCCGGTGCCTACGACTCGGGCTTCCCCGACGAGCTGGCATTCGAGGACTACCTTGCCCGGTTGGAACAATTCGCTGATGATGAACAGGCCCTGAGCGACGGGGAACGCGTATCCGGACCGGCCTCACAGACTTACCGCCAGCGTCTGAGCGCCGCCAACGGTCGATTCGCCGGATATGCCCTGACCAGCAAAAAGCAGGCTCGCGATCTGCTGGCCAACCCTCTACTGCAGATCTATCACGGGGAGGGAATGACCTGCGTGTTCGACGCGACGAAGGCCGCGTGCCAGCTGCGGGGGGCTCGCGACGATCCGCTGGTGACACCCGACGTCGACGACTGCCGGCCCGGCTGCCGCAATATCGCCCGGACCGATCGTGACCTGGAGACAGTCCGCCGACACCGAGATCGGCTTGCCGAAACGGTGGCCGATCGTGCCGCCCCACCACTGCGGCATCAGCGAGAACAACGAGAACTCGCTCGCATCGACATGATCATCAGGGAGCACGATGAAGGCCACTGAAACCGACCCTGTTCGCAAGAAGATCCTCGCCGCCATGGACCGCTTGATGGCGGGCAAACCGCTACGCTCCACCGGACGGCTCAACGTCTCCCAGCTGGCCATCGAGGCCGGTGTGGCGCGGTGGCACCTCACCCATCAGCACGTCGATCTCAAAGAGATGTTTCAAGCGCGCGTCCGCAACGAGGGTAGGACGCCGGCTCCGTTCCAGGGCACCGCCGCCGCATTCGATGATCTGCAAGATGCACATCGAGCGCTGCTAGCGCACTGCGCCGAACTGGAGCAGAAGATCAAGCTGTACGCCAACGTGATCCAGCTGCTGGCCACGGAACGAGCGACGAGCACGCAAAGCCGGCCGGTGACCGATATTGCGTCACGTCGAACACCGCCGCTCCAATCGGCCGCGAGGCGCCCCAAGCGCAACGTAACCTCGTCGCGCGAACGCAAGCAATAGCACCGGATCACCGTTGGGCGACAAGTTGGGCTTGGTCGCCCGGCGGCGCTCCGCGGTCGGCGCTGGATCAGCGTGACTGAGGTGATCCGGTCAGGCGTGCGTGCAGGTCGGTGACGCGTTCGTTCGATGCCTTCGACGCCGCGTAGGGATGGTTCGTCGGTGTCCCAGACTTCGATGGGGTGCCGCCGACCGGGTCGACGTGGGCTTGGGTGCCGACGACGACAACCAGGTCCGCCGCGGTGCGACTGCTGTTCACCGAATTCGGCGAGTACCTGAAATCGCCAGCGGCACAGTCTTCTACAAGCACGACGACCTGATGGCCGTTATCGACGCGCATCGCACCCACACCAGCGCCACCACCGTGACGCCGGCAACCTGGCCGCGACAGCAGCATCGTGGCCGCACTGCGCCGCAAGATCACCGCCCAATCAGACGAGATCAGAACACTCAAAACCACCGTGGCACAACAACAAGCCATGATTGAACTGCTCTACGGGCAACTCGAAGACCGCCACTAGGGCACCACCTGAGCGTGACCGCGCGCAGCGCGGCTCATGCACCTGTGGCGTCGGCGCTTTCGGTGGGTGCTGGCGAGATGCGGCGGTGGGCGCTCAGGAAGTCATCGACGATGGCGACACAGTCGTCGTGACCCATGACGCGAAAGCCGGTCATGCGGGCGAAGGCCAAGGGGCCGACCAGTTGGCACAGCACCCGTTCCAGGTCGAAGTCGCCCAGTTCGGCGCGGGCCTGCTCGCTGCGCAGCAGGGCGTCGAACGGTTGGCGGTACTGGTCGATGACCAGGGCCCGGACGGCGCCGGCCGGGTATTGGTCCTCGGTGGCGGGTTTGGTGGTGGTCGGGCCCAGTGCCAGCCAGGCCAGGGTCGTGATGTGCAGCGGGGCGTCGTTGAACAGCGTTGCCTGCCGGGAGAGCAATTCGATGAGCTGTTCGCGCAGCGGTCCGCTGCGTGGTGCCGGAGGGGTCACCTGCGGCAGCAGCCGCTCGAAGGTCGCGGCCAGCAGGTGCGAGGAGGTTTTGAAGTGGCGATACAGCGTGGTGCGGGCCACCTTGGAGGCTTTGGTGACCGAGTCGACGGTGACCGCTTCAACGCCGCCGGCATTCAGCAGGGCCGCGGCCGCCTCCAGGAGCCGGTTGCGTGACCGGATACGCCGCGGGTCCACATCATCGTCATCATCAGAGCCGTCGGCGCTGAAGTCGGGCCACTCACTCACAGTCACTCACTTTATTGTCCGCAGCCTCCGGTGTGGCGAATCGTCGATGCCCACACCCCAGGACAGCTATGCTACCGCGTGTAGCGCAGCGAAACCGCCTATACCAGGAGATGTGGGATTGCCTGATCACACCTGGCTATCAGCGTTTTTGGCGCCGCGCACCCCGATCTGCCGGGGATGGCTGTCACCGCATCGGCGCCGGCTCGGGACGCAGCGATGAGAGGCGCGGCAGGCCTGTCGGCTCGCGATGGCCGGGACATCGCGATCCTCGATGCCGCCGTCTCGGTGGCCTCGATGGGCGGCTACGACGCAGTACACATGCGCACGGTCGCCGAGCGCACGGGCATCGCCGTCAGCTCCATCTACCGCCGCTTTCCCTCCAAGACCTATTTGCTGGTCTGCGCACTAACCCGCGAGGTCGAGCAGGTGCAGGCCCTGCGCGACTGGTCGGCGGTGCCCGGCGGCCCCCAGCAGCGACTTGTCGCGCTCAGCAACTGCCTGCACGAGCAGTGGCAGCGTGATCTGCCGCTGACCGAGGCGCTGACCCGGGCGCTCGTCGTTGCCGACAGCACCGCGGCCGCCGAGGTCGAGCGGACAATGGCGGTGCTCAACAGGCTGCTAGCGGCCGCGCTGGGCGGCCCGTCCCCGTCGCCGCGCAACCAGCAACTGGCCTGCCTACTCGGCGACGTGTGGTTGGCCAATCTGGCCGCCTTCATCAGCGGCCGGGTGCCCGCCGCCGCCGCCCGGGACAACATCGACCGGGCGATGGCTCTCATCCTGCGCGCCCAACCCGCCACCATTGCCCCACATCGCTACACGGTGTAGCGTTTCGATACTGCTTAGTATCGTTTTGCTGGTGCGGAGACAGGGGACGCGATCATGGTCGATCAGTGGATTGAACGGTGCACCCTGCAGCGGGTGTCGCTGCATGAAGGTCTGGTGCTCAGCTTCGAGGACTACAACGAGGTGGTCATCTCCCGGCGGCTCCGTCTGGGGTTGCCGCCGGTGGGCCCGTACCCGGCCGAGGTGGTGGAGCTGGACCCGCTGAACGTGGCGCCGGCGCACCGCGCTCTTTTGGACCTGGCCGGGTCGGTGTGCGTGCGAGCACACAGCGATGACGATGGGGCCCTGCACCTGCAGTTCTCGGACGGTCACTCGATCGACGTGGAGCCCGACGCCCACGTGGCGGCATGGGAACTGTACGGAAAGCGCCACGGATACATGGCCTGCATGCCCGGAGGCCGGGTGCAGATGGTCCGACATGATGTGCCCGCCGCGGACAGCGCCGACTACGACACGGCCCCTGCCAGCCAGTGAGCGATCCGCTGCGCGGGGGACCGACCCTCACCGCCGCACCCGGGCTACCGCCGCGCCGCCGGCGCACACGCGCCGAGACCGCGCCGTCGAGTGAATACAGCCCCGCGCTGGCCCGCCTGGGGGCGTTCACCCTGCGCCACAAGGCGCTGGTGATCGGACTGTGGATCGGGGCCGCGGTGTTGTTGGCGGTGCTTTTTCCGCAACTGGAAACCGTGGTGCGCCAACAGTCGGTGGACTTGGTGCCCCACGACGCGCCGTCGTTTCTGACCGTTGACCGGATGAGTGCAGCATTCGGCGAACAGGGGTCCAAGACCGTGCTGTTCGTCGCGTTCGAGGACCCCGCCGGCCTGACCCCGCCAACCCGCCAGAAATACGCGCAGCTGGTCTCGCAGCTGCGCGCCGACCCCAGCCATGTCCTGCTCGTGCAGGACCTGCTGGCCGACCCGGTCACCGCACCGCACGCCATCAGCGCCGACCGACACGCGTGGTACCTGCCGGTCGGCATCGCCGGCACCCTCGGCGATCCGACCGCCGCCGAATCGGTCAGCGCCGTGCGCGCCATCGCCCACCGCGTCTTCGCCGCCAGCACCACCACCGTGCACGTCACCGGGCCCGCCGCCACGTTCAGCGATCAGATCGCCAGCGCCGAACACGATCTGCTGTTCATCTCCATGGCCACCGCCGGCCTCATCGCCCTGATCCTGCTGCTGGTCTACCGGTCGGCATTCACCGCGCTACTGCCACTGCTGGTCATCGCGCTGAGTTTGGCTGTCGGGCGGGGGGTGCTCTCCGCCCTCGGCGAATGCGGCTTACCGGTATCGGAATTCACCGTGGCGTTCATGACCGCGATCTTGCTCGGCGCCGGCACCGACTACACCGTGTTCCTGATCAGCCGCTATCACGAACAGCGACGCGCCGACATCGCCCCGCCGCAGGCCGCGATCGACGCCACCGCCAGCATCGGACGAGTCATCCTGGCCTCAGCGGCCACCGTCGCACTGGCCTTCCTGGCCATGACCTTCGCCAAACTCAGCGTGTTCGCCGCGCTCGGCCCCGCCTGCGCCGTGGCCGTGATGGTCGGATTTCTGGCCACCGTCACCCTGCTGCCACCGGTACTGGCGCTGGCCGCCCGCCGCGGCATCGGCGACCCCCAGCCCGACCGCACCCGCCGCTACTGGAACCGCATCGCGGTCGCCGTCGTGCGCAAACCCGTGCCGCTGCTCACCGTCAGCCTCATCATCCTGCTGGCCCTGGCCGCGGCAGCCACCACCATCAAGATCAGCTACGACGACCGCAAAGGCCAACCCGCCGACACCGCAAGCAACCTGGGCTACCAGCTGCTCAACCGGCATTTCCCCACCGACATGGTCTTCACACAATTCCTCGTCGTGGAAAACCCCGCCGACATGCGCACCGGCAAAGGCCTCGCCGACCTCGACGAACTCGCCTCCCGCATCGCCCAACTGCCCGGCGTGAGCAAAGTATCTGGCGTCACCCGCCCCGGCGGCACCCGACTCGAACAAGCCCAATTGTCCTGGCAGAACCAACAAATCGGCGACAAGATGGCCACCGCCGCCGCCGACGGCAACGCCCGCAAGAACGACCTGGCCCAACTCACCGGCGGCGCTGACCAACTCGCCAACGGCCTGGCACAACTCGACCGCACCCTGCGCACCGCGCTGACACCCTTGAGCGGCCTGCTCAACCAAGCGCACACCGCCAGCAGCCAAATCCAGCGATTCACCCCGCTGCTGCACCAACTGTCGGCCACCGCCCCCGACATCGATCACGCCATCCAAGCCGGACCCGGACTACGCCCCGAGGCCGAACAGGCTCGCAACGCCATCGCCGCCGTTTCGCCACTGCGCGACATCCTCGACACCGCACCCTGGTGCGTCACCACACCAAAATGCACCGAACTCCGCGACCAGATGCGCGTCCTGGACGCCCTGCGCACCAACGGATTCTTCGACCGCATCGCTGAGCTGGGCGACCACTACAACCCCGCCACCAACGCCACCGTCACCGCCACCCTCGCCGACGTCCAAACCTCAATCACCACCCTGCAACATGCCCTGGGCACTCTGGGTGACCCCGCCGACGTGGCGACCAACATCGCACGCCTGCAACACGGCATCAGCCAACTCGCCTCTGGAGCACAAGCATTGGCAACCGGCGTGCACGCCCTGGCCGACAGCAACATTCAACTGCTCGCCGGGATGAGCCAGATCGCTGCACAACTACAAAACTCCGCACGCGCCAGCGCCAACTCTGACACCGCCAGCGGCTTCTACCTACCCCCAACCGCCTTCGACAACCGCCAATTCGCTGACGTCGCCAAACAATTCATCACCCCCGACGGAAAAACCGCCCGCTTCATTATCGAATCCACACTCGACCCCTACAGCAGCGCCGCCATGGCACTGGCCCACCACATGGTCACCGTCGCCGAAGCCGCCCGCCCCAACACCTCCCTGACCAACGCCACCATCTCCGTGGCCGGATTCCCGGCCGTCAACGCCGACATCCAGCACCTACTACAAGCCGACTTCACCCAACTGGCCGTCGCCACCCTCGTCGTCGTCGGACTCATCCTGGTCCTGCTGTTGCGCGCTGCGCTGGCCCCGCTCTACCTCCTGGGCACCGTCGTGCTGAACTACCTGGCCTCCATCGGTTTCGGCGTCGTCGTTTTCCAATGGATACTCGGTTACCAAATCGCATGGCCCGTACCACTATTGGCGTTCATCATCCTCGTCGCGGTCGGCGCCGACTACAACATGCTGCTGGTATCACGACTACGCGAAGAATCCGAACACAACATCCGCGTCGGAGTCCTACGCACCGTCGCCAAAACCGGCTCGGTCATCACCTCCGCCGGACTCATCTTCGCTGCCAGCATGTTCGGACTGATGGCCGGCTCCATCGCCATCATGATCCAAGTCGGCCTCATCGTCGGCTGCGGACTACTGCTGGACACCTTCCTCGTGCGCACACTCACCGTTCCGGCCATCGCCACCCTCCTGCGCGAAGCCAGCTGGTGGCCCCAAAAACAACCCACACGGACCCGGCCATGAAAACGCTACTCCCACACCGGCATCGAGCCGCCACGACCCAAACCCAACCAACCATCGACAGCGTCGCCGCCGACCAGCCCACCCGCGCACCAGCCGGCGCCAACACCACCACACCGGACAACACCAAGCGCCGCCGCCCCTGCCCGATCCACTGGCCCCGCCTCCTACAAGGCAAGTACCCCTACTTCCACGGCGAGCACGAAAAACTCTTCCGAGAAGCGCTCATGGAACGCGAAATGTACCGGCTTTAAACATCACAACCCCCGGCACGCCATCCGCCACCTGACAACGCCGACACAACCTGCGCCCACCAGCGACCACAACATCGACAAACGAAAGCGGGAACACCCGCAACCACAGCTGTTCCCGCCTACCTCAAACCCACCACCATCACCTCAGCGGGAACAGCAATACACGGCCGAATTCAACCCCAGATAACGTAGTTGCCCACGGCCTACCCTCACCGATGTCGACTAGGCACATCGCAGCTGCAGCGATGTCTACATTGATGCCCTGGTGGACCCGAACAACTGTTGTATGGTCGAGTCAACGCAGCCACGTCTACGAACTGGTAGTTCGCTTACAGCGACGGGATTCCAGTGCAACAATTATTACTAGCGATAGAACTTATGGCATCGACGGAGCGGCGCACCGCGCGGTGTTGGCGTCGGACGGCGTCACCATGGCAGTGCTTGCCGGGGGTATCGACGTGCCGTACCCGTCGGGGCATTCGGCGCTGCTGCACCGGGTGGCCACCTCGGGGCTGCTGCTCAGCGAGTATCCGCCGGGGGAGCGGCCGACCAGATACCGGTTCCTGACCCGAAACCGATTGGCGGCGGCGCTATCCGGGGCCACCGTGGTGGTTGAAGCTGGGCTGCGCAGCGGGGCGGCCAACACCGCGGCGTGGGCGACCGCGATGGGCCGCAAGGTGTGTGCGGTGCCCGGCCCGGTGACGTCGGCCGCTTCGGCGGGATGCCACGTCCTCATCCGCAACGGTGCGGCCCTGGTCGACCGGGCCGAGCAGGTCGTCGAATTGATCGGGCGGATAGGCGAACTGGCCGATGAACCCGAGCATCCAGAGACACCGCTCGATGACCTGACCCCGGACCAGCTTCAGGTGTACGAGGCGCTGCCGGCACGGGGCTTCCGCAGCCTCGAGCAGATCTCGGTCGGTGCGGCCCTGCCACCCGAACGTGTGCTCGGGCCGCTGGCGCTGCTGGAGATCAGCGGTCTGGTGGAGAAACAGGACGGGCAGTGGCGGATCAGGAGGGCGGGATGAGGTGTGCTCCTGGGCCGTGACCACTCACTTGAGGACCACCACCGAGCGCAGCACCTCGCCGCTGTGCATCTTGTGGAAGGCGTCCTCGATCTGGTCGAGTCCGATGCGTTCGGTGACGAACTTCTCCAGCGGGAGCCGGCCCTGCAGGTACAGGCTGATGAGGGTGGGGAAGTCGCGCTCGGGCAGGCAGTCGCCGTACCACGACGACTTCAGCGACCCGCCGTGGGAGAAGAAGTCGATCAGCGGCATCTCGAGGGTCATGTCGGGTGTCGGAACACCCACCAGGACAACGGTTCCGGCCAGATCGCGGGCGTAGAACGCCTGCTTCCAGGTCTCGGGCCGGCCGACCGCGTCGATCACGACGTCGGCGCCGAAGCCGTCGGTCAGGTCCTGGATGGTCTCGACGGCGTCGAGGTCGCGGGCGTTG
>NZ_KB911473.1:0-184762 GCF_000383495.1 Mycobacterium sp. 360MFTsu5.1 | reverse complement strand
GAGTGTGGTTTCACGGTACAAAATGTGTTGACCGACAACGGATCCTGCTACCGGTCACACAAATTTCGTGATGCTCTGGGTGACATCAAGCACCGACGAACCCGCCCCTACCGTCCACAGACAAACGGCAAGGTCGAGCGTTTCCACCGCACGCTTGCCGACGAATGGGCCTACGCCCGGCTCTACCGCAGCGACGCCGAACGCTGCGCCGAGTTCCCGCGGTGGCTACACACCTACAATCACCATCGCGGCCACACAGCACTCAAAGGTCAACCACCCGCCAGCCGCGTACCTAACCTCTCAGGTCAGTACAGCTAGCCGTCGTCAGCCGTTGTGCAGCGCATCCCGTAGCGCGTCGATGGCGAGCTTGCGGGCAACGTTGGTGGCCGGGGTGTCCCGGAGCGAGTCCAGCAGCATGAAGTCGTGCACCGTACCGCTGATGCGGACCGCCGTGACCGTCACGCCCGCCTCGCGAAGTTTGTTGGCGTACAACTCGCCACCATCGCGCAGCACGTCAGCTTCGGCGGTGATCACCAACGCGGGCGGGAGACCGCGAAGCTGATCGAGGGTGGCTCGCAGCGGCGATGCGTACGGCTCCGCACGTTGCGCCTCATCCTTCGTGTAGGCGTCCCAGAACCACAGCATGCCGTCGCGCGTCAGGTAGTAGTGCTCGGCGAACTGGTGATAGGACTGCGTGTCGAAATCGGGTCCGGTGACGGGGTACAACAGAATCTGGGCCTTCAGATCGATGCCGCCGCGTTCCTTGTTCATCAGGGCGAATACCGCCGACATGCAGCCACCGACCGATTCGCCCGCCACCGCGACGCGCGAGGTGTCCAGCCCGTGCTCGGCGCCGTGCTCGAGGAGCCACTGCCCGACGGCATAGTTCTGCTCCACCTGCGTCGGATAGCCGTGTTCGGGAGCCCAGTCGTAGACCGGGAACACACCGGCCGCACCCGCGCCGACGGTCAGTTCCCGGAACAGCCGATCGTGCGTCTTGTCGTCACCGAAAACCCAACCGGCGCCGTGGATGTAGAACACGACCGGCAGCGGACCCGTGCTGCCGGCGGGCTTGATGATCCGGGTTCGCACGATGCCCCACTGGCCGGCGTCGACGTCGACCCATTCCTCGTCGACGTCGGGGCGCGCGACCGTGGGATCGCTCTGCAGGTCCAACAGGATCTTGCGCCCCTGCTCGGGCGGCAGCTCGTAGATGCGCGGATGCGGGTCGGTGTTCTCGGCGAGTTCGCGGGCGGGGCCCTCCAGGTACGGCGTGGTCGGGGCTGGCAGGTCGGCCATGGTTCTCCTTCGGAAACGTCGCTCGTGCGCGGGTGGCACGGTGGTGCCAACTCCGGTGTCGACGCTAGATCGCTGCTAGCTTGGCGACAATGGGCGCAAACGACACTTTCCGAGGCGATCGCGACAAACGCGACACCGCTTCCGAGGTACGCCTCGTGGGCGAGATCGGTCTCGTGGACTATCCGAGCTGTCAAGAGTCGGCCATCTACGGGCTCGGCGATGTGTTCCGGGTCGCCAGTGACTATGCCACCGATACCGACGACCAGCCCGCCGCGATCCGTGTCAGCACGTGGACCGTGAGCGGAACCGGGCCGGATGCCGGGATGGTCTGCACCTTCGACAGCCATCCGGGAACCGAGCACCGACTCAGTCACATCATCGTGCCGCCCAGTCTCGTTGTGCCCGAAGACATGACGAACGTCGACACCCTCGGTGACTGGATTCGTGATCTCAAGTCCGGCGGCACGATTCTGTGCGCTGTCTGCGCCGGCGTGTTCGTGCTCGCCGAGACCGGGATGCTCGACGGCCGGGACGCAACGACACACTGGGCCTTCGCCGACTACCTGGCAACACAATTCCCGAAGATTCGCGTCGACGCCGCGCGCATGGTGATCGACGATATCGACATCATCACTGCCGCAGGGATTTTGGCATGGGTCGACCTCGGACTCACGTTGGTCGACCGACTGTTGGGCCCCAGCGTCATGCTGCACACCGCACGGTTCATCCTGGCCGATCCGCCCCGCCGGCAACAGCGCACCTATCAGGAGTTCACGCCGCGACTTCGCCACGGCGACAAGGAGGTTCTGACGGCGCAGACCTTCATCCACGCGAACGCCGGCCGGCAACTGGCCGTGGCGGAACTCGCGCAGGTCGCCGGGGTGCAGCCACGAACGTTCCAGCGCCGCTTCAAAGAAGCGACGGGGTCAACCCTGACCGAGTACCTGCAATCCGTGCGCGTCGCCAAGGCGCGCGAATCGCTCGAACTGTCCAGGACTTCGGTCGAGCAGATCGCGATGGACGTTGGCTACCTTGATGTCTCGACGTTCCGGCGACTCTTTCAACGGACGACCGGACTCACACCCAGTGAGTACCGGAAGCGGTTCGGAATCGCGGACGGCAGACCGGAACGCCGCTATCCGTAGAGCTTGGCGACGATGGCGCCGAACTCATCGTCCTCGAGTACCGGGGTGGCTTCGATCTGGAGATACTCCTGCCACTCGGAGATGAGCTCGAACACCGGCTTGGCGTCAGCGGCGTCGATCACCGAGCAACCGCTGCCGTTGAGACCGAACCACCGCCCGAGTTGGGTGGCACCATCGGGCGGCTTCGCCCCGGTCTGCAGGAAGTGTTCGGCCGTCGCCCGCATCCGAGCCGGATCGATTGCATGCCATTGCACCAGGTATTTCATGAGAAGCCGCCTTTGAAGTCAGTTGTCGGGCACTGCAGGTCGCGGCCAAGGAGCCGCCGCGACCTCCCGAACAATCGGCGGCGTCCATGGGGCGATGACTTCAATAAAGCACCACTCGGGCGGCCGGGCATCAGCCAAATAGCTGAGATCCCAGTCGGCTCAGATCACCGCGGCGACGGCTGATGCTGTGTGATGCAGTGGATGCCGCCGCCACGCTCGAACAGCGGCCGCGCGTCGACGCTGACCACGCGCCGGCCGGGGTACTGCTCGGCCAGGATCGCCGCCGCATCGGCGTCGCGCGGATCACCGAACGCGCACGCGATGACGCCGCCGTTGACCACCAGGTGGTTGATGTAGCTGTAGTCGACGTAGCCCTCGGCATCGGTCAGCAGATCGGGTGCGGGCAACTCGACGATCTCCCACGGCCGGCCCGCGGCATCGCGCGTGTCGGCGAGGGCTTCGCGAATCTCCTTGCACACCAGATGGTCCGGATGTGCGTCGGAGCGCTGCGCATGCAGCAGCAGCCGACCGGGCGATGTGATGGCGGCGACGATGTCGACGTGTCCACGGGTGCCGAAGCGCTCCGAGTCGCGGGTCAGACCACGCGGCAACCACACGGCGTGCGTGGCGCCGAGGGTGCGGGCCAGTTCGGCTTCGATATCGGCCTTGGTGGCGCCGGGATTGCGGCCGGGGTCGAGTTGGACGGTCTCGGTGACCAGCACCGTGCCCTGCCCGTCGACCTGGATGCCGCCGCCCTCGTTGACCAGCGCCGAGCTGATCACCGGAACACCGGCCCAACCGGCCACGGCGGCACCGATTTTCGCGTCGCGATCCCAGCGCGCCCAGTCCTGGCCACCCCAGCCGTTGAACACCCAGTCCACCGCCGCCACCGAACCGTCGCCGGCATGCACGAAGGTCGGGCCGATGTCGCGCATCCAGGCGTCGTTCAGCGGCGCCTCGACGATGTCGACGTCAGCGGACAGGTACCGCCGCGCGGCAGCCGTTTCCGCGGGGTCCACCACCACGGTCACCGGCTCGAACTCAAGCACCGCATGGGCAACGGCGGCCCATGTCGAGCGGGCCTCGTGGTGTTCGGTTTCGTTGTCCCCCAAGGAATATCCCTCCGACGGGAACGCCATCCACACCCGGTCCTGCGGCGCGCTCTCCGCAGGCATCACGTAGTCGGTCATTTCACCACCGCGGTGGCTTCGTGGCCGGCGCCGTACGGGCGCTGCGCGTCGACTGGTGCGGTCAGCGCGCCGTAGCTCTCCGGGCGCCGGGTCAGCAGGAACGGGAACAGCTCGAGCCAGTCGCGGCGCTGGTCGAGGTCCAGATCGGCGACCAGCACCGCCTCCTCGTCACGCGGGGCCTGCACCAGCACCCGGCCGTACGGATCGGAGATGAACGACGAACCGTAGAAGGTCACGGTGCCCTCGTCGCCGATTCGGTTGGGCACCACCATGAACAGGCCGCTGTTGATGCCGTTGGCGACGATGACCTGCTGCCACAGCGGCTGGGTGTCGAAGGCGGGAAAGACCGGCTCGGAGCCGATGGCCGTCGGGTAGACGACGATCTCGGCACCGCCAAGCGAGTAGTTGCGGGCCACCTCGGGGAACCATTCGTCCCAGCACGTCGGCATGCCGAGCTTGGCCCCGAGCCCCTCGGGCTCGTAGACCGGGTACGGGTTGCCCTCGGCAGGGCCGGCCCGGAAGTAGGTGTCCTCGTAGTAGCCCGCCGAGATCGGGATGTGCATCTTGCGGGTCCGGCCGGCGAGCTCACCCGACGGGGAGACCAGGATCGCCGTGTTGAAGCCCAAACCGTCTGCGGCCGGCGACTTTTCGTACAGCGACGCGTGCACGAAGATGCCGTTGGCCCGGGCCGCCTCGGCGGCGAGTGCGAACGTCGGGCCGTCAAGGAGATCTTCTGCGGTATCCCCCGGGTTCGGGCCGGCCGGTGTGTCGGCGGGGTACCGCAACAGCGTGATCTCCGGCAGGCAGACCAGCGCGGCGCCCTCTCCGGCGGCGCGGTCGATACCGTCACGCAGCACCTTGGTGAGCACGTCGGCGTCGGGACGCCAGCGGTGCTGCACCAGGCCGACCCGCACCGGCGGGCGCGTCGACTCGGTGCTGCGGGACAGCGACTCGGGTGCGGTGGCGGTCAGGGTGATCATCAGCTGGACTCCTAAAACGAATTTGATTCGTTTTATTGTGACCCCACTTACCCCTGCTTGTAAAGAGGTAGTAGACATATGCCATGGGCCGCCCCTCCAAACCGCTGCTTTCCACGGATCGCATCGCCAGCGCAGCAATGGATTTGGTCAACAAGACCGGGGGCTTCACCGTGCCGGAACTGGCCCGGGCCCTCAAGGTCAGCCCGTCATCGCTGTACAACCACGTCGCGGGACGTGAACAGATCGTCGAGCTGCTGCGCGAACGGGCGATGTCCGACGTCGCGCTGCCTGCCGACGACCCGCAGCGGCCATGGACCGACGTCGTCGCCGACATCATGCGGTCCTACCGCCAGAGCTACGCCCGCTACCCGCGGCTCATCCCTCTGCTCACCTCGCACGCGGTGAACAGCGACCACGCCCTCACTATGTACAACGTGCTGGCCGTCGCGTTCGACCGGGCCGGGTTCGATCCCGCGGACACCTTGCGGGCCATCACGCTGATCGACTCGTTCGTGCTCGGCTCGGCGCTCGATGTGGCCGCGCCCGACGAACCCTGGCAGGCCGGCGCCGATGTCGGTCCGGAGTTTGCGGCCGCACTGGCCACCGGCACCAGCAAACCCGAACGCGCCGATGACGCCTTCGAATTCGGCGTCAGAGTGCTACTCCGCGGATTGGCGGCGGTCCCGTCGGCCGACTGATTACTCGGCCGCGTCGCCTTCGGGCTTGCTCTCGCCGTCGGCGGACTTGGCCTCGTCCTTGGCCTCCGACTCCTCGGCCTTCGGCAGGACGGCGTCGAGCGCTGCGCCGGTGATCCGGCGGAACGCGCGCCGTGGCCTCTTGGCGTCGAGGATCGCCACCTCGAGCGTCGCGGCCCCCAACACGCGGTCGCCGGCGCCGGCGTGCAGCGCGTCGACGGCGATCCTCACCGCGTCGGCCAGGCTCGCGTTCTCCTGGTAGGAGTCGCCCAGCGCAGCGATGATCGGCTCGGTCGTACCACCCATGACGACGAAATGCGGCTCGTCGGCGATGGACCCGTCGTACGTGATCCGATACAGCTCAGGGGCTTTCGTCTCGCCGTGGTGCGCCACCTCGGCGACGCACAGCTCGACCTCGTAGGGCTTGGCCTGCTCGGTGAAGATGGTGCCGAGGGTCTGGGCGTAGACGTTGGCCAGCTGACGGCCGGTGACGTCCCGCCGGTCATAGGCGTAGCCCCGGGTGTCGGCGAACTGGATGCCGCCGCGACGCAGATTGTCGAACTCGTTGAACCGGCCGACCGCGGCGAAGCCCACTCGGTCGTACAGCTCACTGACCTTCTGCAGCGACCGCGACGGGTTCTCGGCCACGAACAGCACGCCCCCGTCGTAGGCCAGCACGACCACGCTGCGACCCCGCGAAATGCCTTTGCGCGCAAGCTCGGACCGTTCCCGCATCGCCTGTTCGGGCGAGATGAAATACGGAAAGCTCATCAGGCATTACCTCTCGCGCGCGTCCGGTTGGCGATGACTTCCCGGGCCAGCGCGGCGATGCGCTCCTCGGTGACCTCTTCGGCGCCCTCGGCACCGATCAGCACCGCGGTCGGATAGATGCCACGCGTCAAGTCCGGTCCGCCGGTGGCCGAATCGTCGTCGGCCGCGTCGTACAGCGACTCGATGGCGACCTTCAGCGCCGAATCGGCATCGGTCACATGCGAATACAGCTTCTTGATCGACGACTTGGCGAACAGCGAGCCCGAGCCCACCGACTGGTAGCCCTCGTCCTCGATGTTCCAGCCGCCCGCGGCGTCGAACGAGACGATGCGACCGGCGTTGCCCGGGTCGGAGTCGTCCAGGTCGTAGCCCACCAGCAGCGGCAGCGCGACGAAGCCCTGCAGGGCCGCACCCAGATTGCCGCGCACCATGATGGCCAGCCGGTTGACCTTGCCACGGAACGTCAGCGGCACGCCTTCGAGCTTCTCGTAGTGCTCGAGCTCGACGGCGTACAGCCGCGCGAACTCCACCGCGATGGCCGCGGTGCCGGCGATACCGGTCGCGGTGTAATCGTCGGCGATGTGCACCTTCTGCACGTCGCGGCTGGCGATCATGTTGCCCTGGGTGGCGCGGCGGTCACCCGCGATCAGCACGCCCCCGGGGTATTTGATCGCGACGATCGTCGTGCCGTGGGGCAAGTCGGCACCGGACCGAACGTCACCGGCTGAAGCCCAAGTGCTCCGCACACCCGCAGTCGGCAGCAGGTGGGGCGCCTGCCGGCTGAGAAAGTCCGAAAACGAGGACAGGTTCAGGTGGGGTGAGGTGACATCCAGTCGATCAGAGAAAGGCCCGAACGCTGCCGTCACTGGCCGCCCTTTTGGACGTATGCGCGCACGAAGTCCTCAGCGTTCTCTTCCAGCACGTCGTCGATCTCGTCGAGCAGGTCGTCGGTGTCCTCAGCGAGCTTCTCGCGACGTTCCTGACCTGCGGCAGACGTGCCGGAGAGGTCGTCGTCCTCGCCGCCGCCGCCACCGCGCTTGGTCTGTTCCTGAGCCATCGCCGCCTCCTGATTGCTCGATTCTCTGACTTCACACTACCGGTCCGCGCCCGGGTTCCCCGGGAACACAAGCAGTTACGTGGTGAGCTGTTCCACCAACTCGACCGCGCTGTCCACCGAATCGAGCAACGCACCGACGTGGGCCTTGCTTCCACGCAGCGGTTCCAGCGTCGGAATCCGCACCAGCGACTCGCCACCGAGGTCGAAAATCACGGAGTCCCAGCTGGCCGCGGCGATGTCCGCACCGAACCGGCGCAGGCACTCACCACGGAAGTAGGCGCGGGTGTCGGTGGGCGGGTTGTCCACCGCGTCGAGCACCTGCTGCTCGGTGACCAGCCGCTTCATCGAGCCACGCGCCACCAGGCGGTTGTACAGCCCCTTGTCCAGCCGGACGTCGGAGTACTGCAGGTCCACCAGGTGCAGGCGCGGCGCGTTCCAGCTCAGGTTCTCCCGCTGGCGGAAGCCCTCCAGCAGGCGCAGCTTGGCCGGCCAGTCCAGGAGTTCGGCGCACTCCATCGGATCGCGTTCCAGCAGGTCCAGGACGTGCGCCCAGGTCTCGATGACGTGGTCGGCGCGCGGGTCGGGATCGCGGCGTTCCTGCAGCTTGGCCACCCGGTCCAGGTAGATGCGTTGCAGCGCAAGGGCGGTCAGCTCGCGGCCGTCGGCCAGGGCCACGGTCGCGCGCAGCGACGGGTCGCGGCTGATGACGTGCACCGCGTGCACCGGGCGCGCCAGTGCCAGGTCGGACAGTTCGATGCCTTCCGCGGCCCCGAACTCGATGAGGTCGAGCACCAGTGACGTGGTGCCCACCTTGAGGTACGTCGACGTCTCGGCCAGGTTGGCGTCACCGATGATGACGTGCAGCCGGCGGTACTTGTCGGCGTCGGCGTGCGGCTCGTCGCGGGTGTTGATGATGCCGCGCTTGAGCGTGGTCTCGAGGCCGACCTCGACCTCGATGTAGTCGGCGCGCTGCGTCAGCTGGAAGCCCGGCTCATCCCCCGACTGCCCGATGCCGACGCGGCCGGACCCGGTCACGACCTGACGGGACACGAAGAACGGCGTCAGCCCGGCGATCACCGAGTTGAACGGCGTCTGCCGGCTCATCAGGTAGTTCTCGTGCGTGCCGTACGACGCGCCCTTGCCGTCGACGTTGTTCTTGTACAGCTGCAGCCTGGCCGCGCCCGGGACGCTGGCCACATACCGTGCCGCGGCCTCCATGACCCGTTCGCCGGCCTTGTCCCAGATGACCGCGTCCATCGGGTCGGTGACCTCGGGAGCGGAGTACTCCGGGTGGGCGTGGTCGACATACAGCCGGGCGCCGTTGGTGAGGATCATGTTGGCCGCGCCGATCTCGTCGGCGTCGACGATCGGGGCCGGGCCCGTGGAGCGGCTCAGGTCGAAGCCACGCGCGTCGCGCAGCGGGGACTCGACCTCGTAGTCCCAGCGCGTGCGCTTGGCCCGCTGGATGCCGCTGGCCGCCGCGTACGCCAGCACCGCCTGGGTGGACGTGAGGATCGGGTTCGCGGTCGGATCAGACGGCGAGGAAATGCCGTATTCGACCTCTGTTCCGATGATCCGTTGCATGCCGCCAAGACTAGACGGCTGTTGATACGCGACGATTAGCCGCATGACCACATCGGGGCGAGCGGAGCGACCGGAAATGCCCGCGCGGAGCGACCGCGTCGCCGCCGAGACCTGGTTTCTGCGCCGCGGGCTGCCCGCGGTGCTGCGTCCGGGGGCGCTGGTGCGACGGCTGTGGCAACGCTCGGCACCGGCGCTGGCCGGGTTCGCGGTGTTCATGGCCAACTCGATCCTGGTCACTGCGGTCACCGGCAAGCACACCATCAACATCGAGGGCCAGCCCACCCGGACCGAATGGTTCATCCTCGCCCTTCTCCTGCTGGTGGCGCCGCTGGCCTCACTGGCGGGCTGGCTGGTGTCGCGGATCGCGTCGTGGCGTAACCGCGCCACGGCGGCCGCGGTGTCGGTGGCGGTCTGCCTGGCCGGCGCGGTGTTCGGCGGTCCCGGGGCCTATGTCAGCAGCAACGTGATCTACGTCGGCGTGGTCATCGCCGTCATCCTGGCCTGCACCGCGACCGGCATCGGCTCGATCCTGGGCTGGGCCTTGGACACCACAGCGCACAACCTGACCCTCGTGGGCAACCTCTTCGTGCGGGCCCTGCCGATCATGCTGTTGACGGTGCTGGTGTTCTTCAACACCTACGTCTGGCTGATGGCGGCCAACGTCAGCCGGGCCCGGCTGTGGTCCGCGCTGGGCTTCCTGGCGCTGATCGCCGTGGCATTCGTCATCGCAACCACCATCGACCGGGTCCGGCCGATCCTGACGGCCACGACGCCCGACACACCGGATGCCCAGCGCGAAACCCTAGCCGGCACCCCGTTCGAGCATCTACCCGCGTCCGACCACCGAATCCCGTTGTCCCGCATCGAACGTGTCAACGTGGTGTTCGTCCTGGCCATGTCGCAGGTGTTGCAGCTGCTGATCGTCGCGCTGGTGACCGCATTCATCTTCCTGGTGCTCGGCCTGATCCTGATCAGCCCGAAGCTGCTGGCGGAATGGACGCGCAACAACGGCTCGCCCGAGGGCACCATCTTCGGCATGACGCTGCCCATTCCGGAGTCGCTGATCCAGACGACGCTCTTCCTGGGCGCCCTGACCTTCATGTACATCACCGCCCGCACCACGACCGACGCCGAGTACCGCGCCGAGTTCGTCGACCCACAAGTCGACAGCCTGCGTCGCCGACTGGACGCGCGCGACCGCTACCTCGCCGACCGCGCGCGCTGAGCCGCGATCGGTCAACAGACACAAAACCGTCCCTCCTCCGGGGAGAAGGGACGGTTTTGTGTGCGGGTCTACAGGTACTGACCCAGGTTGCTCTCGGTGTCGATGGCCCGGCTCGCGGACGAGCTCTTGCCGGTGACCAGCGTGCGGATGTAGACGATCCGCTCGCCCTTCTTGCCCGAAATCCGCGCCCAGTCATCGGGATTGGTGGTGTTGGGCAGGTCTTCGTTCTCGGCGAACTCGTCGACGATCGAGTCCAGCAGATGCTGCACCCGCAGACCGCGCTGCCCGGTTTCCAGCACCGACTTGATCGCGTACTTCTTGGCCCGGTCCACGACGTTCTGGATCATGGCGCCGGAGTTGAAGTCCTTGAAGTACATGACCTCCTTGTCGCCGTTGGCGTACGTCACCTCGAGGAAACGGTTGTCGTCGATCTCGGCGTACATCCGGTCCACGATCTTCTCGATCATGGCCTTGATCGTCAGCGTCCGGTCGCCGTTGAACTCGGCCAGGTCGTCGGCGTGGACGGGCAGTTCCTCGGTGAGGTACTTGCTGAAGATGTCCTGCGCCGCTTCGGCGTCCGGCCGCTCGATCTTGATCTTCACGTCCAGGCGGCCGGGCCGCAGGATGGCCGGGTCGATCATGTCCTCGCGGTTGGAGGCGCCGATGACGATGACGTTCTCCAGGCCCTCGACACCGTCGATCTCACTGAGAAGCTGTGGCACGACAGTCGTTTCGACGTCGGAGCTGACGCCGGTGCCACGGGTGCGGAAGATCGAGTCCATCTCGTCGAAGAACACGATCACCGGGGTGCCCTCGGAGGCCTTCTCGCGAGCCCGCTGGAAGATCAGGCGGATGTGCCGCTCGGTCTCGCCGACGAACTTGTTGAGCAGCTCGGGGCCCTTGATGTTCAGGAAGTAACTCTTGGCTTCCCGGGCGTCGTCGCCGCGGATCTCGGCCATCTTCTTGGCCAGCGAGTTGGCGACGGCCTTCGCGATGAGCGTCTTGCCGCAACCCGGAGGGCCGTACAGCAGCACGCCCTTCGGCGGCCGCAGTGCGTACTCCCGGTACAGGTCCTTGTGCAGGAACGGCAGCTCGACGGCGTCGCGGATCAGCTCGATCTGCCGCGTCAGGCCACCGATGTCGCTGTAGGCGACGTCCGGCACCTCTTCGAGGACCAGGTCCTCGACCTCGGCCTTGGGGATGCGCTCGAAGGCGTACCCGGCCTTGCTGTCGACCAGCAGCGAGTCGCCCGGCCGCAGTTTGCGCGCGCGCTCGTCCGCCAGGTCGTCGACACCTTCGAGCACCTCGGCGACCTCGGGGTCGAGGTATTCGAGCGCGACCAGCGGCTCGGCGAGCCAGACGATGCGCTCCTCGTCGGCATGGCCCACGACAAGGGCGCGCTTGCCGTCGTTCAGGATTTCGCGCAGGGTGCTGATCTCACCGACCGACTCGAACGAGCCGGCCTCGACCACCGTCAGCGCCTCGTTGAGGCGGACGGTCTGGCCCTGCTTGAGTTCGGACACCTCGATGTTCGGCGACACCGACAGCCGCATCTTGCGACCGGAGGTGAAGACGTCGACGGTGTCGTCGTCGTGCGTGAGCAGCAAGACGCCGTATCCGCTGGGCGGCTGCCCCAGCCGGTCGACTTCCTCACGAAGCGCCAGCAACTGCTGCCGCGCCTCTTTGAGCGTATCCATCAACTTGCCATTGCGGGTTGTCAGCGAATCGATGCGGGCTTCGAGCTGCTGCACGTCACGCGGTCCGCGATGCGTCGCGGCCGCGTTCGTGAGCTGCTCTCGTAGCGCCGCCGTCTCACTGCGAAGCCGCGCCAATTCGGCGGCATCGGTGCTGGACATGGGGTTCTGACGAGGTATGCCCGGGTTGCCGAAGGCGTCCGGGCGATCCATTTCAGACATCTTGCGCTCCTTTCCCGCACCGGAAGTTGGTGCGGCGGATACCTCAACGCTACCGGCGATCTGCCAATCATGGGCGTCGAAGGAATTGCGACACACGGGTGTCCCTCTGACCGCGCTGTTAATCTCATACGCGAGTCGGGCTCATCGAAAGGACCGCAGTGATCGTCAAATCCCTCGTCACCGGCATCGCAGCCACCGCCCTCGTCGGTGCCGCAGCCGTCGGTACGACCGTGGCTTCGCAGACGGCCATCCCGACCACTGGAACGTCGACGGCCGTCGCGCCGGTCGTCCGCCAGGTACCGCTGCCCCAGGCGCCCGCGCCGGGCCTGCAGACGTCGCTGGTGTCCACGCTCACCGGCCTGACGGCCGCCGGCAGCTTCGCCGGGTCCAAGGGCAGCTACATCCAGGGCGGCGTCGGCCGGCTGGAGGCGATCACCGCCGACCGGGCCTACAGCAACGCCGTCAAGCAGGGCGTGTTCCCCATGAGCTTCGCCATTGCCGACATCGATGACCTCGGCGATGGCACTGCGACGGCCAACGTCACCGCCACCGCCGCCACGGGTGCCACTGCATCCCAGCCGCTGACCTTCGTCGCCGGCCCCAGCCCCACCGGCTGGCAACTGTCCAAGGGGTCGGCCATGGCCCTGCTGTCGTCGGTGAAGTAGGCGCCAGGACCAGCCCGGTGAATCCGACCCGAGGAACCCTGATCGCCGTCGTCGCGACGGCGATCGGGTTGGCCGGGTGCAGTGAACACGTCGAGCCGCCGGCCGACCCCATGCCCCGTTCACTGCTGACCACCGACGCCAAGACACCCGTGGCCGCGCCGCTGCCGTCACCCGACGCGATCACCGCGGTGCTGTACAAGATCGCGGACCCCGCGGTGCCCTCGGCACAAAAGATCGGACTGATCCAATACGGCACCGCCGAGGATCAGGCCGGGCTGGACAACTTCACCAAGGCGCTGCGCGACAACGGCTTCAATCCGATGAACGTGACGGCGACCGACCTGCTGTGGTCGGCCGGGCAGCCGGGCGACATCATCGCCACGATCACCATCAGCTCTGTCGCCGCGCCGGACAACAAGTTCACGTTCCCCATGGAGTTCAGTCCCATCCGGGACGCCTGGCAGCTGAACCGGCAAACCGCCAACCTGCTGCTCAAGCTCGGACAGCCGGGCGGGCCGGGCGCCTCGGGTGCGGCCCCGACACCTGGTCGCTGAGCTGCCGATGTGGGTCGGTTGGCTGGAGTTCGACCTGTTGCTGGGCGATGTGCACTCGCTGAAAGAGAAGCGCTCCGTGATCCGGCCGATCATCGCCGAACTGCAGCGCAAGTTCTACGTGTCGGCGGCCGAGAGCGGCAATCAGGATCTGCACCGCCGGGCGGCGATCGGGGTGTCGGTCGTCGCGGCTGACCGCCGTCACGTCGTCGAGGTGCTCGATGCCGCCGAACGTCAGGTTGCGGGGCACCCGGAGATCGAGCTGCTGTCCGCGCGGCGCGGCCTCGTCAGCAGCGAGGACTAGATGTTGCGCTTGCGCCGCAGCGGCTGCGGCGTCACCGCCCCCGGCGCGAGGCGGCGAGCGCTGATGAGGAACGCCGTGTGGCCCCGCATCGAATGCTGCGGGCGCACCGCGAGGCCGACGACGTCCCAGCCGCGCTGCAGCGACTCCCAGGACCGCGGCTCGGTCCAGCACTGCTGCTCGCGCAGCGCCTCGACCGTCTTCGACAGCTGTGTGACGGTCGCGACGTAGACGATCAGGACGCCGCCGGGGACCAGCGCCTTCGACACCGTCTCCAGCACGTCCCACGGCGCGAGCATGTCGAGCACGACGCGGTCGACCTCGCCCTCCCCCGTCGCTTCGCTCGCCCCTGCGCCGCCGTCGTAGTCGTTGAGATCGGCGATGACCAGGTTCCAGTTCTCCGGCCGCTCACCGAAGAAGGTCTCGACGTTGCGCACCGCGTGCACCGCATGGTCGTCGCGCACCTCGTAGGACGTCACCGAACCGCCCGGGCCGACGGCCCGCAGCAGCGAACACGTCAGCGCACCGGAGCCGGCACCGGCCTCCAAAACCCTTGCCCCCGGGAAGATGTCGCCCTCGTGCACGATCTGCGCGGCGTCCTTCGGGTAGATCACCTGAGCGCCGCGCGGCATCGAGAGGACGTAGTCGATCAGCAGCGGGCGCAGCACCAGGAACGGGTCGCCGTTGGTGGATTTCACGACGCTGCCCTCGGGCTGGTCGATCACCGAATCGTGGGCGATGATGCCGCGATGGGTGTGGAATTCCCCACCTGTCGCCAGCACCATCGTGTAGTGCCGGCCTTTGGCGTCGGTCAGTTGGACGCGGTCGCCGACGGTGAAGGGTCCGGTGATTCTCACCGGGCCAGCCTGCCAGCCGACCCGTCCCGGCAGACGGCCGGGGTTCGCGAACTTTGTCGTGGCCCCCACCTAAGCTGCAGGCATGAGTACCGCCAACGAGGAGCTGAAGGCGGATCGCCGATGACCGCCACTGCCCCCACCCGGCGGCCGGCGCTGTCGCCGTCGCGGGCCGGCGACTTCAAACAGTGCCCGCTGCTCTACCGGTTCCGGGCCATCGACCGGCTGCCGGAGCCGCCGTCGACCGCGCAGTTGCGGGGCTCGCTGGTGCACGCCGCGCTGGAGCAGCTGTACGCGCTTCCTGCCACCGACCGCGTGCCGGAGACCGCGCTGTCCCTGGTCACGCCCGCCTGGGACGCCGTGGTGGCGGAGAAGCCCGAGCTGGCCGAGGAGATCGCGCCCGAGCTGCGGGAGACGCTGCTCAAAGAAGCGCGGGCCCTGCTGTCGGGGTACTACCGGCTCGAGGACCCGACGCGCTTCGACCCGCAGAGCTGTGAACAACGCGTCGAGGTCGAGCTGTCCGACGGCACCCTGCTGCGCGGCTTCGTCGACCGGATCGACGTCGCGCCGACCGGTGAGCTGCGGGTCGTCGACTACAAGACCGGCAAGGCCCCGCCGGAAGCGCGCGCACTGGCCGAGTTCAAGGCCATGTTCCAGATGAAGTTCTATGCGGTGGCCCTGCTCCGGCTGCGCGGCGTGGTGCCGGCGCGGCTGCGGCTGCTGTACCTGGCCGACGGCCAGGTCCTCGACTACAGCCCCGACCTGGCCGAGTTGGAGCGGTTCGAGAAGACCCTGATGGCCATCTGGCACGCCATCCAGAAGTCGGGCGAGACCGGTGACTTCCGGCCCAACCCGTCCAAGCTATGTTCCTGGTGCACGCACCAAGACCTGTGCCCCGCGTTCGGCGGCACTCCCCCGCCCTATCCGGGCTGGCCCGACAGTTTCGGAATCGCATGATCGACTGCTATTACCGTCGGCTCGACGCCGACGGCGATTTTCAACGCTTCGAATCCACCGAAGGCACCGGTAGTAACTGGGATTCGAGCATTCAGCACGGGTCGCCGCCGCTGGCACTGCTGACCAAATCGATCGAAGAGCTCGCCGCCGGTAGCGGCATGCAGGTGGGTCGGCTGACCCTCGACATCCTCGGCGCCATTCCGGTTGCGCCCGTTGCGGTTCGGGCGTGGGTGTCGCGGCCCGGCTCGCGGATCTGCATGATGACCGCCGAGATGACGGCGGCGCAGCGGGACGGTTCGGAGCGTGCGGTGGCGCGGATGTCGGCCTGGTTGTTGGCGACGACCGACACGCGGGACGCGGCCCTGGATCGCTACCCGCCGATGAAGCGGTTGCCCGACACCGGTTTCCGGCATCACTGGCAGGGCCGGCCCGGCTATCTCGAGACCGTCACCTGGGAGCCCCAGCCCGACGATGCGGGCGCGGCCGTCGTGTGGATGCAGCCGCTGGTCTCGTTGGTCGACGACGAGAAACTGACCGATCTGCAACGGCTGGCCATGGTCGTCGATTCCGCGAATGGCGTTGGCGCAGCACTGGATCCGAATGAGTTCATGTTCATGAACACCGACACCACGGTGCACCTGCACCGCGCCCCCGTCGGCTCGGAGTTCTGCCTGCGGGCGCGCGGTTCTATCGGGCCCGACGGCCTCGGGTCGACCACTGCCGAGCTGTTCGACGAACAGGGCTTCATCGGGACGTCAGCGCAAACGCTGCTGGTGCAGCGACGCTGAGTCGGGATCACTTCGCGACGTCGACGGCGGACGTGGGCGCGTCGAAGAAGACGCGCAACGCCGCGAGGTCGCCGGTGATGTCGACGAGCGGGGCGACGTCGTCGAGGGCAAGCAAGCCCGCCGCGAGCCCGAGAACAATCTGCGCCTCGGCCGTCAGCACGGCCTCGAGCTTGCCGCCGTCGGGCCAGCCGACGTCGATGCCGGCCGCAGTCGCGCTCAGTTGAACGGTGACACCGTCCACCACGATTCCCACCGTGGTCGGCCGATCGCCGGGCACACGCGCGGACAACAAGGCCGGCAGCGCCAGCAGCAGCCCGTCGGCGCGGAAGGAATCCCCCTCCGGGCCGCGGATCATCAGCGGCGTCGACCACCGGATCATGGCGTAGATCGGCTCCCGCAGCTGAGCACCCCACTCGGTGAGGGCGTACGTGATCGCGTTGGCCCCGTCTGACAGTCGCCGTTCCACCACGCCGGCGGATTCGAGATCGCGAAGCCGGTCTGTCAGCAGGTTCGTCGCGATCCCCGGCAGCCCCTCCCGCAGCTCACCGAAGCGTGCCGGACCGATCAAGAGCTGGCGCACGATCAGCAGGTTCCACCTGTCACCCACCACATCCAACGCCCTGGCAAGCCCGCAGTACTGGCCGTAGTCTCGACTCATCATCACCTACTTGCTAATTTAAAGTACAAATTATTATATCAACCATCTAGAGGGAAGGCGGCCATGACCATCGAACAATCACCAACTCGGCCCGCGCGCCGCAAGGCGGGCATTCTGGCCGCCGTCTACGTCGCCGTGCTCGCCATCAACATCGACGTGACGATCGTCAACGTCGCCCTACCCAGCATCGCGACCCAACTGCACGCCGATACCCGCGGCCTGCAGTGGGTCGTCGACGGCTACACCCTGACCTTCGCGGCGCTTGTGTTGGCAGCAGGCAGCCTGTCGGACCGCTATGGCCGCCGACCGGCGCTCCTCATCGGACTGCTCGGATTCGCCGTCACCAGCGGTATCGGCGCTGCGTCGACGAGCACGGAAGCCCTCGTCGCGGCGCGGTTCGGCATGGGCGTTTTCGCCGCGCTGATCTTCCCCACCACCCTGTCGATCATCACCAACACGTTCGACGACCGCCGCCAGCGCGCCGCGGCACTCGGCGGTTGGGGCGCCGTGGTCGGCGTCGGCGTCGCCGCCGGACCGGTCACCGGAGGCCTTCTGCTCGAACACTTTTCGTGGAGCAGCGTCTTCTGGGCACTCATCCCGTTGGCGCTACTGGCCGCGGTTCTCGGGTTCTTCCTGGTGCCGGAATCACGCGACCCGGGTGTGCCCCCGCTCGACATCCGGGGCCTTGTCACCTCGACCGCGCTCCTCGGAGTGCTCGTCTACACCATCATCGAAGCCCCCGCCCGGGGCTGGCACAGCCCCGCGACGCTGTCCGGATTTGTTGCTGCCGCAGCGCTGACCTTGGCCTTCGTGACGATCGAGCAGGCCGCTGAGCACCCCATGCTCGATGTCAGGTTGTTCACCGACCGCAGATTCAGCGCCGCCAGCGCATCGGTGGCCGTCACCTTCTTCGCGCTGTCCGGCTTCATCTTCCTCATCACGCAGTACTTCCAGGTGCTCCGCGGATTCAGCCCGTTCTCGACCGGCGCCCGCATCCTGCCCGTCGCGGGCTCCATCGCCATCGGCTCCATCGCCGGCGGGTTGCTCGCACCGCGAATCGGTACGCGCGTCGTCGTGGTCAGCGGGCTGGCATCCTTCGGCACCGCCATGGCCTGGATCGCCGGCAGCATCGACACCGCCACCCCCTATTGGGCCACCATCGTTGCGCAGATGGTGCTCATGGGTCTGGGCATCGGCCTGGTCTCCACTCCCGCAACCGAATCCATCATGCTCGTGCTGCCACCAGCCCGAGCTGGTATCGGATCCGCGGTCAACGACGCCACCCGTGAGCTGGGCGCCACGCTTGGCGTGGCCATCGTCGGCTCGCTCTTCTCCTCGATCTTCGGCGACCGTCTCGCCGACAGCGCGTTCGCGGTGACCGGGAAGGCCGAAGAGGCCGGCAACTCCGTGCCGACCGCGTTCGGGATCGCCACTGCGAACCCCGAACTCCTTGCCGCCGTGCAGCATTCGTTCCTCAGCGGCATCACGACGGCGTGCGGCGTCGTCGCGGCGCTGTGCTACATCGCGGCTGCCGCCGGTGTCTTCGCACTACCCGGTCGACGGTTTCAGCCTCCGGTCAGCGCGACGAGCACCTCGGATGAGTCGGAGCCACGCGCATCGGTTGCACAGCAGGCGTGACGTAGGACAACGACCCCGAAAAATCCGGGCGTTCGCGCCGGCGTTGCCGTTTGCTGTGCGCTAGATCACCGCCCCGCGCCATTCGGTTTCGGCGCCGGCTCCCGACTACACCTGCAGAACGTGTCCGACATTGGCGACGGATATCAGAACTCGTGTTTTCAGGGGGAATCGTCGTGACGAACTTCATGTCGGGTGACCGGTCATGGTGGAGTCGCAGTCGTTGGTGGCGGGTGCCGGTGGCTTTGATGGTCACCATCGTCCTGTCGATCTGCGGGATACTCTGGTTGGCCGGCATGGATCGTCCGAGCTCGGAGGAACACGCCGGCGCGCCGCGGGTCTCGGACGCACCGGCCACGCCCCTAGAGGCGCCAACAAGCCCACTGACACAGCGGGTTCCGTGCGCGGGTCAATCATTCAGCCCGGACACGCTGGTACTGATGGCCGATGGCAGCAAGCGCCCCATCGCGGAGCTCAAGGCCGGCGATCGCGTGTGGTCGGTCGACCCGGAAACCGGACACCGCAGCAGTGAGCTGGTGGAAGCGGTCCTGGTCGACCACGACACCGACCTGCTCGACCTCACGATCACCAACCCCGCCGATGTCGCTTCGGTGGTGCACACCACCGCCAAGCACCCCTTCTACAGCACGGGGCGGGCACAAAGCGCGTCGTCTGAGATCTCCGGGTTGGCAGCCACCACCGGCGCACCGAGTCGGCCGGCGGCCGAATGGGTCGATGCGAAAGACCTGCGTTCCGGCGATCGGTTGACCACCCCGTTCCATGACAGCGTTGCGCATGTCGCAGGCAGCACGCCGGTGTTCGGCGCGGCCGACATGTGGGATCTGACGGTCGCGAACACCCACGCCTTCTTCGTCGCTACCCTCACCGCAGCGGTCCTGGTCCATAACTGCCCGGCGCGGTAATCCGGCTGCCGCCGCGGACATCAACTGAGCTGGAGGTCCTCGACGTCGCCTATGGTGGCTTTGGTGGTGGTCGTGTCGCGGCATTCACCCAAGAGCTCGACCGATGCCAGGGCAACGCTGGCATCCGGCGGCGACAGCAGAGCGTTCACTGCACCCTTTTTCAACGCCGTTGAGTGGCTGATGAAGTCGCCGTCCGGAGACCATCCACCGCGCCGGAGGCGCTGGGTCATGTCGTCGAACTCCGCCACCGCAGCCTGCGGGTCAGCGGGCGGGCGATAGGAGATTCTGACGTCGCCGCGAAACGGCCCCTGGTTACCGTCGCTGCACGATGAATGCCAAAAGTGTGCCGATTCAATGGGTTTGGCGATGAGTCGGCTGACTTCTGTTGCAGCGTCGATGACTTGGCTCCTGGACTGCTGCGGTGTCATCGGATGGAGCACACCATTGGCGAGTGCATTCAGCGTGTCGCATCCCGCCAGTACCGTTGCCGCCGCGATTGGGATCACTACACACAGGGCACGGTTCACGGTGTCGAGCTCCGTCCGCGGTGCTCGTGACCGCTGGTCGGCGGCTCGCGAAGGTCGATCAGTCCGCCGTCGGCCCGGTATCCCTCGACGGGTCTCAGCACGTAGCCTTCGCCGATCACGTCGGTCCGGTAGAACCGCTCGAACATCTCGGCTGCCTCCTGTGCAGTGAATACTTCGTGGCGGCTGATCGTCTCGACGCTGCGCGGCAGCACGATGTCGACATCCAGCTTCGCTGTACCGGTATGGGGGTGGCCAACTACCGAACGCACCGACACCGCGCCGATCTCGGCCCCGCCGGGTTCGCAGTACTCGATCGTCATCGCGTCGGCACTGCCCGCGGCTTGCAGGTAGTGCGACGTGGAGAAGTCTGCCGGCACCCCAGCCGGTGGGCGGGCGCTGAGGACGATGGCCCACGGATCGGAGCTGTCCATGTCATGCACGTGATGGGCCATCATGCCGCGGTGGTGTTCCCGGCTCAGGTCGACGGACACGTTGCTGCGTTTGGTCTCGTACATCGCCGAGTAATCATGCGTGGGTTTCAGACTGACCTTGAAGTCGTAATACGCCTGCGGGCCTTTCGCCCACGCGGACAGGTACTTGAGTACGTCGACCGTCGAGGACATGCCACCGCTCTCCCCCGCGGCGATGGCTTGGTCCGCCATCTGTGCAGCCTCTTCGGCGCGGCCGGCGGCGATCAGCGCGGTGACCGTCCGGGTCAATGCCCGGTTCGGGGCAATGCCGTCGCCGCGCTGCTCGAGCGCCGACACGTAGTCGGCCGCAGTGGGGTACGCGGCGATGAATGCAGTTCTGGCGCGGTCGAATGCGTCAAGTACCGGGCTCCAGTTCGGCTCGTCGGTGGCCAACACATCTAGTGAGCCCTCTTCGATGCGCAGCGGCTGAACCCTGAACGCCCCGTTGACCCGGCGGTTGATCCGCATCTGCGGACCCATGACGACGTCGGGAAGGAAGGCGTCCCAGAGGATTTCGTCGACAGCCAGCGGCTTGATGTCGACAGTCCAGATGACGCGCAGCCTGTCTGGGTCTTTGTCCGGATGAAAAACCCGCGGATAACACAGTTCGGTGAGATAGATATCGTCGACCACGAACCCGGAACCACCGACGAACCTCATCCCCCGGGCGCGGCACGCCGGTCGGAGCGCGTCATTCCACGCCTGCTCCACCGATGAGCGTTTCGTCATGCGTCCCCCATGCCGCAGTACTTGTTGGCGCAACGCGCCGGATGCTTTCAGGCTACGAGCAACCAAAGGCCGCACCCGACACCAATTTCCACCGCCCGCTCGGCGATCACGTGGCGTACAGCGAGCGAGTGTCGAGGCCATGGCCGTGGCGTCAAACCCCTTGTCTCGTTTCTAAAGAATGTGGGCGGCTCAGCGCCAGTCTCGGTCATCGGCACGTGTGGCGCGGCCGAGTTCGGCGCGGTATCGCTCTACGCCCGGATACTTCTCACCGAGCGATGTCACCGTGAAGCCTGTGGCCCTGTAGAACTGGACTGCCTCACGGTCCGTCTCCGCGACAACTGGCAACTCAGGTGGCGCGGTTCGGCGCACCTTCACTAGTAACCGTCGGCCGATGCCCATACGACGAACGTGTGAGGCGACAGCGAGGTGCAAAAGCACCACCATGGCGCCGGCCACGACCTTGTAGCCCACCAGGCCCACCGTTTCGTTCCCCAGTGTCGCTGGGAAGAGCTTCGCGCCTGAGTCATTCCGATATTGCAGGACAGCCTCGGCAATGCGGGGCTGGCCGCCGCCGGTCGCAAGCGCAAGTAGCAGACGCACGGCGGCGTCATCGGCGGCGTTGCTGGGCGCCGCGAGTACTTTGATTTGGTCGCCCTTTGCCGCATCCCGGCTGGCGTTGGGTCGTGGCTGCATCTCGATGGCTACCTGCTTCAAGAGCTCGGTCACAAAGTCAGTTTTCGCCGAGGTGTACGCCTCACGATCTGTTCGATACTGCTGTGCCAGTTGCTCTTTGAGTGCTGCGTAGGCCTGCCGCGCTAGTGCGTCTGTCCGCAGCAGGTCACGGAACGCGGTCAGCTCCCGTAGGTGTGGGTCATCGTGTTGTATCAGGTAGAGGTGATGCGTTCGGGTATCCGTTCGCGGACGCAGAAGCCAGAGCCGCCATGCGCTGTTCGGATCGGACGGCCAATACAACCAGCCGGACCGTTCCAGCACGGGTATCGCGCGGCGTGCCTCGACCAACGATCTGATCGGTGCGGCGATGTCGACGATGGGCTTGGCTGCTAAGCCTGGCACTGCGGTCGATCCAACATGCTCGACTGGGCCATACAGCCAGGGCTGCAGAATGACCTCCAACTGGTCGCGCTGCGTAGCGAACCTGTCGGCCCATGCAGCGTTGTACTGCGTGACCTGAACTGGTGCATCCCCCATGAGCCCAGGCTATTCGCGAAGCGGGCTGTGTCTCGTTTCTAGTGAATGTGGACGACTCAGAACTTGTCTCAGCTACATAGGCTTGCTCGCCTCAAAAACCTGCTGCCAGGTGCTAGGGCTTGTGAGGCGCGGTCGGGCGTGGCGGTAGGTGCGGCGCATCCTTGGAAATAGGGTGCTGACACGGATGCTGAGCCCGACTGATTCGCGCAGCAGGGCGAACATTTTGGCCCGGTCGCGCTGACGGTAGACCACGCCGCGCCCGTCGGCGGTTGTCACGGTCACCCCGTCGACCTTGCAGAGGGTGAACCACCGCGCGTCCTGCGTCGCGACGTTGATCTGCGGACGCTGGTGATGGATGGGGTCGTGCGGCTTGAGCTGGTGCACGACACCACGGCTCAGCCGAGTGGCGATCGCCAGCGGGTTGGTCGGGATGTTGACCTTCCTGCGCCACTTCTTGTCCGACGGCGCGGGCAGCGCCGTCGCGCTCTCCAGCACCACCGCGTCCGGGTACTGTGCGCGCAACTTGCGGACGTCGGGTAACGCGGACTCCAGTAGCGAGAATATGTGGTCGGGCCCGGCCAGGAAGTCGCCCATCGCCCTGTTCTGGATGGCAACGGTCGAATACTCAAGGCAGATAAGGTGTTTGATCGTCGCCTTGAAGTGGCTGGCCACCAGGCCGCGAATGTTGCCGTCCCAGTGCATGGCCGCGACGACGAGTCGGTTGCGCAGGTGGAAATACGCCTGCCAGTCGATGGCGTCGTCCTTGTCACTCCAGGCCATGTGCCAGATCGCCGCACCGGGCAGCGTCACCGTCGGATAGCCGTGTTCCCCGGCGCGCAGCCCGTATTCGACGTCGTCCCACTTGATGAACAGCGGCAGCGGCTGACCCAACTCCTCGGCGACCTGGCTCGGGATCATGCACATCCACCAGCCGTTGAAGTCGACGTCGATACGACGGTGCAAGAGCCTGCTGCGGTACTCCTCCTCGTCGCTGAGCCGGTACTTGGCGAAGTTGTGGTCGTATTCGGTGTTGACCGCTCCCGACCACATGAAGTTCTCGGAGTCGACCATCTCACCCATCACGTGCAGGTGCGAGGGCTCCTGCAGGTTGAGCATCTGGCCGCCGACCAGCGTGGGCACCTTCGCGAACCGGTTGAATGCCAGCGCCCGCAGGATCGAGTCGGGTTCAACGCGGACGTCGTCGTCCATGAACAGGATCTGTTCGCAGTCGGTGTTCTTCAGAGCCTCGTACATGACCCGGCTGTAGCCGCCGGACCCGCCGAGGTTGGGCTGATTGTGAATGGACAGCCGATTGCCGAGCGCGGCCGCGGCGGCGTCGAACCCGGGATGATCCTTGGCCTTCTTGGTGCCCTGATCCGAGACGATGACGGCGCTGATCACCTCGTCGACCGCGGGGTCCGAGGTCAGTGCGGCGAGTGCGTTGACGGCGTCCGACGGCCGGTTGAACGTCGGGATGCCGACGGCGATGTTCGCCCTCCCAGGCGCGGCGATCGGCGCGTACCAGCCTGCGTGGTGCAGCGTGGACTTCGCGTCGGTGGTGATGTCGAACCAGATCCAGCCGCCGTCCTCGAACGGGGTCAGCTCGATCTCGACCTCGAGCACCGCGGGCTCACCCTCGGTCGCACTGTGGATCGGGGCGCCGCCGACCGTGATCCGGGCTCCGGTGGACTTGGAGCGGTAGACGTCGACGCGGGCACTGCCGGTCAACTCGACGCGCAGCACGACCGATTCCAAGATCGACCAGCGCCGCCAGTAGCTGGCAGGGAAGGCGTTGAAGTATGTCGCGAACGAGACCTCGGACTCGGCGCCGATCTCCAACGTCGTCCGGGTGGGCGCGTGGGCCCGCCGTGCGTTGGTCTCTGCTTCCTCGACATAGAGCTTGCGAACGTCGAGCGGCTCACCCGGCCGAGGAAGGATGATGCGGGCCAGTGGGCTGACCGCCCGTGACTGCCCGGCCTCCAACGCGCCCGACGAGCCATCTGCGAAAACCAGCTCAGACATATCCGCGATTAGACCACCACCAAACAACTCTCGTTCCTAGCGAAACGAGCATGGTCAGAATCTGCCTCGGCCCTGCATCTCAATTTTGGTGTCACCACCATCGATCGCGGTGAACAACGGCGTCGGCGAACAATGCCACTCCAACTACCAGAAATAAGAGGCGCACCCCGATCGGCCCGTATCGGGTGAGACTTCGCACCAACCAGCGCTGCGCCTGGTCGGCCCGTTTACTTCGGCTGGTGGATAGGCCGAGGAGCACCATGCACGGCAACATGGTGAGGACTGAGTACACGATCACGATTACTGGCCAGGTCGGCGGCCGCGGATGCAGGGCTGAGATCATTGCCAGGCCCGCCAAGTAGGGAACAGCAGTAGGAGCCTGGCCGAGACCGATTGCGGCGCCAAGGAATCCGAGCAACCACGGGCGCTGGCGCATCGCCGCCAGGGCCCAGCCTGGCGCAGTCGTTTGGGCAACCAGCGGGAAGAACGCCAGCAAGATCAGCACCAGCCCCAGCACCATCTCGCCCCAGTACCTCACTGGAGGAGTCAGATGGAAGCTGGTCAGATCGGTGAGTAATCCCAAGCCGAGCACGACGCACAGGCCGAAAGTGGTAGTTACCGCGAGGACCCCGGCAATGAAGCTCACTCCACCCGGGAGCGCAGACTGACGATTCAATCGACTGCCGTAGATCACTGCCGAGACGACGCCGATGTTCAGGACGTTGAGCGAGTCGAGGAACGCCAAACCCGCCAATGTCAGCAGCAGCGCCGTCATCGTCGCGTTTCCCCCGACACCCTTAGAGTGTCGGCAAGGGTGCACCGAAACGTTCGCGATGAACGTCTCATTCACCATACGGCGCCTGGCCGAAACGTAAGCAAACGATAAGACCGTGTCGGTCGCCGAGGGTTGCTTAGTGCGTCACCCGCGATGTCGGATCGATTGCACGAGGACGGGTTATCTCTTATCTAGAGACACGAGACAACAAGGCGCAACAGCTTGGGCGGACCCACGCGGTTGTGACATTGCTTGATATCTGGGGCAATTGGTGACATCGGTGGGACATCGATTTTGAGAATGTGACGTCACGTTTGAGAACGGACAGACAACCGAACCTCGCCGTTCAAGCCTCCGCCTATATCTACTTGCATCTATATAGACGTCTAGGCATACTGACTTCATGGACGTGTTCGAAGCGGTTGCCGAACCGAACCGGCGCGCACTGCTCGACGTACTCGCCGAGGGCGAACGCACCGCGGGCGAGCTGGTCGCCACCCTCCCCGGACTGACCCAGCCGACGGTCTCCCGTCACCTCCGGGTGCTCCGGGAAGTCGGACTGGTCGAGGTGCGGCCCGATGCCCAACGACGCATCTACGCGCTACGCGCCGACGGTCTGGTCGAGATGGACCAGTGGATCGATCGCTACCGCCGCTACTGGACCAACCATCTGGACGCCCTTGAGCGCCATCTGGATTCGACATTCGAGGAGGAACATGACAACCGATGAATTCGAGGGCGTCGTCACGGTCGACGGTGACCGCGCAACGCTCACATTCGAGCGGCGCCTGAAGCACCCCGTCGAGCGGGTGTGGGCCGCGATCACCGAGCCCGCGCATCGCGACATCTGGATGGGCAAGACCGTCATCGACGGACGTGAGGGCGGCTCGATCGAGACGGTCGCCTCCGGCCCGCCCGTGCCACCGGACATGAAGCGCATGACGGGCCGCATCCTGGTCTGGGATCCGCCACACGTGTTCGAACATGAATGGCACCAACAGATCGTCGAACCCGGCGTGGTCCGCTACGAACTCACCGCCGACGGCACCGGCACCCTGCTCCGCATGACCCATCGCGGCCTCGGTGTGCCCAACGCCAACGGATTCCGGCCTGGCACACAGGCTTTCCTCGACCGGCTGCAGGCGCTGCTCGACGGCACTCCCCTGCCCGGCTGGCTGGAGCGATACGCCGAGATCGCCGGGCACAGCCCGCTCGACGCCCCACCCGCAGGTCCCAACACCTAGGAGCACACGATGTCGGACAACACCTTTCACGACGCCCCATCGGTGGCTGTCGCCTACCAGTCCGGGTTCGGCCACACCGCGTTCCTCGCCGAGGCAGTCGCCGCCGGAGCCAGGTCGGCCGGCGCGGCCGTCACCCTGATCCGGTTGGGTGATCTCACCGAAGAGGATTGGCAAACACTGGACACCGCGGACGCGATCATCTTCGGCACTGCCACCTACATGGGCAACGTGTCGGCGGCATTCCAGACGTTCGCCGAGCAGACCGGCCGCCGGTGCCAGCAGGGCACATGGCGCGACAAGGTCGCCGCCGGATTCACCAACTCCGGGAGCAAGAGCGGCGACAAGCTCAATTCGCTTGTCTCGCTGGCGGTCTTCGCCGCCCAGCATCACATGCACTGGGTGAACCTGGGCCTGGGTCCGGGCTGGAATCACTCCACCGCAAGCGCGGACGAACTGAACCGGCTGGGCTTCTGGCTCGGCGCCGCAGCGGCAACCGACGTCGATGCGAACCCCGACCAGGTGCACCCGTCCGATGTCGCGACGTGCGAGCACTTGGGCCGGCGGGTCGCCGAGGTCACCCGGCAACTGGTCGCCGGACGTGTTGCAGCACAGGCTGTTACGGAGCCCGTTACTGCAGGGGCCTGAGCCCCTCGAGCATCGTGGGCACCAACTCGGCGACGGTCGGATGGATGTGCACGGTGTGCGTCATTGTGGTGTACGGGGCTTTGGCGGCCATCAGATCGAGGATGCAGTGCACCACCTCATCACCGCCGACGCCGAGAATGGACGCGCCGAGAATCTGGTTGGTCTCGGCGTCGACCACGACCTTCATGAAACCCTGTGTCTCCCCTTTTTCGACCGCGCGGCCGACGCGGGTCATCGGCCTCTTGCCCACCAACGCTTTTCGGCCCGACTCCCGAACCTGGGCCTCGGTCAGGCCGGCCCGCCCGAGCGGCGGATCGATGTACAGGGCGTAGGTGGGGATGCGGTCGCTGACGCGGCGGGGTTCGTTGTCGAGCAGGTTGGCGGCGACGATCTCGAAGTCGTTGTACGACGTATGGGTGAACGCGCCCTTGCCGTTACAGTCGCCCATGGCCCAGATGTGGTCGGCGGTCGTCCGGAGCTGATCGTCGACGGTGATGTATCCCCGCGAATCCGTCGCCACCCCGGCCTTTTCGAGACCCAGGTCGTCGGTGTTGGGCACCCGGCCGACCGCGACCAGCAGGTGCGAGCCCGATACGACGGCGCTGCCGGTGCTGACCGCCACCCCGTCACCGTCTTTGGCCACCCGAATGTCACTGGCGCCCAGATGAACTGTGATGCCCTCATGTTCGAGGATGTTCTTGATAGCGGCGCAGACGTCGTCGTCTTCGCGTGAGGCGAGCCGTGGTCCCCGCTCGACCACCGTGACCTCGGCGCCGAAGCGGCGGAACATCTGCGCGAACTCCAGACCGATGTAGCTGCCACCGATGATCACCAGATGCTCTGGCACCGTGTCGAGTTCGAGGATGCCGACGTTCGTGAGGTAGTCGACGTCGGACAGACCGGGGATGTCCGGGGCCGTCGCGCGTCCGCCGGTGTTGAGGAAGATCTGCTTGCCGGTGATCTGCTGGTCACCGACCTGGAGGGTGTGTGGGTCGAGAAAGCGTGCGTGGCCGCGCAGCAGCGTGCAGCCGTCCATGCCCTCCAGCCAGCTTTCGACGCCCTCACGGTCTGCGGTGACGATCCCGTCCTTGCGGCCCTTGACTTTTGCCATGTCGACGGTGACGTCGCCGGTGCCGATGCCGTATTCGGCACCGCGGCGGGCCAGGTGTGCTGCGTAGGCGCTGGCGACCAACGTCTTGGTCGGGATACAGCCGTAGTTCACGCACGTGCCGCCGACGAGCTTGCGTTCGATGACGGCGACAGTCCGGCCGGCCTCGGTGAGTCTGCCGGCCAGAGGCGGTCCCGCTTGTCCCGCGCCGACGATGATGGCGTCGAACGCGGTGGACTCAGACGACGACATACGGACCGATGGCACTCAGTGCGACGGCCGCAATCGCGAAGCCACCACCGACCGCAAGCACATCCTCGGCGAGCGCCACCGGCAGGTCGTGTCCGCCGTTGCGCGCCACCAGGATTCGGCGCGCATGAAAGCCAGCCAGCGTCCCGATGACCGCACCGATCATGCCGCCGCCCATCCCGATGAACGTGTGGTGCCACCCGGCGCCGATGACCGCACCGGCGAACGCACCGGTGAACAACCGGGCCCCGAACTGCGACGGCACCGTTCGCGCCGGCGTCTTGGGCAGCTGATCGGTGATCAACTCGACCACCAACAGGATCGTCAGCACCGTCACCGTGATCCAGTTGCCGACCCATTCGGCCCAGGTACCCACCAGCGGCAACCAGCCGAGCTTGGCACCCCAGGCCACCACGGCGGGTGGAGTCAGCGCCCGCAGGCCCGCGACCACACCAATGAGTAAGGCGAACAGCAGAACCAGCGCTTGCGTCACGTGACCCTCCGTCAGATTGCGGACCTCACGGCGACGCTAACACCGGCACGGGTCAGAAGCGACAGAACCGGATATCGGACGCCAAGATCGCCTTGGCCCCGATGGCCGCCAGCTCATCCATGATGGCGTTGACCTGGCGCCGCGGCACCAGAGCGCGCACCGCGACCCAGTCTGCGTCAGCCAGCGGCGCGATGGTCGGCGATTCAAGGCCCGGCGTGATGGCCGTCGCCTGCTCCAAAACGCTGCGCGGGCAGTCATAGTCGAGCATCAGGTACTGCTGCCCAAACACGACGCCCTGGATGCGGGCCGCGAGCTGGTCGCGAGCCGGGTCCGGCGCGACGTCGGCGCGCTCGATGAGAACTGCTTCCGAATCGCACAGCGATTCACCGAAGGCCACCAGGTTGTGCAGTGCGAGGGTCCGGCCGGATCCGACGACGTCGGCGATGGCGTCAGCGACACCGAGCTGGATCGAGATTTCCACCGCGCCGTCGAGGCGGATCACCGTGGCGTCAATCCCCTTGTCGGCCAAGTCTTTCCGCACCAAGTTGGGGTACGCGCTGGCGATGCGCTTGCCTGCCAGATCCGCGACGGTCCAGTCCCGACCCTTGGGTGCGGCATAACGGAATGTCGAGGATCCGAACCCCAGGGCCAACCGCTCGTTGACGGGTGCCATCGACTCGGCGGCCAGGTCACGGCCGGTGATGCCGAAGTCCAACTGCCCGGAGCCCACGTAGATCGCAATGTCCTTGGGGCGCAGGAAGAAGAACTCGACCTTGTTCACCGGGTCGACGACCGTCAGATCCTTGGGATCGGTACGGCGGCGGTATCCGGCTTCGGACAGGATGTGGGCGGCGGACTCGCTGAGCGCGCCCTTGTTCGGGACGGCAACGCGGAGCAGGCCGTTCGATGCGGCGGTCACAGCTTGCCGTAGACGTCGTCGAGGGTCAGGCCGCGCTTGATCATCAATACCTGCGTCCAGTACAGGAGCTGGCTGATCTCGCCGGCCAGCTCGTCGTCGCTCTCGTGCTCGGCGGCGATCCACACTTCGCCGGCCTCTTCGATGATCTTCTTGCCCAGATGATGCACGCCGGCGTCCAACGCCGCGACGGTGCCGCTGCCGGCCGGTCGGGTCTTCGCTCGCTCACTGAGCTCGGCGAATAGCGCATCGAAGGTCTTCACGGGCTGCAATTGTTTCACGCTGCGGGCGCGGGCCGTGCACGTGGCCACCTGGGGGCAGGCCGCGGGACTACAACCGCTCTCGAAAAAACTTTGGTCACTTTGATTCCGCTGGTCACAGTGGGTAACTAGCGTCACATCCCTGGCGGTTTCTTGTCGGCGCTTCGAACTAATGTTCGATGCATGGGATTGACCGATCCAGCCGCTGTCGAGGAGGCCTACGCCGCCTACGAAGCTGCGCACGCGCGGCTCGCGTCCCTGGACTACACCGGCCTGGACGTGCGGACATTGTTGGCGCTGCAGTCCCGCCGCGAAACCCTGAAGTGCGCCGCCGAAGCGGTCGACCATCAGATTCTGGCTGCGGCACAAACCCAGGCGACGGCCAAGGATATCGGGGCCAAGGATTGGCCTGAGGTGTTGCATGTGCGGCACCGCATCAGCCGGGAGGAGGCCCGCCGCCGGGTGCGGGACTGCGATCACCTGGGTCCGCGCTCGGCGATCACCGGGGAGGCGTTGGGCCCGGTGTGGGAGCTGGTCGCCGCCGCCCTGGCTGAGGGGGCGATCAATGCCGAGCACGTCGCGGTGATCACCTGGTTTTTCGGCAAGGTCCCGTTGTGGGCGGCCGACCCGGTCACCCTGGCCCAGTGCGAAACAGATCTGGTGGCCGACGCCAGGGTGAAAACCCCCGAAGACCTGCGCAAAGCCGCGGCGGATTTGTTGTACCGGCTCGATCAGGACGGGCCCGAACCCGACGACGATGAGCCCGACCCGAAACGGTCGTTCGTCATGGGCAAGCAGCGACCTGACGGCCGTACCGACGTCACCGCCGAACTGGATCCGGAAGGCCGGGCCTACTGGGACGTGCTGTTCGACAAGTACGCCGCCCCGGGCATGTGCAACCCCGCCGACCCGCACCCCTGCTTCTCGGGGACGCCGACGCAGGAGCAGATCGACAACGACACAAGAACTGTGGCGCAGCGGCAGTACGACGCCTTCAAATTCGTGGGCCGGATGATGCTGGCCTCGGGAACCTCCGGGGTGCACAACGGCTTCCCGGTCGCGGTGGTCGGCACCTGCACTGTCACCGAGCTGGAAAAACGTGCCGGGATGGCGCTCACGCACACCGGTACCAAGCTCCCGGTGAAAGACCTGATCCGGATGGCCGCCCAGGGCTCGGACAACTACCTGGCGGTGTTCGACGAGCACACCGGCCAACCCCTGTATCTGGGCCGAGCGGCCCGCACCGCCAGCACCGCGCAACGGTTGGCGTTGTTCGCCCGCGACCTGGGCTGCACCAAACCCAACTGCACCGCCCCCGCATCCCGCTCCCAGGCCCATCACGTCAACACCAACTGGCGCGATGACGGCCCCACCGACATCACCAACCTCACCCTGGCCTGCGGACCCGACAACCGCCTCGCCGACACCGGCGGCTGGACCACCACCATGAAGAACGGCCGCACCCACTGGACCCCACCACCACTCCTGGACGTCGGCCAACCCCGAACCAACCACTACCACCACCCCACGCTCTACCCGACAGAGAGCGGAGACGATGACGGTGAAACAAACAGGCCCGCAAGCTAATCGGGCACCCGCCACGGCATCCCATGCCGCGACGGCAGTGCCGCACGCGCCGCGGCGCTACGGGCCGAAAAAGAGCCGCCACGCCCGAGAGCCGCCTACGCCAACGCCAACGCCGAGACCCAACCGCTCCTAGGAGTTGCCCTTGTCACCGCGAACCGACCGGCTACCGTGGCCCGCCTTCGAGGAACGGGACGGCGCAGCCCCCGCTTTGCCGGCACCCTTGGGATTGCCCGCCTGCGATCCCGAACCCGGGCCGCCGGCATCGCGATCCTGGGACTGGCCGCCGGCAGCAGGCGTCAGGCCGAGGGACACCGACTGCCGCGCCGTCGACTTGAGCTGCCCCGCCACGTCGTCACCGGTCGTGTCCGCAGTCGCGACCGCGCCTTTCGGTGTGCGCGACGTCGGCAACGCCCGCCCTTTGTGGGTCGCCTTGGGAGATGGCGTCACCGGGTCGGAGACGGTCACGGTGGGCGCGACGGTGCCAGTCGACTCGGCTGCCGTCGGCGTGGGCGCCGCGAAGACCGGTGCCGGCACCGCCGCGAACGGCAGCAAGTTGAGTATCGGGGCAGCGATGGAGTTGAAAATTGTGAGCGGCACACCCACGACCAAGCCGTACAAGATGATGCCCAAGAACACGAAGGGGCCGAAGATCGCGGCCAACTGGGGCGTACTGACCAGCGGCTGGGCCAACGTCAGGAACGCCGTCGACAGCGCAGACACGATCGCCTGCTCGATAACGGCTACGGCGCCAGCGGGCTGCGGGGTGGGTAGCGCTGTTGACGTGGCTGCCAGAGACGTTGGTGCCGTGCCGGTCCCCGCCAGAGGCGTTGGCGCCGTGCCGGATCCGATCCTCGGCGTCGCTGCGGCCGCAGCACTGAGATTCGAGCCACCACCTACCACCACGTGCGCTGCGGCCGCCATCAAATCGGCGTGGGTGGCCGCGAATTGGTCCAGCGCGGCCCACTGCACCGCCATCGACGCCTTCGCGGCCGCTAGCCGGACGGCGCTGACGCTGACCGTGGAATCACGGCCGGGAGGGGCCGCGCCCACAAAGCCGATCACCACGATCGCGGCGGTGGCGACCGCGACAACGACGTTCAGACGAGCCACACAACGAGAACCGGCGTCGACCATGGCGCACCCCTTCCACGAAGGAGCGTCAGAACCACGGCAGCACCAACGCTCACCGCCGGTAATTATCTCGAACGTCAATACCGTGGGCATCAGCCATCTGGTGGAGATTCACGGGGTTCGAGGCCGGATTCAGCCCGTCAGGTCAGCCGAGTCAGCCACATCAGCTACCCGGCACACCCAACGACCTCACTTCGCCAGCAACTCGGCGTGCATATCTTCCAGCGCAACACCTTTGGTCTCGCGAACCCACTTGGCGACGAACACCAGCGACAGGAACGCGCACAGCGCGTAGAAGCCGTACGCGACGCCGAGCATGCTGCGCAGTTCGGGGAAGGTGACGGTGATGGCCCAGTTGGCGACCCACTGGCCGGCCGCAGCGAGACCCAGCGCGGCGGCCCGGATGCGGTTGGGGAACATCTCCCCCAGCAGCACCCACACCACCGGTCCCCAGGACATGCCGAACGCGACGACGAACAGGTTGGCGGCGACGAGGGCGACGGGCCCCTCGACGCCACTGAGCTGCGGCACCCCGTTCACCTGTGGGGCGGTGCCGAAGATGACCGCCATGGTGGCCAGCGTCAGCGTCATGCCGGCGGAGCCGATGAGCAAGAGCGGTTTGCGGCCGATCTTGTCGATCAGCATGATCGCGATGACCGTCGTCAGGATGTTCACCACCGACGTGATGACGGTGATCAGGAACGACGAGCTCTCGTCGAATCCGACGGCCTCCCACAGCACGTTCGAGTAGTAGAAGATCACGTTGATCCCGACGAACTGCTGGAACACCGACAGCGCCAGACCTACCCAGACGATGCCGTAGAGGCTCAGCGGTCCGCCGCCGGGCTTGCACATGTCGCGCCACGTGGGCTTCTCTTCGGATTCGAGCGTCTGCTGGATGCGACCGATGGTGATCTCGAGGTTCTTCTCCCCCAGCAACGTGGTGAGCACCTTGCGCGCTTCCGGAATGCGATGTGTGGCAACCAGATAACGCGGGGACTCGGGAATGGTGAAGGCCAGCAGTCCGTACACGGCGGCGGGGATGGCCATCAGGATGAACATCCAGCGCCAGGCCTCCTGGCCCAGCCACAGCATGTTGCTCGCGCCACCGGCCAGATGCGCCAGCAGCGCATCCACAGCCAACGACAGGAAGATGCCACTGACGATGGCCAGCTGCTGTAGGGACCCGAGCCGGCCACGGATGCTCGCCGGGGAGGTTTCAGCGATGTAGGCCGGCGCGATCACCGACGCGATACCGACGCCGAGACCCCCGACGACCCGGAACGCAACCAGCACCCAGATGTTCCACGCCAGCCCGGCCCCGATCGCGCTGATCAGAAACAGCAGCGCGGCCAGCTTCATCACCGAGAGCCGGCCGATCCGGTCGGCGAGCCGGCCGGCCGTCATGGCGCCGACGGCCGCACCGAGCAGCGCCGAGGCCACCGCGATCCCCAGAGACTGGTCGTCGATCGCAAAGTGCAACTGGATCGACTTCACCGCACCGTTGATGACGGCGCTGTCATAGCCGAACAGCAGACCACCGAGCGCGGCTACCGACGCTATGCGCACCGCACTGCGACCGGAGTCGAACTCCTCGCCATCGAAGATCGCTGTTGTGTCGTCACCGATCGGGCCATGGGACATCGGACGTCCTTTCGCAACGCTGCGTGGGGTGCGTCAACAATCGCACAGCAGGCCGCGCCGCAGGACCAGAACCAGCGGCTACGAACACATTTCGGTGTAGATGTCGCGGAGGTCGGAGACCCCGAGGCCGGCCAGCGACTCGATGTGCCGGCGGCGTGGTCCGTCGGGCACCTCGACATCGTTGGGCACGACGAGCACGACGCAGCCCGCGGCATCGGCGGACGTCGCACCGGTCACCGAATCCTCGATGGCCAGGCAGTCCTCCGCCGCAACCCCCAGCAGTTCGGCGGCCCGCAGGTACGGCGCCGGGTGCGGCTTACCGTCGGGCACCTCGTCGCCGCAGACCGTGACCGTGAAGTAGTGGCTACCAATGGTTTTCAGCGCCTGCTCGGTCAGTGTCCGCCGAGTGTTGGTCACCAGCGCAAGCGGAATGTCGCTGGCGGCCAACGTCTCCAGCAACTCCTGCGCACCCGGCCGCCAGGGCAGCCCCTGCTCGAACAGCTCACCGGTGTAGTCGTGCAACCAGTCCGCGGACTCGGCCATGGACTCCGGCGTCGGGTCCAGGCCGAGGTCGTCGTAGACGATCCGCATGACGTTCTCGGCCGAGCCGCCGACCGTCGTCTCCCGCACGGCGTCGGTCAGCACCCCGCCCTTTTCGGCGTAAAAGGCGTGCATCGCGACGTCCCACAGCTTTTCGGAGTCGACGAGCGTGCCGTCCATGTCGAACAGGACAGCTTTGAACATCTACCTCAGTCCTCCGGGTTGTAGCCGAGGTTGGGCGCGAGCCAGCGCTCGGCTTCCTTCAAGGTCCAGCCCTTGCGCCGCGCGTAATCGGCGACCTGGTCCTGGGCCAAGCGGCCGACCACGAAATACTGCGACTGCGGGTGCGAGAAGTACCAGCCGCTGACGGCGGCGCCGGGCCACATCGCCATCGACTCGGTCAGCTCGATGCCGGTCCGCTCGGTGACGTCCATCATGGAGAACAGCGTCGTCTTCTCGGTGTGCTCGGGGCAGGCCGGATAGCCCGGCGCCGGGCGGATGCCGACGTACTTCTCCCCGATGAGCGCCTCGTTGTCGAGCTGCTCGTCGGGCCGGTATCCCCAGAACTCCTCGCGCACGCGCTGGTGCATCCGCTCGGCGAACGCCTCGGCAAGGCGGTCGGCGACCGATTCCAGCAGGATGGCGCTGTAGTCGTCGAGCGCCGCTTTGAATTCGGAGATCTTGTCGGCGCTACCCAACCCGGCAGTGACCGCGAAGGCGCCGACGTAGTCGGCCAGACCCGTGTCTTTGGGCGCGATGAAGTCACCCAGCGACTTGTTCGGGATGCCGTCGCGGTGCTCGCCCTGCTGACGCAGGTTGTGCAGCGTGGTGAGCACCTCGGTGCGGGTTTCGTCGGTGTAGACCTCGATGTCGTCGCCGACGGCGTTGGCCGGGAAGAAACCGATCACGCCGTTGGCGCGCAGCCACTTCTCCTTGATCAGGGTGTCGAGCATCTCCTGGGCGTCGTCGTACAGCTTGCGGGCGGCCTCACCCGACGCCGGGTTGTTGAGGATGTCGGGGAACTTGCCCTTCATCTCCCAGGCGTTGAAGAACGGCTGCCAGTCGATGTACTCGCGGAGCTCGGCCAGGTCGTAGTCGAGGAACTCGCGAACGCCGACGCCCTGGGCCGGCACCGGCGGCGTGTAGCCGTCCCACTCGATCGGCGTGCGGTTGGCGCGCGCCTTCTCGAGCGTCAGCATCGGCCGCTCGTTCTTCTGCGAGTGCCGTTCGCGAAGGGCCGCGTAGTCCTTCTCGGTGGCCTCCATCAGGGCCGGACGCTGCTTGTCGTCGAGCAGCGCGGCCGCCACCGGCACCGACCGCGACGCGTCCTTGACCCAGACCACCGGGCCGCTGCGGCGCGGCGAAATCTTCACGGCCGTATGAGCGCGCGAGGTCGTCGCGCCACCGATCAGCAGCGGAATCTCCAGGCCTTCACGTTCCATCTCGACGGCGAAGTTCACCATCTCGTCGAGTGACGGCGTGATCAGGCCGGACAGCCCGATGATGTCGGCGTTGTGCTCCTTGGCGGCGTCCAGGATCTTCTGGGCCGGCACCATCACACCGAGGTCGATAACCTCGAAGTTGTTGCACTGCAGGACGACCCCGACGATGTTCTTGCCGATGTCGTGGACGTCGCCCTTCACGGTCGCCATCACGATGGTGCCGTTGGTGTCCTTGCTGTCAGCCGTCCCGTTCTCGGCCTTCTCCGCCTCGATGAACGGCAGCAGGTAGGCCACGGCCTTCTTCATCACGCGGGCCGATTTCACGACCTGGGGCAGGAACATCTTGCCCGCACCGAAGAGGTCACCGACGACGTTCATGCCGTCCATCAGCGGACCCTCGATCACCTCGATGGGCCGCCCGCCGGCGGCGGCGATCTCGGCGCGCAGCTCCTCGGTGTCGGCGTCGACGTGGGCGTCGATGCCCTTCACCAGGGCGTGCGTGATGCGCTCGCGGACCGGCAGGCTGCGCCACTGCGCCGCGACCGGATCCTCTTCCTTGCCCTTGGTGTTGAACCGCTCGGCGATCTCGAGCAGTCGCTCGGCCGCGTCCTCGCGCCGGTTCAGTACGACGTCCTCGATGCGGTCCCGCAGCTCGGGGTCGATCTCGTCGTACGGCACCAGCGCGCCGGCGTTGACGATGCCCATGTCCAGGCCCGCCTTGATGGCGTGGAACAGGAACACGGCGTGGATCGCCTCGCGGACCGGGTTGTTGCCGCGGAACGAGAACGACACGTTCGAGATGCCGCCCGAGATGTGGACGCCGGGCAGGTTCTCCTTGATCCAGGCGCACGCCTCGATGAAGTCGATGCCGTAGGTCGCGTGCTCCTCGATGCCGGTCGCCAGCGCGAAGCAGTTCGGGTCGAAGATGATGTCCTCGGCCGGGAAGCCGACCTCCTCGGTCAGAATCCGGTACGCGCGTCCACAAATCTCCTTGCGGCGCTCCAGGTTGTCGGCCTGCCCCTGCTCGTCGAAGGCCATTACGACGACGGCGGCGCCGTACTTACGGCACAGCCGCGCCTCCCGGATGAACTTCTCCTCGCCCTCCTTCAGGGAGATCGAGTTGACGATCGGCTTGCCCTGCACGTTCTTCAGGCCGGCTTCGATGACCTCGAACTTGGAGGAGTCGATCATCACCGGCACGCGGCTGATGTCGGGCTCGGCCGCGATCAACTTGGTGAAGCGGTCCATCGCGGCGACGCCGTCGATCATGCCCTCGTCCATGTTGATGTCGATGACCTGCGCACCGACCTCGACCTGCTGCAGCGCGACCGACAGCGCGGTGTCGTAGTCCTCGGCCTTGATCAGATTGCGGAACCTGGCCGAACCGGTGATGTTGGTGCGCTCACCGATATTCACGAACAGCGAGTCCTTGGTGATGTTGAGCGGCTCCAGCCCCGACAGGCGGGTGGCCACCGGGATCTCCGGCAACTCGCGAGGCGCCTTGCCCTCGACAACCTTGGCGATCTCGGCGATGTGCGGCGGCGCGGTGCCGCAGCAGCCGCCGACCAGGTTCACCAGACCGGCCTCGGCGAACTCCTCGATGTAGCCGGCCTGACGCTCCGGGGACTCGTCGTACTCGCCAAAGGCGTTGGGCAGACCCGCATTCGGGTAGCAGGAGACGAAGGTGTCCGCGATACGCGCCACCTCGGCGATGTACGGGCGCATCTCGGGCGCGCCGAGGGCGCAGTTGAGGCCGACCGCCAGCGGCTTGGCATGCCGGATCGCATTCCAGAACGCCTCGGTGACCTGACCGGACAGGGTGCGGCCGGACGCGTCGGTGATGGTGCCCGAGATGATCAACGGCCAACGGCGGCCGCGCTCCTCGAACAGCGTCTCGATGGCGAACACCGCGGCCTTGGCGTTCAGCGAGTCGAAGATCGTCTCGATGATGAGAATGTCGGCGCCGCCGTCGACGAGGCCGTTCGCCGCTTCGAGGTAGGCCGCGACCAGCTGGTCGTAGGAGACGTTGCGCGCGCCGGGGTCGTTGACGTCGGGCGAGATCGACGCGGTCCGCGTCGTCGGGCCCAGGGCGCCGGCGACGTAGCGCGGCTTCTCCGGGGTACTGAACTCGTCGGCGGCCTGACGGGCCAGGGCGGCGCCGGCGTAGTTCAGCTCGTAGGCGAACTCCTCCATGCCGTAGTCGGCGAGCGAGACCGCGTTCGCGTTGAACGTGTTGGTCTCGAGGATGTCGGCGCCCGCCTCGAGGTACTCGCGGTGGATGCCCTCGATGATCTGCGGCTGCGTCAGCGTGAGCAGGTCGTTGTTGCCGACCAGATCGCTCGGCCAGTCCTTGAACCGCTCGCCGCGGTAGCCGGCCTCATCGGGGCGGTCACGCTGGATCGCCGTGCCCATCGCGCCGTCGATGACCATGATCCGCTGACCCAGCGCAGCCGTGAGTTCGGCGGTGCAGTCCGGGCGGATGTTCGGCACGAAGGTTTTCACCGGGGCGGCAGTCACATGCGTTCCTTCCATTGCGGAAGGCGTCCTTAACTCTGCCGAGCGTGGCGGACACCGGAAAACCCGGATCCGTTGCAACGCCTCTCGACGCCAAAGAGTCTACGTCGTCAGCCGACAGACGTTCGGACGCCCACGTTGGACAGTCGTTTGTCCAGTGCAGTCACATCACCATGGTAGGTGGAGCCGCCAAACCGGTTTGCCGGCCCGACCCGCCCGGGGGTAGCACTCGCGGGTGCCGATAAGGGCTTACGCTGGCGTTGTGAGCCCGTCCGACCGGCCCTTGCCACAGGGACTTGACCTGCCCGAACTGCACGACGCCGTCGTCGTCGCGGCGTTCGAGGGGTGGAACGACGCCGGAGACGCCGCCAGTGACGCCCTCGAGCACCTCGATGCCATGTGGGAGGCGCGGACCATCGTCGACATCGACGATGAGAGCTACTACGACTACCAGGTGAATCGCCCCGTGATCCGCCAGGTCGACGGCGTCACGCGCGAGCTGGTGTGGCCGTCGATGAGCATCTCCCACTGCCGCCCGCCGGGTTCGGATCGTGATGTGGTGCTGATGCACGGCGTCGAACCGAACATGCGCTGGCGCACCTTCTGTGCCGAGCTGCTGGCGATCCTGGACAAGCTGAACGTGCAGACCGTCGTCATCCTCGGTGCGCTGCTCGCCGACACCCCGCACACCCGCCCGGTGCCGGTGTCCGGCGCGGCGTACTCGGCTGATTCGGCCAAGTTCTTCGGGCTCGAAGAGACCCGCTACGAGGGACCGACCGGCATCGCCGGGGTCTTCCAGGACGCCTGTGTGCAGGCCGGTATCCCGGCCGTCACGTTCTGGGCGGCGGTTCCCCACTACGTGTCGCAGCCGCCGTGTCCCAAGGCCACCGTCGCCCTGCTGCGTCGGGTCGAGGACGCCCTGGACGTCGAGGTGCCCCTCGGCGACCTGCCGGCGCAGGCCGAGGAGTGGGAGCAGTCGGTCACCGAGATGACGGCCGACGACGAGGAGATCGCCGAGTACGTGCAGTCCCTCGAGGAACGCGGCGACGCCGAGGTCGACATGAACGAAGCGCTCGGCAAGATCGACGGCGACGCGCTGGCCGCGGAGTTCGAGCGGTACCTGAAGCGCAGAGGGCGTTAGCCCGGTAACCGCGAGCGTGCGTGTCTGCGCCCGACACGCCGCTGGCCCGGTGCCGAACTCGCACCCTCGACGTCGCCGAGCGGCCCCGTTTTGTACGCGAACACCGGTGTGTCGCGTACAAACACGGCCGCTCGCGGGAGGTGTCCCTTAGGCCGGCTCGCGGGAATGACTAGGCGCGGACGGGCTTGGGGGCCTTCCAAGTGCCGTCGAGCGCTTCGGGTTTGGGCCAGTACAGCCGCATGGCGATGACGAACGGGCCGGTCGGGGCGGGCAGCCAGTTGGCTTCGCGGGCCGGTCCGGGCGACTTGTTCTGCACGTTCAGCGTGATGCCGCCGTCGGGGTCTTTGATCAGGGCGGGCAGCATCGCCGAGTTGATCAGGTAGCGGTTGATGGGGTTGGCCACCAACAGGCTCTGCGGCATCTCGTACATGGTCACCGACCAGAAGGCGTTGACCGGCGGCAGCTGCCCCGGGGCGAACCGCAGCGTGTAGTTGTTGGCGCCGGTCAGCGGCGCTCCAGCGCTGTCGTTCGACGCGCCCGGGTAGATCGCCTCGGCCGCCGTGTTGCCGTAGATGCCGAGCACCGCGCCGGCCATGCGGTACAGGTAGTTGCCCCTGAGATCAGTTGCGGTGCCGAACAATTGGGCCGACGTCACCTCGCCGGTGTCGAACTTGTCCTTCTTGAAGGTCTCGAAGGCCGCCCAGGCATCCGCCATTCCGTCCGTCACGGCCTTGCGGTTCTCGGGCGTCAGCTGGTCCGCGCGGAACGAGCCGTCGGGACCGATCCCGATGGCTGCGAAGCGCTGGCGCATGACCTCCTCTGCGGGCTGCGCCGGCGCGAACTTCATTGCGAAGTTGAGGATTTCGAAGAACTTCGGTGAGGTGCGCTCGTCCTGCGCCGACAGCGGGGCGACGAAGTCGACGGGCGGCGCCGGCGGTGCAGGCGGCTGCTTCAGGAACGCCGACAGCGGCGTCACCTGATAACCGGCCTGAATCTTCTTGACGTTCTCGATGTCCGTCGGTCCGAACAGCTGGGTGCGGTACAGGACGAAGGCCAGGTCGGTCGAGCTGCGGATGACCCGTTCGATGCCCGGCGGTGTCGCGCCGTGCCAATTCGGCCCCGCCAGAAGGTAATTGCCCGCGCCATTGCCGGTCGCGCGGCTGCCGACGTACGCGATGTTGTAGGTGTAGCCGTCGACGAACTGCAGCGAGTAGTAACGGCCCGGCTCGACCTCCGGCACGCTGAGTACCAGGGGCTCGGCCCGCAGATCGGCACCCAGGAACGAGTACGGGGTGTCCGAGTTTGGCGTCTGGATCGCTTTGTCCTCGGGGGTGAAGACGCGTGCGACGTTGTGGATCTGATTCCAGGCGCCCTTGTATTCGGGACCGGCCTTGTCGGCGAAGTACGAGTACTGGACCCGGTAGTTGTCGACCATCGGAAACCCGTACGTGTACGCGGATTTCGCGATGGCCCGCACCTGCTCCGGAGTGGGTGGCTGCGGGGTGGAGGGGCTCGACGAATCGTGGCCGGAACACCCGGTCGCCGCCAGCAGCAGTGCGACGAGACCCAACCGCGCCAGACCGACCCGCACCGTCATCCCTTGTCGAGCTGCTCGGTGTGCGCGCTGGACGAGCGGCCCAGGGCGACCACCTCGGCGTCCATGCGGGGCAGCAGATCCGGCACGAACTTGGCCACCGGCACCTCACCGATGCGCGTCGCCAGCAGCGGCCGCAGCCAGCGCAGCGCGCCGACCCAGCCGGGGCAGTTCACGCGCGTCTTGCGCCCCTCGATACCGGCGACGAAGGCCTCGCCGCACTTGTCGACCGACGTGGTCTTGCTGATGGGCCACGGCAGCTTCGTCAGCATCTCGGCGAACGTCGACAGGTCGGACTTGGTGTCGCGGACCATGGCGGTGTCGATCCAGGACATGTGCGCCGAGCCGACGTCGACACCGCGGTAGCCGACCTCCAGGCGCAGCGCGTTGGCGAAATGCTCGACGGCGGCCTTGGAAGCGTTGTAGGGCGCCAGGCCCGGTGCCGCGGTGTACGCGGCCAGCGACGACACGATCAGGACGTAGCCGCGGCGGTCGATGACCGACGGCAGCGTGGCGCGCACGGTGTGGAACACCCCGAGGACGTTGATGTCGAGCAGCCGCTTGAAGGCCTCGGGATCGACCTGCAGCACCGAGCCGTAGGTCGCGATACCGGCGTTCGCCATCACCACGTCGATGCCACCGAAGCAATCTACGGCCGCATCGGCCGCGGCCTGCATGGACGACAGGTCGCGGACGTCGGCGACCACCGTCAGGACGTCGTCACCGAGCGTCGCGGCGGTGGCGTCCAGCGCCGCCGCGTCGACGTCGGTCAGCACCAGCTTGGCGCCCTTGCGGTGCAACCGGCGGGCCACCTCGGCCCCGACCCCCGCAGCACCACCGGTGATGAAGACGACTTTTCCGTACACAGAACCCATGGTGGCAAAAAGTACTCTCACGCCGAAGTGACTAGAGGGTCACCCCGAGCAGCGCGTCGACGGCCGAGGCCACCAACCGCGGCGACGCGGGGTCGTGACCCCCGTACTCGAGCGCGTCGGTCGACCAGCCATCAAGGGCGGCAAGGACTTTCGGGGTGTCGAGATCGTCGGCCAGGTACCGGCGGACCCGGGCGAGGAGATCGGTGGCATCGGGTCCGGCGGGCAGCGCGGTGGCCGCGCGCCAGCGCTGCAACCGCACCTGAGCGGTGCTGAGAACCTCGGGGCTCCAGAAGCGGTCGGCGCGGTAGTGCCCGGCCATCAGACCCAGTCGAATGGCGCCCGGGTCGACACCCTCGGCCCGCAGCTGCGACACCAGCACCAGGTTGCCGCGACTCTTGCTCATCTTGTGGCCGTCCCAGCCGATCATCCCGCCGTGCACGTAGTGGCGGGCGAAACGCCGCTCCCCCGTTACCGATTCGGCGTGTGCGGCCGAGAACTCATGGTGCGGGAAAGTGAGGTCGCTGCCGCCGCCCTGGATGTCGAGACCGGGGCCGATGCGGTTCAGCGCGATGGCGGCGCACTCGATGTGCCAGCCCGGGCGGCCCGCGCCGAACGGCGACGGCCAGCTCGGCTCGCCCGGCCGCTGCACCCGCCACAGCAGGGCGTCCAACGGACTGGCCTTGCCGGCACGGTCGGGATCGCCGCCGCGCTCGCCGAACAACGTCAGCATGGTGTCGCGGTCGTAACCGGACTCGTAGCCGAACTGGGCGGTGGCGTCGGCCCGGAAGTAGACGTCGGGGTATTCGGAGTCGTCGATCACGTACGCCGCGCCCGAGGCCAGCAGCTTCTCGACGAGCTCGACGACCTCGGCGATCGACTCGACAGCGCCGACGTAGTCGTGCGGCGGCAGCACCCGCAGCGCCGTCATGTCCTGGCGGAAGAGCTCGGTCTCACGGTCGCCGAGGGCGCGCCAGTCGATGCCGTCACGCGCGGCCCGCTCGAACAGCGGATCGTCGACGTCGGTGACGTTCTCCACGAACTGGACGTCGTGGCCGGCGTCGAGCCAGTACCGGTGCACCAGGTCGAAGGTCAGGTAGGTGGCGGCGTGGCCGAGGTGCGTGGCGTCGTACGGCGTGATGCCACAGACGTACATGGTGGCCTTCGGACCGGCCGAGACCGGCCGGACCTGACGGTCAGCGGTGTCATAGAGCCGGAGTTCGGGGCCGCGGCCCGGCAGGTTCGGGACACTGGGCGCCAGCCACGATCGCATGACGTCGACTTTAGCCGTCGTCAACTCAGTGGAATGCCGCTGCCCGGCTTCGACTCCTGATACTGCTCCGAGAGTTCTTGATACCGCCGTGCAATCCGCGCGATGCGATCGTGCAGGTCGCCGCGGCGCGGTTCCGGCTCTTCGTCGGCAAGATCGCGAATCCCGTGAGCGGTCCAGAACGCGTTGGTTCGTCGATAGCCGCCCGGATCCAGCCCGAACAGCTCTTTCAGGATTCGCAGATCATGCGGAATCGCGAAGCTGTCGCGCGAATCCTCGTGGCTGAACAGGTAGTAGTAGTTGTCGAAACCGGCCCAGGTGATCGCCGACATGCACAGGGTGCAGGGCTCGTGCGTGCTCAGGAACAGCAGGTCACGCGTCGCCGGGCGGTCTGCGATCTCGTAGAACTGGTTGAGCGTGCTGATCTCGCCGTGAAAAAGCGGATTACGCGTTTCCGCGTTGGTCCCCGCCAGCACCAACGACAGATCCGATTTGCGCAGCAGCGCAGCCCCGAAGACCTTGTTGCCCGCGGCAACGCCCTGCGCGGTCAACGGAAGGATGTCGGACTCGATCACGTCGAGCAGTCTCGGGACGAGCTCCATGTGAATACTCCTCATCGGTGGTTTTCGGAGCGGATGGTTACGCCTGGGCCGGTATCGTCCGCACGGTGAGGCCGCCTGATCAACCCCGAGTCGCCGGGCTGTTGTTGGCCGCGGGCGCGGGCCGCCGGTTCGGCATGCCGAAAGCCTTGGTACCCGGGGCAATTGAACGCGCCGTCGACGTGTTGTTCTCGGGTGGCTGCGCCTCTGTCGCCGTCGTTCTCGGCGCCGAACACGAACGCGCCGCGGCGCTCGTGCCCGACACGGCGACGACCATCGTGGCGACGGATTGGGAGGAAGGCATCGCGGCATCGCTGCGCGCGGGACTCGCGGCGATCGATGGTGAGGCCGCGCTGATTCATCTCGTGGATCTGCCGGATGTCGGGCCGGCCGTCGTCGCGCGCTTGTGTGCTCTGGCAGATCGCGACCGGCTCGCCAGGGCGACCTACTCCGGCACGCCCGGGCATCCCGTCGTGATCGGCCGCAGTCACTGGGACCGGGTCAGTGCGAGTGCTCGCGGCGACCGCGGCGCTCAGGAATACCTGAACAGCGTTGGCGTGCTTCATGTTCCCTGCGAGGACCTGGCGACGGGTGCAGACACGGACACACCGGCCCGCTGATGAACATCGCCGTCGCGGTCACGCAGCGGAAGGCCTGTGCCGCCTTCACGCCGGCTGATGATCTCCGCCATGATCGCGATCGCGATCTCCTCGGGAGTTCGGCCGCCCAGATCCAGTCCGATCGGAGAGGACAGCCGGGCCAGTTGACTGTCGTCGATCCCCCGCTCGCGCAGCCGTGCCACCCGGTCGTCATGGGTTCTGCGCGAGCCCATCGCGCCGACGAAACCGATCTCGGGCACCGCCAGGGCCACCTCGAGTAGCGGCACGTCGAAGCGGTCGTCGTGCGTCAGGACGCAGATCGCGGTGCGGGCATCGATCAGCCCGGCATCGACCTGTTGTCTGAGGTAGCGATCGGGCCAGTCCACGACAACGTCGTCGGCCATCGGGAACCGGTCTTTCGTGGCGAACACCGCTCGCGCATCGCACACCGTCACGCGGTAACCGGTGAATGCGGCCGCATGCGCGACAGCGGCGACGAAGTCGGTCGCGCCGAAGACGATCATCCGCGGTTTGGGCGTCAGTACGCGCGCGAAGACGACGTCGCCGTCGGGGCCGGTCAGCGTCTGACTGCTGGTCAACGCGTCCGCGGCGCGCACCACGGCGTCGTCCAGCGAGCCGACGCCGAGGCTGCCCTTCACCGACCGATCGGCGATCACCAGGTGGGCACCGCTGCGCGGCGGAGCCGGCCCAGTAGAGCTGACGAGCGTGGCCAGCACAGCAGTCTGGCCCCGGTCGGCGACCTTTGCCGCGAACTCGAGCTCCGCGACGTTCGACGGGCCGACGCGCTCGACGAAGACGTCGATGGTTCCACCGCACAACAGACCGACAGCGAACACCGACTCCTGACCGGCGCCGTAGCTGACGAGCCTCGGTTCGCCCGAGGCCAGCACCTCCAGCGCCAGCTCGTACACCGCGCTCTCCACGCAACCACCGCTGATGGAGCCGACGACGCAGCCGTCGCCCGTCACGAGCATCGACGTACCCGGGCCGCGCGGCGTGGATCCACCGGCCGCGACCACCGTGCACAGCGCCACCGACTCACCGAGCCGGGTGCGGGCCAACAGATCCTCGATGACGTCCATGGTCAGTACTGAACCCGGTTGCTGTTGCCGATCCACGTCTCGAACGGCAGGAATGACCGGTCCAGGCGGTGCTGCTGGACGGGGACATCCCAGTGCGCCCGCGGCTTGTCGAACAGTTCGTAGAAAGCCCGGTCGTCGAATCCGCCGACGGCCGCGTCATGGCGGTCCGCCGCGAACACGATGCGATCGACCCGGGCCCATAAGGCCGCGGACAGGCACAGCGGGCAGGGTTCGCACGACGAGTAGAGCGTGTGCCCCGCAAGGCTGAAGTTCCCGACCCGCTCGCAAGCGGCCCGGATCGCCATGACCTCGGCGTGTGCGGTCGGATCGAGGTTCTGCGTCACCCGGTTCTGGCCGGTGGAGACCAGCTCGCCGGCGCCGACAACCACCGCACCGAACGGCCCGCCGCCGGCTTCGACATTGGCCGTTGCCAGGTCGATCGCGACGCCGAGCCACTTCGGATCGGTACCCGTGAAAGCGTTCATTGTGGTGTTCCTTCCTGCGCCAGCCGCCAGACCCGGTCCCTCGACATGGGGAGTTCGTATGGACGCACACCGAGGGCGCGACGAATCGCGTTGGCCAGGGCGGGCGCCACGGGGTTGTACGGGGATTCGCTCATCGATTTCGCGCCGTACGGACCGAGGTCGTCGGCGGTCTCGGCGAACAGCACGGTCGTCTCCGGAATGTCGGCCATCTGGGGCACCCGGTACAGGCGGAATGTGGGCGTCGATACCCGGCCCGATTCGTCGATCATGATCTCTTCGTAGAGCGCCGATCCGATGCCCTGGGCGACGCCGCCTTCGACCTGCCCCCGGCATTGCGCCGGATTGACGACGGTGCCCGCGTCGGCGGCGTGCACCGACTGCAGAATCTTGACCGTCCCGGTCTCGGTATCGACCGCGACCCGGAATCCCTGCACGTTGAACGCGATCGAACGCAGGTCACCCGTTTCGGCACCCGTCGTCTGGATGCCGTCGCCCACCCGATACTGCGCCGGCGCGGCCGCGATGATGTCGCCGAATCGCACCAACCCGCTCGAGGTCTGCACCCCGTGTTCGCCCAGCACGCCGACTTCGCCGGTCAGCTGAAAGGCCGTGTCCAGGATCAGCTCTCGCATGCTCGACGCCGCGGCGTACAACGCCTTGCCCGCGACCGTGGTCCCCGCCGAGGCGAAGGCCCCCGTGTCGTAGTCGGCGGCATCGGTATCGCCGTTGCGCAGCGTGATCCGCTCCGGTGTGGTGGCCAGCGCGGTGGCGGCGATCTGCGTGTGGACCGTCGAGGTTCCGTTGCCGAATTCCACGGTCCCGATGCCGACCTCGTAGCCGCCGCTCGGGGTGAGCCGAACGTTGACCGAGGAGAAATGGCCCCGCGGAGCCATGGTGGCGATCGCCGACAATGCGATGCCCTCCCCTGTCCGCCACTGAGCTCCCGCCGGGGCACTCTCGCCGTCGACACCGGCCAGGGCCCGCTCGACGAGGTCGAGGCACTGGTCGAGCCCGTAGCTGCCGTAGACCAGGTCTGGTTCGGGTTCGGGATGCGCGATCAACAAGTCGTCGCCTTCGCGCACCATGTTCGTGCGACGAATGGTGAACGGGTCGATGCCCAGCTGCAGCGCCAGCTCATCGAGTGCGCTCTCGATGGCGAAGATCACCTGACCGAGCCCATACCCGCGGAACGCGCCCGACGGCGGGTTGTTGGTGTAGACGGCCTCGGCGTCGACCCGCTTGACGGGGCATCGATAGACCGAAATCGACTCCGCGCAGCCGTGGAACATGACGCCCGGCGAGTGGTTTCCGTAGGCGCCGCCGTCGCTCAGCACGGCCAGCTTCATCGCCGTCAACGTGCCGTCGGAGCGGGCGCCGAGGGTCACGTCGACACGCATGGGATGGCGATAGGCGGTCGCGGTGAGCTCATCGGTCCGCGACATCTCGTACGCGACCGGCCGCCCGGTACGCAACACGGCGACCGCGACGAGGTCTTCGGTGAACATCTCCTGCTTGCCGCCGAAACCGCCTCCGACACGCGCGGTGTACACGCGCAGCCGGTCCTCGGGCAGACCGAGCAGGTAAGAGAGTTCCTTGCGAACCAGAAACGGAACCTGTGAGCTGGTGCGCAGGGTGAGCCGGCCGTCGTCGTCCAACCAGCCGATGGTGCCGTGGGCCTCCAGCTGCGCGTGCGTAACCCGCGCGGTCCGCCACGTACCGCCGACCGTGACATCCGCGTTCGCCAGGGCCTCGTCGATGTCGCCGCCGAAACCGTCGTGCATCGCCGCGATCACGTTGCGCGACGCGTCGGCGACGCCATCCTCGAGCGTCCGGTCCGGATGCAACAGCGGCGCGCCCGCCGACCTCGCGGCCTCCGGATCGAACACCGCGGGCAGCAGCTCGTACTCGACCACGATGCGCCGTGCCGCGTCCTGCGCGGCCGCAGGCGTGTCGGCGACCACCGCCGCAACCCGTTGACCGATGAAACGGACAACCGGGTCGAACACGAGGGTGTCGTCCGGGTCGTCGGTCCGGATCTCGTGGCGCGCAGTGGAAAAGCGCGGCGTCTCGACGTTGCGGTGCGTGAGGATCACTTCGACACCGGGCACCTGCTCGGCGGCCGCGGTATCGATCGCCAGGATGCGGGCGTGCGCATGAGGTGACCGCAGCACCGCGAGATGCAGCAGCCCGGGCACGTCGATGTCGAAGGTGAAGGGCTCGCACCCGGTGACGATGCGTCGGCCGGCGGGCGGCCGCAATGACTGTCCGATGGCCGGACCCGCAACGGCCACGCCGTCGCCACTGCCCGTGACGGCCGCATGGATCGCTTCGCGAATCGGACGGTAACCCGTGCAACGACACAGGTTGCCCTTCATCCGGCGGTCGAGATCACCGAGGTCGTCCGGCTTCAGGGTGGACGCGGTGACGATCATTCCGGCGGTGCAGAAGCCGCACTGAAAGGCGAAGTTATCGCAGAACGCGCGCTGCACCGGATGCAGCTCGTCGCCGTCGGCGAGCCCGGCAACCGTGGTGACGGCGCGGCCGCCGGCCCGGGCGGCGGGGAAAATGCAGGAGTGCACCGGCACGCCGTCGAGGATGACCGCACACGCTCCGCAGTCGCCGGCGTCGCATCCTCGCTTGACGTCGAGGTGCCCGGTTTCCCGGAGCAGGGTGCGCAAGCACTGCCCCGGGCGAGCATCGGCTTCGACGGTCGTGCCGTTGACATCAAATCTCATACGCCCGCCATTACGCGGTGCCGCCGGACGGTCGTCATCGCGCGATTCGCAGGCGTCGGGCAGAGGCAATGGGATTCGCGTCGGCCACCAGGTCGTCGAATCGCCACGCCGCGATCCGCGAGATCTCACTGAGCGCCGCCATGTGCTCAACCTGCGGGGAATTGTCCAGGCGCCGCCAGCCGAGGGTCAGGATGTGCTCGCGCCTTTCCAGATCCCGAAGGCAGATGATGAGGGGGAAGCCGAATTTGGCTTCGTAGGCCGCCGACAGCTCGCTGAATTCCTCGGCTTCCTCCTCGGTGAGACCGTCGAGACCCAGGTAGGCCAGATCGACTTTCGACACGTTGTGTTCCTGGGTCTGGGCGAGGTCCGGATACGCCTGCATCAACTCCATCTGCTCGGCGGGGGTGGCCGCGAGCAGCGCCGTCTGGACGGCGCCACGCAGTGCGCGGGTGTCGGCGAACGGCCGTTGCGCGAACGCGCGCTCGACCGGCCAGGCGAGGCCCTGATAGAGGACCGAGAACGTCTTGACGAACTCCTCCTGCGTCATCTTGTTGACGGCATCGAGTCCGACTTCGCCGGTCCGTGGCGTGCCCGCAACCATCGGGCCGCGGTTCGGCCCGATGTGGAAGAACACGATGTTCAGGACGATCGCGGCAAGGGCGCCCAGCGTGATCCCTGAGCCACAGATGATCTGGGCCCACGCGGGAAAACTGAATTTCAACAGCGGTTGGGCGGTGACGAGCATGCCGAGGCCGAGTGCGGTGCCGACGATCACCGCGTTGCGGTGGTCGTTGAAGTCGACCTTCGACAGGGTCTGGATGCCCACCACAGCCACCGTGGCGAACAGCGCCAGCGACGCCCCGCCGAGCACCGAATGCGGGATCGCGGCCACGACGGCCGCAGCCTTGGGGAGATAGCCCAGCACGATCATGATGACCCCCGCGGTGGCGACCACCCAGCGGCTCTTGACCTGCGTCAAGCGAACGAGCCCGACGTTCTCCGCGAAGCACGTGTACGGGAACGAGTTGAGGACGCCGCCGATCGTGGTCGCCATGCCGTCGGCGCGCAGTGCTCTGGCAATGTCGCCCGCGCCCACGCGCTTACCCACGATCTCGGCGGTCGCGAAGACATCACCCGTGGTTTCCACCGCGGTGATGATCATGACGACGATCATCGAGATGATCGCGGTGGCGCTGAATGTGGGCCAGCCGAAATAGAACGGCGTGGTCACGCCGAGCCAGTGGGACGTACCTACCGCACTGAAATCGACATCCCCGAGCACTGCGGCAACCGCAGTGCCGAGGACCAGCCCGGCCAGCACGGCGATCGTCGCGAGGAAACCGCGGAAGAGGCGTTGCATCACGATGATGATCAGCAGCGTGCCCGCGGCATACGCGAGATCCTTCAGCGCCACATCCGTTTTCATCGCCTCGGTGGTCGTGCCACCGACGATGTCGTTGGCCGCGACGGGCAGGAGCGCGATCCCGATGATCGTGATGACCGATCCGGTCACGACCGGCGGGAAGAAGCGCAGCAGCTTAGAGAAGTACGGCGCCATGAAGAAGGTGAAGAGCCCGGCGACGATCACCGACCCGTACACCGACAGCAGACCGGGAACGCCTGACAGGCCGCCGGCTGTGCCGATCGCGATCATCGGGCTGACCGCCGCGAAGGTCACCCCCTGGATCAACGGGAGTTTGACGCCCACTTTCCAGAAGCCGACGGACTGGATGATCGTCGCGATGCCACACGTGAACAGGTCGGCATTGATGAGGTGGATCGTCTGCTCGGGCGACAGCTTCAGGGCGCCGGCGACGATGATCGGAACCAGCACCGCGCCGGCATAGAACGCCAGCACGTGCTGCATCCCGTAAACCGCGAGCTTGGGAATCGGCAACACTTCGTCGACGGGATGCACGGCCTTGCGCGCGACGTCGGCTCGGTCCGTCTCAATCGGCATGGCCCACCTCCAGGCGAGAAGAAATTTCTGAGCGAATGTCCACAGCGAGCACCGCGCTGACGGCCCGGCGCCAATCCGCGGACCCGAGTGGGTCGGTGTAGTAACCGGATGCGGCCAGGACGTCGGACCGGAGAGCTTCGGCGTCGGGCAGCTCCGGATAGCGAAAGACGGTGGGCGCGAGCGTCGCAGCCGTGACGGTGAAGACCGCCGATCCGTCGTCGTCGCGGCGGCCGCTGACGACGGCACCGGAGCGTCCGTACTCTGCCAGCGCGATGGTGCGCAGTGCCGCCGTGGACCGCAGCGCCCGCTCGGGCAGGTGCAAGGCCCGCAGCACCTCGCCGTGCGCCAGCGAGTTGGTCCCGTTGCCGGTGACCAGATCCGCGACCGGCTCCCATCGGGTCTGGCCGTCAGGAGTCCAGATCTCGGCCACGCCGTCGAGCGCGACGGCAAGCGACACCATCGATGCGGCCGCGAACGACCGGCAGATGTTGCCTCCGACAGTGGCGATGTTCCAGATCTTGAACGAGGCGAGTAGCGCGTTGGCGCAGTCGCCGAAGAGCTGCTGGGCCGGCCACTCGGCGCGGCGCGGATAGTGCACGAGTTCGGCGATGGTGCAGGTGGCGGCGATGCGCAGTCCGTCGCCGGTGCGCTCGATGGGGCACCAGTCCATGGTCGTGAGGTCGACGACACCGGTGAGCTCGGCCTGCGGTTCGGAGAACGTCCACGTCCCCCCGGCGACGAAAGATTCGCCGTCGGCAAGGCGCAGGTCGTCGCGTGTTCGCGCGAATCGATACCGGCTGATGGTGTGCAGGTCCATGGCTCAGCAGAAACCTGGAATCGTGGCCCACGCCTCCGGCACCTGATCCGCGCCTTCGCGGGTGATGGTGGCCTGGATCAAGCCGTACGGCCGGTCGGCGGCGTAGAAGACCTCGTTCGGGTTCTCCAGACCGAACGGGCTGAGGTCGACGACGAAGTGGTGCTTGTTGGGACATGACAACTTCACTTCGGCGACCACGTCGAACTTCTCGAGGATCGCCTTGCCGATCTCGAACAGCGTCTGTTGCAACGCGAGTGAGTGGACGCCGGCGAACGTGGCGAGCACGACCTCGGTGATGGCCTCGTGCAGCGCGTTGAAGTCGAGGTCGGTGTCAGTGCTCAGGTAGCGCCACCAGGCGGTGATGGACGTGGCCATGATGCGGTCGTCCGTCTCGACGAGCGTGGTGTATTGGTCGCGGGGGAAGCCGTGGAACTCCGATCCGGTCGACTTGAGCACGACGCAGTCCTTGATGCCGGACACCACCCACGTCGTGTCGCCGGCCATCTGGACGACCGTCGTCCTGACGAACTTGCCGGCCCGCACAAACGAGTGGTCGTGCGGCTTGCCGTCGACGATGATTCGCTCCCACGCGTATTCCTCTGCCTCCCAACGGCCTCCGGTGACCCACTCGAAATCACCGACGAAGTGCCGGCCCAGGGCGATCAGGAAATTCTCGGGCGACTTGACGCCCACTTCTTTCGCGTAGGCGTACACGGTGTTCTTCTGCGTGTCGGTCGCGACGACGTGCGAGTTGTCACCCGCGTAGTGGCATGCGCTGAAATCGCCCCGCAACTGCGAGGTGACGTTCAGATCGATGATGCGATGTACGGGGGTGTCCCGGACGATGCGCACGAGGCGGTTCTCCGCCTTGCCGTACTGATTCGACCCGAGGACGATGTCACCCACTGCCACGATTTCCCCTGACGCACGTTGAACGGCTTACCGCTGCAACGTACGTTTCAGTTTTTGTTGTGGCGTCACCATTTCGTTTCAACCGTGTGACGGTGTTTCCGCCTCACGGACGACCGGAATGGCCTGGACCTGGACGTAAACGGATCGTAACAATCTCGTCAGGGCGAATCTTTGCTGCAACGCTAGATTCAGTCCATGGATCTTCAGACCTTCAACGCTGCGTTGCCTGAGGAAGCCGAAGAGGTGCTGCGTCCCTGCGCCGATATTGCGTCCTGGCTCAGCGCGGTTGTCGCCGCGCGGCCTTTTGCGACCATCGGTGAACTCGAGTCGACGGCCGCGCGCGCCGCCGCCGACTGGAGCGTCGACAACCTGGACCAGGCACTGGCACAGCACCCGCGCATCGGTGAACGAGCCGACGGAACGTCGGTCGAGTCTGGCCTCTCGCGCGGCGAACAGCCGGCCATGCCCGACGAGCTTGCGACAACGATGGCCAGGGCCAACGCGGACTATGAAGCGAAGTTCGGGCGCATCTTCCTCATCCGCGCGAAGGGCCGCAGCGCTGCCGACATCTATGACGCCCTGCGGTATCGGCTGTCACTCGACCGCGAGGAGGAAGCCGCCATCGCCATCGGCCAGCTTCGTGAGATCGCACTGCTCCGCCTGGCAGAAAGGGTGACGCCATGACATCGCCGGCCACGCAGACATCCCTGTCCACTCATGTGCTCGACGCCGCCCGCGGGAAACCCGCCGCGGATCTCGAGGTCGTCCTGAGCCGAACGAACGAGCAGGTGGCGACCGCGCACACCGACGAAGACGGCCGAATTCGTTGGGACGTCCCACTGAATCCCGGTGACTACCTACTGCATTTCGCGACGGGCGCCTGGTTCGCGAGTGCCGGTCGGGAGACGTTCTACCCCGCCGTCGACGTGCACGTCACGGTCGGAGCGGGCCATACGCACGTCGCGCTGTTGCTCAGCCCGTTCGCATACACCACCTACAGGGGCAGCTGATGCGCGCGGACGAGCCGGACTCGCTGGAGGCGAGAATCGCGAATTGCTATGCGTCCCTTAGCCCGCAGGAACGCCGCGCTGCCGATGTGCTGCTCGCGCATGCGGGCGATGCCGGTACCTATCGCGCCAGCGAACTCGCCACCATGGCCGACGTCTCGAAGGCGACGTTCTCGCGGCTGGTGCGCGCCCTGGAATTCAGCAACTTCGACGCCATGCGTGAGCACCTGCGTGCCCTGCGGCGATCAGGTGTGCCCGTCGCCATCGAGCGCGCGCCCGACGTCAGCGCCATCATCTCGCAGGACATCGCGAACCTGCACGCCATGCACGCGCTGCTGGATGAGGCGGTGGTCGAGGCTGTCGCAGAGAAGATCGCCACTTCCCGTCGCGTCGCCGTCTGCGGCTACCGGAGCAGCCTGGCCGCGGCAACCGTGCTGAGGCTGAACCTCGCACAAATCCGGCCCGATACCTGGTTGGCCCCCAGTTCGGGTCAGTCCGTCGCCGAGGACATCGCGGACTTCGATGAGCGGGACCTCGTCATCGCGATGTCGTTCCGGCGCCACGGCCGGTGGGCCAGAGAACTCGTCGACTGGGCTTCCGACTCGCGAATTCCGTTGGCGCTCTTCGCCGATGACCAACTGCGTGCGCTCGCGCCACGCTCCACGTGGTGGCTCGAATGCCCCAACGTCTCCCCCGGCGCGTTCGACAGCCACGCTGCGGTGATGAGCCTCGTTGCCGTCCTGTCCGATCGCGTCCTGGCCCTCACGCCCGACGGGGCGCAGCGCATCGACCGCGTCAACTCGGTCCACGAGACACTTGGCGCACCGCCTCGAGCAACGAATCGGCGAACTCCGGGCGGCACATGACGAAGTCCGGCAGGTACGGATCGGGCCGGTTGTACCGCAGCGGCGAGCCGTCCAGGCGCGACGCGAACAGCCCCGCCGCCTGCACCACGCCGGCCGGTGCCGCCGAATCCCATTCCCACTGCCCGCCGGCGTGCACGTAGGCGTCGACGTCGCCGCGCACCACAGCCATGGCCTTGGCGCCAGCCGAGCCGATGCCGACGAGCTCCATGTCGAGCACATCGCGCAGCCACCAGACGATGGCCGGCGGCCGGTAGGTACTGGTGGCGACGCGAATGGGGCCGGGACGACGCGGCGGCGGTCCGGTCACCGTGTCGGTGCGGTGCACCTCGCCGTGCGCGGGTAGCGCGACAGCCGCGTCGGTAATGGACCCGTGCGGGGTGCCGTCGCGCTGCCACAGCGCGATGTGGACGGCCCAGTCCGGCCGGCCCCGCCCGAACTCGCGGGTGCCGTCGACCGGGTCGACGATCCACACCCGGTCCGAGCGGAGCCGGACGAGGTCGTCGGCGGCCTCCTCCGACAGGATGGCGTCGTCGGGGCGCGCCGTGCGCAGCCGGTCGAGAATCAGCGTGTTGGCGTGCCGGTCGCCTGCCGCGCCGAGGGTGTACGGATCGTGGGAGCCGAGCCGGTCGCGGACCGACAGCAGGAACTCCCCTGCCTCCTGCGCGACCTCGGCGGCCAGCGTGACATCACTGCGCTCGCTGTCCGCCATGCCCATGAGTATCGCCGAGGGCAAGGTCACAGCCGAAATCGCCTATTCACAGGCACGTTGCAGGCTGCTGGCAGGTCCTGCCGAAATAGGCCTCATAACATTTCGAACAACTATTTACCGAGTAGTCATTAAGGAGGACGTCATGAAGGTGGCGAAGACATTCGGATTCGTGGGCATCGCCGCAGCAGTGACGATGGGCGTACTCGGCGTGACCAACGCACCTGCGCCGGACAACACGCCCGTCGCCTCGTCGGGTCACGGTTCGAGTTCCGGCGAATACACCCAGCCGACGGTCGCCGATATCAACATGGGCGCGACCGCCACTCCGACGACGCCCAGCAGCGTCGAGCCCGTCACTGTCGCTTCCCCGCCAGTGAAGGCCAAGCCGTACTCCGGCTGAGCCACCCACAGGCACGAAAAGGGCTCCGGGAGATTCCCGGAGCCCTTTTCCGTTGCGGCACAGCCTAACTCGGGGTGGCTCCCGGAGCGCGGACGACCATGGGCACGGCCGGGAAGTACGACGCCATCTCCGACCGCGACCGGCGCAGCGCCGCGGTGCCGTAGCCACGGTGGCGGTATTCCGGGTGGACCCAGATCCGGACGTTGACCTCGCCGCCGACCAGTTCACCGAACACCATGCCGACCTTGGCGCCGTCTTCCTCGGCGACGAACCACACCGCTTCCTCGGCGTTGACGCGGCCGAGAGCGGCCTTGATCTCGTCGTCCAGGTCGCCGGCAGCACGGCCCGAGCCGTCACCGGAAGCACCGACATCGGCGGTGCGGGTGGCGAAGATGTCGCGGTCGTCGGCACCGGAGAACGGGCGCAGCGACAGGTTGTCCCCGAAGCTGGCGGGGCGGTCTTTCACCGTGAAAGACAGCTGGCTGTTCAGGTCTTCGAGCTCGTCGGCGATGCGCTTGCGGGCGTCCTTGGTCAGCAGATCGAAGGACATCGCCATGACCTGCTCGCCGCCGGCATGCGAGGTGCCGAGCAGCGTGGCGATGGCATCAACGGCGGCGGCCTTGTTGTCGGCTTCGACGATGACGTCCAGCACCTCGTGCCGGCGGTCCAGTGCTTTCTGGAGGGCATCGGTGATCTCGCGGCGGGCTGCGGCCTTGTCGTGGTCGGTCATGCCGACGAGCCTAGAGCACTACCGATCGGTAGGGCTGCCGAAATCACTACGCAAATCGCTACCTGTGTGCAAACTGCGATCAAAAGGCCGGCCACGGGATCGGCCGGTGCCGATCCGGGCTGGGCATGATCGGATTGTCAAGCAGCTCAACAACTCTCGCCTGCAACGCGGCGATCTCGTGCCGGGTGAGGTGCGGTGCCAGCGTCGCGGCGAGGCCGTCGCGCAGGGTGTCCCGCAATACGGCGACCGCACCAAGCACGTCGTCGTCGATCGGTTTTCCGGCCCAACCCCACAGCACGGTCCGCAGCTTGTCCTCGGCATGCAGGCTCACGCCGTGGTCGACGCCGTACACCTGGCCGTCGGCGCCGGCCAGCACGTGCCCGCCCTTGCGGTCGGCGTTGTTGATCAGCACGTCGAACACCGCGAGCCGGTGCAACCGGGCGTCGTCGGCGTGCACCAGCACCACTTCGTCACCCTTGTGGTCGTAGGCCCGCAGGATCGGCAGGTACCCCGCCGGCACCCGGCCGGCGGGAACGAGATCGACGAGTTCCGGTCCGGGCGGGGGCTCGGTCTCACTGAGCGCGTCGCCGGGCTGGTCGACCCAGCGCTGCACCATGCCCGGGCCCGCCGGTCCGTCACGAATAATGGTGTGCGGCACCAGGTCCCAGCCCAGGGCGGCAGACACCAGGTAGGCCGCCAGCTCCCGTCCGGCCAAAGTGCCATCGGGGAAGTCCCACAGCGGCGCCTCCCCGGAGATCGGCTTGTACACGCAATGCAGCAGGGCGCCGTCGAGCTCGGCCTCGCACAGGAACGTCGCGTTGCTGGCCGACCTGATGCGCCCGAGCGCCGTCAGCGCACCGCGCTGCAGAACCTGCTGCGCGTCAGGAGGCGTCATCCGGCTCATCACCGTCGGCATCCAGCATGCCGCGCCGATATCCGTTGGTGCGCACGCAGATATGGCCCTCAGGGTCGAGCGGCTCCTCGCACAGCGGGCACGGCGGCCGGCCGGCGGAGATCACCCGGTTCGAGCGGTTCGCGAAGTCGCGGGCCGACTGCGGACTCAGGAACACCCGCACGGCGTCGGGGCCTTCCTCGGCGTCGTCGAGCACGACGGAGGCGTCGAACTCCGAGTCGGTGACGGCCAGCAGTTCCACCACGACGGTCTGCGCTTCGGAGTCCCAGCCGAGACCCATGGTGCCGACCCGGAATTCGGCGTCCACGGGCATGACGAGCGGGTTGAGGTCGGTCACCTCGCCGGTGTCGGGCGGGATCGGCGTACCGAACCGGCGGTTGATCTCGACCAGCAGCGCGGAGATGCGTTCGGCCAGGACCGCGACTTGCTGCTTCTCCAGCATGACCGAGACGACCCGCTGCTCGTGCACGGCCTGCAGGTAGAACGTCCGGTTACCAGGCTGCCCAACGGTCCCGGCCACGAAGCGGTCGGGAGATCGGAAGACGTGAATTGCGCGAGCCATGGCACCTTTCAAAATACCGGTTCACCGGTCTAATCGGTCGAGCCGCCGACGGTTGCGTCGTGTGTCGGGACGGCATCGTCGGGCTTGCCGGCTTCGTCGGATTTGGGCTGCTCGGGCTGCGGGCGCAGCGACGAGCTGAGATCCGTGCCGGTGTGGTTGACGTGCAGGACGAACGGCCGGTGCGGCGTGTAGCGGATGACGCTCATCGAGGCCGGGTCGGCGACGATCCGCTGGAACCCGTCGAGGTGGACGCCGAGAGCGTCGGCCAGGACCGCCTTGATGACGTCGCCGTGGGTGCAGGCGATCCACAGCGTGTCGCCGTCGTGTTCCTGCGCCAGCGCACGGTCGATCTCGCGGACCGCCGCGACGGCGCGGGACTGCACCTGTGCCAGCCCCTCACCGTCCGGGAACACCGCTGCGCTGGGCTGCTGCTGGATGACGGGCCACAGCGGTTCTTTGACCAGTTCGGCGATCTTGCGGCCGGTCCAGCCGCCGTAGTCGACCTCGGTCAGCCGGTCGTCGACGCGCGGTTCGATACCGAGCGCCGCGGCCAGTGGGGCGACGGTGTTCTGGCAGCGCAGCAGCGGCGACCGGACGATGGCCTTGACCGGCAGTTCGCCGATTCGGGCGACGACCCCCTCGGCCTGGGCGCGGCCCTTGTCGTCGAGGTCGACGCCCTCGGACCGGCCGGCCAGGGTGTGCGCGGTGTTGGACGTCGAGCGCCCGTGCCGCAGCAGGATGACGGTCATCTGGTCCCCTCGAGTGTCACTGTGCGGCCACCACCCCGGTACCGAGCAGCGCCAGCACCGTCACGCCGAGCACGACGCGGTAGCCGACGAACCAGTACATGCTGTGCCGCACCAGGAATTTCAGGAACCAGGACACCGCGGCGTAGCCGACCACGAACGCGATCGCGATGGCGACGGCCAGCTGCGCGCCGGTGGCGCTCATGCCTTCGGTGACGGGCTTGAAGGCGTCGGGCAGCGAGAACAGCCCGGAGGCCAGCACCGCCGGGATGGCGAGCAGGAAGCCGAAGCGCGCCGCCAGCTCACGGTTCATGCCGAGGAACAGGCCGGCGCTGATCGTCGCGCCGGAGCGCGACACTCCCGGCACCAGCGCCAGGCACTGCGCCAGGCCGACGATGACGCTGTCCTTCCACGTCAGCTGCTCGACGTCGCGGGTCTGCTTGCCGACGTACTCGGCGAGGGCGATGACTGCGGAGAAGACGATCATCGCGGTGGCGATGACCCAGAGATTGCGGGCGCCGGAACGGATCTGGTCTTTGAAGAGCAGTCCCAGCACGCAGATCGGAATGGTGCCGATGATGACCCACCAACCCAGCCAGTAGTCGGCGGTGCGGCGGGCGGCGTCGGTCAGCCCACCGAACCAGGCGGTGAGGATGCGCCAGATGTCCTTGGCGAAATAGATCAGCACCGCGGCTTCGGTCCCCAGCTGGGTGACCGCGGTGAACGAAGCGCCGGCGTCCCCGGCGAAGAAGAGGCGGGAGGCGATGGCGAGATGGCCCGACGACGACACCGGCAGAAATTCGGTGAGCCCCTGCAGGACAGCCAGCACGATCGTCTGCCACCAGCTCATGGCTGCCACGTCAGTCACGCCGACGACCGTACCGTGAGCGGCGGACGCAGGCGTTAGTGGTTGCGCTGCACCGGTTGTGCGTCGGCGACGGCGTCACGGACGGCGGCGGCCAGACTGCGCTCGTCGTGCACGTCGACGTGCGCCAGGCTTCGCGAGGACACCGCGACGACGTCCTCTTCCTGCGGCACCGGCCCGGACAGACGCGGGCGGTAAATCTCCACAATCAGCACGCGCTTGTCGTCCAGGCGAAACGAAAAACTCCGACCGTCGCCAACTTGGCCAAACCCGCTGGCCCGCAGACCTGTGGAAAGGTCTTCGATAGCAAAATTACCGTTGGCCAGATCGCCGTCGGTGGCAATGCTCATGCCTCCGACCATACCCCTCCGGTACGTGACGTACCCGCCGGAAGCAGATAATTGACGCCAATATATTTGCCTAAGCTTGTAATTACGGATCCCCCGCCGTTCGCCGAACCGAAAGACAGCCTGTGTCAATGGATCACCATCCCATTAATTGTCGGCTGCGTGAATATGGGGCGAACATAACAAGATTCGCGACGGCCGCGCTGGCCATCGGCGCGTTGGCGGCCTGCTCGTCGCATCCGGCCGAGACGCCGCCGCCCACCATCTCCCCCGCCCGTGCCGCGGTATCGCCTGCGGTCACCGCCGCCCCCGACGGCGTCGTCCACCTCCTTCCCGGCCCTGGCACGGGCGCCAGCTTCGACGCGGCGACATCGTCGCTCGTGGTGCTCGGCACCGACGGCACCGGGCGTCCGGTGGTGACGGTCCCCGGCACTCCGCCGGTGGTGCTGCCGACGGCCGCGACGGGTGTGACGGGCGACGGCGCGGGCACGGCGTTCCTGTCCACCCGTGGCGGCTACCTGCGGTTCGACATCGGCAAGCGTGCGGTGCAAGCCGTCGCGGTGGACGGCCAGTCGGGCACCGACTTCACCTCGATCGCCCGGCGGACCGACGGGAAACTGGCGCTGGGGACGGCCGACGGCGCGGTGCTGATCGTCGACGGCAGCGCCGTGCGGTCCCGGATGAAGGCCTTCGCCCGCGTGGACGGGCTTGCCGCGCAAGGCAATACCGTCGTGGTCCTGGACCGCGGGCAGACGTCCGTGACCGAGGTGAACGCCGACGGCACCGACGTCGCCCAGGCGCTGCGCGCCGGTGAGGGCGCCACCACGCTGGCCGCCGACCCCGCCGGTCGCGTGCTGGTGGCCGACACCCGCGGCGACGGCCTGCTGGTCTTCGGGACGACGCCGCTCATGCTTCGCCAGCAGGCGCCGGTGCGGGGCGCGCCGTACGGCATCGTCGGATCGTCGAAACTCGCCTGGGTTTCACAGACCGCGACAAACAGCGTGGTTGGTTACGATCTTTCGACTGGTATCCCTGTCGAGAAAGTCCGATATCGCACCGTGCAGCAGCCCGACGTCCTGTCCTTCGACGATCGCACCGGCACCTTGTTCGTGGTGTCGGGGTCGGGCGCCGGGGTCCAGGTGATCGCGAACGCCGCCGCGGGGCCGGGGTCGGGCGGCCACTGATGCAGCGGGGGCGGATGCCGGCAGCGTGGGCGGAGGACTTGTCCGACGACTACGAATGGATTCCGCTCCGGTTGCCCCCGGAGGTGACCAGGCTGACGGCATCCACCCGATTGTCGATCGAGGCCGAATATCGCGGGTGGGAACTGACCCGGGTGCGCCTCTACACCGACGGTTCGCGCCGCGTGCTGCTGCGCCGCCGCAAGATCAGGGCGAGCGAAGCGACGGGAAATGGTTCCAGGGCGGGCGAAGCTCCGGAACAGCTGCCCGATAGGTTGGCGCCCGAACAGCCGTCGATGTGAGGAGCCGTTGATGTATCGCGCCCTGCGCTGGGTGTTCTTCCTGGTGTCTCCGGAACGGATCCATACCTGGGTGTTCGCGCTACTGCGTGTCGCGACCGGGTTGGCCGTCAGCCGGCGGCTGCTGGCGAAGTGGCTCGCCCCGTCGGACCCGGTGCTGGAGACGACGGTGTTCGGCGTGACGTTCCCGGGCCCGGTGGGCCTGGCGGCCGGCTTCGACAAGAACGGCAGCGGCATCAACGCTTGGGGCCCACTGGGTTTCGGCTACGCCGAGGTGGGCACCGTGACGGCGCAGGCGCAGCCGGGTAATCCGGCGCCGCGGCTGTTCCGGCTGCCCGAGGACCGCGCCCTGCTGAACCGCATGGGCTTCAACAACCATGGGGCCGGCGAGCTCGCCATCCGGCTGACCCGCAGCCAGTCCACCGTGCCGATCGGCGTGAACATCGGCAAGACCAAGGTCACCCCGCCCGAGCGTGCCGTCGACGACTACGCCGAGAGCGCCCGGCTGTGCGGGCCGCTCGCCGATTTCGTGGTGGTGAATGTCAGCTCGCCGAACACGCCCGGGCTGCGTGACCTGCAGGCCGTGGCGTCGCTGCGGCCCATCCTGGCCGCCGTGCGCGCCGAGACCACCAAGCCCGTGCTGGTGAAGATCGCGCCCGACCTGTCCGATGACGACGTCGACGAAATCGCCGACCTGGCCGTCGAATTGGGGCTGGCGGGCATCGTCGCGACCAACACCACGATTTCCCGCGAAGGGCTGCGGACCCCCGGCGTGGCCGAGCTCGGTGCCGGTGGCGTGTCCGGCGCCCCGGTGGCCGCGCGGTCGCTCGAGATCCTGCGGCGGCTGCACAAGCGCGTCGGCGATCAGCTGGTGCTGATCAGCGTCGGCGGCATCGAGACCGCCGACGACGCCTGGGAGCGCATCCTCGCCGGTGCCTCGCTGGTGCAGGGCTACACCGGCTTCATCTACGGCGGTGGCCTGTGGGCCAAGCACATTCACGACGGCGTGGCGGCGAAGCTCAAGGCCGGCGGGTTCGCGTCGCTGGCCGACGCGGTTGGTTCGGGAGCCTGATCGCGCACGGCTGAGCGCCGATGCGCTGACGCCGAGGTGCCGAACCAGCGTTGGCTCGATCGCGACAGCACGCTCTGCTCGCTGTAGCCGAGCAACCCCGCCAGCTGTCCCAACGGGATGTCGGTGCTGCGGAGATAGCGGTCGGCCTCCTCGCGGCGCACCTGGTCGACGAGTGCGGCAAACGACGTGGCCTGCGTCTCCAGTTGCCGCTGCAGGGTGCGCGGATGCACCGCAAGATGCTGCGCGACCAGGTCGAGGGTCAGGCCCCCGGTGGGCAGCATCCGGCGGATCAGCAGCCGCACCGGTTCGGCGATCTGCGAATCGGCCGGTACCGCGATCGTGTTCAGGTAGTCCCGCACGACGTCGTGCACCGCGGCGTCGGCCGCCAGCGGCCGGGCAAGCACCGACCTCGGGAAGCGAAAACCGTTGTCGGGCTGAGCAAAACGCACCGGGCACCCGAAATACTCGGCGTAGTTCTGCGGGCTGGTCAGCGGTTCGTGTCGGAAGTGCACCGCCGCCGGCGTGAAGTCGGGACCTGTCAGCAGCCGGAACACCCGCAGCGAGACGCCGAGGGCTAGCTCGGCCGCCTGCCGGTGCGCGATGGAGCGGGGTACCGCGAGGCGCCAGTCGAACCGGGCATGGCGTGCCGCCGGCTGCGCGTCGATGGTCGCCGTCAGAGCCGGGCTGTAAACGGACATGTACTGGTCAATGGCCTCGAACGCGGCACCGACGGTCGCCGCGGTCCGGGCGGCGATCCCAACCGGGCCGAGGATATCCAGGCCCTGGCGCAGCGCCAGCTGCCTGCCGAAGTCGGGCGTCGCCGTCATCGTGGCCGCAGTCTCCAGCGTGGTGACGACGCTGCGGTAGTTGATGAAGCTGTCCTGGTCACCGACCGCCTCGATCGGAATGTGGCTCAGGGCGAGCAGGGGCGCGGGGTCTTCACCGAGTTCCCGGACGAGTTCCAGGAAGCCCTGCAACGACGTGCCGCGCACAAATGGCATGTCGTCTACTGTCAAGAAATTGTCATTTGATGTCAAGTATTGGACTCCGGCGCACCGCAGAATCGATGCATACCAACCGAAGCCACCCGACATCGAAAGGCCCGAAAATGACCGCCATCGCCTCCCCCGAAATGGTCACCACCCGCAGCGGCGCTCCTCTTCCGCTGGTCGCGCTGCCGCAGGGTGAACTGCTGAGCGTCAACCTCGCCGAGACCTCGCTGCTGAAGGACGCCCTCGGCCCGGGCATGAGCTTCCACCCCCTGCGACTGGACACCGAGCGTGGCGAGTACGTCATCCTCGCCAGGATGGCCCCGGGCGTCGGCCTGCAAATCCACTACCACACCGGACCCGCGCAGGTGTACACCATGCAGGGCTGCTGGCTTTACCGCGAATACCCCGACCAGCCCCAGACGGCCGGCTCCTACCTCTACGAACCCGGCGGCTCCGTCCACACCTTCTACACGCCTGAGGACAACACCGAGGACACCGTCGCGCTCATCTGGGTCGACGGCGCGAATGTCAACTTCAACGAGGACGGCACGTTCCACTCGATCCTCGACGCGGTGTCCCTGCACTACCTGACCGAGACAGTGTCCGCAGCTCAAGGCACCAAACCCGTCTTCGTCCACGGTGGCGCCGCCGGCGTCGCCAAATCCTGATCCACAAGCCGAGACCCTGAAAGGACCGGCCATGACCTTCCGGAAATTGACCAGCCTCGATGCCCAGTTCCTGGCGATGGAGGACGGGCGCGCACACGGCCACGTCAGCGTGCTGAGCACCTACGCGCCGTACACCGCAGACGGCCGCCGGCTGACCGCCGAGGTGATCCGGGACCTCGTGGCCGAGCGGTTGCCGCTCCTGCCGCCGTTCCGCTGGCGACTCGTCAGGGTGCCATTCGACCTCGACCACCCGTACTGGGTCGACGCAGACGACGTCGATGTCACCTATCACGTACAGGAATCCGCGCTGTGGGCACCGGGTGACGATCGCCGGCTCGCCGACCACGTCGCCGAGATCATCGCGAGGCCCCTGGATCGGTCACGGCCGTTGTGGGAGATCCACGTGATCAGCGGACTGGCCGACGACTCCGTGGCACTGCTGATCAAGATGCACCACGCCGCGGTCGACGGCGTCTCGGGCGCCGAGGTGCTGCGGGTGCTGCTCGATGACACCGTAGAAGGACAGCCAGTGGTGGCTCCCCACAGCGTGGAACCGCAGCACCGGCCGTCCCAGGCCGAACTTCTCGGCCGCGGGTTGACCAACATGTGCCGATACCCCGCACGGTCCATTCGCGCCGCGGTGCGTGCGCTGCCTCACCTCGACGAGGTGCCCACGCTGCGAGGTGTGCCCGGCGTCAGCACGGTGGCGCGGCACAGCCGGTCCGCCAAGGCGATCCTGGAGCGCACGAACACAGCCGAAGGCACCGAACTCGTCGCACCGCGCACGCGGTTCCAGACCGCGATCTCGCCGCGCCGAAGTGTGGCGTTCGGTTCGGTGTCACTGGCTGAGGTGAAAGCCGTCAAGGATCACTTCGGATGCAGCATCAACGACGTCGTGATGGCGATGTGCGCGTCGGGGTTGCGGTCGTGGTTGGCCGACGAAGGCGAACTGCCGGACGGACCACTGCTGTCGTTCGTGCCCGTGTCCGTCCGCACCCCTGAGCAAACCGGCACGTTCGGTAACCGGGTCACGGTCATGATGGCCGAACTGCCGACCGATGAGGCCGATCCCGTCGAGCGGCTACACCGGGCGCAGGCCACCATGACCGCAGCGAAACTGCGTCACCAGGCACTGCCGGCGTCCCTGTTGGAAGACGCCAACGACCTCATCCCGCCGGCGCTGTTCGCCCGCGCCACCGGCACGGCGTTGCGCCACGGGGCAGCGTTCCTGCAGCCGGCCGTGAACGCCGCGATCTCCAACGTGCCCGGTTCCCCCACGACGCTGTACTGCGCAGGCGCCGAACAGCTTTCGCAGTTTCCGATCTCCGGCGTACTGCACGGAGTCGGGCTGAACATCACGGTGTTCAGCTACCGCCAAGAGCTGTCGATCGGCATCGTCGTCGACCGCGATCAACTCGACGACCCGTGGCCGTTGCTCGACGCGGTGCGCGCCTCCCTGTCAGACCTGACTGCGGCGATCAGTAGACGACCGTCGGCGTGACGCCGAGTTCGTCCAGGGTCTGCTGCACGTGGTCGCGCAGGACGGCCTTGGTGTTCTCGGCACCGACCTGGTACCCGACGATGCCCAGGGTGACCTTGCCGTTGTGACGTAGGGCCGTCACCACGAGTAGACCACCGGGCTGCTCGATGTCCGCCTTCTTCACGTTCTGCTCGACGCCCCAGCAGTTCACGAAATCGGCCTGGTGCGTCCCGTCGATGCGGCCGACCAGCTCCGGTACGTCACCCACGTTGGAGCAGGTGACCGGTAGCTCGCCGAGCACCATGGCCGCGGTGTGACGGACCGCGCGCCGTGGGATGAACGGCGTCAGCGGCAGCAGCTGGAAGGACTCGTCCGGCTCCTCCCGGGCCCGGCGCAGGGCGGCGCGGATCTCGCCGCGGAGTTCGGTCAGGTCCGTCGTCGCCAGTGCGGGGTCGACGGTGAACGTCGTGAACGTCATCGCGTTGGCCCGGGTGTCTTCGAAGGACGTGCGGTCGTTGATGGCGACCATCAACGAGATGGCGCCGTCCCGCGCACGCTGGCGACCCATCCGCACACCGAGGCGCGTGGCGAACGCCGAGACCAGCGAATAACTGTTGCCGCCGAGCTCGGCGGCGCGCGCGTCGAAATGGCCGATGTCGATGTTGGCGGAGGCGAACGGCACGTGCACGATCTCGTCGCCGCCCGTCGCATCCACTGTCGCCGGCGCTGCCGTCATCTCACCGCGTCGCTGGTAGGCGAGCTTGGCGGCCACGGCGATCGTGCGGCGCACTTCGGGCAGGTCCCGCAGCGTCTGGCGCAGGTCGGAACGGATCGCCTGCCACCGGCTGCGCGAGTGCGGCTGCCCGTAACCGAGATCGCGTTCGTTGCCGAGGACCGCGTCCATGAACGCGACGACCGATCCGGTGCCGTCGATGAGGCAGTGCGACAACACCATCGCGACCGCCGTCGAGCCGTCGGTGAAGGGCTGCACGCCGAGATGCCAGCCCGGCCCATGCTCCGGATCAATCGGGATGCGTGACCGCGCCTCCAGCCAGTCGCTCAGTTCGGAACGCGGACAAGCTGTTTCGGCAATGTCGATCGGGCGTGGGGCGCCCGTTGCGGCCACCCAGCGATGCCGGCCGAACGGGACCGGCGACCGCTCGATATACCGCGCCACCAAGCCCTTGCCGAAGTTCTCGTTGAAGCGGCGCAACCCGTCGAGATCCACCGGGCCCTCGTAGAACCACAGCGCCATGCCGACCTGGACCCGCCCGCTGGCCCGGTACGACAGGAAGGTCGCCTGGTCGATGTAGTCGAGGCGGTCCTGATCCGTCGGTGCCGCGCGCTTACTCACCGGCGCAGATGTGGACAAAGCGGATGGCCCCCTCGCTTCAGGCTCGGTGAGCGTCGCTGCCACCGACCTCGGTCTGATGGTAGGTCGGGCCGCGAGCAGTCGCGACCCGACCGGCCGGGCTACTTCTGCTCGTACGTGCCGTGGACGACGGCCCGCGCGATCGCCTGCATGAACAGGTTGAAGCCCAGGAACGCCGGGGTGGCGTCCTCGGGGATGTCGAGCTTCTCGACGGGCAGCGCGTGCACCGCGATGTAGTACCGGTGCGGGCCGTGGCCGGCCGGCGGGGCGGCGCCCAAGAAGCGCTTGAGGCTCGCGTCGTTGGCCAGGGTGATAGCGCCGCCGGGCAGCGCGTCGCCGTTGCCCGCGTCCTCGGGCAGCTCGGTGACGTCGGCGGGCAGGTTGGCGACGGCCCAGTGCCAGAAGCCCGACGCGGTCGGGGCGTCGGGGTCGTAGACGGTGACGGCGAAGCTGCGCGTCTCGGCCGGGAAGCCCGACCAGCTCAGCTGCGGCGAGACGTCTTCTCCCCCGGCGCCGAAGATGCCACTGACCTGGGCGTTGGCCAGCGGGCCGCCGTCGGTCAGCGACGTCGAGGTCAGGGTGAAGGTCGGCAGCTGCGGCAGGTTGTCATACGGCGAAGCGGTCATGATGTCCTTTCGATGGCGGGCAGAGCTGTCAGCAGTGCGTCAGGAAGTGTTCGAGGACCTTGGCGCCGAACTGTAGTGCGTCCACAGGGACGCGCTCGTCGACCCCGTGGAACAGCGCGGCGAAATCCAGCTCGGGCGGCAGCCGCAGCGGGGCGAAGCCGAAGCACCGGATGCCCAGGCGGACAAACGCTTTCGCGTCGGTGCCGCCCGACATCATGTAGGGCACCGTGCGGGCGTCGGGGTCGACGGCCAGGATCGCGGCGTTCATCGCGTCGACGAGGTCGCCGTCGAAGGTGGTCTCCACGCTCGGCAGGTCCCGCTCCCAGGTGCGGGTGATGTTGGGGCCGAGCAGCGCGTCGAGTTCACGCTCGAAGGCCTCCTTGCGCCCCGGCAGGACACGGCAGTCGACCATGGCCTCGGCGGTGGCCGGAATGACGTTGGCCTTGTAGCCGGCCTTGAGCATCGTGGGGTTCGCGGTGTCACGCAGAGTGGCGCCGACGATGCGCGCGATGCCACCCAGCTTGGCGATGCTGCCTTCCAGGTCCGGCGAGGTCGGGTCGAGGTCGTAGCCGGTCTCTTCCGACACCGCGGCCAGGAACTGCTCGACCGACTCGGACAGGACCAGGGGGAACTGGTGCCGGCCCAGTTTGGCGACGGCTTCGGCGATCTCGGTGACGGCGTTGTCGTCGTGCACCATCGAGCCGTGCCCGGCCCGGCCGCGGGCCGTCAGCCGCATCCAGGACAGGCCCTTCTCGGCCGTCTCGATGAGGTACAGGCGGCGTTCGCCGCCCGCCTTGGTCGGGACCGTCAGCGAGAAGCCGCCGACCTCGCCGATGGCCTCGGTGATGCCGTCGAACAGGTCGGGCCGGTGGTCGACGAGCCACTGGCAGCCGTAGGTGCCGCCGTGCTCCTCGTCGGAGACGAAAGCGAACACCAGCTCTCTCGGCGGCACGATGTTGTTGCGTTTCAGATGCCGCGCGACGGCGATCATCATGCCGCACATGTCCTTCATGTCGACCGCGCCGCGGCCCCACACGTAGCCGTCCTTCACCGCGCCGGAGAACGGGTGCACGCTCCAGTCGGCGGGCTCGGCGGGGACGACGTCGAGGTGGCCGTGGATCAGCAGCGCGCCGCGGTTGGGGTCGGCGCCGGGCAGCCGCGTGAAGACGTTGCCGCGGCCGGGCGCCGTTTCGACATACTCCGTTTCGTACCCCACCTCTTCGAGCTGAGTGGCCACCCAGCGGGCACATTCGGCCTCGCCATTTGTGGTCTCCGGCTCCCCGGTATTGGACGTATCGAACCGGATGAGCGAGCTGACGAGCTCAACGACTTCGTCTTCGGGCGCAGTCACAGTCACATTCGTACCACCTCGGTTTTGGACTGAGCACCTCGATCCGTTAGCCTAAGCTGCCCGGCCAGACGGCAGGGCAGGTCCGAGTGGCGGAATGGCAGACGCGCTAGCTTGAGGTGCTAGTGCCCTATTAACGGGCGTGGGGGTTCAAGTCCCCCCTCGGACACACTGAGCGGCTCAGCCGCGATCACACACCAGCGACAGAAACCCCGGCCTTTGGGCCGGGGTTTCTTCGTCTCGGCTGACCACTCAGCGGCCGCGCGCCGGTTGCGCCGCGGTCGATCCCGACGACGACGGCAGCGTGGACGGACGATCGATGATCGTCGACGACGGCCCACCGACCCGGTATCGCGCGCCGCGGTGCTCCTGCGGCAGCCTGTCGCCATTGCCGAGCAGCTTGTGCCGCAACGACCCCGGCTGGTAATCCGCCTGGTAGGCACCCCGTTCGGTCAGCACCGGAACCACGTGCTCGATCACGTCGGCGAAGGAACCGGGGGTGATGGCGTAGGCGAGGTTGAAACCGTCGACATCGGTCTCGGCGACCCACTCCTGCAAGGTGTCGGCCACCGTGGCGCCCGAGCCGACGATCCGCGGACCCATGCCGCCGATCTCGCCCCACTCGGCGATGTCCCGGACCGTCCACTCCCGGCCGTCGGGATCGGCCGACTGGAACGCCTTGACCGCGGACAGGATGGCATTCGAGTCGACGTTGCCGATCGGCTCGTCCAACCCGTAGCGGGCCAGGTCCACACCCATCCACCCGGACATGAACACCAGCGCGCCTTCCGGGTCACCATAGGAGAGCAACTCGCGGTGCTTGGCGTGCGCCTCGGCGTCGGTGGCCGCGGTGATCACCGTCGACAGATTGAAAATCTTGGCCGAGTACGGATCCCGGCCTGCCAATTCCAGCTCCCGGCGAATCGTTGAAACCGTCTCGGCCAGAATGGCTTTGGTCGGTGCCGCGGTGAAGATCGCCTCGGCGTTCTCGGCGGCGAACCGTACCCCGCGCGGCGACGAGCCGGCCTGGTAGATCACCGGGGTCCGCTGCGGCGACGGCTCGGCGAGGTGCACTCCCGGCACACTGAAATGCGTTCCGGAGTGCCCGATGTGGTGCACCTTGTCGGGGTCGGTGAACACCCCGCGCTCGCGGTCGCGGACCACCGCGTCGTCCTCCCAGGAGCCCTCCCACAACTTGTAGAGCACCTCGAGATATTCGTCGGCGTGGTCGTACCGGGCGTCGTGGGCCGGCTGGTCGGTCTGGCCCATGTTGCGCGCCGCCGCGGGCAGATAACCGGTGACCACATTCCAGCCGATCCGCCCCTTGGTCAGGTGATCCAGGGTCGATATCCGGCGAGCGAAGGGATACGGGTGCTCGAACCCGGTGCCGGTGGTGATGCCGAAGCCCAGATGCTCGGTGACCAGCGCCATCGCCGATACCAACAACAGCGGGTCGCCCACCGGAATCTGCGCGGCCTGCCGGATGGCGGCCTCGTCGCTGGCTCCGTAGACGTCGTAGGTACCGAGCACATCGGCGATGAACAGGCCGTCAAACCTGCCGCGCTCCAACAACTTCGCCAGTTCGGTCCAGTACTCCAGGTCCTTGTAACGCCAGGACTGATCCTCTGGATGCCGCCACAGCCCGGGCGACTGATGAGCGACGCAGTTCATGTCGAAGGCGTTGAAGCGAATTTGTCGGGTCACTACTCCACCGTGCACACATCTCGCGCATCAGACACCGATTGCACTCAGCACGAACATTTTTCGCGGCGCCGGCCGGGGTGGCGAGCCGCGTCAACGCAAGCTGTACCCGCCGTCGGGATAGATCGTGGAACCCGTCGTCGCGCCGTTGAGGAACAGATGAACGACGGCGGCCGCGACCTCGTCCTCCCGCGCCAGTTTCCCGGTGGTCGAGGCGTCGACAAAATGGGCGAACGCCGCGTCCCGCACGGCCTGGGGCCGCTGATTCCACAGGTTGCCGTCCACGGTGCCGGGCGAGATCGCGTTCACCCGTACCGGCGCGAGTTCAACGGCCAAGCCGCGGGCCAATCCCTCGATGGCGGCGTTGGCTGCGACGTAGGCGGGCGCCGCCCCGGCCGGCCGCACGCTAGCCGCCCCGGCCATCAGGACGACGGACGCATCGGCGGTCAGCACCGGCAGCGCGGCCTTGACGACGCGGTACTGACCCCAGAACTTCGAGTCGAAGGGCGACGCGGCGTCGGTCAGCGAGAGTTCGCGCATCGATCCGGTGACGTAGGTGGCCGCGGTGGTGAAGAGGGCATCGACGGCGTCGAGCCGGGCGAACAGAGCGTCTATGGTGCGCTCGTCGGCGGTGTCGACGACCTGCCATGTCGCCGCCGGGCCAAGATCGGCAGCGGCTTTCTCGAGCACCCCGGCGCGGCGCCCGCCCAGCACCACCGCACCCGCACCCGACACCACCAATCTGGCCACCGCGAAACCGATTCCGGACCCGCCGCCGATGAGGACGACCGTGCGATCCGCGAATGCGTCGCCGGCAAGGAAACTCTTCATGGCGCCGACACAATCGTCTGCACCCGGCACCGTCAATCGATTCGATCAGTTTGACTCGCTTGGCATGGTTTCGTGATGTGGTGGAACCCGTTGCGACTCAGGGCCGTACGTCAGATGCCGTCGACGTAATCGCCCGTGCAGATGTTGTAGTGCCCCGCCGGGTTGAACGACTCTCCGTAACCGGGGAAGTACCACTTCGCCGCCTGGTACATCAGCTGGCCGTCGCAGTAACCGAGGTTGTAGGCCACGATCGTCGCCGATTCCTTGACCGACTGCGAGACACTGACGACGCCCGGCGGCATGCCGTACGACGTGCCCGTCCCGGTGGCCCGTTCCCCACCCCAGGACGACCACGTGATGCCCCAGATATCGCCTGTCGGGTCGCCGCCGTTGAAGACCCGCGCGGGTTGCACCGTGCCGTAGCCGCGCGCACTCGGGTTCCAGGCACGGCCGAGCGTCGGTTGCGGGTCGGCCCGCACGGCGGGCGTGCCGGACGTCGAGCACGCGGCCACGGCCATGGTGGTCGCGATGGCCGCGGCGATCTGCGCCGCGAACTTCTTCGTTGTCATCGGCTTCATGGATCAGCCCAGCTCATAGGAATCGCGTGACACTCGGAAAAAGTGTGCGGTGGTGGAATCGCTACACGTCACTCCCGTGGGTTCGCTGTCGCAGGTGATGGAGCCCACCACCCGCTTCTGGCCATAGCCGAGAGTCGGTGCGCCGTCCGGAAATTCGTGATCCGAATGCCAGTCGCCCCCGATGGGCGCGCGGCCCACGTCAAGAATGAACCGGTTCCCCTTCCCGCCCATCGTGTAACCCGCGGGACGCGCGATGAACCACGTGTAGTCCTTGATCTCGCACATGGCACCGCCCGCGCTCATCTTGCAACCGACGTTCCCCGATGGGGAGCGAAAGTCATAGGTGTCGTCGGCATGCACGGTTGCCGCCAGGCCGATCGTCGCCGCGACCGCCGTGGTCGCGATCAGCGCCAGCTTCATCATCGTCGTGGACTGTCCCTTCTCGGAATGGCGCATGACGGGCGCCGTTCGCCGTCGACGGCCGCCGTGGCCGGTCACTCACCAAGGGTGCGACTGACGCCTTGGCGGTTTCTTGGTGCGCGAGCGCCACCCTCCGAACAGGGTGCTGTGAGGAGCATCTCCGATGCCGCCATGACGTAGGCCTTGCGGTACCCACGTACCAATTTAGGCTTGCCTTACCTAATTGATGGAGGTGCTGAGTGCGTGACATCCGCGTGGCGGTGATCGGGGCAGGTCCGGCCGGAATCTATGCGTCCGACATCCTGGTCGACGAATACCCGCAGGCCAGGGTCGATCTGTTCGATCGCCTGCCGGCCCCGTACGGGCTGGTCCGGTACGGCGTGGCACCTGATCATCCCCGGATCAAGGAGATCATCAAGGCGCTCCGGCGAGTGCTCTCACGCGACGAGATCCGCTTCATCGGCAACGTGCACTATGGCACCGATGTGAAACTGTCCGATCTGCGTCGCCACTACGACGCCGTCGTCTTCGCCACCGGGGCCCGCGCGGACCGCCCGCTGGACATCCCCGGCATCGAACTGCCCGGCAGCTACGGCGCCGCCGATTTCGTGTCCTGGTATGACGGCCACCCCGACGTGCCACGAACCTGGCCGCTGGAGGCCAAGAGTGTTGCGGTGCTCGGCGCAGGCAATGTGGCGCTCGACATCGCCCGGATGCTGGCCAAGCCCGCCGATGAACAGTTGAGCACCGAGATCGCCGGTAATGTGTACCAAGGCCTTTCACTGAATCAGGCCACCGATGTGCATGTCTTCGCCCGGCGCGGCCCGGCCCAGATCAAGTTCTCGCCGATGGAATTCCGCGAGCTGTCCCACTCCCCCAGCGTCGACGTGATCGTGCACCCGGAGGGCTTCGAGATCGACGAGGCCAGCCAGCAGGCCATCAACACCAACAAGTCCACCAAGCTCGTCGTCAACACCATGATGCGATACCTCGACGTCGAACCCACCGGCGCGCCGCACCGCATCCACATTCATCTGTGCCAATCCCCCGTCGCGGTGCTCGGCACCCACCGCGTCGAAGGACTGCGGACCGAACGCACCGAGCTGATCGGCGACGGAACCGCCCGGGGCACCGGCGAATTCACCGATTGGCCGGTGCAGGCCGTCTACCGCGCGGTCGGTTACCTGTCGTCACATCTGGCCGATCTGCCGTTCGACCACCACGCCGGCGTGGTCCCCCACGACGCCGGCCGGGTCCTGGACCTCGATGGCGAGCTGATCGAGGGCACCTACGTCACCGGCTGGATCAAACGCGGGCCGATCGGACTCATCGGGCACACCAAATCCGATGCGTCCGAGACGATCACCAGTCTGCTGGCCGATCTGCCGGGACTGCGCGCACCGGAGATCGGCGAACCCGATGCCATCCTGGAGCATCTGGCCGGCAACGGCATCGACTACACCACGTGGGCGGAATGGGAACGCCTCGACGCCCACGAGATGGCCCTCGGCGCGCAGCAGGGCCGCGAGCGGGTCAAGGTGGTGCCCCGCGCCGACATGATCAGCGCCGGCCGGCGGTAGGGAGCCGACTCCGGACACTTCCAGCCGCGGTTGTCGCTAGCCTCACGTCATGCCAACTGTGGGGCGGTATGCCAAGGGCGAGGCCAAGCGCGCGGAGATCAAGGCCGTCGCACTCGCGGTGCTGGAACGCGACGGCGAGGCCGGTGCGTCGATGCGCGTGATCGCCAATGAGGCGAACATCAGCCTGGCGGGCCTGATGCACTACTTCCCCACGCGTGACGTCCTCCTGACCGAGTTGCATCGCGACGCCGATGCGAAATTCGAAGAACGGTACCGAAATTCGGGCGTCGACATAGATCCGGGCGAGGCCATGGCGCAGGCGATGGTGGACAAGGCCGCCAAACCCGGATCGGGGACGGTCTATCTGTCCCTGGCTGCGGCCGCCGCCGTCGATCCGTCCCATCCGGCCGCGGATTACCTGCGCCACCGATACGAGAGCATGCGCGCGACCATCAGCGACTACGTCCGCCGCCGGCAGGCGTCCGGCGCGGTCCCCGCGCACGTCGACGCCGATTTCGCCGCCACCGCGCTGATCGCCGCGGCGGACGGGATTCAGATCCAGTGGATGTCCGATCGATCGATCGACATGGGCGCTCACGTGCGCGCAGTGTGGGGCGCATTACTGTCCTGACCAAAACAGTGCAGTGTATGGTTTTTGGTATGAAGTGGAACCGGGTTGTCGTGGCGTCGGCCGTTGCCCTCTCGCTGGGCCTCTCCGCCTGCGGCGCGAAGCAGGACGCAAAGCAAGAGCGGACGGACAGCAGTTCGTCGTGGAATCGCAACTTCTACTGGGGTACCGCAACGGCCGGTTACCAGGTGGAAGGCGACGCTCCCGACAGCAACTGGCGCCGGTACGTCGACCGGACGGCCGGCAAGCCCGTCCCACCCGGCGCCGACGTCCTGAGCGCAGCTCCGGTGGAGCCCTACAAGCAGGCCGACGACTTCCGGCACCGCTACAAGGAGGACATTGCCAACGCGCATGCCATGGGCGTCAACACTTTTCGCTTCGGGGTCGAATGGGCGCGGGTGATGCCGCAGCCCGGCAAGTGGGACGAAAAAGAACTGGCCTACTACGACGACGTGGTCGCGACGCTGCTCGCCAACGGCATGACGCCGATGATCACGCTGATGCACTGGGTCTACCCCGGCTGGATCGCCGACCGCGGCGGCTTCCTCAACAATGTCGCCGCGTTCGAGGACTTCGCCAAGGCGATCACCAAACGCTATGCGGGGCAGGGCGTGCTGTGGGTGAGCATCAACGAGCCACTGGCCTTCGGCGCGATGGAACTGCGCACCGGCGCCATCAAACCTGACCAGTTCGGCACGTTCCTCGACCGCGTCGCCGACGCCCACCGCGCCGTCTACCGCGCCGCCCACGACGCCGACCCCAAGGCCAAGGTCACCACCAACGAGGCCTACATTCCGCCGGAAGTGTTGGCGCAGTTCAGCGGATTCGGCGTCAAGGGAATCGAGGGGTCGTTCTTCGACCGGGTCCGGGACAGCCTCGACTACCTCGGCTTCGACTACTACACCGGTACGGCCGCGGACAATCCCGCGTCGGCGCAGAGCATGGCGGCGCGGTGGAACATCAAGCTGCAGCCCGAGGACATCTACTACGTTGCGCGTCACTACGCCCAGCGGTATCCCGGCCTGCCCATCTATGTCGTCGAGAACGGCATGGTCACCGACAACGCGAAACCGCGCACCGACGGCGTGACGCGATCGCAGTACCTCAGCGACACCGTGTTCTGGCTGCAGCGCGCGAAAGCCGACGGCATCCCGATCATCGGCTACAACTACTGGTCCCTCATCGACAACTACGAGTGGGGCAGCTACCAGCCACGCTTCGGCCTGTATTCGGTTGACGCCCTAGGCGATCCCGCGCTGCGTCGCGTGCCGACCGACGCCGTGCAGACCTACACACAGATCACCCGCGACGGCGGTACGCCGCCGGCATACCGGCCCGTGATCCCTGCGGCGAAGTGCTCGACGACCGTCGGCAAGGACAGCTGTGCGCCGCTGGATGTGAACGGGCCGACGGTCGCACTGCGCTGAGTTGGGTCCCAACACGCGGGCCGAATTCCACGCAATGCCCCCGAGATCGCCGGGTTTCCAGCAGGATCACGGTATGAAACTGACTGCCATGCTCGCGCTCGCCGGGTTCGCCTCGCTCACGATCGCCATCCCCAACGCGACCGCAGCGCCGTGTACCGCCAGCGGACTGGCCAGCACCGCGGGCTCGGTCCTGGCCCAGGCCGGGGCCTACCTCGACGCCCACCCGGGCGCCAACGAAGCCCTGACCAACGCGAGCTCGTCAGGCGACGCGGAAGGCGCCGTCCGGGCGTACTTCACCGCTCATCCCGGCGAGTTCTTCGACCTGAAGAACATCGCGCGGCCCCTGACGACGCTGCGCGGTCAGTGCGGCGGCATGTCGGTCTCACCGGCTCAGATGTCTGCGTTGTTCGACGCGCTGTCGTCGTGAGGCGCCGCGGCCAGGGACGTCAGCGCCAGTAGCCCTGATGTGCTTGTGCCGCTTCGTCTTCCAATAGTGGCCCGATGACGGTGATCGGGCGGTAGCCGTGCAGCAGGATGTCGCGGCACGGCAGTGCGTAGCCCGCGTCATTGGGGTCGCCGCCGGTGAATTGGAGCAGCCGGGTGTTGGACATGCCGTACACCACCCGGCCGATGCCGCTCCAGAAGGCGCCGCCCGCACACATCGTGCACGGCTCGGTGCTGGCGTACAGCGTCGCCGGCTTCATGCCGTCGTCGCCGAGCGCGCGCCACGCGCTGCGGACGGTGACCATCTCGGCGTGGTCGGTCGGATCACCGCCGTCGACCGACGACGTGTTGCCGTGCGCGGCCACCACATTGCCGGCGGCATCGGCAACCAGGGCGCCGTAGGGGGCGCCGCCGGCCTCGCGCGCCTGCTCGGCCAGCACGAATGTGCGCCGGAGGTGGGCCAGGTCTTGCGGGCCGGGATCGGGCTGGGCGTGGGCCTGACCCGCGGCGCCGGCGGCCGCCGCCGACGCGCCGAGGGCGATCCCGGCGCCGCGCAGCACGGTCCGCCTGTTCAGGTTCTGCATGACTACTTGGTGCCGAAGATGCGGTCGCCGGCGTCGCCGAGGCCCGGCACGATGTAGCCGTGCTCGTCGAGCTGCCGGTCCAGCGCCGCCGCGTAGATCGGGACCTCGGGGTGCGCCGCCTGCATGGCCGCGACGCCCTCGGGACAGGTCAGCAGACAGACGAACTTGATGGAGCGCGGCCGGTACTCCTTGAGCCGGTCGATCGCGGCCACGGCCGAGTTTCCGGTGGCGAGCATCGGATCGCACACCACGATGTCGCGCTCGTGCAAATCGCTCGGCATCTTGAAGTAATACTCCACGGCGACATGGGTTTTCGGGTCCCGGTACAGCCCGATGTGGCCGATGCGCGCGCCGGGAACGACGCTGAGCATGCCGTCCAGGATGCCGCTGCCCGCCCGCAGGATCGAGGCGAAGACGAGCTTCTTGCCGTCGATCACCATGCCGGTGGTGGACTCCAGCGGTGTGTCGATCTCGATCTCGTGCATGGGGATGTCGCGCAGCACCTCGTAGGTCATCAGCGCGGAAATCTCGTTCAGCAGCGCACGAAAGCCCTTGGTGGACACGTCTTTCTGTCGCATCAGCGTCAGCTTGTGCTGAACCAGCGGATGGTCGACGAGATGCAGGTTACCCATGGCGCCCTCCTAGAAAACCGTGCCGTCACTGCTGATGGACAGCGGCGGGTTGCCGGCCCGCAGCTGCTGCGCCAGGGTGCGCCCGGCTGCCCAGGTGCCACCCTCCAGAACACAGGCCAGCGGCAGCGCCGCGGAATCGAGGCCGAGCGCGGTGCGCACCAGCGGCGCAAGCTCGTCCAGCAGTGCGACGGTCAGTGCTCGCCATTCGACGACCAATTCGTCGGCCACCGACCAGGTTCGGTCCGCGGCCGACGGATCCCGCAGGCGCAGAACACCGGTATCGAGCAGCAGGCCGCCGTTGCGGTATTCGGGCAGGCCGGTGAGCGCGTCCAGCCCGGTGACCGGCACGCCGGCCCATTCGAACGGCTCCAGTAGTGAGTAGGTCAGCCACTGCGACAGCTTGTGGAACGGCATCCACCCACGCGACAGCCCCTGTCCCGGCACTGCCGGGTGCGGCCAGCAGTCACCGAGTGGGATGCCGCCAATGTCGTTGTCGGCCAGCCAGACTCCGGAAAGGGTGCCCAAGAGCCGCACCAGGATGTCGTGCGCGTGGACTTCCGGGCCGGCCAGCACGTCGAACAGGCCGCCGGGACGCCCCTGCGGGCCGAAGACCTCAGGACGCTCGTCGAGCGCGGCACCGAGCCGCCGCAGCAGCTGCACCCGGCCGCTGAGCCCGACCAGCGGATTGTCCGGCGCGGCCTGAAATGCCTGGCCGAGGGCGGCGTCGTCGATGGCGCGCAGTGCCGCGGCGTCGACCTGCCAGGGCTGGGCCGGGTCACTGGAGAACAGCCCGTCGGCGAAGGCATGCCAACTGGCCACCCCGAGGCCTTCGGACCGCGTGAAGCGTTGACCGGTAATCGGTTCCGTGTAGCCCCAGTCGGGACCCGCACCGGCGTCGAGCAGCACACTGACCACGGCCAGGTCGATCATGGCGCGGGCCTGAGCGGCAGCGTCCAACCCGGCCAGCCGGGCGCGCAGGTCGGCGGTGCGGTCGACGCCGCCGGCCTCGAAATGGCGCCAGCGGCTGTGGTACGGGATCGCCAAATCCGGGTAGCGCGTGCGGGTGACGTCGGCGACGAGGTCAGCGGCCTGCGCCAGTGCGTCGTCATCGACCACGAACCAGCGGGACTCCCCCGCGCGTGCCCGGCGCAGCAGGAACTCGGCGCGTTCGCGGACGGCGCCTGTGCTGCGCAGGATGCCGACCGCGACGGCGCTGTCGGTGCCAGTGCCGGTGCTGATTGTCATGACGTGAGTCCGCGGCCCTTGGCGATCTTGAGTTCGTCGGCGTCGGGCACCGGTCCGGGGGTGAAGTAACCGGCGGCCGTCTTGGCGTCGATCTCGACGCGGGCATCGGCCGGGATCAGGTCGTCGGGGATGTTCACGCGTTCGCCGACCTCGATACCCGACCCGGTGATGGCGTCGTACTTCATGTTGCTCATCGACACCAGGCGATGAATCTTGCGGATACCGAGCCAGTGCAGCACGTCGGGCATGAGTTCCTGGAACCGCATATCCTGCACTCCGGCAACGCATTCCGTGCGGGCGAAGTACTGGTCGGCGGTGTCGCCGCCGACCTGACGCTTGCGCGCGTTGTACACCAGGAACTTGGTGACCTCACCGAGCGCGCGCCCCTCTTTACGGGAGTACGCCACCAGGCCGACCCCGCCGCGCTGCGCACCCTGGATGCACTCCTCAATGGCATGCGTGAGATACGGCCGGCACGTACAGATGTCGGAGCCGAACACGTCGGATCCGTTGCACTCGTCGTGCACGCGGGCGGTCAACTCCACGCTGGGGTCGGCGAGATCGCGGGCCTCGCCGAAGATGTAGACGGTCTGCCCGCCGATGGGTGGCAGGAAGACCTCGAGGTCGCCGCGCGTGACGAGTTCGGGGTACATACCGCCGGTCTCCTCGAACAGCACGCGGCGCAGTTCCGTTTCGCTGCAACCGAATCGCGCGGCGATCCCGGGGAGGAACCAGACGGGCTCGACGGCCGCCTTGGTCACCAGCGCGGCGCCATTGTCCAGCAGTACCCGGCCGTCGGGGCGGAGCCGGCCCTTGACGATCGCCTCGGCGACCTCCGGCAGCATCACGTGGGCCTTGGTGATGGCGATGGTCGGCCGGATGTCGTAGCCGGCGGCCAGTTCGGCGGGGAACGCCTCCGCGACCATGGCGCCCCACGGGTCCAGACTCACGATCGCCCCGGGGTCGGCCCACTGTGGGTACGGGCCGACCACATCGGTGGGCGCGGTGTTGGTCAGGTCGGCGCGGTGCTCGGGCGACAGCGCCCCCGCCGCCACCGCCAATGCCCGGTAGACGCTGTAGGAGCCGCTGTGGGTGCCGATCACGTTGCGGTGCGCGCGCGTGGTCGTGGTACCGATCAGCGGACCGCGCTCAGCGGCGGTCGCTGCACCCCAGTGGATCGCCAGCGCGTCGGCCGCGCCGCTGTGCGACGTCAGCCGGATGTGGCGGGCAGGGCCGCGCGGCGGCACCGCGGCAGAAGGACCTGACGCTGCGTCCGAATCCAAGACCATCGACATCGCTCCTTCCCGGCAAGCTCCAGTCAACCCCGAAACCGCCGGGTGTGCAGCGGTACCGCCGGACCGCCTGGCCCGGCACGCCGATCAGTAGACGTCGCGGACGTAGCGCTTGTCGGCGATCAGCTCACGCTTGTAGTCGTGCGCCGCCGATTCGGACATGCCGCCGTGGGTCCTGATGATGTTGGTGAGCGCCGCGTCGACGTCCTTGGCCATCCGCGTCGCGTCGCCGCAGACGTAGAAGTGCGCGCCGTCCTCGAGCCAGCGCCACAGAATCTCGCCGCGCTCGCGCATCCGGTGCTGCACGTATACCCGGCGCGCCTGGTCCCGGGAGAACGCGGTGTCCAGCCGGGTCAGCAGGCCGTCGGCAGCGAAGGCCTCCAATTCGTCTTGGTAGTAATAGTTTTCGGCCCGGTGCTGGTCGCCGAAGAACAGCCAGTTGCGGCCGGTGTGCCCCAGTGCCCGACGCTCGTGCAGGAAGCCGCGGAACGGTGCGATGCCCGTGCCGGGACCGACCATGATCATCGGCGTCAGCGCATCCTCGGGCGGCCGGAAATGCGGCGCCGGCTGCAGGAACACCGGCACCGTCTGCGCCCGGTCGGCGAGGTAGGTGGATGCGACGCCGTGCCGGGTGCCGCCACGGGCGCCCTCGTAACGGACGACCGACACCGTCAGTTGCACCTCGTCGGGACTCACCAGCGGGCTGGACGAGATCGAGTACGAGCGTGGCGCCAAGCGCACCAATGCATCTCGCCACTCCTCTGGTTCCGCGCGGACCGTGAACTCTTCGACGAGGTCCAGGCCGGTGCGGCCGTCCAGCCAGCGGTCGCGTTCCCTCCGGGGCGCCCGCAGAATCTTGGCGCGGCCGCGTTCGGCCACGAAGTCGATCAGGTTCGGCGACACCTTGCAGATGTCATATGACGTGGTCAGCGCATCGCGAAGCGCGGTTTCGCCGCCGTCGATCTCGATGACCTCATCACCGGAGAGGCCGGTCGCCGCCAGCCATGCCGAGACGGTCTCCGGGCAGTTGGCCACCACCACGCCGAGCGCGTCGCCGACGCCATAGCTGACGTCGTGCCCGGACAGGTCGAAGCCGATCTGCCGCACTTCCTTCGTGCCACCCTTGGTCAGCAGAGTGTTGCGGCACAACGGGACCGGCATCGGGTTGTTGCGGGTGAACGGCTTGGCAGGTGCGGCAGGTTTGGCGGGTGCGGCGGGCCTGGCGGGTTTGGCCGGCGCGGCCGGCGCGGCCGGCGCCTGTGGTGTTGCCGCGGCCAACTCGACGGCAGCATCGGACCAGTGCGCCAGCGGCTCGTCGTCGTATGCCTCGCAGTCCGCGCGGTCCAGCAGCAACGTGGCCCCGAGTTCGGCGAACCGGCCGTCCAGGGATTTGGCGTAGCCGCAGAAGTTCTCGTACGCCCGGTCACCGATTCCGAGTACGGAGTACCGCACCCCGGAGAGATCCGGCGCATCGGCGGCGCTCAGGCGAGCCCAGAAATCGACGCCATTGTCGGGCGGCCCGCCGTCCCCGAAAGTGCTTGTCACGACCAGGACTTCGCCCGCGGCGGCGAGCTCGTCCAGCGCGGTGTCGTCCAGAACCTGCAGCCGGGCCCCGGCGATCCTCGCGGCCAGTCCGGCGGCGAACTCCTCGGCGGTGCCGGTCTGCGAGGCCCACAGCACCAACGGTCCCGCGGGCTCCGGTGGGACATCGAGGGCGGGCACCGGACCCGCGACGCTGTGTGCTCCGGCCAGCGCTCCGTCGACCCACAGCCGCACCATGCGGCTGACGGGCGCCGACGCGGGCAGCACCGGGACCCCGGTGGATTGCTCGACGCCACTGAAAAAGCCGGACAGGTAGACCTTTTCGGTGTCGCTGAGCGCGGGAGGTCCGGCCAGGCCGAGCGCGGCGGCCAGCGGGTGGGTGCCGGCACCGATGAGTGCGGCGAGAGGCTCGACAACGGCCTCGGTCACGACCGGCGCCAGTCGTACCGCGCACACCTTGAATTCGGGCTGCAGCGAATCGGGGTCCACCGCGTCGTTGGTGACGGCGTTGATCGTCAGCTGGTCACCCTGCTGGTCGTTCCAGTGGAACGGCGCGAAGCAGCTCCCCGGCCGCACCCGGTCGGTCAGGACGGCCGGCAGGACCGCCGTGCCGCGGCGGGACGAAACCTCTACGGACACACCGTCGGTGATCCCGAGGTCAGCCGCGTCGGCGGGATGAATCTCGATGAACGGCTTCCCGGTCAGCTTGTTGAGCTTCTCGACCTTGCCCGTCTTGGTCATGGTGTGCCACTGGTGTTGCAGCCGACCGGTGTTCAGCACCAACGGGAATTCGTCGTCGGGCAGTTCCCTGGCGTCCAGGTGCGGGCGGGCGTGGAACACCGCTCGGTGCGAGGGCGTCGGGAACGCCAGCCGCGGCCGGTGCCCGTCCGCGCCGACGAACAGGTCCTGGCTCACGCCGTCGTTGAGATAGCGGATCGGGTTCCGGTCGCCACTGTCCGGCGGGCACGGCCACTGCAGTGGGGTCTCCCGTAGTCGCTCGTACGTCACGCCGCTGAGGTCGTAGCCCGTCCGGCGGTTGGTGAACTGACGGATTTCGGCGAACACGTCCTCGCTGGACTTGTACTCGAAATCGTCGCCGAAGCCCATGTGCCGGGCGACATTGCAGATCAGTTCCCAGTCGGGCCGCGCGTCTCCGGCGGCGGGGATGCTCTGCTGCAACAGGGTCAGGTTGCGCTCGGAGTTGATCATGACGCCGTCGGCCTCAGCCCACAGCGTCGCGGGCAGCACGATGTCGGCGTGGGCGTTGGTCGCGGTGTCCTGGTAGGTGTCCTGGGTGATGACCAGCTCGGCGGCCCTTAGGCCGTCGATGACGGTCTGCCGATTGGCCACGGAGGCAACGGGATTGGTGCAGATGATCCAGACCGCCTTGATGTCACCGGTCCCCAGCTGCCGGAACATCTCGATGGTGCCGGGGCCGACGTCGGTGCGGATGGTGCCCGGTTCCAGCTCCCACTGCTCTTCGACGAAGGCCCGGTCGTCGGCCGACGTCACCGCACGCTGCCCGGGCAGACCCGGTCCCATGTAACCCATTTCGCGGCCGCCCATGGCGTTGGGCTGGCCGGTCAGGGACATCGGGCCGCTGCCGGTGCGGCAGATGGCGCCGGTGGCCAGGTGCAGGTTGCAGATGGCGTTGGTGTTCCAGGTGCCGTGCGTGCTCTGGTTCAGGCCCATGGTCCAGCACGACATCCACTCCCCTGCCTCGGCGATCATCGCGGCGGCACGGCGGATGTCGGCTTCGGGGATTCCGGTGATCTCGGCGACCTTCGCCGGCGGATAGTCGGCGAGGAACGCGGGCATGGTCTCCCAGCCCTCGGTGTGCTCGGCGATGAATTCGTGGTCGATCGCACCACTTTCGACCAGGAGGTGCAGCAGGCCGTTGAGCAGCGCCAGGTCGGTGCCGGGTTTGATCTGCAGGAACAGATCGGCCTTGTCGGCGGTCGCGGTGCGGCGCGGGTCGACGACGATCAGCTTGGCGCCCTTGGCGATCCGGTCCGCCATGCGCAGGAAGAGGATCGGGTGGCAGTCGGCCATGTTGGCGCCGATCACGAAAAACAGGTCGGCCGAATCGAAATCGGTGTACGACCCGGGCGGGCCGTCGGCACCGAGCGACTGCTTGAATCCGGTCCCGGCGCTCGCCATGCACAGCCGGGAGTTGGACTCGATGTGCACGGTGCGGATGAAGCCCTTGGCCAGCTTGTTGGCCAGGTACTGGGCCTCGACGGTCATCTGCCCCGAAACGTACAGCGCCACAGCGTCGGGACCGTGTTCGTCGATGATGGCCCGCAGCCGGCGCCCGGCTTCGGCGGTGGCGTCGTCGGTGGCGACGCTGACCATCTCGCCATTGCGCCGCACCAGCGCGGTGGTGAGCCGGCCGTCGTCGGCATGCATCAAGTCGGCGTGCGTGGCGCCCTTTGTGCACAGCCGTCCGAAGTTGGTGGGGTGCAAGCGGTCCCCGGATACGCGTGCGATCACAGGCAGCCCGGTACCGGCGTCGGTGCGGGTTTCGACCGAAATACCGCAACCGACACCGCAGTAGGAGCACGCGGTGCGTGTGGTGTGCGCTCCCGGGGTGGCCATGACTCAGTTCTACGGGCCGCCGATGCCGCATCCGTTGCGCGACTATGTACTGCGCGTCAACCCGAGCTCACCTGGCCGTCAGGGCCTGGTGCGCAACATGTTTCATGCCGGAATCACGATGGAAACCTGCCGGAAATCTGTGAGCTGCTTACGCGCTGTCGGGCGACCAGCCCGGTCCACGGAACGTGTGTCCAAAGCGCTGCCTCCACGTCTTCGCCGCGCGGACGTCTCGCCAGATGGCGGTGTATTCGTGCGTGGCAACGCGTAGTGGGTTGAAGGTCTTGATGTTCTTGGTCAGGCCGTAGACCACGCGCTCACCCTCCGGCCGGAAACTGCCGAACAACCGGTCCCAGATGATCAGGATGCCACCGTAGTTGGTGTCCAGGTACTGGTCGTTGGAGCCGTGGTGCACCCGATGGTGCGACGGCGTGTTCATCACGAATTCGATGGGCCGCCAAAGCTTTCCGATCCGTTCGGTGTGGATGAAGAACTGGTAGAGGAGGCTGACCGACTGCTGCAGCAGGATCATCCACGGCGAGAAGCCGAGGAACGCCAAGGGCAGCCAGAACGGCAGCGCCGTGAACGGCGTCCAGGTCTGCCGCAGTGCCGTCGACAGGTTGTAGTGCTCGCTGGAGTGGTGCACGACGTGGCTGGCCCAGAACACCCGGATCGTGTGGTGGGTGCGGTGATACCAGTAGTAGACGAAGTCGTCGGCGACGAAGAGCGCGATCCAGGTCAGCGGATTGTCGGCGGGAAGATGCACCGGCGCGACCAGATAGGCCGCGCTGAGCGCCGCCAGGACCACCAGTTTCCACCCGATGTTGATGATGACGTTGCCGATGCCCATCGTGAGACTCGTTCGGGAATCCCGGAATTCGTAGCCGACCTCGTCGTCGTCCGGCAGGAAGCGGAAGGACAGCGCCTCGAGCACCAGACAGAGCACGAACACCGGCACGGCGTGCAGGATCAGATCGAACATGGGCAATGACTCCTACTGCTGAGCGGAAAGGATTTCGACGACCCGGCCCAGCAGGTCGTCGGCCACGCGGTGAGCGGCGTCGGCGTCGCGCGCGACGAGGTGCTCGGCCAGCGTGATGTGGGCGTCGCGGTCGGCCAGTTCGGCGGACGTACCGAGGTCGGCGATCGAGCCGAAGCCGATGTCGGCGAATGCCGCGACCAGCGTGTTCAGCGCCAGCCGGTACGCCAGGTTGCCGCTGCCGTCGACGATCGCGGTCCAGAACGTCAGGTCAGCGGCGATCGATTCGTCGGTGTGCTGCGCCGGGTAGGCCGCAGCGGCATCGGCGATGGTCGTCAGCTGTTCGTCGGAGGCGTTCCTCGCGCACAGCCGGGCCGCATCGGCCCCGACAGAGCGGCGCATCACCATGATGTCGCGGGCGATCTGCAGCGCCGGCACGGCGCCGGTGGCGGCGAGGGCGCTGAGGACGTCCAGGCCGGCCGTCTGCTGCCAGTCTTGGACCCGGGTCTTGCCGCCGTGGCTGATGCGTACCAGCCGGGCCTGCTGCAGCCGCTTGAGCGCTTCCCTGATGGCGTGCCGGTTCACCGCGAAAGCGAGGGCCAGCTCGCGCTCGGACGGCAATGCGTCGTCGACCGCGGCACGGCCGGACAGGATCTCGTCGACGAGGTGCGCGAAGACCGAGTCACTGACCGCGGACCGCGTGACGGGTGCGATGTCCATGGGGTCAATGATCGGGGCCACCGCGACAAGTGGTCAACTGGTTGGACCAGTTATCTGGATCACAAACACGGCTGGACCAAACAGCGAAATGCCCCGCGGGAAACTCCCGCGGGGCATTTCGGCGAACTTCCGGCTACGTTGCCGGAACGAAATCCCGGCCGACGTGCTCGCCCGTCGCCGCGCGCAGATGCGGCTGGCGCAGGAACACGAACCAGGTGACGACACCGCACACCACGTAGAAAGCGAGGAACACCCAGAACGCGGTGGTCGCCGAGTGGGCCGGCCCGGCGTACGACGCCCGGAGCACGACGTTGACGAGCACACCACCGAACGCGCCGACCGCACCGGCGAAGCCGATCAGTGCGCCGGACATGCTGCGCGACCACAGGGTCTTCTCCGCGGCACTCAGCTCGTCCTTGCTCTGCGCCTTGGCCTCGAAGATCGACGGGATCATCTTGTAGGTCGACCCGTTGCCGAGGCCGGTCAGGATGAACAACACCATGAACGCCGTGATGTAGACGGCCATCTGGGCGCCGGTCGCCGCGCCCTTGGTGGCGTCGTCCCACATGCCGGTGCTCACCAGCACAGCGGTGACGATCGTCATCGCGGTGAAGGTGTACAGCGTGATCTTGCCGCCACCGATCTTGTCGGCGAGCTTGCCGCCGAACGGACGCGAGATCGAGCCGAGCAGCGGGCCCAGGAAGGCGATCCACGCGGTGTGGATGGAGGCGTCGAAGTTGGCCTTGGCCAGCTCCTTGGCGGCTTCCTTCGGCAGCTTGGCCACCGACGCGACGTGGTACTTCTCCAGCAGCGGTGCGACGTCCTGCGCGGTGAAGTTGATGTTCAGAATCTGGGTGAACGCGAAGCTGAACCCGATGAACGAACCGAAGGTGCCGATGTAGAGGAAGCACATGACCCACGAATTGCGGAACTTCATGGCCTCGACCATCGCCGAGAGGTTCGACTTCTGCCCCTGGATGTTGTCCATGAACAGGGCGGCACCCAGGGCGGCGCCAGCCAGCAACACCAGATAGATGGCGCAGACGACCTCGGGACGACGGTTGCCGAGCGTCGCGATGGTGACCAGGCCGATGATCTGGATGACCGGCACACCGATATTGCCGCCGCCGGCGTTCAGGCCCAGGGCCCAGCCCTTGAGTCGCTGTGGGTAGAAGGCGTTGATGTTCGTCATCGACGACGCGAAGTTGCCGCCACCGAAACCGGCGACTGCGGCGACGATCAGGAACGTCGTGTACGACGTCCCCGGATGCATCATGAAGTACATGGTCAGCGCACACGGGATGGCCAGCATCAGGGCGCTGAAGATCGTGAAGTTACGGCCGCCGAACCTGGCCGGTCCGATGGTGTACGGAATGCGCATGAACGACCCGACCGCGATCGGGACGGCGCCGAGGACGAACTTGCCGAGCGCATCGATGCCGTAGACGGCCTGCGGCATGAACAGCACCATCACAGACCAGATGCTCCACACCGAGAAGCCGACGTGCTCGGCGAAGATCGACCAGATCAGGTTCCGCTTGGCGATGTCCTTATTGCCCGCGTCCCACGCAGCAACATCCTCAGCATCCCAGTGCTCGATGTCGCGGTTTCGACTCAACAGACTCACAGTGCCTCCAGGCCTCCCAGGTAGGAAATTGGTTGGCTACATATGTACGGGGGCGCGATGCCGCAGCTGTTGCCCTTCGGTGTCAGCAAAGTCAATAGGGGCTCATTCGCCCACGCGGGCTCGAGTGACCCGCGTGATTCACAGCCGTCGTCTCACCGCAACAAGCACGAAATGTGGGCGCGAACGCCCGGGTGGACGCCTGGCTGCCGACGGCGGTGCCGATCAGGCGGCCGATCCTGGCGGAGGAGGCCGAGGAGTACGTGAATTCACTTGTGGTGGCGATTCGCGGCGGTTATTGAAGCCAGGGACGTCTGATGGCCACAACTAGTACATGGCCTCGATCACGACAGCTCACCGTGCCTGGCGATTGAAGCCAAGTACTTCTCCGGCTCGGTCAACGAAAAAAGGCACCGCCGCGACGGGAATCCGTCGCGGCGGTGGCCTCAGTATGAAATTGGGAGCGCCGGGCTCAGGCCTTCTCGGCCTCGTCCTCGTCCGCCTTGGCTTCTTCGGTGCCTTCGGCTTCCTCGGACTCGGTCTCGCCGGCGGTCTCAGGCTCGTCGGTTTCCTCGGCAGCGTCGTCGGCCTCGGAGCTTTCGGCCTCGGCCGCTTCGGGCTCGTCAGACGCCTCGGCTTCGGGCTCGTCTTCCGAAACCTTCTCGGCCACAACCGTTTCGGGCTCGTCAGCCGGGTAGTCCTCGACAGGCTCCGCGGCCGCTTCTTCTTCCGCCGCGTCTTCTTCGCCGGCCTCGGTGGCCAGCGCGTCGTCGACATCGGGGACGGAGTCGGCCGCCGCACCGCCGCGCGAGCGTTCCCGCAGCGCGTCGACGATGAGCAGCAGCACCCCGATGACGCTGGCGCCGATACACACCCAGGCGATCAGCTCATTGCTCGTGACAATCGCGGTCACCAGCGCGGTCAGCCCGATGAGGGCAAGGACCAGGGCAATGATCAGCATTGGTCAGCCGTCAGCTGTTGCCCCGGTTGAACTGGCCGAAGCCAGCACCCTCGCCACCGGCCGCCGAATCCGCCGGAGCGGCAGAGCCACGCTGGCCGAGCTCTTCGAGCTGCGACTCCAGGTAGGTCTTGAGGCGGGTGCGGTACTCGCGCTCGAACGTGCGCAGCTGCTCGAGGCGGCCTTCCAGCACCGTGCGCTGCTGGTTGATGTTGCCCATGATCTCGGTGTGCTTGCGCTCGGCGTCGGCCTGCAGGGCGTCGGCCTTGTCCTGGGCCTGACGCAGCTGGGCCTCCGAACGGGTCTGCGCGTCGGCCAGCATGGCCTCGGCGCGCGCCTTGGCGTCGGCGACCGTGGTCTCGGCGGTGCGCTTGGCATCGCTGACCAGAGCGTCGGCCTGGGCGCGGGCGTCGGCGAGGGTCTTGTCGGCCTCGGCCTTGGCCGAACCGGTGAGACGGTCGGCGGTGTCCTGGGCCAGGCTCAGCACCTTGGCCGCGCGGACGTGGTGGTCCTCGCCGACCGGCGCGGCGACGGGAGCGGCCACCGGCGCGGGCGCAGCGACGGGCTCGGGCTCCGGTGCGGGTGCCGGCGGGGTGTAGACCGGAGCCGCGACCGGCTGGCCGGTGCGGGCGGACTGGAGCTCGGCGTCGAGTTCGGCGACCCGCTGCCGCAGATCACTGTTCTCTTCGATCAGCCGGGTCAGCTCAGTCTCGACGAGATCGAGGAACGCATCGACCTCATCCTCGTTATAACCGCGCTTGCCAATCGGCGGCTTGCTGAATGCGACGTTGTGGACGTCAGCCGGAGTTAGCGGCATCTTCTGCCCCCTTGCAGTCTGGACCGTCAATCGGTGTCAAAGTGTAGAGCGATCAAAGTGTAGAGCGATCGTGGAGTAACTGGCGTCCATCCTGTCACAGCAGACCCGTCGGTTGCAGGCGAGGTCCGGAATTAAGAACGAATTTCAATGTTTCATTGGAATTCGGCAACGCAGCCCGGCGTTCGGCGCGAATTGACCAAAACGAAAGAAGCGCATTAATTACATAAATGTAATTAATGCGCTTCTGCAGGTCAGAGGAACGTCGCGCTCAGGCCCCGACCTGATCGAACGACAGCCGCATGCCAATGAACACCACCATGAGCAGCACCACGATGGACAGGTCGACCCGGACCGGCCCGATGGTCAGCGGAGGGATCAAGCGCCGCAACAGCTTCACCGGAGGATCGGTCACCGTCATGATCGCCTCGAGGATCACCACGGTCAGTCCCCTCGGCTGCCAGTCCCGGCTGAATCCGCGGATGAACTCCACCACCACGCGGGCGATCAACAGCAGCCAGAAGACGAACAGCGCAAAACCCAGAATGTCGAAGAACAGGGTCAATGCAACAGACCTCACTAGCGCGGGAAAAGCGCCGACTGCTGTCGGCGCTTGAGAGCGAGCCTACCTAACGCAGACCCCTCCGGCCGGGGGCCGAAGGGGTCTTGCGTGGAGCTGCGTAGGTATTACTGGTAGCTGTAGAAGCCCGCCTCGGCGATCCGGCGACGCTCTTCGGCGCTGACGTCGACGTCGGCCGGCGACAGCAGGAACACCTTGGTGGCGACCTTGTCGAACGAGCCGCGCAGCGCGAAGGCCAGGCCTGCGGCGAAGTCGACGAGGCGCTTGGCGTCAGCGTTGTCCATCGACACCAGGTCCATGATCACCGGGGTGCCGTCGCGGAAGCGCTCACCGATGGTGCGGGCCTCGCTGTAGTCCTTGGGGCGCAGGGTCGTGATCTTGGCCAGGGCGCTGCCGGCCTCGAACAGCTCGGCCATGCGGCGGGGCTCCATGGCGACGGCGCCACGGGTGGCACCACGCAGGGTGTTGAAGCGCGGGCGCTCGAACTCGCGCGGGCCGCGAGCCGGCATCTCGTCGTAGCCACCGCGGTAACCCATGGGGGCGCTTTCGTATTCGCGGTCGTAGCCGCGCGGCTCACCACGGCCGTAGTCCTCGTCCTCGAAACGCTCGTCACGGGGGCGGCGCGGCGCCTGGTAGGCGCGCGATGGACGGTCTTCGTCGTCGTAGTACTCGTCGTCATAGTCGTCCATCGGCGCCATACCGAAGTAGGCCTTGACCTTGTGCAGTGTGCTCATCGGATGCCCCTAGCTAAGAATGTGGTGTCTGGTGACTGTGATGTAAGTGTGACTGGAGTGACTACTCATGGTGACGTTAGAGGACGCGGTCCCATTAGCGCGGTACCGACACGCACACACGTTGACCCGTGTCGCACCGCAATTTCCAGGTCGTTCGACATGCCCGCGGACAGCCCCAGCCGGTGGGGGTATTGCGTTTGGACCCTGAGCAATTCAGCCTCCAGCCGCGCAAACTCCGCTTCGGCCTCGCTGGCCAGCGGCGGGATGGCCATCAAGCCAGCCAGACCCAGCCCCGGAGCGGTGTGCGCGGCCGCGCACAACTCGTCGACCAGATCAGGCCGGTCCACCGGCACGCCGCCGCGGGCCGGATCCCCGTCGAGGCTGACCTGGATATATACCTGCAACGGCTCGGACCTGCGGCCCTGGTCCAGCGCCTCGATGGCGCCGCGGGACAGCGCCGCGATCAACGGCGCGGTGTCGACCGAATGCGCCACCGCAGCCCAGCGCGCCACGGCTCGCGCTTTGTTGCGTTGAATTCGGCCGATCATGTGCCATCGAATTGCATTGTTCGACTCTATGTTCGATGACGCATCCAACAATTCGCCCGGCGCTGTGATCAATTTCTTGTCCGACAAGGCGCCCGACACCTCGGCGACTTTGCCCGCCGCTTCCTGCTCCCGCGATTCACCGAATGCCCGACAGCCCAATCCGAACAGCGCAACAACATCACTCGCCGGAAAGAATTTGGTCACCGGAAGAAATTCGATGTCGGCCCGATCCCGGCCGGCGGCTGCCGCGGCAGCGTCGATTCGCGCCTGAATCCGGGCCAGCGACGCGGCCAGTTCGGCCTCGCGCGGCGCGCTGGTCATTCCATCCACACCACCGACGCCAGCCGCCCGGTCGGGGCGCCACGTCGGTGGCTGAACAGATTCGGATCGTCGACCGTACAGCGCGGGTCGATGTCGATGGCCTTGATGCCCAAGCCGGCCAACTGCTTGGCGATGCCGGCCCGCAGGTCCAGACCCACCGTGCCGCGGGCGGTCGTGGTGATGCTGCCCGGCAGCACCGCCTCGACGTCGTCGGCCATCTCGTAGGGCACCTCATAATTGCGCCCGCTGACCGCCGGGCCGAGCAGGACCGAAAGGTCCTGTACCTGCGCGCCGAGTTTCTGCATCGCCTCGACCGTGCGCAGCACCACGCCCTTCTGCGCGCCGACTCGTCCGGCATGCACGGCGCCCACCACACCGGCGCGGGCATCGCCCAACAGCACCGGCACGCAGTCGGCCGTGATCACCGCGAGCGGAAGCCGCGGCGTCGCGGTGACCAGGGCGTCGGTGTTGTCGTAGGCTCCCCCGGCTCCAGTTCCAGGGCCCTCGACAACTTCGACATGGTCACCGTGCACCTGGTTCATCCATACCAACGGGCCGTGCCCGATGGCCTCGGCCAGCCGAGTCCGGTTGGCCGCCACGGCCTTTGGATCGTCGCCGACGTGGTCACCCAAGTTGAACGTGTCGAACGGGGCCTTCGAGACCCCGCCCGCACGCGTCGTAGTCACTCTGCGGATACGGAACGTCACGATGACAAATTTATCCGGCGTATCCGCAACACTCGGTCACTGTCAGTGCTTCATGAACGGCGGCACGTCGACGTCGTCATCGTCGTCGCCACGGCCGCCGACGCTCACCGTCACACCGTTGGTCGCCGCCGGGACGCTGCCCGGGTCGGCGTTGAAGGCGCCGAGCTTGCCCGCGCTCGCCGCCCCGAAGGTCTGCGCCCGGTGCGCGCCACCGGCAGCAGCCGGCGTCGCCGTCGCACCCGGCACTGCCGAGGTGACGGGCTTGCGGCTCTGACCGGCGGTGTCGAACCCGGCCGCGATGACCGTGACCCGGACCTCGTCGCCCAGCGAATCGTCGATGACGGTTCCGAAGATGATGTTAGCCTCGGGGTGTGCGGCATCCTGCACCAGCGACGCGGCCTCGTTGATCTCGAACAGACCCAGGTCGCTACCGCCGGCCACCGACATCAGCACGCCCTGCGCGCCGTCCATCGAGGCCTCCAGCAGCGGCGAGTTGATGGCGATCTCGGCGGCCTTGAGCGCACGACCGTCGCCGCGGGCCGAGCCGATACCCATCAACGCCGTGCCGGCGCTGCTCATGACGCCCTTGACGTCGGCGAAGTCGACGTTGATCAGGCCGGGCGTGGTGATCAGGTCGGTGATGCCCTGCACACCGTTGAGCAGCACCTCGTCGGCGCTGCGGAACGCGTCCATCAGCGAGACGGCTGCGTCGCCCATCTGCAGCAGGCGGTCGTTGGGGATGACGATCAGGGTGTCGCAGCTCTCGCGCAGCGCCTGGATGCCCAACTCGGCCTGGTTCGAGCGCCGCTTACCCTCGAACGAGAACGGGCGGGTGACCACACCGACGGTCAGCGCGCCGAGCTTGCGGGCGATGCCGGCGACGACGGGCGCGCCACCGGTACCGGTGCCACCACCCTCACCGGCGGTGACGAACACCATGTCGGCGCCGCGCAGCAGCTCTTCGATCTCGTCCTTGGCGTCCTCGGCGGCCTTGCGCCCCACCTCGGGGTCGGCGCCGGCACCCAGGCCGCGGGTCGAGTCGCGGCCGACGTCGAGCTTGACGTCTGCCTCACTGAGCAGCAGCGCCTGCGCGTCGGTGTTGATCGCGATGAACTCGACGCCGCGAAGGCCCTGTTCGATCATGCGGTTGACGGCGTTGACGCCGCCGCCGCCGACACCGATCACCTTGATGACGGCTAGGTAGTTATGCGGGGGTGTCATCTGACGTCTTCCTCCCTGGCTCGGTTTGTCCTGAGCAAAACTTCTCGAATCAAAACCCTAAACCTCAACCATAGGGTTAGAGTTATGTCAAGTTGTTCCGCGCAAACAGAACGGTAGGGTGCGGCCGCGCCGCAGCCGTGCAGGCGCGCCGAGAGTTCACGCGATTTTTCTGCCCGGGCGAGCGAAGCGACGGGGAAATAGGTGGCCTGGCGAGCGAAACAGCGGCGACAGGCTGGAAGTCGATGAGCTACTTCACAGTGGGCAGGTCGGGACTGGACACGTCATAGGTGTGCCCCGGCTGCGTGAGCAGCGCGCCCAGCTTGAGCGCCTTCTCCTCCGTGCGGTCGGTGGTCCCCCAGATGACCTCACGACCGTCGTTGAGCGTCAGCGTGACAGCGGCGACCGACGGCGCCCCCACCCGCGCGACCTGGCTGAAGACCTCAGGACGCAGCGACAGCAGAACCTCGAGGGCCGCCAGGGTCGCCGGATCCTTCGGGCCGGGATTGTCGGCGTCGAGGTACGGCAGTCCCTGTGGCGGCGGCTCGGTCGCGAAATCCACGCCGTCGCGGTCGAACAGGTGCGGACCGTCCGGGTACTCCTTGGCCGCCACCGGGACCCGCTCGGCCACCGTGATCCGCAGCGTCGACGGGTATTCCCGCTGCACCCGGGCACTGGCCACCCGCCGGATCGTGGCGACCCGTTCGGCCACCGCGTCGGTGTTGACCTGCAGCAGCGGCGTGTCCGGTTTGACCGCGGCCGCCGCCGTCACCTCGTCCTCGGTGAGGGTCGCCAGGCCGGTGACCACCGTGTGCCGGACCGCCATGATCGGCGTGAAGTACAGCACCAGGCCCAGCGTGACGGCGACGACGGCCGTCACCGCCGACCACAACAACATCTTCAGGCCGCGGATGACGCCGCGCGTGGGCGCCTTGGGCTGGTCGGACAGGCCCGCCGCCCGGCGCCGGGCCTCCTGGCGCGCCTGCTCCAGGGCCCTGGCCCGCTCCAGCGCGATGCGGCGTTCCTCCCGCTCACGCCGGGCACGGCGACGCGGGCCCTCGTAGTCGGGTGACGCAGGATCGGCCGATGCGGCGTCCGGCGCCTCGGCGGCGTCCTCCTCTGCCGCGGTGTCCGGCGCGACGTCGTCTGCCACCTCGTTCTGCACTGTATCGCCCTGCACCGTGTCGTCCTGCGCCGCAACAGGTTCGGTAGCCGGCTCCCCCGAGCCGTCCTCCACGGTCACGGCGTGGGCCGTCCCGGGGCGGCACGGTTGGCCTTGACCTCGAGTGCGGTCAGAATCTCGCGACCCAGCAGCGTGACGTCGCCGGCGCCCATGGTGACGATGACGTCACCGGGACCGGCCTTGGCCGCCACCTGATCGGCCACCGCGGAGAAGTCCGGCACGTAATGCACCGGGGCCGAGACGTGTTCGACGATGCTCGCGCCGCTGACGCCGGCCAGCGGGGCCTCCCGTGCGGCATACACGTCGAGGACGAACACCTCGTCGGCACGATCCAGGGCCTGACCGAATTCCTTCGCGAAAGTCTGTGTCCGGGAATACAAATGCGGCTGGAACACCACGATGGACCGCGACGTGCCGGCCACGGCCCGCAACGCCTCGAGCGTCGCCCGAACCTCGGTGGGATGGTGCGCGTAGTCATCGAAAACCCGGACGCCGTAAGCGGTTCCGACCGCCTCGAAGCGGCGCCGCACACCTTCGAACCCGGTGAGACCGTCGAGCACGGCCTCCGGATCGGCACCGACCTCCCGGGCCGCCAGCAGCGCGGCCAGCGCGTTGAGCGCCATGTGCTTGCCCGGCACCGACAACCGCATGCCCCGGCGGTGCGGCTCGCCCGCCAGTTGAATGGCCGCCACGCCGCCGGTGCCCTGCTGCTGCCAGGTCAGCAGCGTCGCCTCCAGATCCGCACGCTGTGCACTGCCCATGCCGTACCGCAGCACGCGCACGCCGCGCTCCGCCGACCGCTGGGCCAGCGCCTCGGCACCCGGATCGTCAGCACACACCACCAGCGCACCACCGGGACGCAGCCGGGCCACGAAGTCGTCGAACACCGCGGTGTAGGCCTCGACGCTGCCGAAGTGGTCCAGGTGATCGGCCTCGATGTTGGTCACCACCGCCACATCAGGGGTGTATTCGAGCAGCGAACCGTCGCTCTCGTCGGCCTCGGCCACAAAACAGTCACCGCTGCCGTGGTGCGCGTTGGTGCCGGCCTCACCCAGGTCCCCACCGACGGCGAACGACGGGTCAAAACCGCTGTGCTGCAACGCCACAATGACCATCGACGTCGTCGTGGTCTTGCCGTGCGTGCCGGTCACCAGCACCGAGCGGTAGCCATCCATCAGCTTGGCGAGCACGACGGGGCGCATGATCACCGGGATGCCGCGCCGGTGGGCCTCCACCAGCTCGGGGTTGTCCTTCGGGATGGCGGCGTGCGTGCTGACCACGACGGTCGGACCGCCCGGCAGCATGTCGAGCGACGACGCGTCGTGCCCGATCCGGATCTCGGCACCGCGGGCCCGCAGCGCCGCGACACCACGGGACTCCTTGGCGTCCGAGCCGGACACCTGGCCGCCGCGGTCCAGCAGAATCCGGGCGATACCGGACATCCCGGCACCGCCGATACCGACCATGTGCACCCGAGCCAGCTCGGGTGGCAGCTCCCGCGCCGTCACCGGATACCCAATGCGGTGTCCAGGGCGATCTGCGCCACCCGCCGGGCCGCGTCGCGGTGGCCGGCCAGCGCGGCCGCCGTCGTCATCTGATCCAGTGCGGCGGTGTCGCGCATCAAGTTTCCGATCCGTTCGGTGACGAAGTCCGGGGTCAGCTCGGCGTCGTCGACCAGGAGGCCGCCGCCGGCGTCGACCACCGGGAGTGCGTTGAGTCGTTGCTCGCCGTTGCCGATCGGCAGCGGCACGTAGACCGCGGGCAGACCGACGGCGCTGACCTCGGCGACGGTCATGGCGCCGGACCGGCAGATCGCCAGATCGGCGGCGGCATAAGCCAAATCCATGCGGTCGAGGTACGGCACGCCGACATACGGCGGGGCACCCGGCGCCGGTTCCGGCAGCTCGAGGGTGTTCTTGCGGCCGTAGGCGTGCAGCACCGAAACACCTTGTGCGGCGAGGTTTTCCGCCGCGCCGGACACGGCACGGTTGAGCGACTGCGCGCCCTGGGATCCGCCGAACACCAGGAGCACGCGGGCGTCGTCGGCGAAACCGAAGAACTCGCGGGCCTCGGCGCGCAGCGCAGCCCGGTCCAATGAGGTGATCGACTCGCGCACCGGAATCCCGACGACCTCGCTGCCCTTGAGACCCGAATCCGGTACCGCGGCCAGCACCCGGCGCGCCGAGCGGGCACCGACCTTGTTGGCCCAGCCCGCACTGGCGTTGGCCTCGTGCACCACGACCGGGACGGTGCGGCGCCGGCGCAGTCCCCCGCCGCGGGCGGCGAGGTAGGCGGGCAGCGAGACGTAGCCGCCGAATCCCACGACGACGTCGGCGTGGACGGCGTCGAGCACGTCGCGGGTCTCGCGGACCGCGGCCCGGACCCGCAGCGGCAGCCGCGCCAGGTCAGCAGAAGGCTTGCGCGGCAACGGAACCGGCGTGATCAGCTCGAGGTCGTAGCCACGTTCGGGGACCAGCCGGGTCTCCAGCCCGCGGGCCGTGCCGAGGGCGGTGATCCGGACGTCGGGCCGCAGCGCCACGAGTGCGTCGGCGACCGCCATCGCGGGTTCGATGTGACCTGCGGTGCCACCTCCGGCCAGAACCACCGAGATGCGGGGCCCTCCCCCGTCGCTCCGGCCCGAACTCACACTCACCCGTACCGCTGACCTTCCAATGTGCGGACCCGCGGGTCCGACCGGCGCGGGTCACGTCTTTGTTGACCCTTGAGGTCACCATTTTGCCTTGCACGCCGTCCGGCACCGTCGGCCGGTACGGGGTTTCGGCGGGCTCGGTCCGACCGCCGGTCCGGTTCCTCGGTGCGTCGCGTGCGCCGCGGGGCGTCGGTCCGGCGCTGCCGGGGCGGGGGCTCCTGCCTGGTGGCCTGCCGAGTGGGTCGCGCAGACTTCGTGGGCTTTGCCGGCTTGGCGGGTTTGGCCTGCCGGGCGGGGGGCTTGCGGACCGGCTTGTCGCCGCGGCCACGCAGCCGGTCCCGGGCCGAGTCCAGGGTGGTCGGCGAATACGGCACCGGCGGCGGCAGCCGCAGGATCCGGTTCATCCGGTCGTCGCGGCCGGCCCGCAGCGCGGCCACCGCCTCGGGTTCGTGGCGCGCCGCATTGGCAATCAGACCGATCAACAGAAGTGTTGTGGCCGTTGCGGTTCCACCGGCGGAGATGAGCGGCAGCTGGATGCCCGTGACCGGCAGCAGACCCAGCACGTAGCCGACGTTGATGAACACCTGGCCGACCACCCACAGCGTCGTGGTGGCCGTCAGCAGCCGCAGGAACGGGTCGACCGACCGGCGCGCGATGCGCATGCCGGTGTAGGCGAACAGGCCGAACAGCGCCAGCAGGCCCGCCGCGCCGATGAAGCCGAGCTCCTCGCCGATGATGGCGAAGATGAAGTCGTTGTGCGCGTTGGGCAGGTAGTTGAACTTCGCGGTGCCCTGCCCCAGCCCGTCACCGAACATGCCGCCGTTGGCCAGCGCGTACTTGGCCTGCCGCGACTGGTAGCCGATGCCCTGCAGGTCCGAGTCGGGGTCCAGCCAGGCCCGCACACGGTCGGAGCGGTAGCCCGCGGAGACCGCCATGATGGCGGCCGCACCGATGCACAGGACCAGGGAGCTCAGGAAGATCCGCAGCGACAGACCGGCGTACCAGAGCAGGCCGAGCAGGACGATGCTGACCGACACCGTCTGCCCGAGGTCGGGCTCGGCGACGATCAGGCCCAGCGCCAGCACCGCGGCCGGGACCAGCGGAAACAGCAGCTCTTTCCAGCCGGCGTGCTGCATGCGGCGGGTCGCCAGCAGGTGCGAGCCCCAGATCGCGAAGGCGATCTTGGTCAGCTCGGACGGCTGCATGGAGAAGCCGGCGACGACGAACCAGCCGCGGGCGCCGTTGGACAGGTGGCCGATGCCCGGGATCAGCACCAGGGCGATCAGCACGAGGCTGACGATGAACGCCGGCAGCGCCATCCGGCGCATGAACGCGATGGGTAGCCGCAGCGCGACGTAGAACGCGATGAGGCCGATGACGGTCCAGAGCACCTGCTTGGCGAAGATGGTCCAGGGCGAGCCGTCCTCGTCGTACGAGTGCACGCCCGAGGCCGACAGCACCATGGTCAGGCCCAGCGTGATCAGCAGTGCCGCGCAGGCGATGACCAGGTGGAACGACGTCATCGGCCGGCTGAGCCAGGCCCCGAACCGGGCCCGGGGGCCCTGCCGCTTGGGTGCGGCGGGCTTGGCGGTCGACTCTGCGGCCGCGTCTTTGCCCGACTCTTTGCCGCCGTCCGTGGAGTCGCTCGGGTTCTTCTCGTCCGGAGCCTGCGGATCTTCGGGGCCGGCTTTGCCCCGGCGGAGCTTTGCAAGGATGTCCGGCATGTGACTACCCGACCTCGTCGTTCACATTGGTCACAAAAACCACAACTGTCCCTTGCATCCCAAAATCCTCCCCTGTCGCACCCGCAGGGCGCGGCACATCCGGCGCGTGTCGCCGGAATGGGGCGATTTGCCAGGAGGCCGTCGTCACATGGCGCGCGAGGCCGCCGCCCCGCGTTGACAGTGCGCCGAGGGCGCACGTTCCTCGGCTGTGCGTCGCGAATGCAACGTCACGGCGAGATTCGGGGCGTTTTGCCGCCACCCGGTTGCGTTCGCGGCGTGGCCCGGCGGACGATCAGCTCTTGATCGCCGCGACCGCCTTGGCGAGCAGGTCCTTGGCGACCTGCGGGTCGACGTCGGCCTGGACGACGGCGACGGTCTTGTCGCCCAGGACGGCGGTGTAGGTGGATTCCTCGATGGCCTTGCCATTGGCGGTGATGTGCGCCTGCACGCCCATGGTCTTCGCGCCCGCGATGTCGGGGCCGGGGACGCGCTCGACCGTCGCGGTGACGCCGTCGGTCGAGTCGACGGTGAACTGATCGCAGCCCGCATGGCCGAGTTCGCCTGCGGTGCCGGCCGCTTCCGCCGCCACCACGATGACGGTGTGGCCCTCCTGGTTGCTGCCGATGAAGCCCGCGGTCTTGGCGCCGACGCCGGCCGGCGCGAGCGGCTTGAGCAGCGGCGCGCACTCGGCGGGAGTGACGACCGATGGCGGCGTGGTGGTGAGCGCGCCGACACCGGGAGCGTCCAGCTTCTCCTGGGTGACGGTGTCCGCCTCCAGATCCATCGGGTCGTAACCGGGCGGCAGGCTGCTCTTGGCGCCGCCGACCTTCGAGATGTCGTACTTCGCCGCGGCCTGGCCGCCGCTCCCGGACTTGCCGTCCGAACCGCCGCAACCGGCGATCAGCGCCGCGCCCGTCAGCACGACAGCGGGCCCGACCAGGTACTTCTCGACAGTCATGGCGCGAACCCTAACAGCGGGCTCCGGCACCACCGCGCAAATGCTGAATGTCGGCTGGGAGCCGCGTGTCTAGCGGCCACCCGCCGACAGCCACTCGCTGTAGAACAGCGCCACCCCGAGCCCGCAGGCGATGGCGGTGAGCAACCAGAACCTGATGATCACCGTGGTCTCGGCCCAGCCGGCCAGTTCGAAATGATGATGGAACGGCGCCATCCGGAACACCCGGCGCCCGGTGGTGCGGAAGGCCAGAATCTGGACCACCACCGAGGTCACCTCGGCGACGAACAGGGCGCCGAGCACGATGGCCAGCGTCTCGGTCCGGCTGGTCACCGACAGGCCGGCGATGATGCCGCCGAGCGCCAGTGAGCCGGTGTCGCCCATGAAGATCTTCGCCGGCGCGGCGTTCCACCACAGGAACCCGATGCAGGCACCTGCCGTCGCGGCCGCGACGAGCGCCAGGTCCAGCGGGTCGCGGACGTTGTAGCAGCCCGGTCCCGGGCTGGTGGCGCACGCGTTGCGGTACTGCCAGAACGTGATCAGCACATACGCCGCGCTGACCATCGCCATGGCACCGGCCGCCAGTCCGTCCAGACCGTCGGTGAAGTTGACGGCGTTGGACCACGCGCTGACCAGCACCACGATGAACAGCACGAACAGCAGCGGGCCCAGGGTGACGGTCGCGATCTCGCGCACGTAGGACAGGCCCGCGCTGCCCGGCGTCAGCCCGTAGCCGTTGCGGAACTGCAGCACCAGCACACCGAACAGGACGGCCGAGACCAGCTGGCCGACCGTCTTGGCGGTCTTGTTCAAACCCAGGTTGCGGGCCCGGCGGAGCTTGATCAGATCGTCGATGAAGCCGACGGCCCCCAGTGACGTGGCCAGGCCGAGCACCAGCAGGCCCGAGGCCGACGGGCCTTCGCCGTCGACCAGCAGCCCCACGAGATGGGTACCGAGATACCCGCACCAGATGCCGGTGACGATCGCGACGCCGCCCATCGACGGCGTGCCGCGCTTCTTCTGATGGCTGGCCGGACCGTCCTCGCGGATCTCGTGCCCGAAGCCCCGGCGGGTGAACAGCCGGATCAGCACCGGCGTCAGCACGATCGACACCGCGAGCGCGATACCGACGGCGAACAGGATCTGAATCATGCGTGTCCCTCCCGCGCCAGCTCCTCGGCAAGCGCGCCGAGCCCCGCGGAGTTCGAGGCCTTGACCAGCACGACATCGCCGGGCTCCAGCTCGGCGCGCAGCAAATCAAGCGCGGCTTCGGCATCGGGGACGGGCGATACCTCGCTGCCCCACGAACCTTCCATCACCGCGCCGTGTTGCATGGCGCCCATAGTCCTCCCGGTTCCGACGACGACCAGTCGTGACACATCTAAACGCACGGCCAGTCGACCGATGCTGTCATGTTCGGCAATCGCGTCGTCACCCAGTTCGGCCATCTCGCCGAGCACCGCCCAGCTACGCACCGGCGCGCCGGTTTCGGCACGCGCCGACTTGGCCATCCAGGCCAGCGCTTTGAGGCCCGCGCGCATCGAGTCGGGGTTGGCGTTGTAGGCGTCGTTCACCACGACCACCCCGTCGGCGCGGGTGGTGACCTGCATGCGGTGCTTCGAGACGGGGCCGGCGCCGGCGAGCGCGTCAGCCACCTGCTGCAGGGTCGCGCCGCACTCCAGGGCGACCGCGGCGGCGCTGAGCGCGTTGGACACCTGATGGTCGCCGTGTACAGCGAGTGCAACGTCGACGTGCTGCTCCCCCGCGTGCAGGGTGAAGCGCGGGCGGGCCAGCTCGTCGAGGGTGACGTCACCGGCCCACAGGTCTGCCCCGGGAGACCGGGACACCCGCACCACGCGGGCCCCGGTGACGTCGGCCATCGCGGCGACGGCACCGTCGTCGGCGTTGAGGATGACGACACCGGATGCCGGAACAGCTTGCGGCAGTTCGGACTTCGTCGCGGCGATGACGTCGCGCGAGCCGAACTCGCCGAGATGCGCAGTGCCGACGTTGAGCACCACACCGATCGACGGCGGTGCGATCGCGGCGAGCGCGGCGATGTTGCCGGGGTGCCGCGCCGACATCTCGAGCACCAGGAAGTCGGTATCGCCGGTGGCGCGCAGCACCGTCCACGGATGACCGAGCTCGTTGTTGAACGATCCGGGCGGCGCGATCACCTCGCCGAGCGGCGCGAGCACCGCGGCCAGCAGGTCCTTGGTCGACGTCTTGCCCGACGAGCCGGTGACGCCGATGATCCGCAGGCCCCCGGCGGCCAACCGGTCGGCCACGGCGCGGGCCAGCTTCCCCAGTGCGGCCAGCACTGCGGCGCCCGAACCGTCGGTGTCGTGCTCGAGTGCACCCGAGGCCGAATCGACCTGTCCGGCAACCGGTTTGACGACGATGGCCGGCACCCCGACCGGCCGCGCCGCCAGCACCGCGACGGCACCGGCCGCCACCGCACCCGCGGCGAAGTCATGTCCGTCGGTGTGGGCGCCCGGCAACGCCAGGAACAACCCGCCTTCCGTGACGGCCCGCGAGTCGAATTCGACGGTTCCGGTCACGCGTGTCGAGGCGGCAGCCTCGGGCGTGATGTCGGACAGCTCGCCGCCGACGATGTCGGCGATCTCTGCCAGGGTCAGGTCGATCATGCGGGTGACTCCCCAGCTTTCCCGGCCGCTGCATCGAGCGAGGCGGCCAATTCATCACGATCATCGAAGGGCCGGGTCTGGCCGGCGCGGGTCTGGCCCGACTCGTGGCCCTTGCCCGCAACCAGGACGGTGTCCCCCGCGCGCGCCCAGGCGACGGCGTGGTCGATGGCGGTCCGGCGGTCACCGATCACCACCACCTCGGCCGAGCCGTCGGCGGCACCCGCGGCGATCGTGGCCCGGATGAGGTCCGGATCCTCGTCGCGCGGATTGTCGTCGGTGATCACGACCAGGTCCGCGAGTTGCGCGGCGATGCGTCCCATCGGCTCACGTTTCCCGGCATCCCGGTTGCCGCCGGCGCCGAAGACCACGGCCAGCCGGCCCCGGGTCTGCGGGCGCAGCGTCTGCAGCACCGCTTCCAGGGCGCCGGGCTTGTGCGCGTAGTCGACGAGGGCCAGGAAGTCCTGCCCGCGGTCGATGGGCTGCAACCGGCCGGGCACGGTGGCGGTCGCCAGTCCGGGTGCCGCCTGCTCCGGCGTGACGCCGACGGCGTCGAGCAGTGCCACCGCGAGCAGCGCGTTGGCGACGTTGTAGCCGCCGGGCAGGCCGATCCGCAGCGCGTGCCGAGCGCCATCGGGCCCGACGGCGGTGAACTGCTGGCCACCGCGATCGGCGGCGATGTCGGTGACGGTCCAGTCGGCGTCACCGGTGGTGCTGACGGTCACCGGATCGGCGGCGCGGGCCGCCATCTTCCGGCCCCAGTCGTCGTCCACGCAGACGACCGACACCTCGGCGTGGTTGGGCGAATCAGGTTGGAACAGCCGGGCTTTGGCGTCCAGGTAGTCGTCCATGGTGGGATGGAAATCGAGGTGGTCGCGCGACAGGTTGGTGAAGCCGCCGGCGGCGAAGCGCAGCGCGTCCACCCGGCCCAGCGACAGCGCGTGGCTGGACACCTCCATGACGACGGTGTCGACGCCGCGTTCGACCATGGTGGCCAGCAGCGCCTGCAGCGCCGGCGCTTCGGGGGTGGTCAGGGAACTCGGCAGGTCGCGCCCGTCGATCCGGATGCCGACGGTGCCGATGAGCCCGGCCACCCGCCCCGCGGCGCGCAGCCCCGCCTCGACCAGATAGGTGGTCGTGGTCTTGCCGGAAGTCCCGGTGATGCCGATGACGCGCAGCCGTTCGGAGGGCCGGCCGTAGATTTCGGCGGCGACCTCGCCCAGGACCGCCCGCGGGTCGGGGTGCACGAGGACGGGCACACCCACGTCGAGGAGTTCCCGGCCCGCCGGGTCGGTCAGCACCGCGGCGGCGCCGGCCGCGACGGCGTCGGCGGCGAACCGCGCGCCATGTGCGGCTGATCCCGGCAGTGCCGCGAACAGGTCACCGGCGACGACGTCGCGGCTGCTCAGCGTGACACCGGTGACGCGCAGCTCCCTGGCCTGGGCCTCGGATGGCAGCGCGGCGCCGACGTGGTCGGCCAACGAGCCCAGCGCGGCCCCGACAGGGTCAGCGGGGCGCAAGGTAGGCGAAGACATGGCCATGACACAGTACCGGGCCGGAGACGGGCGCCCGGCCCGTCAGGTGGCCTGCAGGACCAGCGGCGGACCGGGGTCCGGTGACAGCGGCACGTTCTCCCGCTGCATCAGCCATGCCGCGATGTTGTGGAACAGCTGTGCCATGGAGTGGCCCGGCGTGCCGTCGGCATTGCGCTGCGGGTTGTTGGCCATGATCCCGACGACGTAACGCGGGTCGTCCGACGGCGCCATGCCGGCGAAGGTGATCCAGTAGTGGTCGTCGTCGTAGTAGCAGCCGCAGGCCGGGTTGATCTGCTGGGCGGTGCCGGTCTTGCCGGCCATCTGGTAGCCCTCGACAGCGCCCGGCCAGCCGGTGCCCTGCTGGGTGCCGCGCGGGTCGCGCTGGAGGGTCGCGCGGAACATGTTGCGCAGCGTCGCCGCGGTCTGCGGCGACACGACCTGCACGCCCTCGGGCGCCGCCTGGTCCTGATGCGTGCCGTCGGCCGAGACGATCGACTTGACGATGCGCGGCGGGATGCGCAGGCCGTCGTTCGCGATGGCCTGGTACATGCCGGTCATCTGGAGCAGGGTCATCGAAAGGCCCTGTCCGATGGGCAGGTTCGCGAACGAGCTGCCCGACCACTGGTCGATCGGCGGGACCAGCCCCGCGCTCTCGCCGGGCAGGCCCGAACCCGTGCGCTGGCCGAGGCCGAACTTCGTCAGCATGTCGGCGAAGCGCTCCGGGCCGACCCGCTGGGCCAGCATCAGGGTGCCGATGTTGGACGACTTCCCGAAGACACCGGTGGTGGTGTACGGGTCGGTGCCGTGGCCCCACGCGTCGCGGATGGTGACGCCACCCATGTTGTAACTGCCCGGAACCTGAAGCACCTCATCGGGATTCGAGAGCCCGAACTCGATGACCGACGCCGCGGTGACGATCTTGTTCACCGAGCCCGGCTCGAACGGCGACGTCGCAGGCAGGTTGCCCATCTGCTTGTCGTCCTGCCGGTTCAGTTCCTGGGCCGGATCGAAGGTGTTGTCGTTCGTCATGGCGAGAATCTCGCCGGTCTTCGAATCCAGGACGACCGCCGAGACGTCGTGCGCGCCGGACATGTCCTTGGCCTGCTGCACCTGCTGCTGGACGTAGTACTGGATGTCGTTGTCGAGCGTGAGCTGGATGGTGGCGCCGTTGATGGCGTCGTGCCGGTCCCGGTAGCTGCCGGGGATCACCACGCCGTCCGAGCCGCGGTCGTAGGTGACCGAGCCGTCGGTGCCGGAAAGCTTTGCGTCGAAGGAATCTTCGAGGCCGAGCAGGCCGTGGCCGTCCCAGCCGATGTCACCTACGACGTTCGCGGCCAGCGAGCCACCGGGGTACTGCCGGATGTCCTGCCGCTCCGCGCCGACCTCGGGGTACTTCTTGGTGATGGCGTCGGAGATCGCCGGGTCGACGGCCCGCGCGAGGTAGACGAACGAGTCCCGGCCGGTGATCTTCTTGGCCAGGGTCGCGGCGTCGGGCTTGTTGTTCAGCAGGCCGGCCACGCCGACGGCGATCTCGTTGAGCCGCTTGTCGGGGTCCGGCGCCGCCGGGGTCTTGGCCTTCGCCTCGGTCAACTGCTGACGGATCCGGTTCGGCTGGAAGGTCAGCGCGCGGGCCTCGATGGTGAACGCCAGCTTGGCGCTGTTGCGGTCGACGATGCTGCCGCGCACCGCCTTCTGCACGTCGGTGACCTTGAGCTGGCTGGCGGCCTCGGCGCGCAGACCGGCCGCCCGCGGGCCCTGCAGGAAGAACAACTGCACGGCCGCGGCCAGCAGCACCACCGCGATGACGATGTTGCCGGCCTTGTGCCGGAACCCGAACGAGCCGGTCCGGCCCTCGGGAACGACGGCTTCGCGGGTACGCCGGTCGTGCGCCGAATGCGGTTGCGCGGGACGCGGTTTGGCGGCCGGACGCTTGCGTGGCGTGCCCGGCGCAGCACCCGTCTTGCGCGGTCGCGTGCCGCTCATGCGGGAAGGCCGGGGGCAGGCTGCGCCGGCAACGCGGCCGGGACCGGAGCCGGGGCGACCGGAGCCGGGGCCTGTGCGACCGGGGCCTGTGCGACGGGCGCCGGCAGCGCGGCCTCAGGCTGCAACGCGGGGCCGGGCAGCGTGCCCAGTCCAGGCACCGGGAGCGCCGGAGCCGCAGGCACGGGCGCCGCGAGGGCGGGCGCCGGGACCGGGAGTGCCGGTGCGTGCACGACCTGCTCGCGCGGGTCGACCACGACGGGCGCCGGAGCGGCGGCGGGGGCCGGAACGGCCCCCGGGACCGCAGCTGCTGGAGCCGGAACGGCACCAGGGACCGGTATAGCTGCTGGAGCCGGAACGCCCGCCGGAGCGGGGACGGGAGCGGCAACAGGTGCCGGCACCGGGGCGGGTGCAGCGGCCGGGGCCGGGCGCGGGGCCGCGGCCGGGGCCGCCTCGGGCAGTGGCGTGTTCAGCGGTGGCGGCGGCACCCCCTGCGCCGGCTTCGGGCTGCCGACCAGCAGCCAGTTGCCGGTGGGGTCCTGCACCAGGTGCGCGGTGTCGCGCGACGGGATCATGCCGAGGTTGCGCGCCGCATCGGCGAGGGCCGGCGCGGCCTGCGCGACCAGCACGTCGCGCTCGAGCGCCTCTTTCTGCTGCTGCAGAGCCTGATTGATCTCTTTGGCGCGGCCCAGCTCGTACGACCGTTCGGCCGCGGAGGTCGACAGCCACAACGTGACGCCCAGGCCCATGCCCAGCGCCCCGATGATCAGCACGACGAACGGCACCCGCGCGATCAGATGCCGCGGGTTGAGGTCCATCTCGGCGATGCGGATGAGCAGCCGCTCCCGCAGCGGGGTGCGAACAACCTTGGGCGCCTTGGCCTTCCGAGCCTTGGCGCGGGCCTTGGCCTGCGAGGCGCTCTTGGGGCGCGACGGCGCCGCCGTGGGCCGCGCGAACGGCGTGGTCTGCGGGCCGGCGCCGGTCGGCTTGGACCGCTGCGGCCGGACGTCGCGCTTGCCGCGCTTGACGCGGGCGTCAGTCTTGTTGTCGCGCTTGGCTTCCCCCTTGCCACCCTCGCGACGCGATGCCGGGTCGCCGCCGCGGCGTGTGGCGCGGCGGCGCGGATCGGGGTCGGAGTCCCGTCGAGCATTGCCGCCGCGTACCGGTGCTGGCCGCTTTGCCATCACAGACCTCCCCTTGTGACAACTTTTTCCAGTGCGCGCAGGCGGACGGACGCGCTGCGCGGGTTCAATTCGAGTTCGTGTTCGTCGGCCCGCTCGGCGCCCCGGGTCAACGAGGTGAAGAGCGGCTCGTAGCCGGGCAGCTCCATGGGCAGGCCCTCCGGGGTACGCGATGCGATGGCATCGGTGAAGTACCCCTTGACGATTCGGTCTTCCAGCGACTGATACGCCTCGACCGCGATCCGGCCGCCGGGACGCAGCGCGTCCAGCGCGGCGGGGATCGCCGTCCGCAGGCAGTCGAGCTCGCCGTTGACCTCGGTGCGCAGCGCCTGGAACGTCCGCTTGGCCGGATGCCCGCCGGTGCGACGTGCCGGGGCCGGGATCACCGCGTAGAGCAGCTCGACCAGCTCGGTCGTCGTGGTGAACGGGCGGCGGGCGCGCTCCCGGACGATCGCGCCGGCGATGCGCGAGGCGAACTTCTCCTCGCCGTACTCGCGCAGCACGCGGGTGAGCGCCTTGGCGTCGTAGGTGTTCAGGATGTCGGCCGCGGTCAAGCCCGAGGTCTGGTCCATCCGCATGTCCAGCGGTGCGTCCTGCGCATACGCGAAACCGCGCTCCGCCTGGTCGAGCTGCATCGAGGACACCCCGAGGTCGAACAGGATGGCGTCCAATTCGCCTGGCCGGTAACCGGATTGGGTCAGCGCCTCGTCGATGCCGTCGTACGGGGTGTGGACCAGGTGCACGCGGTCACCGAACGGCGCGAGGCGCTCCCCCGCGAGCCGCAGCGCGGTCTGGTCGCGGTCCAGGCCGATGAGCGTCACAGCGGGGAACCGCGTGAGGAAGGCTTCGGAGTGGCCACCGGCGCCCAGCGTCGCGTCGATCATGACTGCGCCGGCACCGTCGGCGCTGCCCCGGGTGAGTGCCGGGGCCAGCAGCTCGACGCAGCGGTCCAGCAGCACCGGAATGTGCGGCCGACGATCGGTCAACGCAACACCCCCAAAAGGCTTCAGCTGGTGGATTTGTGCGGCCCCTGCAGCGAGGTCTCTGTCCGAGTTCGCGAACCTGACGTTGGGGAAGTACGCCAGGGCCGGTTCGGGCAGAGGCCACGCTGCACGGGCCTGCAGGTCAAAGGGTGCTGCCGAGCGCTTCATCGCTTGCCGCGGAGAAGTTCTCTTCGTGAGTTTCTTGGTAGGTCTGCCAGGCCGCGGCATCCCAGATTTCGAGGTAGTCCACCGCACCGATCACGACGCATTCCTTGGTCAGGCTCGCGTAGCGACGGTGATCGGCCGACAGGGTGATGCGGCCCTGAGCGTCGGGGTGCTGCTCGTCGGCGCCCGCGGCGAAAACGCGCAGGTCGGCACGAGCAGCGGGGTCGTTCCGGGGAGTGCTCGCCACGCGGCGGGCGATCTCGGCTTCGAACTCGGCCCTCGGGTACACGGCGAGGCTGTGATCTGGACTTTTGGCGACCATCAACCCTCCTGCCAGTGCATCGCGGAACTTGGCGGGCAACGTCAGTCGCCCCTTGTCGTCGAGCTTCGGCGTGTAGGTACCCAGGAACATCAGGCACCTCCCACCACTCCGGAGTCCGTCTCTCCGATGTCCGCCACATTACCCCACAATCCCCCACTTCTCTCCATCTCAAGTCTAAAAATCGCCTTATCTGCCCCACCTGACGCAGCAATCACGAGAAATCTGGGGTGGAGTTCGGCATCAAACAGCCTGGATGAGCGATGAAATCCCAGCTGGAGACCCATGTGGGAGATTGGTGGGGCGTTGTGGGGAGTCGCGGAGCGCAGCCCCTGAAAAATCGTGGCGCACGCCGCCGCCGGCAAATTTCGCTACCAACCCGGCGTGTCGCGGGTCACACCGCCACGAACAGGCAAGAGCGCGTCGAAAACAAACCAGGCCGAGCGAAAAACAAAACAGGGGCAGCCGAATCGGCTACCCCTGCGTCACGCGTCAGCGTCTATTCGTCGAACCGGCGACGGAAGCGGTCTTCCATACGGTTGGTGAACGAGTTGCCGGCACGGGACCGCTTGGACTTGCCACCCCCCGGGGGCGACTTCTCCTTGGACAACACCCGGGGACCGGTCACCGCGAAGACAGCACCGGCAAACATCACCACGAAACCGATGACGCTCAGGATCGGCAGCTGGTTGATCCACAGAATCCGAAAGGCCACACCCAGCACCAGCAACGCCAGACCCAGGACGAACAGCCCCGCGCCCTGCAGTCGCCGCCGCGCCGACGGCGCGCGCAGCGTGCCGCCCCGGACACTCGAAGCGAACTTCGGGTCCTCGGCGTACAGCGCACTCTCGATCTGGTCGAGCATGCGCTGCTCATGATCGGAGAGTGGCATCCGCGCCTCCCAACTCACACCGCTGCCCGCAGCGGCTCCTGACGTCTGCACCCGTGGTCACGGATACCTAACAGTCATGATACGAGGTCACACAGACACGTACCACATACTTCAGACTCCCGAATTGTAAGACTGGGACGTCGGCCGGGCGACAGCCCCTGTTCAGAAACCCGACACCCGACTTCCCTGCCGCACCGAAAGGCTCACACCGTGGCGACGCTCCTGACCGATCTGTCGCCGGCTGACATGCAGCACCGCCTCGACGACGCGCTGTCCGTCTACGTCGACGCGATGCGCTACCCACGCGGCACCGAACGCCAGCGGGCCTCGATGTGGCTGGAGCACACCCGCCGCGACGGCTGGACCGGAGTGGCGGCGTTCGACGTCCCCACCACCGACGAGGCACCGGAGGCCGCACTTCGATCCGCCCCCATGCTCGGGGTCGCCTACGGGTACCGCGGCGCACCCGATCAGTGGTGGTACCAACAGGTCGCGACCGGCCTGCGCCACGTCGGCACCCCCAGCGAACGCATCGACCAATTGATGAACGGGTATTTCGAGCTCACCGAACTGCACATCCACCCGCGGGCGCAGGGGCAGGGACTCGGCGAGGCGCTCACCCGGCGGCTGCTCGCGGGTGCCACGGAATCCCACGTCCTGCTGTCCACGCCGGAGATTCACGGCGAGGACAACCGGGCCTGGAAGCTGTACCGCCGGCTCGACTTCCACGACGTCATGCGCAGCTACTTCTTCCCCGGTGATCCCCGGCCGTTCGCCATTCTCGGCCGGGCCCTGCCACTCTGAGCCGCTGTGCACGCCCCCATCTGGCACGATAACGGCGTGAACCGCCGCCGCCACCTGCGTGCCTTGCTGCTGTTTCTGATGCTGCTCCCCCTCGCGGTCGGCTGCGTGCGCGTCCACACCTCGCTCACCATCTCGCCCGACGACCGGGTGTCCGGTCAGATCGTGGCCGCCGCGAAGGCCAAGAACGCCGACGACAAGGGTCCGCAGCTGACCAACAGCCTGCCGTTCGCGCAGAAGGTGGTGGTCTCGGACTACCGCAAGGACGACTACGTCGGCTCCGAGGCGGTGTTCTCGGACCTGAACTTCTCCGAGGTGCCGCAGCTTGCCAACCTGAGCCGGGACTCGGCCGGCGCCGACATATCCCTGCGCCGCGCCGGTGACCTGGTGATCCTCGAAGGCCGCGTCGACCTGACGACGCTGAGCGATCCGGATTCCGACGTGACGCTGTCGGTGGCGTTTCCGGGCGACGTCACGTCGACCAACGGCGAGCGCGTGGCCAGCGACATCGTCCAGTGGAAGCTCAAGCCCGGCGTCGTGACCACCATGAAGGCCCAGGCCCGCTACACCGACCCGAGCGCGCGCTCGTTCACCACGGCCGCCATCTGGATGGCCGTCCTGGCCTTCGCTGTCGCCGGCGTCATCGGCGGCCTGGCCTACTGGAGCCGCGACCGCTCGCCCAAGCTCGCCGCCGTGTCCGATGAGTGAGTTCGCCGCAGTGCCGACAAGCGACTTCGCCGCAGTGCCGACGAGCGACTTCGCCGCAGTGTCCGACCGCCGGCCCGGCACCCTCTAATCTGAATGCACGATTTCGGGGTCAGGAGAGGGGACGCGCGCTGAGCGTCGATGCCGCAGGTCCGTCGGCTGGCGAGCTGGCGAATGCCATCACAGATCAACTGCGCGACTATCTCGCCGAGCGCCGGCGGGACAGCGCCTACATCGGCGACGCCTATGCCGATGTGACGGGAGCACTCGAAGAGTTCGTCCTGCGCGGCGGCAAGCGGGTCCGCCCGGCCTTCGCCTACTGGGGCTGGCGCGCCGTCGCCCCCGATCCGGGCCACCCGGCCGACCCGGCGGTGCTGCGCCTGTTCTCCGCACTGGAACTGCTGCAGGCCTGCGCCCTGGTCCACGACGACGTCATCGACTGTTCTGCGACCCGGCGCGGCCTGCCGACAGTGCACCGGCTGTTCGCCGACCGGCACCGCCGGCAGGGCTGGCGTGGGTCGTCCGAGCAGTTCGGGCTGTCCGCGGCCATCCTGCTCGGTGACCTCGCCCTGTCCTGGGCCGACGACATCGTCGCGAACGCCGAGCTGTCCGCCGACGGGCGCCGGCGCGTCAACGAGGTGTGGGCGCACATCCGCACCGAGGTCCTCGGCGGGCAGTATCTCGACATCGTCGCCGAATCCAGTGGCGCCGACACCGTGGCCTCGGCCATGAACGTGAACCTCTACAAGACCGCGTCCTACACCGTCACCCGGCCGCTGCAGCTGGGCGCCGCGGCCGCCGCCGACCGCCCTGACGTGCAGAAGATCTTCCACTCGGTCGGCAACGACCTCGGTATCGCGTTCCAGCTGCGCGACGACGTGCTCGGCGTGTTCGGCGACCCGGCCGTCACCGGCAAGCCGTCGGGTGACGACCTGCGCTCGGGCAAGCGCACCGTGCTGCTGGCCGAGGCCGTGGAACTGGCCGAGGCCTCCGACCCGGCCGCGGCGGCCCTGCTCCGCGACTTGATCGGCACCGACCTGACGGACGGCCAGGTCGGCGAACTCTGCGGCGTGATCGAGGCCGTGGGCGCCTTGGGCGCCGTCGAACAGCGCATCGCGCTGCTCACCCAACGTGGACTGGACGCCCTCGCGGCCGCCCCCATCGACGAGGGCGCCAAGGCCGGCCTCACCGAACTCGCCCGGCGGGCGTCCAACCGGTCCGCGTAGGCCACGATGTCGACCTCGACCACGGCCCCCGGGGCGCTGGCCCGGCTCACCGCCTTCGGACGATCCGACGAGGGCCGCCCCGCGCTGCTCGGCTTCGCCGGCGCCATCCTGATCGCCCTCGGCGGCCTCGGCGCCGGCAGCACCCGGCAGCACGATCCCCTGCTGGAGTCGATGCACCTGTCGTGGTTCCGGTTCGGCCACGGGCTGGTGGTGTCGTCGATCCTGCTGTGGACCGGCGTGGCCCTGATGCTGGTCGCCTGGCTGGCGCTGGGCCGGCGCGTCGTCGACCGCACCGCGACCGACTACACCATGATCGCGACGACCGGCTTCTGGCTGGCGCCGCTGCTGCTGAGCGTGCCGGTGTTCAGCCGCGACACCTACTCATACCTGGCGCAGGGCGCGCTGCTGCGCGACGGGCTGGACCCCTACCTCGTCGGGCCGGTGGACAACCCGAACTCGTTGCTGGACAACGTCAGTCCCATCTGGACCACCACCACCGCGCCCTATGGCCCGGCATTCATCCTGGTGGCCAAGTTCGTCACCATGATCGTCGGCGACCACGTCGTCGAGGGCACCATGCTGCTGCGGCTGTGCATGCTGCCCGGCCTGGTCATGCTGATCTGGGCGGCGCCCCGCGTGGCCCGCCATGTCGGCGCCAACAGCGCTGCCGCCCTGTGGATTTGCGTCCTCAACCCGCTGGTGATCATCCACCTGATGGGTGGCGTCCACAACGAGATGCTGATGGTCGGCCTGATGATGGCCGCCATCGCGCTGACCTTCGAACGGCATCCCATCGCCGGCGTCAGCCTGATCGCCCTCGCGGTGGCCGTGAAAGCGACCGCGGGACTGGCACTTCCGTTCATGGTGTGGGTCTGGATGCGCCAGTTGCGCGAACGGCACCCGTGGGGTCAGGTCCGCGCCTGGCTGGCGGCCACCGCGGCGTCCGGAGTGATCTTCACCGTGGTGTTCGCCGTGGTGACGGTGGCGGCGGGCGTCGGGCTCGGCTGGCTGACGGCACTTGCCGGTTCGGTGAAGATCGTCAACTGGCTGACCGTCCCGACCGCGGTGGCCAATCTGATCCACGCCATCGGCGGACTGTTCACCACCGTCAGCTTCTACGCGGTGCTGGACGTCACCCGCATCATCGGCATCGCGATCATCGCGATCTCACTTCCCTTGCTGTGGTGGCGATTCCGGCACACCGACCGGGAAGCGCTGATCGGCATCGCGCTGGTGATGGCGGTCGTGGTGCTGTTCGTGCCTGCCGCGCTGCCCTGGTACTACACCTGGCCGCTGGCGATCGTCTCGGCACTGGCGCAGAGCCGGTCGGCCGTCGCCGCGATCGCCGGGTTCTCGACCTGGATCATGGTGATCTTCAAACCCGACGGCTCGCACGGCATGTACTCGTGGCTGCACGTCATCCTGGCGACGGGATGCGCGGTAGCCGCCTGGTATTCGCTGGCGCACGCGCCGGAGCCGAAGACGACGGCGGCCGAGCCGGCTAGTACGCCATAGCCTGAGCGCGCCGCAGCACTTCCCTGGCCTGGTGCGAATGCAGCGCGTCGACCGGACGCGCATTGGCGACGCGCTCGGTGGTGCCGTCGCGGGTCAGGGTCAGCGACTCGTCGGCGGTGAACAACCACCGCACGATGTCGGTCTCGTGGTAGCCACCGTCGCGCAGCAAGACGAGCAGGCCCGGCAGCTGCTTGACCACATGTCCCTTCGCGTCGAAGAAGAGCTTGGGCACCACGATGGCACCGTTCCGGCGCACTCCGAGGAGATGTCCGTCCCGCAGCTGCTGGTGCACCTTGGTCACCGGGATACCCAGCATGGATGCCACTGCGGGAAGGTCGTAGACCGCTTCATCGGGATCGATAACGTCCTCGGCGGCCGGAATGCTGCTCACGCAGGAGATTCTAGAGCCGTACCATTGCCGGGTGCAGCCATCCCGACAACCGGACCCACTTATCGGTGCGGTACTGGACGGGCGCTACCGCGTGGATGCACCGATTGCCAGTGGCGGCATGTCGACGGTGTACCGCGGCCTGGACACCCGGCTCGACCGCCTGGTGGCACTCAAGGTCATGGATTCGCGGTACTCCGGCGATCAGCAGTTCCTGACGCGCTTCCAGCGCGAGGCCCGCGCCGCTGCCGGCCTGAAAAGCCCTGGGCTGGTGGCAGTTTACGACCAGGGGTTCGACGGCAGGCACCCGTTCCTGGTGATGGAGCTCGTCGAGGGCGGGACGCTGCGCGAGTTGCTGCGCGAGCGCGGCCCGATGCCGCCGCACGCGGTGGCGGCCGTGCTGGCCCCCATGCTCGACGGCCTGGCGGTGGCCCACGAGGCGGGCCTGGTGCACCGCGACATCAAGCCCGAGAACGTCCTGATCTCCGACAGCGGTGAGGTCAAGATCGCCGACTTCGGGCTCGTGCGCGCCGTCGCTGAGGCCAAGATCACGTCGACGAGCGTCATCCTCGGCACTGCGGCGTACCTCTCCCCCGAACAGGTCAGTACCGGCGACGCCGACCCGCGCAGCGACGTCTACTCCGTCGGCATCCTGGCCTACGAGCTGCTGACCGGCACCACACCGTTCACCGGCGACAATCCCCTCAGCGTCGCGTATCAGCGGCTGGATCAGGACGTACCGCCGCCGAGTTCGGCAATCGCCGGTGTGCCAAAGCAATTCGACGACCTGGTGGGCTGCGCGACGGCCCGCGTGGCCGACGACCGCTACCTCGACGCCGGCGACATGGCGGCCGAGCTCGCCGCGATCGTCACCGACCTGGGACTGCCCGAGTTCCGGGTCCCGGCACCGACGAACTCGGCGCAGCACACCGCGGCAGCCGCCCAGCGTGGCCGTGCCGACCGCACCACAGTGGCGACGGGCCGGGCGGCCGCCCCGAAGCCGGCACCGCAGCACACCCTGCAGTTCACGATGGATCCCGCGATGGACCCCGCGTTGCTCGAATCACCCGTGGTGACAAAGCAATTCGCCGGTATCGACCTCGACGATTTCGCCTGGGCACGGCAGCGCTCGCGGCGTGCGGTGCTGTTCTGGCTCATCGCCATCCTGACGCTCACCGCATTGGTCGCCGCCGGCGCCTGGACGCTCGGCACCAACATCGACGGGCTGTTCTAGAAACGCCGAATGGCCACCTGCCGCACGGGTTTCGCGTGAAAACCAATGCGCCGGGTGACCATTCGGCGGGGTGAAGCTAGTCGCGCAGCATCTCCGCGACGAGGAACGCCAACTCCAGGCTCTGCTGGGTGTTCAGGCGCGGGTCGCAGGCCGTCTCGTAGCGGCCCGCCAGGTCGTCGTCGGAGATATCCTGCGCGCCACCAAGACATTCGGTGACGTTCTCGCCGGTGATCTCGACGTGGATGCCGCCCGGGTGCGTGCCCAGCGCACGGTGCACCTCGAAGAAGCCCTGCACCTCGTCGACGATGCGGTCGAAGTGCCGGGTCTTGTAGCCCGTCGAGCTCTCGTGGGTGTTGCCGTGCATCGGGTCGCACTGCCAGATGACCTGGTGGCCGGAGGCCTCCACCTTCTGGATGATGCCCGGCAGCACGTCGCGCACCTTGCCGTTGCCCATCCGGCTGACCAGCGTGAGCCGGCCCGGAATGTTGTGCGGGTCAAGGCGTTCCACGTACTCGACGGCCATCTCGGGCGTCGTCGTCGGGCCGATCTTGATGCCGATCGGGTTGGCGATGGTCTCGACGAACGCGATGTGCGCGTGGTCCAGCTGACGGGTGCGCTCGCCGATCCAGACGTAGTGCGCCGACAGGTCGTACAGGCGCGGTTCGTCGAACTCGGTGGACAGCCGCAGCATGGCGCGCTCGTAGTCGAGCACCAGGGCCTCGTGGCTGGCGTAGATCTCGGCGGTCTGCAGGTTGCGGTCGTTGACACCGCAGGCCGTCATGAAGTTCAGGCCACGGTCGATCTCGGCCGCCAGCGCCTCGTACCGGGCACCCGCCGGCGACGTGCGGACGAACTCGCGGTTCCATTCGTGCACCTGCTGCAGCGACGCCAGACCCGACGAGGTCAGCGCCCGCACCAGGTTCATCGCGGCGCTCGCGTTGGCGTAGGCCCGCACCAGGCGCGACGCGTCGTGCACGCGCACCGCGGGGTCCGGGTCGAAACCGTTGACCATGTCACCGCGGTAGGACGTCAGGCCCAGCGAGTCGGTGTCCGACGAGCGCGGCTTGGCGTACTGCCCGGCGATGCGGGCCACCTTGACCACCGGCATGCTGGCGCCGTACGTCAGCACGACGGCCATCTGCAGCAGGGTCCGGATGTTGGCCCGGATGTGCGGCTCGGTGTTGTCGACGAACGTCTCGGCGCAGTCGCCGCCCTGCAGCAGGAACGCCTTGCCCTGCGCCACGTCGGCCAGCTGCAGCTTGAGCTTCTCGATCTCGGACGGCACGGTGATGGGCGGCACGCTCTCGAGCACCTTGCGCATCGCAGCAGCCTGGTCCGCAGGCCAGCTGGGCTGCTGCGCGGCCGGACGGGACAGCGCGTCGGCAAGGCGCGTGCGCAGGTCCTCGGGCAGCGGGGGCAGCTCGGGCAGCTGGTCGATGGGTACGTCGACGGTCCAGTTCACGTGTCTATGGTACCGGCGCCGACCAGCGACTATTTACCCGCCAAAACGGCACCGATCGACGGATTCGGGACCACCGGGAGAAAACCTGGCCCGGTGCGCGACTATTGACGATGTGGAGTGCGAGATTGCCCGGGAGGCGCTGTCCGCGCGCATGGACGGCGAGCACGAACCCGTCCCCGCGCGCCGCGTCGACGAGCACCTGGCGTCCTGCCCCGAGTGCCGGCAGTGGCACGACGAGCTGGACAGCCAGATGCAGCTGCTGCGCGGACTGATCGCCGCCGACCGCACCCGGATCACCACGGTGGCGGACACGGTCTCGCCACCCGCCCTTCCCGAGACCCGCACCGGCCTCGACTGGCTGCGCATCGGCCTCGCGGTGGTGGGCACCATCCAGATCGTCCTGGCCGTGCTGCAGGCGGCCGGCGTCAGCATCGGCGTGCACGTCGGGCACACCATGGGCGGACACGTGGTCAACGAGTCGACGGCCTGGTCCGTCGCCCTCGGCGTCGGCATGCTGGTCGCCGCCGCCCGGCCTGCCGCGGCGATGGGCCTGGCAATCGTCGGCGGGGTCTTCACCCTCGTACTCACCGGCTACGTCGTCGTCGACGGGCTGACCGGCGCGGTCGGTGCGGTCCGCATGTTGAGTCATCTGCCGGCGCTGGCCGGCGTGGTGCTGACCGTGCTGGTGTGGCGCCGCCATGCCGGCGAGCCCCCGCGGCCGGACCGCGACGCGGCACCCACACTCGACGACATCACGCTGCCGGACAACGCCTCCCGCGGCCGCCGCCGGGGCCACTTGTGGCCGACCGACGGCAACGCGGCCTAGACCATCACGCCGAACATGATCGCCATGCCGGCCGCCGCCATGGCCTGACACGCCACGGCGAACCACAGGCGGGCCGGGGCCTCGGGGCGCTCCTGCCGCAGCGTGAAGTAGCGGATGGCCCACCACAACGCGGCGATCCCGAACAACGCTGTGACCGCCCAGTTCACGGCGTCGACCCACGCCGACGGGTGCCCGCAACCACCCATCGGTCCCGCATGCGCCGTCGTCCCGGACATGTCCATGCCCGGCATGGACGGCATCGAGGACGCCGGCTGCGACGCCTCGGCAGCGGTTCCGGCGCACTGCCCGGGCAGCACTTGCCCGTCCATCACGGCGTACATCCACCCCATCGCCAGCATCATCACGGCGTGATAGCCGTCGGCCACCCGATGGCCGGAGCGCACCACCAGGAGGACGGCGAACCAGCCGGCCGCCAGCAGGAAGAACACCAGCGGCGGCCGGTTGGGCACGCCCATCCCGGCCGGCCACGCCATGACGAGCATCGCCACGGCCATCACCAGGTGCAGCGCGCGGCTGGTCTGGTCGGCCCACGTCCGGTTCTCACGGGCCGTGACCAGCGCGTACACGCACTGCGCCGCGCTCAGCAGGAACAGCCCGGTGACGAGCAACCGGAGCCAGATGTCGGCGATCACCGCATCACCTGCCGCCGCCGGCGCCAGCCCAGCGCCACGTCGACCGCGACGAACAGGGCCAGCGTGAGGCCGAACAACGGGGCGAAGCACCCGACGCCGCCGAGAACCAGCACCAGCAGCGCCGCCTCGTAGGGCCGCAGCGCCGACAGCGCACCGCGCCGCTGCCCGGTCGGCAGGGTGAAACCGGCGCCGCGGGTCGGCCGCCGTCGCCACCACATCCGGTACCCCAGCACGATCGCGACGATCATCGCGAGGGCGACCGCGATCAGCACCAGCTGGTTGACGAGGCCGAACAGGACGCCCATGTGCAGGTCGATCACCCAGTCGGTCATCTTGGCCATCAACGGCCACTCGGCGAAGTCCAGCCGCGCCGTCACCGTGCTCGTGGCGGGATCGACGACGATCGCGTCGTACTGCGTCGGCCAGTCGCGCTTGCGTTCGGCGACCTGCCAGCCCTGGCCGGCCGTCGTCGGCGGATACATCCACATCGGTGTCCGCAGGTGGGCATCGTGGGCGACCTGAAGCGCCGTGTCGGCGCCGCGCAGCGCGGTGGCCTCGTCGAGCGTCGCGCCGGCGGCCTGCCCCGGCAGTGCGGTGTCAACGGACGGGCTGGTCCAGCTGAGCTGCGTCCGCAACTGGGCGACGTTCTCCCCCGCGAACCGCGACCACGTCATGCCCGAGACCGCCAGCAGCGCCACCGCCGCGAGAATCCAGACCCCGAGGGTGCCGTGCCACGACAGCAGCCGGCGCCGCCCGGTCGCCCGCACATCGGGGACGACGAGCCGGCGCGGCTCGCCCCTCGTGTGCCCGATCCACAGCAGCAGGCCCACGCCGGCGATCACCCACGACCAGCTGGCCGCCAGCTCGCTGTAGTTCCGGCCGAAGGCCCCGAGGTGCAGGTTGCGGTGCAGTTCGTCGAACCAGGCCCGCACCGGCAGCCACTGGCCGTAGGTGGTCAGGGCGCCGCGGACCGCGCCCGTATACGGGTCGACGAACACCGTGCGCGCGTAGTCGGCGGGGACGTCGTCCACCGCGAGCGTCACCTGCGTCGTCTCGTCCGGCGCGGCCGGCGGCCGGATGCTGGTGACGGTGCCCTCCGGGTGCGCGGCACGGACGGCCGACAGCTGGGCAGCCAGCGGCAGCTCCCGGTCGCCGACGTGGTCGACGGTGAGTTCGTGCCGGTACACCGCGCTGTCGATCTGCGGGATCACCGCGTACAGCAGCCCGGTGACGGCGGCGATCAGGATGAACGGCGCGACGAACAGGCCGGCGTAGAAGTGCAGCCGCAGCAATGCCGGGCGGAAGCGCTTCCACGCCGACGGATCGGACGCGACGGCGACGTCCGATTCGGGCAGTTGGGTGTGGCTCACAACTTGTATTGGTCGGCCCGCGGCGCCAGGAGTTCCTGCGCCCGGAAAATTTCTACGACACCTGGTCGTAGACTGGGCGTGATCAGTTCTTCAGGTGGAAGGCCGGTATTTCGATGGGCTCGGACCGGGCCGGCAGGATCACGCTGCCACTGTTGGGTTATCTGGCCGCGGTCGCCGCCTTGGTCACCTACGCGCTCATCTCGGGCGACCAGCGCTTCGTCGCCACGGGCGACAGCTACCCCGGCACGTTCACCTCTGTGGCCGAACCGGTCGGCTACTTCACGGCCACCATCGCCGCCGCGATCTGCCTCGGTGGCCTGCTGTACGTCGTCACCACCGCGCGACCCGACTCCAAGGGCGTCATCGACCCGCTGTCGTTCCGTATTCACCTTGTGCTGGAACGGGTTTCACTGGTCTGGCTGGCGGCTTCGGCGTTCATGGTCGTGGTGCAGGCGGCGACCGATGCCGGTGCCCCGGCACTGCGACTGGTGGAGAGCGGCCGGCTCGGTGAGGCCATCGGCGCGTCCGAGATGGCCCGCGGCTGGATCGTCGCCACCCTGTGCGCCGCGGTCGTGGCGCTGACGCTGCGGTTCAGCGTGCGGTGGATCGCCATGGTCGTGCTGTTGCTGCCGAGCGTGATCGGCGTCCTGGCGCTGCCGGTGACCGGCAACGCCAGCGAAGGGCCTGACCACGACTACACGACCAGTGCGGTCATCGTGTTCGCAGTGGCGCTGGCGGTGCTGGCCGGCACCAAGATCGCCGCCGTCATCAGCCCGCCGGCCGCCGACCTCTACCGGCGGGTGCTCATCATCCAGGTGGCCTGCGGCACTGCGGCCCTGATCTACGGCGTGCTGCTGCTCGCCGAACAACTCGGCCCCACTGGGCTGACCGGCAGCGCCTACGGGCGGTGGGCCATCGTCGCCGCGATCGCGCTGGCCGCGTCGTGGATCACCGATGCCGCGGCACTGCGCCGCGCCAAGCCGTCCCGGCTGGCCACCTGCCTGCCCGCGATCACCGCGCTCGCCGCGGTGTCCGCCATGGCGGTACAGACCGCACCGCGCCTGTTGCACCACCAGTACACGACGTGGGACGTCTTCCTCGGCTACGAGCTGCCCGACCCGCCGAATGTGGTTCGGCTGCTGACGGTCTGGCGGTTCGACACGTTCATCGGCATCGGCGCGATCGCGCTCGCCGGACTGTATGTCTACGCCTACCTGAAGCTGCGTCGCCGCGGCGACGAGTGGCCCGTGGGCCGGTTGCTCGCGTGGCTGATCGGCTGTGCGGCACTGCTTTTCACCAGCAGCTCGGGCGTGCGGGCCTACGGCTCGGCGATGTTCAGCGTGCACATGGGCGAGCACATGACGCTCAACATGTTCGTCCCGGTGCTGCTGGTGCTGGGCGGCCCCGTGACCCTGGCGCTGCGCGCCCTGCCCCCGGCCGGCGAGGGCGCCCCGCCCGGGCCCCGCGAATGGATCCTGTGGCTGGTGCACTCGAAAGTGACGGCCGCCCTGTCGAATCCGATCGTGGCGTTCGTGCTGTTCGTCGCGTCGCTGTACGCGGTGTACTTCACCCCGATCTTCAACACGCTCGTCCGCTACCACTGGGGCCACGAGTTGATGAGCGTGCACTTCCTGTTGGTCGGCTACCTCTTCTACTGGGGCATCATCGGCATCGACCCAGGCCCGAAGCGCCTGCCGTTCCTGGGCCGGCTCGGATTGTTGTTCGCGGTCATGCCTTTTCACGCGTTCTTCGGTATCGCGACCATGACCATGACCGACACCATCGGCGGGCCGTTCTACAAGTTCGTCGGCCTGCCGTGGCTGTCCAGCATCGGCGCCGACCAGCACCTCGGCGGCGCCATCGCGTGGGGTTCGAGCGAACTGCCGGTGATCCTGGTGGTCATCGCCCTGGTGGCGCAGTGGGCGCGGCAGGATCGCCGCGCGGCCTCCCGCGCGGATCGGCACGCCGACGCTGACTACGGCGACGGCGACGACGACCTGGATGCCTACAACGCCATGCTGCGTGAGCTGGCCCGCCAGCGCGGCCAGCAGTAACCCCAGTCCCGACGTCAACCAGTGATTTGTGCACGATTTTCCGCGTCACGCGCGGAAAATCGTGCACAAATCACTTGAAGTTGCGCAGCCGCAGGCTGTTCGACACCACGAAGAACGACGAGAAGGCCATCGCCGCGCCCGCGATAAGCGGGTTGAGCAGCCCGGCCGCCGCCACCGGGATGGCGGCGATGTTGTAGCCGAAGGCCCACACCAGGTTCATCTGGATGGTGCGCATGGTCGCCTTGGCCAGGTCGAGGGCCTGCGGCACCGAATCCAGGCTGTCGCGGACCAGGATGATGTCGGCGGCGCCGATCGCGACGTCCGTGCCACGGCCGATGGCCAGACCCAGATCCGCACAGGCCAGCGCCGGGCCGTCGTTGATGCCGTCACCGACCATCGCGACCATGCGGCCGCGGTCGCGCAGCTGCTGGATGACGTCGACCTTGCCGTCCGGCAGCACATCGGCGATGACGTCGTCGATCCCCACGGCGGCACCCACCGCGGCAGCGGCCGCCGGGTTGTCGCCGGTCAGCAAGATGGTCTTCAGCCCACGCTCGTGCAGCGCCGCGATGGCGCCCGCCGCCGATTCGCGCACCGCGTCGGCGACCGCGATGGCACCGCACAGCTCGTCGTCGACGGCCACGAAAACCACTGTCTCGCCGCGGGATTCGGCGCCGCGCCGCGCTTCGGCGAGGGCCGCGGGCACCGCCGCACGGCCGGCCGCCCACGACGGCTTGCCGATGCGCACCTCGCGCTCCCCCACGGTGCCGACGACGCCGCGGCCGGGAACAGCCTGGAAATCAACGACTTCCGCATGCTCGGGCGCCGACGTGGTGATGGCCACCGCGACCGCGTGCTCGGAAGCCGACTCCACCGCCGCGGCGAGGGCCAGCACGTCGTCGGACTCCCAACCGTCGGCAGCAGTGACCGCGGTGACGGCCAGGTGCCCGGTGGTCAGGGTGCCCGTCTTGTCGAAGACGACGGTGTCGACGGCCCGGATCGCCTCGAGCGACCGGTGTCCCTTGAGGAAGATGCCGAGTTGCGCGCCGCGTCCGGACGCCACCATCATCGCCGTCGGCGTGGCCAGACCCAGCGCACACGGGCACGCGATCACCAGGACCGCCAACGCGGAGGCGAAAACCTTGTCGGGACCGGCGCCTGCCAGGGTCCAGCCCAGCGCGGTCAGTGCGGCGATGGCGAAGACGCACGGTACGAACACCGAGGCGATGCGGTCGGCCAGGCGCTGCGACTCGGCCTTCTGCGCCTGCGCTTCCTCGACGAGCCGCACCATGCCGGCGAACTGGGTGTCGGCGCCGACGGCCGCGGCCTCCACGATCAGGCGTCCGTCGAGGACGATCGTGCCGCCGATGACGCTGCTGCCGGGCGTCGCCCGGACCGGCTTGGCCTCGCCCGTCATCACGCTGGTGTCGACGGCGGCCGAGCCCTCGACCACGAGTCCGTCGGCCGCGATCGTCTGACCGGGCCGCACCACGAACTTCTGCTGTTCGGCGAGCTCCTCGGCGGGGATCACCATCTCGGTGCCGTCGGCGAGCAGGATCGTGACGTTCTTCGCGCTCAGCGCCGCGAGCGCCCGCAGCGCACTGCCCGCCTTGGACTTGGCGCGGGCCTCGAAATAGCGGCCCGCCAGCACGAACACCGTGACGCCGGCCGCGACCTCGAAGTAGATCGCGTCACTGCCGACCAGGGCCTGCCAGATGCCGGTGGCCTCGGTGGCGTGGTGTCCGAAGAAAACCGTGTAGAGCGACCAGACCGTGGCCGCGGACACGCCGACCGAGATCAGGGTCTCCATGGAGACCGCGCGATTGCGGGCATTGCGCAGCGCGACGCGGTGGAACGGCCAGGCGGCCCACGTGACGACCGGCAGCGCCAGCGCGGTGAGCACCCACTGCCAGCCGGTGAAACGGGTGCTGGGGACGACGGCGAACATCACCGACAGATCGGCGAGCGGGACGAACAGCACCGCGGCCACCAGCAGGCGGCGCAGCAGATAGTTGGCGTGCGAGAGGTCCTCGTCGTCGCGGTCGCCGGCGATCACCCCGGAGCGGGGCTCGGCTTCGTAGCCGGCTTTGCGGATCGCGTCGCACAGATCGGAATCGGCAACCTCGGGAAGGGCGTCGACCGTGGCGACGCGGGTGCCGAAGTTCACCGAGGCGCGGACACCCGGCATCTTGTTGAGCGTCCGCTCGACCCGCGCGGAGCAGGCGCCACACGTCATACCGGTCACATCGAGCTGCACCCGGCGCGCGGCCGCACTGTCGTCGGTGGTTGCGGCAGCGTCGACCGCGCTGCCAACCACTGTGCTGGCCGTCATCATCCTCCTATTGTCCCCGGCGGAGCCGAGGTACCCAAAAACATTGGTCGGACGTGCCCGGCTGTGAGTTCCCGGCACTCGTCACATATGGTCGGGCCGTGAACAGCCGCGGCGACGACGACGAGGTGACCCGCCTGGCACTGGCGGCCGGCCGGGGCGATCGCGCCGCATTGGAGCAGTTCATCAAGGCTACCCAGCGCGATGTCTGGCGCACCGTCGCCTATCTCGACGAGCCCGGCAGCGCCGACGACCTGACGCAGGAGACCTACCTGCGCGCCCTCGGCTCACTGCCCCGGTTCCGCGGCCGGTCGACGGCCCGCACCTGGCTGTTGTCGATCGCCCGCCGCGTCGTCGTCGACCACATCCGGCGCAAGCAGTGCCGGCCGCGCAGCAGCGCCGCCATCGAGCCCGAGACCGTCATCGACATGCACCAGCCGACCGCCCGGTTCGAGGACATCGTCGAAATCCGCATGCTGCTCGACGGTGTCGACGCCGACCGCCGGGAAGCGCTGCTGCTGACCCAGGTGCTGGGCCTGTCGTACGCCGAGGCCGCCGAAATCTGCGGCTGCCCCGTCGGCACCATCCGCTCCCGGGTCGCCCGGGCCCGCGACGACCTGCTGCGGGCGGGGAACCAGGACCAGAGCGCGGGCTGACCGCGGAACCCGGGCCGCCACTTGTCCGACCAACTCTGCGAAACTGGTCTACAGACTGAACGGAGTTCGGCTTGTCCACCCGCCACGCGATCGACCTCGAGCACACCCTGAGCGCCATCGGGCGCCGGGTGTTCGACGAGGTCTGGATCGGTCCTGCCCGCCGCTACCCCACCGCCGTCGCGGTCGTCGTGCTGGCGGTGTCGGCCGGGGTCAGCTGGTCGGAATCGCATCGGTGGGTACTGAAGGTCGTCGCCATCCTGTTCACCCTGGCCGCGATTGCATCGGCAACAGCGCTGTGGCGCAAGCGGTTTCGCGTGTGTTGCGCGGCGCTGTACCTGTCGGGCGTGGCCACGGCCGCCGGGTTCGGCGCGGTCTGGTGGTGCCAGACGTCACCCGCGAGGGTCGCGGTGTGGTGGCCGCTGGCCGGTTTCGTCGCTGCCGCGGTGCTGGCCGTCTGCTGGCTGGGCGTGGTGCTGACACCGTTGGAGCGGTCCCAGCCCGACATGCGGTTCAAGCCCGCCGGGAACTGAATCCCCTTTCCGTACGACTAATGACAGCGTGATCGCCGATTCCGCCCTGCGCTGGGCGCTGACTGCCGTGTTCGCGGTGGCCGCGCTGCTGTTCGCGGGCGCCGGGCGGCGCGTACCCGGACAACGCGGCGTCGCGGTGCTGCATGCGCTGGCTTCGGTGGGCATGATCGCGATGCTGTGGCCGGCCGGTATGCAGGTGTCGCCACTGCTGTACGTGCTGGTGTTCACCGCCGGCGCGCTGTACTTCGCCTACCTCGCCTTGTTCGGCTTCGAGCTACCGCACCCCGTCTACCACTGCACCATGATGGCCGCGATGGCACTGATGGGCCTGCTGATGGCGCCGAACGCCGGCGTCCCCGTGGCGACAGCTCAAACCTCCGGTCACCACAGCGCCCACCTCGGTCACGGCGCCATCGCCGTGACTCCCCCAGGCTGGTTCACCGTGGTCTGCATCGTGCTCGCGATCGGATTCTGCGCCGCCGCGCTGTGGTGGTTCTACCTGCTGGTGCGCGGGCCGAAGCGCCCGTACGCCGACCTGCTCATGGCGCTCGGCATGAGCGTCGCCTTCGCTGTCATGGCCGTCTGACCCCTCTCGAAAGGACAACATGCCCAAGCTGATCCAGACCCTCGCCGCCGTCACCGCGACGACGGCCTGCGCCGTCGCTCTGGCCGCACCGGCCGCCGCCCACGTCAAGGTGACCGGCGACGCCACCCAGGGCGGCTGGGGCGTGCTGAACTTCCGCGTGCCGACCGAGTCGGACACGGCGTCCACCACCGGCCTGTTGGTCGTGCTGCCCGACGACCAGCCGATCATCTCGGTCAGCACGCAGCAGAAAGCCGGCTGGACGGCCACCATCACCAAGAAGAAGCTGCCCGCCCCGCAGAAGGACGACGACGGCGCCGAGGTCACCGAGTACGTCTCGTCGGTCGAGTGGAAGGCCACCGCGCCGGACGCGCCCATCCCGCCGCACCAGTTCAACGTCTTCGCCATCTCGGCCGGCCCGCTGCCCAAGGTCAACACACTGACGCTGCCCGCGGTCCAGACCTACAGTGACGGCAAGACCGTCAACTGGAACGAGAAGGCCAACCCGGGCCAGCCCGAGCCCGAGCACCCGGCGCCGGCCCTGCACCTGAAGCCCACCGGTGGCGGCGACCACGACCGGCCCGCGGCCGCGGCTCCGGCTGCCGCGGCGCCGACGTGGCCGGGCCTCACGGCGCTGGCCGTGTCGGTGGTCGCGTTGCTGGTGGCGATCGCTAGCCTGGCAGCCTCCCGACGAAAGACGAGTCACGACTAGAAAACCCAGACCGGTCGCAGCGCTGCTCGCGGCTCTGCTCGCGCTCCTGCTGCCGGCTCCCCTCGCACACGCGCACGCCGTCCTGGTCTCCAGCGATCCGGTGGACGGCGCCACCCTGCCGGCCGCGCCGAGCCGGGTCACCTTGAGCTTCGATGAGCCGGTTCGCCTGATTCCCGGTGCGGTCCAGGTGATTTCGGGCTCCGGCACGCGGGTCGATCGGGAGGTCCGGCAGCGGTCGGGCAACACCGCCATCGAACTGGACCTGCCGCCGGACCTGCCGCGCGGCAGCTACACCGCGACGTGGCGGCTGATGTCGGCCGACGGGCACGAGGTGTCCGGGTCGGTGAGTTTCGGTGTGCAGCAGGCGCCGGACGCGCCGCCGGAGGCTCATCCGGTCGCCTCGTCGTCGACAGCGTCGGACATCGCCCGCAGTCTCACGTACGCCGGCCTGGTGCTGTGCGTCGGCGTGCTCGCGGCGGCCCGGCTGGTGTGGGGGTGGGCGCTCGCGTTGCGCCGCACCCGCGTGCTGGCCGGCATCGGCTGGCTGCTGCTGGCCGCCGCGACCGTCATCAACGCCATCACCACCGGACCCGACGTCCAGCTCTACGTGCAGGCGGTTCTGCTCGTGCTGCTCGCCGCGACGGTGCGCGCCGGTACCGCGCTGTTCGTCGTCATCGCGACGGCGCTCGCGGCCGGTGTGGCCGCGTCCGGGCACGCCTCGGCCGGCCCCGACCCGTGGCTCGCCACTTCCGCCACCACCGTCCACCTGCTGGCGATGGCACTGTGGCTGGGCGGGCTGGCTGTGCTGACGCTGGTGGTCCTGCCTGCCCGTCGCAGCGACGAGCTGCAACGGTGGTCCCGGGTGGCCTTCGGCTGTGTCGCGGCGGTCCTGCTCACCGGCGAGTACCAGGCCTGGCGGCAGGTGTCGCCGATCGAGTCACTGTGGTCGACCGGCTACGGAATGGCCTTGTGCGCCAAGGTTTTCCTGGTGACGCTCATGGCCGCCCTGGCCTACCTCGGGCGGCGCCGGCTCACCCCGGAGCGGCTGCGTCGGACCGTACCGTGGGAAACCGCGCTCGCGGTGCTGGTCTTGCTCATGACCACGGTGCTCACCGGCGAGCCGCCCGCCCGCACCACCTACGGCCCCGCGTTCACCGCCTCCGCGGCGCTCGATGAGGGCCGGCAGGCGCAGGTGCATCTCGACACCACGCGGCACGGCGCCATCCCGATCGATGTCGCGGTGCCCGGTGCCACCGGGCTGCGGGGCACCCTCTCGAGTGCCGAGATCGCTTCCCTGCCGGTGCGTTTCACGGCGGGTCCCGACGGTCGCTGGCACAGCACCTACGCCACCGCGCCGCGGCCGGGACTGTGGACGCTGCAGCTGACGGTCCAGTTCGGCCCGAACGACGCCACCGTCACCAGCGTGCCGTTCCGCGCCTGGTGAGCCGGCCCCGCTGAGTTACCGGGGCGCCGTCATCATCTCGGCGATCAGCCGGTAGCGGTGCAGGTTGTGGCGCGCGTCGACCAGCGCGTCGTGGGAATCGCGCGGCCGCGGTGGCATCCGCGGGCTGCCGCAGTCCTCCCAGAACTGCCGCAGTTCGCGGGTGAAGCGCGGCATCGCCGGCGGCAGGTCGGCCATCGGCCCCCACAGCTGGCACAGCACCACGTGGTCGTACGCCCCGACCCAGGCCCACAGCTCGATCGGCTCATCACCGTCGATGTTGAAGAAGTCCTCCAGCTCGGACCGGATCTGCCGCCGCGAGCGCCACACCTTCGATGACGGCGACGGCAGCTTCGGCAGCACGTTCTTGCGCACCCAGGAACCCGCCCGGTCCGGGTCGAACTCCGAGGAGACGGCGTAATACTCGCGCCCGTCCTCGGCGGCCACACCGATCGAGATCAGGTCGATGGTGCGACCGTCGTCGATGAACTCGGTGTCGTAAAAAAACTTCATTCAGGCAACCTCGGTCGGCGTTCGGTCCGGCGGCGCGGGTGCCGCGTGGATCTCGCGGTCGAGCTGTTGGTCCACGGCCGCGTCGTCGGGAAACTTTGGCATACCGGCGATCGCATCCTGTAACCACAGCTTCGCCCGCACCACCGGCCGGCGTAGCCACCGCTCGCGTTCCAGCGCTTTGTGCATCTTGCGCGGCCGGCTCGTATACCGCCACCGGGCCCACGGCGCGTGCGGTCGCGAGAGCCGGATTGCACCGATGACCAGCAGCGGTGTGATGAACATCCCAATCAGACCGGTCCACACCTTGCCCTTGAGCAGCACGATGACGGCCATCGCCAGCGTGATGAGGGCCAGCGCCACGACCATGACCCGGGCCGCCACGTCCTGATCGTCACGCCACACGGTGATGTCGAAGAACGACAGCGGGTTGAACCCCAGGATCAGCAGCCCGGCGACCGCGATCGCGACGAACACCGCGTCGACCGAGGTACGGCCATCCTCGGCCCAATACACGTCCGACAGATGCAGGATCAACGCGAACTCGTCCAGGACCAGGGCCGCGCCGATGCCGAAGAAGATTGCCGCCACGGTGAATTCGGTGACGCCGCCGTCGACCGCCAGCGTCACCATCGTCACGCCCGACACCATCACCAGCACCACGCCGATCACCGCGTGATGGATGTGCAGGCCGCCGTGACCGATGTTGCGCGGCTGCCACCACTTGCGCGGCGCCGGATTGTCGGCGTGGGCCCGGATGTAGCGCACCACGGTCCGGGTCACGAAAAACGTCAGGATGAACGCAATCAGGCACCACAACAACGGCAGCCGCCCACTGGACACGAACTCCGTAGGCAAGGGCGACCGCACGGTGAAAAAACTTACGCCCGGGTATGCGTGTCACTGCCCCGCAGGGCGCCGACGCGCCGGGCCCCCCGATAGGCTGTCCGGCGAGATGCGTATGGGAACTTGGTCGTGGCCCGCCTCCGGTCAACGGCTGGCCTGGCGGCTGTTGCAGTTGCTGGCCACGTTGACGTTGGTATGGGGCGCCTGGCGACTGCTGGGTCATACGCCGTACCGGATCGACATCGACGTGTACCGGATGGGCGGCCGCGCCTGGCTGAACAACACGCCGCTGTACAGCGAGAGCACGATCTTCCGTACCGAGGCCGGCATCGACCTGCCGTTCACGTACCCGCCGCTGGCCGCGATCATGTTCGCGCCATTCGCCTGGCTCCCCCTGCCTGCGGCGAGCGTGGCCATCACCGTGACGACGTTCGTGTTGTTGCTGGTGTCCATCGTGATCGTGCTGACCCGGCTGGACGTCTGGCCGCAGTCGCGCCTGCGCGGCTCGGCCCTGGCCCGCCGCTGCTGGCTGGCCGTCGCGATCGTCGGACCGGCCGTGCTGTTCCTCGAACCGGTGCGGTCCAACTTCAACTTCGGCCAGATCAACGTCGTCCTCATGACGCTGGTGATCGCCGACTGCGTCCCCCGCCGCACGCCGTGGCCGCGCGGGCTCCTGCTCGGCGTGGCGATCGCCCTCAAGCTGACCCCGGCCGTGTTCCTGCTGTACTTCCTGCTGCGCCGCGATTTCCGCGCGCTGCTCACCACGGTGGCGTCGTCGATCGTGGTCACGCTGATCGCCTTCGCGCTGGCGTGGGGCGACTCGTGGGAGTACTGGACCAAGACCGTGCGCAACACCGACCGCATCGGCACCGCGACGCTGAACACCAACCAGAACATCTCCGGCACGCTGGCGCGGTTCGGGCTGTCGGCGACGCCGCGGTTCGTGCTCTGGGTTCTGCTGTGCTTCGCGGTGCTGGCTCTGACGGTGTGGGCGGCCCATCGGGTGCTCCGCGCGGGCCAGCCGGTGCTGGCCCTGATGTGCGTGGCGATGTTCGGCCTGGTGGTGTCGCCGGTGTCGTGGTCGCACCACTGGGTGTGGGCCCTGCCGACCATGGTGACCATCACCGTCGTCGCCTACCGGGAACGCAGCGCCGCCCTGGCCGCGGTGAGCGCGCTCGGTGCGTTCCTGCTGGTCTTCACTCCGATCCGGCTGCTGCCCGAGCACCACGAGGTCGACGCGACGCTGTGGCGTCAGGTGATCGGCAGCTCGTACGTGTGGTGGGGGCTGGCCGTCATCGCTGCGGCGGGCACCGTCACCGGCCGCGGCACGCCGTCAGCCGACGCGGCCGAGCACGTCGCGCCGGTCTCGGCGACGAACTGACCGTGGCAGGGACCCGGCCGGCGCGGCCGTAACCCCACGGCGGTCCGAGAGCCGATTTTCCGCCACCGCGTTACGTTGGCGGAGCCGCGCGCCGGCTGTGGGAAATCACGAAAGCCGAGGACTGCCGCCTGGTGACGATGGCAATCCTCGGCTTCAGCGTTCTGTTCAGCCGGCTTTGATCGCGGGCGGCGGCGTCTTGCCCTCTTTGACGTCGGCCGCGTACAGGTCGACGTACTCCTGGCCGGACAGCCGCATCAGCTCGTACATGACCTCGTCGATTACGGCGCGCTCGATGAAGCGGTTACCGGCCAGCCCCTCGAAGCGGCGGAAGTCCATCGGCTTGCCGAACTTCACCTCGACGCGCGCGAAGTGCCACATCTTGCTTCCCGGCGGGTTCACGACGTCGGTATTGATCATGGCGACGGGAATGACGGGGATGCCGGTCTCCAGCGCGATGCGGGCCAGGCCGGTCTTGCCCTTGTAGAGCTTGCCGTCGGGCGAGCGCGTGCCCTCGGGGTACATGCCGAGCAGCTTGCCCTGGTCGAGGATCTTGGCGGCGGCGGCCAGCGCGTCGGCGGCGGAATCGGCGTTGGTGCGGTCGATCGGCACCTGGCCGGTCGACGAGTAGAAGAACTTGATCAGCTTGCCCTTGATGCCGGTACCGGTGAAGTACTCGGCCTTAGCCAGGAAGAAGATCCGGCGGCGCAGCACCAGCGGCAGATAGAAGCTGTCGACGACGGCCAGGTGGTTACTGGCCAGCAGAACAGGCCCCTCGTCGGGAACGTATTCCAGCCCCGTCACTTTCGGACGGCCCAGCAGGCGCAGCAACGGGCCCATCAAGATGTACTTGTAGAACCAGAAGAACATCGAACCTCCCGCTGAGGGCCCCCGGACGGTGCCCCCGACAACTTTACCCACCGACTGTCGGCCCGACCACAGCCCGCAGCGGACTGGTCATTCCTCCACAGATACCGGAATGGACTGGTATCGACCCGGCCCTGGTGGGCCGTCCGGATCGTCGGGCTGGCGGTGCTTGCCACCGGGACCGGACGGGTCCGTCGGCGGCTCGGGGTGCGGGCCGACGGGTCCCTGGTCGGCGAGCGCGGCACGCACCGCGTCGAGAAAAGTCGTGCTGTGTTCGGCGATGGCCGTCAGCATCGGATGCTGTTCGTCGTGGGCCAGGGCGACCAGTGCGCACACGGGGCACCACACCTGGTTGCAGTCGCTCGGGTTCTCGCCGTCGGCGAGCATGGCCACGGACAGCCGGACGACGGGATCGATCTTGTCGAGGAGCGCCTGGGCCAGCAGCCGCAGGTCCACTGGTAGGTCGCCCAGAGCGTCCGCCCCGAAATTGGTGTGCGTCACTTGGGCCACACCTCCGGGTCAGGGCGAAAACGGACGGTCAGTTCACAGCCGCGCAACGACGCGCCGATCACGATGCACCGGCGCAGGACTGATGCCAACGGGACCCGGCGCCTAGTGCCACCCGAGCCGATGATCAGGTCGTCGTCGACGCGGCCCAGCGTCAGAGACCCCGGGTCGATTTGCGGCAATTCTATCCGCAGCCGGTAGACGGCATCCAATCCTGAGCCCGATTCGCGGTCGACGATGGGGCGCGGGGGCGCGGGCGGCGGGGCGCCGTGCCGCAGCCGTGACGCATCCAGCAGCTCCCCCAGCGCCTTCGGCCCGATGGGCTCGCCGGCCAGGTGCGGCACCAGCACCAGACGTACGTCGCCGACGGCGGCATCCAGGTCGCTGAGCATGCTGCGCTGCTCGGCGATGCGCTCGGCGTACCAGTCGAAGGCCGGGTGCGCGGGCAGGTTCACGTACTCGTACGAATCATCTTGGACCAGAACCTGATTCACGATCAGCTCCGACACGTGCACGCCCATCAACGTGAGCGACGCCAGCGTCCGCACCGCCTCGGCCACCACCACCCGTTCCGGGGTGAGCACCAGGTGCGCGGTGACGTCCGGCTGGTCGAGCAACTCCCCCAGCGCCTCGGTGGCGGCGGCGAGGCGCTCGACGAGGGTGACCATGGCGGCCGTCTTCGCATCGGCCAGGCCGACCGACAGGCGCCGGTGCCGCGGCCAGGCCTTCTCCAGATACAGGGCGAACGCGGCGGGCAGCGTCAGCATCCGCATCGCATCGGCGGTCGAGGCGCAGTCGACGATCACGTGGTCCCAGTTGCCCGACGCCGCCAGCTCGGCGACCTCGTGCAGACCCAGCACCTCCTGGATCCCGGGCAGCGCCGAAAGTTCCTCGGGTGCAACGTCTCCCACATCGGAGTCCGGGAACCGGGCGACCAGCACCGCGGCCACCTCACGCCACCGCGCCTCCAGCAGCGCCAGGGTGTCGAGCGCCAGGGCATCGAGCACGACGCCGGCGCCGTCGTCGACGGGGACCTGCGTGGGCGTCCGCAGCCCGGTCGGCGGGACGTCCGCCCCGAGCACGTCACCGGTGGAGTGGGCCTGGTCGGTCGACACGATGAGGACCCGCTGCCCGGCACGGGCATCACGCACCGCGGTGGCCGTGGCCACCGTCGATTTGCCTACTCCACCCTTACCGACGAACAGACTGATCCTGGCACGCCCAGCAGGGTCCGCGTCACTCAGACTCGACTCGCTTCTTGAGGTCCTTGAGCGCCGTGTCGGTCAGCCGGCGCTCTGCCTTGCGTTTGAGCAATCCGATCATCGGAATCATCAGATCAACCGACAGTTCGTACGTCACCTCGGTGCCAGAACCCTTGGGCGACAAGCGGTATGTGCCTTCGAGCGCCTTCAGCAGGGTGCTGGACACCAGGGACCAGCTCACCGACTTGCGGTCGGCGGGCCACTGGTACGTGAACACCATGGTGTCCTTGAGCACCGTGGCGTCGAGGACCATCCGCGCGGTCTTCGGGTAACCGTCGGCGTAGACGTCCAGGACCTCGGTCTCCGGGTACTCGGCGACCCAGTCGGGATATGAGCCGATGTCGGCGATGACGTCCATCACGGTCGCCGGGTCGGCGTCGATGTAGATGGTCTGCGCAGTCTTGTCAGCCACGTGTCCACTTCCCGAGTTGACGATGCCGGCGCGGGCGTCAGACGCCCGTCTGCCGAGTTCTCAATGTACCGCCAGCGCCCGGCCCTGGCCGGGCGATACCGGGCCTCAGGCCAACCGGGACACGCCCACCGGGCGCGTCCGCTCGAGATCGGTCTTGATCTCGAAAGCCATGTTCTTGCCGGCCACCCGGCGACGGTGGTTGAGGTCCGCCAGGTTCAGCTCGGCCAGCGCGGCACCGGACACGCCCGTCGGCTCGGCGTGCAGGAAATAATGCAGCACGACGCCGTCCATGACGGTCTCCAGCCAGACCTCCATGGTCCCGGTCAGTGCACCGGTGACGGTCCACCGCTGCCCCGCCGGACCGCGGTCTTCGACGACCGTCAGCTTGAGGTCCGGCCACCAGCGCCGCCAGCTGCTCTGGTTCGCCACGGCGGCACCGACGGCGGCGGGGTCGGCACACACGAAGGTCTCGTCGGCGATCTGGATGCTGTTCATCAGGACCAGCTTCACATACGCCTCCACAGTGTGATGAAGCACCCGACTACGCTGAGCACGGCATTGCTGTCACGGCACTGCTGCCAGTACTGCTTTGCTCTGACCCGAAAGGCCACACCGTGCGTGAGTTCAGCGTTCCCGCATCGTTCACCATCGGCGAATACGACAACGTCGTCGCCCCGGTGTACTCCCTCGAGCGCGATGACCCCAAACACGTAGCCATCCAGCGCCTGGTCGGAGACACCTGGACCGACGTCACCAGCGCCGACGTTGCCGCCCAGGTCCGGGCCACCGCCCTCGGCCTGATCGCCAAGGGCGTCAAGCCCGGCGACCGCGTGGTGCTGCTGTCGGCGACCCGCTACGAGTGGCCGATCATCGACTTCGCGATCCTGTCGATCGGCGCGGTGACGGTGCCCATCTACGAGACCTCCGCCGCCGACCAGATCCGCCACGTGCTGGCCGACTCCGGCGCCGTCCTGGCGTTCGCCGAGGCCGACTCCCACGCCGCCAAGATCGAGTCCATCCGGTCCGAGGTGCCCGCGCTCGGTGAGGTGCTGGTCATCGACGGCGGCGCCCTCGATCAGCTGGCCGCGGCCGGCGCCGACGTCGACCGCGCCGAGCTGGACGCCCGCCTGGCCGGCATCAAGTCGAGCGACCCGGCCACCCTGATCTACACCTCCGGCACCACCGGCCGCCCCAAGGGCTGCCAGCTGACCCACGCCAACCTGCTGTCGGAGCTGCGCGGCGTCAAGGCCTGCTTCCCCGACCTGCTGGCCAAGGGCCAGAAGCTGCTGGTGTTCCTGCCGCTCGCGCACGTGCTGGCCCGCGCGGTCGCGGTAGCCGGCTTCAGCAACCAGGTGACCCTCGGCTTCACCAGCGACATCAAGAACCTGGTGCCGATCCTCGGGGTGTTCAAGCCGACGCTCGTGGTGTCGGTGCCGCGCGTGTTCGAGAAGGTCTACAACACCGCCGAGCAGAACGCCCGCAACGACGGCAAGGGCAAGATCTTCCAGATCGCCGCGGACACCGCAATCGAGTGGAGCAAGGCGCAGGACACCGGTGGTGCCGGCCTGCTGCTCAACCTGAAGCACACCGTGTTCGACAAGCTGGTCTACGGCAAGCTCAAGGCCGCCCTCGGCGGCAACTGCGTCGGCGCCATCTCCGGCGGTGCCCCGCTGGGCGCCCGCCTCGGCCACTTCTACCGCGGCGTCGGCGTCACCATCTACGAGGGCTACGGCCTGACCGAGTCCAGCGCCGCCATCACCGTCAACCGCATCGGCGAGTTGAAGGTCGGCACGGTGGGCAAGCTGGTGCCCGGCAACAGCATGCGCATCGCCGAGGACGGTGAACTGCTGCTCTCCGGCGGCGTGGTGTTCAGCGGCTACTGGAACAATCCCACTGCCACCGGCGAGGCCTTCACCGACGAGTGGTTCCACACCGGTGACCTCGGCGCCATCGACGACGACGGCTACCTGTCGATCGTCGGGCGCAAGAAGGAGATCATCGTGACCGCGGGCGGCAAGAACGTCGCCCCGGCCCCGCTGGAAGACGTCATTCGCGCGCACCCGCTGATCAGCCAGGCCATGTGCGTGGGTGATCAGGAGCCGTTCATCGCCGCGCTCATCACCATCGATCCCGAGGCGTTCGAGGGCTGGAAGCAGCGCAACGGCAAGGACGCCGGCGCATCGGTGGGTGACCTGGCCGCGGACCCGGCGCTGGTCGCCGAGATCCAGAAGGCCGTCGACGACGCCAACCAGACGGTGTCCAAGGCCGAGGCCATCCGGAAGTTCCGGATCCTGCCGGTCGACTTCACCGAGGACACCGGCGAGCTGACGCCGACGCTGAAGGTCAAGCGCAAGGTCGTCGCCGAGAAGTTCGCGGCCGAGATCGCGGCGCTCTACAGCTAGACGATTCCTCGCGAGCAGACGTAAAACTGTCGTTTTACCAAGCGAAAACGACAGTTTTGCGTCTGTTCGGCGGAGGAACTAGAGCAGCTCCGAAAGCCGCTCGCCCTTGAGCTTCCACTGCCAGTTGTCGACGACGAACTGACGGCCGGCGGCGCCCATCGCAGCAGCCAGGTCGGGATTGGCCAGGACGTCGATGATGGCGGCGGCGATGTCTTCGACGTCGCGACCGTCGACCACATGGCCGGTCTTGCCTTCCACGACGGTTTCCGGTGCGCCGCCAGAGTCACCGGCGACCACCGGCACGCCGCACGCCGAGGCCTCGAGGAAGACGATCCCCAGGCCTTCGACATCGAGCCCGTTGCCCCGGGTCCGGCATGGCATGGCGAAGACGTCGGCCATGGCATGGTGGGCCGGCAACTCATCGCCGGGCACCCCTCCGGTGAACACCACGTGGTCGGTGACGTCGTAGCGCCGTGCCAGCTTCTGCAGATCGTCGCGGTACGGCCCGTTGCCGACGATCACCAGCGCGGCACCGTCGATCCGTTGCCGGATGACGGGCAGCGCCCGGATCAGCATGTCCTGTCCCTTGCGTGGCACCAGTCGTGACAGGCAGACGATCACGGGCCGCTGCCCCAGCCCGTACCGGGCGCGCAACTCGGCCCGGGCCACCTCGTCGGGGACGAAGCGGTCGACGTCGACCCCGGGCGACAGGTATTCCAGCGCGGCGTCCGGCCCGAACGCCGCGGCGAACCGGTTACGGGTGTAGTGACTGACGAAGGTCACCACGTCGGTGTTGTTTCCGATGTGCCGCAACGCGTTTCGCGCGACGGGCAGCATCGACCAACCCACCTCGTGCCCGTGCGTGCTGGCGACCACGCGGGTCGCCCCGGCATCGCGGGCCAGCGGGGCCAGCAGCGCCAGCGGCGCGGCGGCGCCGAACCACACGGTGTCGATGTCGTGCTCGGCGATGAGGCGGCGCATCCGCAGCGCGACGGTCGGTTCGGGCACCATCAACGTCGTCGGGTGGCGGACCACCTCGTACCCGGCGGCCCCGGCGGCCTTGTCGTATTCCGGGGCGCCCTTCCACTTCGGGGCGTACACCGTCAGCTCGTGCGAACCGCGGACGAGCAGCTCACCGACCAGACTCTCCAGATACGACTGGATGCCGCCGCGGCGCGGCGGAAAATCGTTGGTCAACAGCAGCACCCGAGACATCGCGGTCAGGCTATCGCGTCAGCCGCCGGCCGCGAGCCACCGCTGCCACGCGGCGGTCAACGCGTCGCGATCCGTGCCGAGGGTGGCGGTCAGCGCGGTGTCGAGGTCGGGATGTCCGGCGCCGCACGCCGCCAGGTACAGCCGGCGCAGGACTGGATCGCCGAACTGCGCGCCCACGAACCGGGCGAACCACCAGGCGCGGTCATACGCCAGCGACAGCGCCGGCCCGGTGACCTGGAAGTCGGCGTTGGTGGGCAGCACCGCCATGGCGGCCGGCGCCGGCCGCGGGGTGCGCGGGCGGCTGACGTAGTCGGCGACGCCCTCGGTGAGGCACCACGGCGCGTCGGCCGCCGTCACGGGCCGGGAGGCGTAGTGGAAAAGCTCGTGGCGCAACACGATTCGCAGTGCGCCGGGACCCATCGCGGCGGCGCCGGGCGCGAATACGATGCGGTCGACGGTGGTGGCCGCGGCGAACTCTTCCTTCCCGCCGGCCAGCGCCCGGAACTCCTCGTCGGTGCCGGTGGTCACGATGGTGATCTGGCGGCGCCAGTCGTCGCCCCAGAATGCGGTGACCGCGGCGACCGCGCCGTCGAGTTCCGCGGTGATGCGTCCCGGCAGCGTCGAGCCGGGGTCGAGGACCAGGAGTTCAGCGGTCCGGCCGTCGGCCAGCCGGATGTCGGTCGGCGCCGTCGGTGCGGCGAGCGGCGGTGCCGTGGCCCGCGACGGGGCGGCCTCGTTGTCGGGACCGCGGTTCAGTACGACGGCCGCGGCGGCCGCTTCCGCGGCGAGAAGGCCGAGGACGGCCCGTCGGGAGAGGCTCAGTAGCGACGCACGTTGTAGATCGGCGCGTTGTCGACCGGCGCCACCCGCACGGGCACACCGAACGTCGATGCGTGGACCATCATGCCGTCGCCGATGTAGATGCCCACGTGCGAGGCGTCGGAGTAGTAGCTCACGACGTCGCCGGGCTGCATCTGGTCGCGCGACACCGCTTGGCCACCGGCGGCCTGCGCGTAGCTCGAGTGCGGCAGCGAGATGCCGGCCTGCTGGAACGCCCACATCACCAGGCCCGAGCAGTCGAACTGGCCGGGACCGGCGGCACCCCAGACATACGGGTCGCCGATGCGGGTCAGAGCGGCCTGCACCGCGATGGCGCCGGCAGCGGTGCCGCCACCGTTGTCCGACGGTGCGGGCAGCCCCTCGACAGGCGGGTTCGGGCCGGCCGCGTTGATGGACGGGTCCTGGCCGGGGGCCGGCGGAACCGCGTCGGGGTTCTGCGGGAGACCGTCGGGGGCGGGGGCGGGCGGCGCGGCAGCCGGGGCCGGCGGCAGGGCCGCCAGCGCCTGCCGCTGGCTCGGCGTCAGCGCGGTGTAACGGGACTTGACGATGGCGATCTGCACCTGCAGCTTGCTTTGCTTGGACTGCAGATCGGCACGAACGGCGGCGGCCTGCTCGGCCGCGGTCTTGGCTTCGGATGCCGACTTGGCCGAGTCGGCCTCGGCCTTCGTGGCGGAGTCGGAGGCGCTGTGGAAGTTGGCCATCTGCGCGGCCATCTCACCGGCCATCACACGCTGGACCGAGAGCTGGTCGATCAGGCCCTGCGGGGAATCGGCGGTAAGGATGGCGTCGATGCCGTCGGTACGGCCGCCCATGTACTGCGCTGCAGCAATCTTGTCGACCGAGTCCTGGTAGGTAGCCAGGTCGTTCTTGGCGACTTCCGCGGCGGCAGCGGCGGCCTCGTGCTTGGAGTCGGCGGCCTTCGCGGCAGCCAGCTTCTTGTCCAGATCGAGCTGCGCGGCGTGCATGGCCTCGGTGGTCTGTTCCGCCTGGCGCGAGAGCTCGTTCAGCTTTGCTACGGCGTCGTCGGCCGGATCGGCCATGACGTTGCCCGCAAACGCACTACCAAGTATGGTGAGCCCCGCGATCGCACCGGCTACTGGTCGTTTAAGACTGCATATGGTGCGGTGTGTGCGGTGGAGACTCAAGATTTCGCGTCCTTCAACTGCGGGTTCGAGCCGCTTCGAACTCAGTGAGGTCTCGAATAGGTTACGAAACGGCATCGGCGTTGTCCAACGGGAATGGCCAATCTATCAGCCCGTCCCCCGATCCCGTTAACCAGCATCACAATGTGAGGGTCGTCACGCTACGCCCGCAGCGCTTGACTCGCCACCGATGTCGTCTTTCGGCCTGCCGATGGGAACCAACCGCAACCGCGGCGCCATGCCGGCATCGGCGAGCACCTCCAGCGCGCGGCGCTCGTCGTCCATCAATGTCTCGGGCACGCCCAGCAAAACACTGACCACGCAGTCACCGCAGCCGGGACCGCGTACCGCGCAGTCGTCGCAGTCGATCTTGACCGGCCCGTTGTCGAACTTCATCTCTGACTCCTTCATCGGTTGAGGCGCACGCTAGCGACGTCCACCGACAAAAAAGTGCGGGTGATCAGCAACCGGATAACGGAATGACATCGATGGGATTTCTTGTCGGTGCCGGCCCCTACTGTCACGTCATGGGCTCCGGCAGCGCCACCGACCAGTTGGCTTTCGACCTCGACGAGGCGTTGCTGCGCGACACCACATTCGTGGTCGTCGACCTGGAGACCACCGGCGGCCGGGCCCGGGCGGACGACACCGGAGGCGGCTGGGACGCCATCACGGAGATCGGCGCGGTCAAGGTGCGCGGCGGCGAGATCATCGGCGAACTGGCCACCCTGATCGACCCGGGCCGCGCCATCCCGCCGCAGATCGTGCAGCTGACCGGGATCACCACGGCCATGGTCTGCGACGCCCCGCGCATCGAATCCGTGCTGCCCGCATTCCTGGAGTTCTGCCGCGGCGCCGTCCTGGTCGCCCACAACGCGGGCTTCGACATCGGCTTCCTCCGGGCCGCGGCCGAGCGGGCACAGCTGCCCTGGCCCAACCCACCGGTGCTGTGCACCGTCAAGCTGGCCCGCCGGGTACTGACGCGCGACGAGGCGCCGAGCGTGCGGCTCTCGGAGCTGGCCCGGCTGTTCCGCGCCACCACCACACCCACACACCGCGCCCTCGACGACGCCCGCGCGACCGTCGACGTGCTGCACGGGCTGCTCGAGCGCATCGGCAACCAGGGCGTGCACACGCTGGCCGAGCTGCGCGGGTATCTCCCGGACGTCACCAGGGCGCAGCGCCGCAACCGCAAGCTCGCCGAAGCACTGCCCAGCTCCCCCGGCGTCTACCTGTTCCGCGGTCCGTCCGAAGAGGTGCTGTACGTGGGCACCGCGGTCGATCTGCGCCGCCGGGTCCGGCAGTACTTCACCGGCGCCGACCCCCGGGCCCGCATGAAAGAGATGGCATCCCTTGCCATCCGCGTCGACCACGTCGAGTGCGCCCACGAGCTCGAGGCCGGGGTGCGCGAACTGCGGCTCCTCGCCGCGCACGCGCCGCCCTACAACCGGCGCTCGAAGGCCCCGCACAAGTGGTGGTGGGTGGTGCTCACCGACGAGGCCTTCCCCCGGTTCAGCGTGGTGCGCGCACCACGACACGACCGGGCGGTCGGCCCGTTCCGGGCGCATGCCGACGCCGTCGACGCGGCGCTGCTGCTGGCCCGCTTCACGGGCGTGCGGACCTGTACGACGCGGCTGGCGCGGGCCGCCCACCACGGGCCGCAGTGCCCGGAGCGGGAACTGTCGCCATGTCCGGCGCCGCGCGGCATCACCGCAGGCGCCTACGCCGAATTCGCCGACCGGGCCGCGGAAAACATTGCCGGCGTTGATGATTCCGCACTCTGCACGGCACTGAAACACATCGACGACCTGGCTGCCGAGGGTCGTTTCGAGACCGCGGCGCGGCTCCGCGACCATGCCGCGACCGTCATCGACGGACTGTGGCGTGGTCAGCGTCTGCGCGCCCTGACCGCACTGCCGGAGCTGGTGGCGGCCCGGCCCGACGGCGCCGGCGGCTGGCACCTCGTCGTGGTCCGGTACGGCCAGTTGGCAGCCGCCGGCAATGCGCCGCGGCGCGTCCCCCCGATGCCCGTCGTCGACGCGATATCCGCTGCGGCACAGGTGATCCTGACGTCGGAACGGCCACTGGGCGGTGCGCCCGTCGAGGAGGTCGCGCTGATCGTGCGCTGGCTGGCCGCGCCCGGTGTGCGCATCGTGCGCACCGATTCCGGCACGGCGTCGGAGGCCGGCTACTGCCTGCCGATCACCGCGGCCGGACGGTGGGCCGAGTGGGCCGCCACCGCCCGGTCGGCCCGGGCGGCAGCGCAGCAGGCGGAGCGGTCAGACCTTCTGGGTGAACCGAGCCCACCGCGCGAGCAGCTGCTCGGCCGCGCCCGAATCGATCGCCTCGGTGGCGCGGGCCAGACCCCGCTCCCACGCCGGCACCCACTGGGCGTCGCTGGATAGGCCGGCATGAGCCACCATGGCCCCCGCGGCGTTGAGCACCACGGCATCCCGGACCGGACCCTTCTGGCCCGCGAACACCGCCCGCACCGACTCCGCATTGGCCTTGGCGTCACCGCCCCGCAACTCGCTCAGGTCGGCGCGCGCGAAACCGAACGCCTTCGGGTCCAGCGTCAGCCGCTCGACGGTGCCGGCCTGCACGCGCCAGATGGTGCTCGTCGTCGTGGTGGTCAGTTCGTCGAGCCCGTCGTCGCCGTGCACAACCAGGACGCTGGAACCGCGCGCGGCGAACACCCCGGCCATCACCTCGGCCAGCTCCGCCCAGGCGCAGCCGATGAGGCCGGCGCGCGGCATCGCCGGATTCGTAAGGGGCCCCAGGAGATTGAAGACCGTCGGTACCCCGATCTCCCGGCGTACGGAGGACGCGTGCCGGTAGGACTGATGGAACTGCGGAGCGAAGGCGAACCCGATGCCCACCTCGGCGACCGAGCGGGCCACGTCACCCGGAGACAGGTCGATGCGGACGCCCAGGGCCTCCAGGGTGTCGGCGCCGCCGGACAACGACGACGCCGCCCGGTTGCCGTGTTTGATCACCGGCACCCCGCACGCGGCGACGACGATCGACGCCATCGTGGAGAGGTTGACGGTGTTGGAGCCGTCCCCACCGGTCCCCACGATGTCGACAACGTCATTGCCGATCGCGGCGAGCGCGTCGGCGGGCACTTTTCGGGCGTGTCGCAACATCACATCGGCGAGTTCGGACACCTCCGCAGAGGTGGGTCGCTTCATCTTCATCGCAATGGCGAATGCAGCGATCTGCGCCGGGGTGGCAGTACCCGTCATGACCTGGTCCATTGCCCACCCCGCCTGACCCGCGGCAAGGTTCTGGCCGGTGGTCAACCGGCCCAGGATCTGGGGCCACAGGGGCCCGTCGGTGGTCGGTTCCTGATGAGGATCGGTGGTAGGCACGGACCCGATTATGGCCAATGTCGGCACCCGGGTGGAGTTCAACAACTACAAAGCGTCATACTTACCGCTGTGACGAGCGCTGTAGGTACCTCCGGAACCGCGATCACGTCGCGGGTGCATTCGCTGAACCGGCCGAATATGGTCAGTGTCGGCACCATTGTGTGGCTTTCCAGTGAGTTGATGTTCTTTGCTGGACTGTTCGCAATGTATTTCACCGCGCGCGCCCAGGCAGGCGGCGTATGGCCGCCTCCCCCCACGCACCTGAACCTGGCCGAGGCCGTTCCGGTGACGTTGGTGCTGATCGCGTCGTCGTTCACCTGCCAGATGGGTGTGTTCGCCGCCGAGCGCGGTGACGTCTTCGGCCTGCGCCGGTGGTACGTCATCACGCTGCTGATGGGCACGTTCTTCGTCGGTGGCCAGGCGTTCGAGTACTTCATGCTCGTCAGCGAAGGCACCACGATCCCGAGCAGCGCCTACGGTTCGGTGTTCTACCTGGCGACCGGCTTCCACGGCCTGCACGTCATCGGCGGTCTGGTGGCGTTCATCTACCTGCTGGCCCGCACGAAGATGAGCAAGTTCACCCCGGCTCAGGCCACCGCTGCCATCGTTGTGTCCTACTACTGGCACTTCGTCGACATCGTGTGGATCGCCCTGTTCGCCACCATCTACTTCGTTCGATGATCGGCTCGCCGATGCGCTTCCTGACCAACTCGTCGATGAGAAGGGGTTCGATGACCAGCAAGTCCCGCCGTCGGTTACACCGGCGCCTTTCAGCAGCCATGTTGCTGCTGCTCGGACTTCTAGTCGCTGGTGGCCTGGCGGCCACCCTGACGCCGCGGCCCCAGGTCGCGAAGGCCGACGAGTCGCAGTTGGCTCTGCTGCGCACCGGCAAGCAGCTGTTCGAGACGTCGTGCGTCTCCTGCCACGGCGCCAACCTGCAGGGTGTGACCGACCGCGGCCCGAGCCTCATCGGCGTCGGCGACGCGGCCGTCTACTTCCAGGTGTCCACCGGCCGCATGCCCGCCATGCGCGGTGAGGCCCAGGCACCCCGCAAGGACCCGGCGTTCGACGAGCACCAGATCGACGCCCTCGGTGCCTACATCCAGGCCAACGGCGGCGGCCCCCAGGTTCCGCGTGACGCCAACGGCCAGATCAACCAGCACTCGTTCCTCGGTGAGAACGTCGCCCGCGGTGGCGACCTCTTCCGCCTGAACTGCGCGTCCTGCCACAACTTCACCGGCAAGGGCGGCGCACTGTCGTCGGGCAAGTACGCGCCCGACCTCGGCAAGGCTGCCGAAGTGCCGGCGCAGGTGTACACCGCCATGCTCACCGGCCCGCAGAACATGCCCAAGTTCTCGGATCGTCAGCTGACCCCGGAAGAGAAGCGCGACATCGTCGCCTACGTCCACGAGTCGGCGAATGCCCGCAGCCAGGGCGGCTACGGCCTCGGCGGCTTCGGCCCCGCGCCCGAGGGCATGGCGATGTGGATTATCGGGATGGTCGCCGTGATCGGCGCGGCTATGTGGATCGGAGCTCGCGCATGAGCGAGAACGTGAACATTCCCAGTGACGATGAGCTGCGCGAGATGTCGCGCGAGGAGCTCGTCGAACTGGGCGGAAAGATCGACGGCGTCACGACCGTCTTCAAGGAACCCCGCTGGCCCGTCGAGGGCACCAAGGCCGAGAAGCGCGCCGAGCGTCAGGTCGCGGCCTGGCTGCTGCTCGGTGGCCTGTCCGGCCTGGCCCTGCTGCTGGTGTTCCTGTTCTGGCCGTGGGAGTACAAGCCGTTCGAGTCCGAGGGCGAGTTCATCTACTCGCTGGCGACCCCGCTGTACGGCCTGACCTTCGGTCTGTCGATCCTGGCGATCGGCATCGGCGCGGTGCTCTTCCAGAAGAAGTTCATCCCCGAGGAAATCTCGATCCAGGACCGCCACGACGGCGCCTCCCCCGAGGTGCACCGCGCCACCGTCGCGGCCAACCTGACCGACGCACTGGAGGGCTCAACCCTCAAGCGCCGCAAGCTGATCGGCCTGTCGCTCGGCGTCGGCCTGGGTGCGTTCGGCCTGGGGACCGCGGTCGCCTTCATCGGCGGTCTGATCAAGAACCCGTGGAAGCCGGTCGTGCCGACCGCCGAGGGCAAGAAGGCCGTCCTGTGGACGTCCGGCTGGACCCCGCGTTTCCACGGCGAGACCATCTACCTGGCTCGGGCCACCGGCCTGCCCGGTGAGTCCCCCTTCGTGAAGATGCGTCCCGAGGACATCGACGCGGGCGGCATGGAGACCGTGTTCCCGTGGCGCGAGTCCGATGGCGACGGCACCACCCTCGAGTCGCACGAGAAGCTGTCGAAGATCGCACTCGGTGTGCGTAACCCGGTGATGCTCATCCGCATCAAGCCCGAGGACCTGTCCCGCGTGGTCAAGCGCAAGGGCCAGGAGAGCTTCAACTTCGGTGACTTCTTCGCCTACACCAAGGTGTGCTCGCACCTGGGCTGCCCCTCGTCGCTGTACGAGCAGCAGACCTACCGCATCCTGTGCCCCTGCCATCAGTCGCAGTTCGACGCGCTGCACTTCGCGCGGCCGATCTTCGGTCCGGCGGCCCGCGCCCTGGCGCAGCTGCCGATCACGATTGACAAAGAGGGCTACCTGGTCGCCAACGGCGACTTCATCGAACCCGTCGGACCGGCATTCTGGGAGCGCAAATCATGAGTCCCAAGCTCGCTGACATCGCTGCCGCACAAGGCGACGCGATCGACTCGCGGTACCACCCGTCGGCCGCCGTACGCCGGCAGCTGAACAAGGTCTTCCCGACGCACTGGTCCTTCATGCTCGGTGAGATCGCGCTGTACAGCTTCCTCGTGCTGCTGCTCACCGGTGTGTACCTGACGCTGTTCTTCGATCCGTCGATGACCGAGGTCATCTACAACGGCGTCTACCAGCCGCTGCGCGGCGTGCAGATGTCGCGTGCCTACGAATCGGCCCTGGAGATCTCGTTCGAGGTCCGCGGCGGTCTGTTCGTGCGCCAGATTCACCACTGGGCCGCGCTGATGTTCGCCGCGTCGATCATGGTCCACCTGGCGCGCATCTTCTTCACCGGCGCGTTCCGCCGCCCGCGTGAGGCCAACTGGATGATCGGCTCGGTGCTGCTGATCCTGGCCATGTTCGAGGGTTACTTCGGCTACTCGCTGCCCGACGACCTGCTCTCCGGTATCGGTCTGCGCGCCGCCCTGTCCTCCATCACCCTGGGTATCCCGGTCATCGGCACCTGGATGCACTGGGCCCTGTTCGGTGGCGACTTCCCGGGCAACATCATCATCCCGCGCATGTACGCCCTGCACATCCTGCTGATCCCGGGCATCATCCTGGCCCTGATCGGCGCCCACCTGGCGCTGGTGTGGTTCCAGAAGCACACCCAGTTCCCCGGCCCCGGCCGCACCGAGAAGAACGTCGTCGGCGTGCGCGTCATGCCGGTGTTCGCGATCAAGGGTGGCGCGTTCTTCGCGCTGGTGACCGGCATCCTGGGCATCATGGGTGGTCTGCTGCAGATCAACCCGATCTGGGAACTGGGCCCCTACAAGCCCTCGCAGGTGTCCGCCGGTAGCCAGCCCGACTTCTACATGATGTGGACCGAAGGCCTGGCCCGTATCTGGCCGGCCTGGGAGTTCTACCCCTTCGGCCACACCATCCCCGCCGTCATGGGTGTCGCCGTGATCATGGGTCTGGTGTTCGGTCTGCTGATCGCCTGGCCGTTCCTGGAGAAGAAGTTCACCGGCGACGACGCCCACCACAACCTGCTGCAGCGTCCGCGTGACGTGCCGGTCCGCACCGCCATCGGTGCCATGGCCATCGCGTTCTACATGGTGCTCACCCTGGCCGCGATGAACGACATCATCGCGCTCAAGTTCGACATCTCCCTGAACGCCACCACCTGGATCGGCCGCATCGGCATGGTCGTTCTGCCCGCGGTGGTCTACTACCTGACCTACCGCTGGTGTGTGGGTCTGCAGCGCAGCGACCGCGCCGTCCTCGAGCACGGCATCGAGACCGGCATCATCAAGCGGCTGCCGCACGGCGCGTACGTCGAGCTGCACCAGCCGCTGGGCCCGGTCGACGACCACGGCCACCCCATCCCGCTGGAATACCAGGGTGCCGCACTGCCCAAGCGCATGAACAAGCTCGGCTCCGCCGGCTCCCCCGGCACCGGCAGCTTCCTGTTCGCCGACTCCGCCGTCGAACAGGAAGCCCTGGCCGACGCCGAACACGCCGCCGAGCACAAGGCACTCACCGCCCTCAAGGAATACCAGGACGAGATTTCGCCCAACGGCTCCAACGGGCATCACTAGTTCGATCTACGGTTTCGGCCCGGTCTGGTTTCCACCAGACCGGGCCGAAGTCGTTTTCGGGTCCCACTCCCCTACCCCACCCGTTTTTCTTGCGTTGCGTCTGCGCTGAGGGTGAGAAAAGTCGAGTGCCGTGCGTCCTCAGCACAGGCTCGACGGGGCGGGAACGCCGAGCTAACCGTTTGCGGCGAACGCCGCCTCGATCCAGTTGCCGAACTCGCACGCCAGGTGCCACCGGTGCTGAGCGATCATGTACGGCGCGGTGAGCCAAGGGAATTCGACGCACAGCCGCGCGTGCGGACCATGCAGACCAGGTTCTGGGAGGAACGCTTCCGGCGCAGTGGCGCGGTCGTCGACCGCGCGATCACCCGCGGCGAACTTCCGCCGGGCACCGATCCGCGCGCAGTGCTGGAGATGGCCGCCGGCCCGGTGTATTTCCGCTCCCTGTTCACCGTGGACGCGGTGACACCCGCGGCGAACTTCCGCCGGGCACCGATCCGCGCGCAGTGCTGGAGATGGCCGCCGGCCCGGTGTATTTCCGCTCCCTGTTCACCGTGGACGCGGTGACACCCGCGTATCTCAGTGAGACAGCGCGACGCACCATCCGCGCCTTCGCGCAGCGCTGAGCGTCAGGCTGCGCGGGCGTCCTCTGCCGACGCCTCCAGCACGGCGTGCAGACCGCGCAGGCAGTACCAGGGAATGGCGACCATGGCGACGGTGATGACGACTGCGAGGCCGTACAGGATCCAGGCCAACTCGTCGTGGCGGTCGGCCAGCATGTACGCGCCGAGGAAGACGAACAACGTCGCGCCGCCCATGGCCGCGGCGATCCCGAGCGTGCAGCGCAGCCACAGCTGATCCACCGCCGCCACCGGAAACCCGAGCATGCTGGTCGCCGGCGACGCCGAATAGCGGCGCACGACCGGATCGTCGAAGGAGCGCAACGCACTCTGCGGGAGTTCACCGGCGGGACGACGGTCGTCGCCCTCGGACGGACCGCCCCCGAGCAGCGGCAACGGTGCCGCCCCACCGCGACGGGCACGCAACAACAGCGGGATGGCGCCCACGATCACCGCCGCGGACACCGCGATGACGGAGTACAGCAGCCACGGCGTGTGCGACGACGCCGCACCCGACGGGTGCCGGGTACCAAGGTCCACCATCGCGACGACAGCGGCCACCCCGGCGCCCAGGGCCGCCAACCACAGGGCCACAGAGCCACCGAGCAGAAGACGGTCCAACTGGTCGGGGCTGCCGCCGGTCACTCGCGACCGGGTTGAAGTCTCAGCGTTGTACGGCATTTAACAGCTCGTCTGCCAATCATCGTTTGTCTGCGAGGCCAGCGTCTGGCCGTCGCTGGTCACAATCGAACAGTTCAGGTGACTCAGCCGCAGGAGGCTGGAGGCCTGCACCGAGCCCACGTCGGACATCGAGATCGGTGTCAGAGTGATCATCCACGGGATGTAGACGTTCTGCTGGGTGCGCTGGCGTCCCGCGGCATCGGTGTACGTCACCGAAATCCGGTCCAGCGGCGCCTTCGTGCCCCAAATCCGGTACGTGACATACCGCGGCCCGGTCGGCGGCGCCGACGTCGTCGCCGGCGGCGCGGCCGCGGCGGTGCTGGGCGGCGGAGGCGGCGGCTCTTCCGACGGCGGTGGCGGCGGCGGCTGGGTCACGGTCACCGTCGACGGAGGCGGCGGTGGTGGCGGCGGGGGCGGCTCGGTTGTCGTGGGCGGAGGCGGCGGTGTGGTCGTGGTGGTGAACTCGTCCTGGAACGGCGGCGCCGACGTGGTGCTCGTCGACGGCGTCGCCACATTCTCCGAGTCGGTGTTGCGGGTCACCAGGATGGCGACGGACGCCACCAGCGAGATGGCGGCGATGATCGCGACGACGCCGACGACCCACGGCCACCGCGGCGGCGGGGTGTCGTCAGCTTCGGATTTGGCCTCGTAGCTGTCGTAGTCGTACAGCGCGGGCTCCGGTGGCACGTACGGCGCGATGGTGAAGTGCTCGGATTCGGGCGCAGAGTAGGCCTGCGAATAGATCTCGGTTTCGCCGGTGCCTTCACCGGCGCCCGATGGCTCCCGGGCCGCATCATCCGAGCCCGGGGAATGTGACCCGCTCACGTACGCCTATCCCTCTCGACCACTGTGTCGCTGCAGCTGGGGAACACCGCCTACGGCGACATTCCAGCCTTCGGCAGACATTACCCAACATGGGCCCGGCATGGCCGTACCGGACGGTGCCAGAGGACCATCTGACATACGGTTGTGACCTGACCGCAGAGCGATCAGGTCACAGGGGCCGTATGTGTCAGTGCTTCTCGGGGCCGGTGTAGTACTCGAAAACCAGGCCGGCAACGGTGGCCAGCACGAAGCAGACGCCGGCGACGATCAGCCAGGGCAGCCACAGGCCGATACCGACCGCGGTGGTCGAGGCCGACAGCGCGATCAGCAGCGGCCACCAGCTGTGCGGGCTGAAGAAGCCCAGCTCGCCGGCGCCGTCGGAGACCTCGGCGTCTTCGTAGTCCTCGGGCCGGGTGTCGAGGCGACGGGCCACGAACCGGAAGAACGTGCCGATGATCAGCGACAGGCCGGTGGTCAGCACCAACGCGGTGGTGCCGGCCCACTCGATGCCACCGTTCGCGTACAGCGCGGTCAGCGCGCCGTAGCCGACGGTCGCCAAGGCGAAGAAGGCAGTCAGAATCTCGAAAAGTCGGGCTTCGATATGCATGGCGTATCCCCTACTTGCTCGCCTGAGCCGGCGAACCGACCTGCTCGCCGCGGCGAGAGTCGAACGGATGGGTCGTCTGGGCCACCGGCGGCAGGCCGATCGACACCAGGGCGTCGGCGTTGGTCGCCTTCGGGTGATCGATGCGGTACTGCAGGTAGGCCTTGAACTGCTCCGGCTCCACGACGCGCACCTCGAAGTTCATCATCGAGTGGTACGTGCCGCACATCTCGGTGCAGCGGCCGACGAACGGACCGGTCTTCTCGATCTCGGTGACCTGGAAGATGTTGTCCGAGTGGTTGGCCTCGGGGTTCGGGATGACGTCCCGCTTGAACAGGAACTCCGGCACCCAGAAGCCGTGGATGACGTCGGCCGAGGCGATCTGGAACTCGATGCGCTTGCCCTTCGGCAGAACCAGGATCGGAATCTCGGTGCTGGTGCCGATGGTCTCGACCTTGTCGAAGTTCAGGTAGCTGCGGTCCTCGGGGTTCTCGCCGCGGATCGGGCCGACCTTCTCCTCGCCGTGCTCGTCCTTGCCCTCGGGCTTGGACTTCATGGCTTCCTTACGGGCCGCGTCGGCGCCGTCGTAAGAGAAGGTGTTGTCCTTGAAGGCAACCTTCTGGTAGCCGAACTTCCAGTTCCACTGGAACGCGGTGACGTCGATGGTGACCTCAGCAGGCTTGCTGTGGTCCATCATCTTCTCCTGCACCACGACGGTGAAGTAGAAGAGCACCGAGATGATGAGGAACGGCACGACGGTCAGCACCAGCTCCAGCGGCATGTTGTAGCCGAACTGGCGCGGCAGCTCCGTGTCCGTCTTCTTCTTGCGGTGGAACGCCATGGCCCAGAAGATCAGCGCCCACACAATGGCGCCGACGACGAACGAGGCGATGACCGACCAGACCCAGAGGTCACGGTTGGCGTGGGCTTCGGGGGTAATACCCTCCGGCCAGCCCAGGCCGAATACGGTCTGCCAGCTGCATCCGCTGAGCAGCAGCGTCGACGCGCCGAGAATGGCGGACAACGCCACCAAACGGAGCCCGCGAGCGGTCACGTTGAGGCCCTCCTAGAGGTCGGTCAAGCCGGTCGAATACTACGCAGCGTAGACCACGCCCGCAGCGCCGAGCGAAGCGACCGGCCAATCGGCAGCGTCGGTTCTGAGTTCACCTGCCTGAACAGGCATACTGGCGCCGTGTGCGGACTGCTGGCCTATCTGGCCGACCCTGTTGCCGACCATTCCACTGACCTCGTGAACGCGGTCTCGGATGCCACGCATCCGATGCGTCACCGGGGTCCGGACGAGTCGGGCGCCTGGGCCGACGACAGCGATCCGACCGACGGTCATCACACCGTCGTCCTCGGCTTCAACCGGCTGTCGATCATCGACATCGCGCACAGCCACCAGCCGCTCCGCTGGGGTCCGCCCGAGGCCCCGAACCGCTACGCGCTGGTGTTCAACGGCGAGATTTACAACTACCTCGAGCTGCGTGAGGAACTGCGCGCCGAGTTCGGTGCCGAGTTCGCCACCGAGGGCGACAGCGAGGCGATCGTCGCTGCCTACCACTACTGGGGCACCGCGGCGCTGAACCGCCTGCGCGGGATGTTCGCCTTCGCGCTGTGGGACACCGAGACCCGCGAACTGTTCTGCGCGCGCGACCCCTTCGGCATCAAGCCGCTGTATCTGGCGACGGGCCCCGGCGGCACCATCGTGGGCAGCGAGAAGAAGTGCATCCTCGACCTGGCGGCCCGCGCCGGCGTCGACCTGAGCATCGACGAGCGCGCCGTCCAGCACTACACGGTGCTGCAGTACGTGCCCGAGCCCGAGACGCTGCAGCGCGGGATCCGCCGGCTGGAGTCGGGCAGCTACGCCCGTATCCGCCCGGGCCAGCAGCCCGAGGTGACGCGCTACTTCAAGCCGAAGTTCGCCGCTGTGCCATTTGTCACAGGGCAGGAGCAGGCGCGGTACGACGAAATCACCGCCGTGCTGGAGGATTCGGTCGCCAAGCACATGCGGGCCGACGTCACCGTCGGCGCGTTCCTGTCCGGCGGCATCGACTCCACCGCGATCGCCGCGCTGGCGATGCGGCACAACCCCAAGCTGATCACCTTCACGACAGGCTTTGAGCGCGAAGGCTTTTCGGAGGTCGACGTGGCCGTCGCCTCCGCCGAGGCCATCGGGGCGCGGCACGTGACCAAGGTCGTCAGCCAGGCCGAGTTCGTCGCGGCGCTGCCCGAGATCGTCTGGTACCTGGACGAGCCGGTGGCCGACCCAGCGCTGGTGCCGCTGTTCTTCATCGCCCGCGAGGCTCGCAAGCACGTCAAGGTGGTGCTCTCCGGCGAGGGCGCCGACGAGCTCTTCGGCGGCTACACCATCTACCGGGAACCGTTGTCCCTCAAGGCTTTCGACCGCGTCCCGCGGGGCCTGCGGCGCGGGCTCGGCAAGGCGTCCAAGTCGCTGCCGGACGGTATGCGCGGCAAGAGCCTGCTGCACCGCGGGTCGTTGACGCTCGAGGAGCGCTACTACGGCAACGCCCGCAGTTTCTCCGACGAGCAGTTGCAGGCGACCCTGGCGCAGTTCAACCCGGAGTGGACCCACACCGATGTGACGGCGCCGATCTACGCCGAGTCCGCGGGCTGGGACCCGGTGGCGCGCATGCAGCATCTGGACCTGTTCACCTGGCTGCGCGGCGACATCCTGGTCAAGGCCGACAAGATGACAATGGCCAATTCACTGGAACTGCGGGTGCCGTTCCTCGATCCCGAGGTGTTCGCGGTCGCGTCCAAGCTGCCATACGACCAGAAGATCACCCGCACCACAACCAAGTACGCGCTGCGCCGGGCCCTCGAGCCCATCGTGCCCGCGCATGTGCTGCACCGCGCGAAGCTGGGTTTCCCGGTGCCGATCCGGCACTGGCTGCGTTCGGGCGAGCTGCTGGAGTGGGCCTACGCGACCGTCGACGCGTCACAGGCCGGGCATCTCATCAACCTGGACGCCGTCCGGCAGATGCTCGAGGAGCACCGCAACGGCGTCAGCGATCACAGCCGCCGGCTGTGGACGGTGCTGATCTTCATGCTGTGGCACGCCATCTTCATCGAGGGCAGCGTCACGCCGCAGATCAGTGAGCCCGTCTACCCCGTCGAACTCTGACCGCTACGCCGAAAGTGCGGGAAACGACCGCGAATTCGCACTGAATTCGGTCATTTCCCGCACTTTCGGCGTAGTGCTTATGCGAGCGCTGCGGCGATCTCGTCGGCCGCTTCGCCGCCGAACGCGGCCGACAGCCGCGGCAGCGCGGTGGCCTTGTCCCAGGTCCACTCCTGCGGACCCGGCGCCTCGAGCACCAGGGTGGCGACGAGTGAGGCCAGCTGAGCGGCCCGCTCCAGGCTCAGGCCGGCGCCACGGCCGGTGAGGAAGCCGGCGCGGAACGCGTCACCGATACCGGTCGGGTCGACCTTCTCGTTCTCGGGCACGACGTCGACGTGGACGAACGAACCGTCGCCGACGATGTCGACGCCCTTCTCCCCCAGTGTGGTGACGCGCAGCTCGATCTGGCTCATCACCTCGGCCTCGGACCAGCCGGACTTCTGCAGCAGCAGGTCCCACTCGTAGTCGTTGGTGAACAGGTAGGCGGCGCCGTCGATGAGGCGGCGGATCTCCTCACCCGACAGGCGGGCCAGCTGCTGGCTGGGGTCCGCGGCGAACGGCAGACCCAGCTTCCGGCATTCCTCGGTGTGCAGGAACATGGCCTCGGGGTCGTTGGCGCCGATGATCACGAGCTCGGGCTCACCCTGGGCGGCGACGAGATCGGCCAGCTTGATGTTGCGCGCCTCGGACATGGCGCCGGGGTAGAACGACGCCAGCTGCGCCATGTCCTCGTCGGTGGTGCAAACGAATCGGGCGGTGTAGGCAGAGTCGGACACCAGCACCTGCGAGCAGTCGACGCCGTGCGACGTGAGCCAGCCGCGGTACTCGTCGAAGTCCTTGCCCACCGCGCCGACCAGCGTCGGGCTGCCACCCAGGATGCCGATGGCGTAGGCGATGTTGCCGGCGACGCCGCCGCGGTGCACCACCAGGTCGTCGACCAGGAAGCTCAGCGACACCTTCTGCAGGTGTTCGGCCAGCAACTGCTCGGCGAATCGGCCCGGGAAGCGCATCAAATGGTCGGTCGCGATCGATCCGGTCACGGCAATGGTCATTCGGCGAGCTTACCCAGCGCAGCCGTAGTAGTCGGACCGGTCCACCCGCGCGGGTGCGCTAGCCTGTGGACAACATGGACGGCGCATATCCGTACCCGGAATCGATTCCCCCGCAGCCGGGTCCGGGGAACCCCACCTACGGTGCCCCCTATGGTGGCCCGCCCGCCTCTTACCCGACGACACTTCCACCGGCCGTGGAGTATCCGTCAGGCGGCGGTAACAACACCAAGCGAATCCTGCTGGTCGTCGGCGCCGTGGTTGCGGTCGTCGCCGTCATCGGCGGCATCATCTTCGCGGTTCGCAGCACCAGCGATCGCGGCCTGACCGACGCCTCCGCCAAGTCCGCCATCCAGGGCTACCTAAATGCGTTGCTGCAACAGGACAAGCAGACCGTGGCACGGCATGCCCTGTGCGGCCTGTATGACGGCATCAAGGATCACGCCACGGATTTCACCGTGGCGAATCTGGCCAGTGATGCGTTCCGCAAGCAGTTCGGTCAGGCGGATGTGACGTCGATCGACAAGATCGTGATGCTGTCACCGAATCAGGCGCAGGTGCTGTTCACCATGAAGGTGGCGCCGTCAGGCCGGCTGCCGCGCGGTTCGGGACCGAAGAACAACGAATTGCAGGCTGTCGCCCAGCTGCTGGTGCAGCCGCGCGAGACCCTGGTCTGCTCGTACCTGCCGCGTCCGGCGGACTCCCTGTAGGAGACCGCCGGACCAGCACGGTCGGCTATCTCAGTTGAACGAATCGCCGCAGGCGCAGGAGCCGGTGGCGTTCGGGTTGTCGATGGTGAAGCCCTGCTTCTCGATGGTGTCGACGAAGTCGATGGTGGCGCCCTGCACGTACGGGGCACTCATGCGGTCGACGGTCAGGTTGACGCCGCCCACGTTGGTGGTGAGGTCACCATCAAGGGTGCGGTCATCGAAGAAGAGGTTGTAACGCAGGCCGGCGCAGCCGCCCGGTTGCACGGCGATACGCAGCGCGAGGTCGTCACGGCCTTCCTGGTCCAGCAGAGCCTTGGCCTTGGCGGCCGCCGCGTCCGACAAGATCACGCCGTGGGTCTCGGTCGAGGTACCGGTGCTGGTCGCGTCCTCAACAGTCATTGCATCTCCCTGGTGCATCGATTACCTGGCACTATCCAGGCACCATCAACGGTACCTTGTCGGGCCGTTATTCCCGAGTTCAGCGGCTACGCCCGTAGCTAATCCGGTCAGCTGGTTGGCCGCGTCGCTCATGGCCAGCTCCACCGAACCGGCGTGATCGGTGATCGAATACGCGGCCTCGATGCCGGCGTCGGCCAGCGCGGACGGGTCCAGCGTCACCTGCCCGGCCAGCACCAGGACAGGCGTGCCGCCGGCCTGGCCCACCAGTGCGCTGATCACCTTGCCGTGCAGCGATTGGTCGTCGAACCGGCCCTCACCGGTGATGACCAGGTCCGCGGCAGCCAGGTCGGCGGCCAGCCCGGTGTGCGTGGCGATGACCGTCGCGCCCGATTCGCGCCGTCCGCCCAGCGCCAGCAGCGCCGCGCCCAGGCCGCCGGCGGCGCCGGCTCCCGGTTCGACGGCGACGTCGCGGCCGGCCACCGATTCGAGTTCGCGGGCCCACGCCGTGAGCCGCTGCTCCAGCAGTTCCACCGTGGCGGGGTCGGCCCCCTTCTGCGGACCGAACACCGCGGCCGCACCCATCGGCCCCAGCAGCGGATGTTCGACGTCGGAGGCGACGATGACCTCGACGCCGGCCAACCTCTGACATGCCGGCGTCAGCCCGCCCAGCGCCGCGACGAGACCCAGACCGCCGTCGGTGCACGAGCTGCCGCCGAGGCCCACGACCACTTTCTGCGCGCCCGCCGTCAGCGCCGCGTCGACGAGTTGCCCTACCCCGAAGCTGGTGGCGTCCAGCGCGGTCCGCACCGTCGGCGGCCCGCCGAGCAGCGCCAATCCGCAGGCCTGCGCACACTCGATATATGCGGTGTCCTGGTGCAGCACCCAGTGCGCGGTGACGTCGCGATCGAGCGGGCCGCGCACCGTCGCCGTCCGCAGACCGCCCAACCGTTCGGCCAGGACGTCGACGAAGCCCGGGCCGCCATCGGACTGCGGGGCGAGCACCAGCGTGTCGGCCGGCCGCGCGACGGTCCAGCCCGCGGCGATGGCCGCCGCGGCCTCGACCGCGGTGAGGCTGTCGCCGTAACAGTCGGGGGCGACGAGGACTCTCATCGGAGCAGGTTAAGCCGCCCACAGCTCGGGTGCATGACGGCCGAGCCCGGCGACCGAAGTAACCTGACACCGTGAATCTGCTGGGCCGCAAGAAGGACAACGCCGACTCCGGAGACGAGAGCGGCGGAGCTGACGACGTCAACGTGACTGTCGACTCGGACGACGACGCCGGGGCCCGGACCACCGCGCCCAAGGGCCGCCCGACCCCCAAGCAGAGCGCGAACCGTAAGCGCGGCCCCGTTGCACCGGCGCCGATGACGACGGCCGAGGCGCGCAAGCGGCGCAAGGAGCTCCGCAACTCGAAGACGAAGGAAGAGCGCAAGGCCGACCGCGTCGCCCGCCGCGCCGACATGGATGCGCGCCGCGCCAAGATGATGGCGGGCGACGAGGCCTACCTGTTGCCCCGCGACAAGGGCCCGGTCAAGCGCTACGTCCGCGACCTCGTCGATTCCCGGCGCAACGTGCTGGGGCTGTTCATGCCGTCGGCACTGGTGCTGGTGTTCTTCATGATGGCGCTACCGCCGGTGCAGACGCAGGGCCTGTTGTCGGTCGCGATGCTGGGTCTGATGGTGATCATGGCCATCGACGGTGTCCTGCTGAGCCGGCGCATCAACAAGCGGGTCGACGCGAAGTTCCCGGGCAACACCGAAAGTGGTTGGAAGCTGGGCTTCTACGCGTCCAGCCGGGCCTCGCAGCTGCGCCGCATGCGCGTGCCGAAGCCGCAGGTCAGCCGCGGAGACAAGGTCGACTGAGCCCGGTGCGCACCCTGGTTCTCGGCGGCATCCGGTCGGGAAAGTCGCAGTGGGCCGAGGATTGGATCGCCAGTACGGCGGGTCCGAGCGGATCGGTGCGCTATGTCGCGACCGGGTCCGTCGACGGCGACGCCGACTTCGCCGCCCGGGTTTCAGCCCATCGGAACCGCCGGCCGGCGCACTGGTCAACCGTCGAATCCGCTGACGTGGCAACGACTTTGCGTGAGTCGGCTGCCGCCACCATGGTCGACGACATCGGCGGCTGGCTGGTCGCCGCGATGGACCGGCGCGGCGCCTGGACCGGCGGATCGATCCAGGCCGATATCGACGAATTGACCTCGGCAGTCAGCGCATTCACCGCGCCACTGGCCCTGGTCAGCCCGGAGGTCGGCCTGACCGTCGTCCCCGCCACGGAGTCGGGCCGCCGTTTCGCCGACGAACTGGGCTCGCTCAACCAGCGCCTGGCCGCGGTCTGCGACCGGGTGGTGCTTGTAGTGGCCGGCCAGCCTCTCACCGTCAAGGAGTCCTGATGAGCGATCCCCGCGCCCAGTTTCCCGATCTCACCAAACCGGACGCCGACGTGCGGGCGGCCGCTCTCGCGCGCCAGAACACCCTGACGAAACCGCCCGGCTCGCTGGGGCGCCTGGAGGAACTGTCGGTCTGGGTGTCGGCGTGCCAAGGCGTCTGTCCGCCAAAGCAATTCGAGCGCGCCCGCATCGTGGTGTTCGCCGGCGACCACGGGGTGACGGCCGCCGGCGTCTCAGCGTTCCCGTCCGAGGTCACCGCGCAGATGGTGGCCAACTTCGACGCCGGCGGCGCCGCCATCAACGTGCTGGCCGAGGTGGCCGGCGCGACCGTGCGCGTCGCCGACATCGCCGTCGACGGCGAGGCCCACTCCCCCGCGATCGGCGCCCACAAGGTGCGGCGCGGCAGCGGCAACATCGCCGTCGAGGACGCGCTGTCGACGGAGGAGGCCGTCGCGGCGATCGCGGCGGGTCGCACCATTGCCGACCAGGAGGTCGACGCGGGCGCCGACCTGCTCATCGCCGGCGACATGGGCATCGGAAACACCACTCCGGCAACGACTCTGGTCGCCGCCCTCACCGCAACCGAACCCGTCGCCGTGGTCGGCCGTGGCACCGGCGTCGACGACGAGGGCTGGGCCCGAAAGACCGCGGCCATCCGCGACGCGCTGTTCCGCGCCCGTCAGGTCAAGGCCGATCCCGTTGCGCTGCTTGCCGTTTGCGGCGGCGCGGACCTGGCGGCCATGGCCGGCTTCCTGGCCCAGGCCGCGGTCCGGCGCACCCCCGTCCTGCTCGACGGCGTGGTGGTGACGGCCGCGGCGCTCGTCGCCGACCGGCTGGCCCCCGGCGCGAAGGCGTGGTGGCAGGCCGGCCACCTGTCGACCGAACCCGCTCACGCGGTGGCGCTGCAGCGCCTGCAGTTGACCCCGATCCTGGACCTGGGCATGCGCCTCGGCGAAGGCAGCGGTGCCGCGGTGGCACTGCCGGTGCTGCGGGCCGCGGTCGCGACGCTGGCGTCCATGGCCACGTTCGGCGAGGCGAACGTCAGCGACAAGCCGGCCGACAAGACATTGTGATCTCTTCCCTGGCTTCGGCTTTCGCATTCAGCACCGTCCTGCCGGTGCGCAGTAGCCGGCCGTTCGGCCGGGGCACACTGACCGCGCTGCCGGCGGTGGGCATCGTTCTCGGCGGTATCGCCGCGGCCGTCGTGTGGGGCGCGGGGCATGTGTACGTGACCGGCCCGCTCGCCGGGCTGCTCGCGGTGGCGGTGCTGCTCCTGCTGACCCGCGGACTGCACATTGACGGACTGTCCGACACCGTCGACGGCCTCGGCTGTTACGGCCCGCCCGAGCGAGCCCTGGCCGTCATGCGCGGCGGCACCGCGGGCCCGTTCGGGGTGGCCGCGATCGTGGTGGCGATCGGCGCGCAGAGCATGACGTTCGCTGCGCTGAGCCCGGTGGCGGTCGTCGTCGCCGTCACCGCCGGCCGGGTCGCCGCGCTGGCGGCCTGCCGCACGTCGGTACCGGCCGCGCCGGGCAGCACGTTGGGCGCGCTGGTCGCCGGTAGTCAGCCGGTGTGGGTGGTCGCGGCGTGGACGGTGGCGCTGGCCGCCGCGTCCGCGTGGGCGACGCCGCGACTGTGGCAGGGCCCCGTGGTCGTGCTCGTCGCGCTGGGAGTCACCGCGCTACTGGTGGCGCATTGCGTCCGCCGGTTCGGTGGGATCACCGGCGACGTACTGGGTGCGGCCGTCGAGGTCACGACGACACTGACCGCCCTGGGACTGGCCGTCCACTAGCCGCCGAATGTGAAGAAGATCGCGAGATTTCAGACTGGAATCTCGCGATCTTCTTCACGTTGGCGCTGGGTCAGCCCAGGCGGGTCATCCAGTTGTGGGTGTCGGCGAAGGTGCCGCGCTGAATACCGGTCAGGGTGTCGCGCAGTGCCATGGTGACCTCACCGGGCTGGCCGTCGCCGATGGTGAACTCGCCGGCCGATTCGCCGTGCCCGTACTTCACGTGCGCGACGGGCGTGATGACGGCCGCGGTCCCACAGGCGAACACCTCGGTGATCTCGCCCGCGGCGGCCTTCTTCTGCCACTCGTCGATGTCGATCTTACGTTCCTCGACGGCGAAGCCGGCGTCAACCGCCAACTGCAGCAACGAATCCCGTGTGATGCCGGGCAGCAGCGAGCCCGACAGCTCGGGGGTGACCAGGCGTGCCGAGCCACCGCTGCCGAACACGAAGAACAGGTTCATGCCACCCATTTCTTCGACGTACCGGCGCTCGATGGCGTCCAGCCAGACCACCTGGTCGCAGCCCATCTCGGCAGCCTGCGCCTGCGCCAGCAGCGAGGCGGCGTAGTTGCCGCCGAACTTGGCCGCACCGGTGCCGCCGGGGCTGGCCCGCACGTACTCGGTCGACAGGTACACCGACACCGGCTTGATGCCGCCCTTGAAGTACGCGCCGGCGGGCGAACCGATCACCAGGTAGCGGTACTCGTTGGCCGGGCGCACGCCCAGGCCGGGCTCGGTCGCGATGATGAACGGCCGCAGGTACAGCGACGCCTCACCACCGGCAGCCGGCACCCACTCGTTGTCGACGGCGATCAGCTGGCGCAGTGACTCGACGAAGACGTCGCCGGGCAGCTCCGGGATGGCCAGGCGCCGGCACGACGACTGCAGCCGGGCGGCGTTGGCCTCCGGGCGGAACGACACTATCGAACCGTCGTTCCAGCGGTAGGCCTTCAGACCCTCGAAGACCTCCTGCGCGTAGTGCAGGACGATCGCCGACGGGTCCAGCTCGATGGGCCCGTATTCGGTGACCCGCGCGTCGTGCCAGCCACGGTCGACGGTGTAGTCGATGGCCACCATGTGGTCGGTGTGGAACCGCCCGAATCCGGGGTCGGCCAGTACCTGAGCCCTTACCTCGTCGCTCGCCGGGTTGCTCGCGCGCGAAACGGTGAATTCGAGGGGGCCATCGGTCATATGCCGATTGTATCGCCCGTGGCTAGCGCGTTTTCGCCGCGGCTAACGCGTCTTCGCCGCCACGAACGGCGGCGCCACGACCTCGCATTCGAGCGCCCGGCCGCGGACGTCGACGGTCACCCGCGCGCCGTCGGCGATGTCGGCAGCGGTGTCGAGCAGCGCCAGCGCGATGCCGACCTTGAGGCTCGGTGAAAAGGTGCCCGACGTGGTGATGCCCACCGGCTTGTCGCCGTCCAAGACGGTGAGGTCGGCCCGCAGCACGCCACGGCCGACCGCCTTGAGGCCGCGCAGCGTCCGCTTCGGACCGGCTTCCTTCTCCGCGAGCAGGGCGTCGCGGCCCCAGAACGCATCCTTCTTCCAGCCGATGGCCCAGCCGCAGCGGGCCTGCAGCGGCGAAATGTCCAGCGACAGTTCATGTCCGTGCAGCGGGTAGCCCATCTCGGTGCGCAGGGTGTCGCGCGAGCCCAGCCCGGCGAGTTCACCGCCGGCATCTTTGACCGCGGCGACGAGCGCGTCGAACACCACGCCCGCGCGGTCCCACTCGGGCAGCAATTCGTAGCCGTGCTCGCCGGTGTAGCCGGTGCGGCACACGCGGACCGGGACGCCGTTGTACTCGGCGTCGGCGTAGCCCACGTAGTCCATGTCGGTCGGCAACCCGAGCGCGGTGAGCACCTCGGTGGACTTCGGCCCCTGCACGGCCAGCACGGCGTAGGAGCGGTGCTCGTCGGTGATGGTCAGTTCGGGCGGGGCGACGCGCTGCAGCTCGGCGACCACCGCGGCCGTGTTGGCCGCGTTGGGCACCAGGAAGATCTCGTCATCGGAGACGTAGTAGGCGATCAGATCGTCGATCACACCGCCGGACTCGTTGCAGCACAACGTGTATTGCGCCTTGCCCGGGCCGATGCGGCGAAGGTCGTTGGTGAAGGCGGAGTTGACGAACTCGGCTGCGCCTGGGCCACGCACCAGTGCCTTGCCGAGGTGGCTGACGTCGAAGAGCCCGACGGTCTCGCGGGTGGCGTTGTGTTCGGCCACGGTGCCTGCGTACGACACCGGCATCAACCAGCCCCCGAATTCGGCGAAACTCGCCCCGAGTTCGCGGTGACGGTCTTCCAGCGGGCCCTGCAACAGTTCGCTCACGGCCAGTCAGCCTAGTGCTTACGCCTCGGATCGCAGTCGGTATGTGGCTGTGATCCGAGGCGTTGTCGAAGGTCAGATCGCCCCGCCATCCCGCTGATAGCTGTCAGACTCGTCTCGTGGTCGATTTCGACGCGTTGGAAGCCGCGGGCATCGCCGATGCGCGCCGGCGCGCGCCGCTCATCGAGTATCTGGACAGCCTGGGACTCTCCGCTGAGCAGATGATCGAGGCCGAGAAGCAAGGCCGGCTGTTCGGGCTGGCGGGCGACGTCGTGCAGTGGTCGGGGCAGCCCAGACACAGCTTGGCCGATGCCGCGAGCGTGCTCGGGGTACCGGTGGCCGACGTTCAACAGACGTGGGCGGTGCTGGGCCTGAAAGCCTCCGACCCGACCGCGCCGACGCTCTCCGACGCCGACATCGAGGCACTGCGCACCTGGGCGGACTTGCGGACCACGATCGGCGACGACGCCGCGTGGGGATTCCTGCGGGTCGTCGGTACCAGCGTGGCACGGATGGCCGAGGCGCTGGCGTCGATGAGCCGCACCGGTCTGCCCGACCTCGACCTGGCCCAGACCCACGACGAACTCGTCACCGCGCGCGCCTATCGGGCGGCGGCCCAGTTCATCCCGCGCATCGGCGGCATGATCGAGGCCGTCCACCGCCACCATGTCGCCTCCGCCAGAGAGTATTTCGACGCGATCGACCACCGTGAAGCGTCAACGGTGGTGTGCGGCATCGGGTTTGCCGATCTGTCCAACTTCACGCAGCTCACGCAGCGCCTGGCACCGGACGATCTGACCAGCCTGCTGAACGAGTTCAACGCCATCACCAACGATGTGGTGCACGCCGACGGTGGCCGGGTGATCAAGTTCATCGGCGATGCGGTCATGTGGGTCAGCGCGACACCCGAATCGCTGGCGCGGGTCGCGGTCGACCTGGTACACCATCCCCGGCCGAAGATGGCCCACATCAGCGTGCGGGCCGGCCTGAGCTTCGGGCCGGTGGTGGCCACCGGCGGCGACTACTTCGGCAACGCGGTGAATCTGGCGGCCCGCCTGGTCGCCGCGGCCGAGCCCGGGCAGATTCTGGTGGCCGCGCCCTGGTACGACATGCCGGGCAAATGGCCCGTCGCGCCACGGGAGCCGTTGGTGCTCAAGGGCTTCAACGACCCCGTGACCGCGTTCGAGGTGTGTGCAGAGGCTGAGCAGGCGGCCCGACTGGCACAGTGACTAGGGTGGGCCTGGTGAGCAGCGCACCCGGTTACCAGTCCCCCGCCGTCACCGTCGCATCCGCCCTGCCGTCCGACCTGGACGCCGCGGTGCTGATCGTGCCGGTCATCACCGGCGACAACGACGAGGCCACGGTCCTGGCCAACCCGTTCCTGGACGCCGAAGCCACCGGTGAGATCGAGGTGGCACTGAAGGCCCTGGGCGCGAAGGGCTCGACCGAGCAGGTGACGCGAGTGCTCGTCCCGTCGCTGCCGGTGGCCAGCGTGCTGACGGTCGGCCTCGGCAAGGACCGCGACGAGTGGCCGGCCGACGTCATCCGCCGCGCCGCGGGCGTGGCGGCGCGCTCCCTCAACGGCACCGAGACGGTCGTGACCACACTGTCCGAGCTGGATGTGGCGGCCGCCGTCGAGGGCCTGATCCTCGGCGCCTACCGCTTCTCCGAATTCCGCAGCGCCAAGACCGCCCCGAAGGAAGCCGGTCTGACGGCGCTGACGGTGCTGTCCACCGCTGACGACGCCGAGACCGCCGCGGCCCGGGGCGTCGACGTCGCGACCGCCGTGGCGACCGCCCGCGACTTCGTCAACACTCCGCCGAGCCACCTGTACCCGGGCGAATTCGCCAAGCGCGCAAAGGCTTTGGGCAAGTCGGCGGGCCTCGAGGTGGAGGTGCTGGGCAAGAAGGAACTGGAGGACGCCGGATTCGGCGGCATCGTGGGCGTCGGCAAGGGCTCGTCCCGCGGGCCACGCCTGGTGCGGCTGACCTACCGTTCCGGCAAGAAGGACGCCAAGAAGGTGGCGCTGGTGGGCAAGGGCATCACCTTCGACACCGGCGGCATCTCGATCAAGCCGGCCGCCAACATGCACCACATGACCTCCGACATGGGCGGTGCCGCGGCCGTCATCGCGACCGTCGTGCTGGCGGCGCGCCAGAAGCTGGCGGTCGACGTCACCGCCACCGTGCCCATGGCCGAGAACATGCCGTCGTCGACGGCGCAGCGGCCCGGCGACGTCCTGACCCAATACGGCGGCACCACCATCGAGGTGCTCAACACCGACGCCGAGGGCCGGCTGATCCTGGCCGACGCCATCGTCCGCGCCTGCGAGGACAACCCCGACTATCTGATCGAGACGTCGACGCTGACCGGCGCGCAGCTCGTGGCGCTCGGCACGCGTACCCCGGGCGTCATGGGTAGCGACGAGTTCCGCGACCGGGTGGCCAAGCTGTCGCAGGGAGTCGGCGAGAACGCCTGGGCGATGCCGCTGCCCGAGGAGCTCAAGGACGACCTGAAGTCGACGGTCGCCGACCTGGCGAACGTCAGCGGCGCGCGCAACGCCGGCATGCTGGTGGCCGGGGTGTACCTGCGCGAGTTCGTCGCCGACGGCGTGCAGTGGGCGCACCTCGACGTCGCCGGCCCGGCCTACAACACCGGCGGCCCCTGGGGCTACACCGGCAAGGGTGGCACCGGCGTCCCGACCCGGACCATGTTCGCGGTCCTGGAGGACATCGCCGCCAACGGCTAGGTCCGCCAAGACGACGACAATGCGGTAGCTGGATCAGCTCCAGTTACCGCATTTCCGGCGCGCACGCCCGCTCAACGGCACAAAATTCCTGCATGAATAAGTTGATTCAGGCGACTGCGGTCACAGCCACCGTTATCGGCATGGAATTAGCCGGAGTAAGCGGCGCCGCGCAGGCGCTAGCCGATCCCGAAGACGAGGACATCATCGCCGACCAGTTGTGTCCCTTCCGGAACGTCATCGATCGGCTGGGCGGCGACGATCAGTGCGACCCCGGGTTCGACAACGGCGACAACAACGGTGGCGGGCTGTTCTACAACAACGGCATGCCGTGCGACAGCGTCGCGTTCCAGAACCCGGCCTGCAATCCCACGGTCAACGTGAACGTGAACCACGAGGGCGAGGTCACGCACAACGTCAACGTCAACGGCGACCACCCCTGACGCCGGCCGAACGGACCTAGCCGGCTTTGCTGCCGACCTGAGCCAGTTGCAGCTCCGGCGTGGGCGCGGCGCCGGTCACGTGCTCAGCGAGTTCACGGGCGGTGGTGGCGAGCAGCTCCGGATGCGACATCGGCGACCAGTGTCCCGACTCGATGTCCCGGCGCCACAGCTGCGAGACCCATTGGGGCGTCTCGTCGTACAGGTACGGGCGCACGAACTGGTCGCCGCGGTTGACGATCACCTGCACGGGCACCTTGACGTAGTGGTCGCGCCGGCCCTTGAACAGCGTGCGCCAGTAGTTGGCCGGGTACACCTTGAGGCTGTTCGCGGCGTCGGTCGCAAAGGTGTCCGAATGCCGAATCTGGTTGTCGGACATGCCATCGAGACGCTTGAGCAACTGCGGGATGATGGTCGGCACGCTGGCGCGCACCAGGACTCGCGCCACGAGCGGGATCGAGAAGAAACCCTGGTACGTCAACCGCAGGAACTGCGACACCGATTGCAGAAACCGCACCGGCCGATACGGGCGCTTGAGACCGTCCATGATGAAGCGCCGGGTGTGGTCGGCGCTCGGCCCCGAGGTCGAGGTGAACGACGCGACGCGGTCCACCGACTCCGGTCGCGACAGGTACTCCCAGATGCCGACCGACCCCCAGTCGTGGGCCAGGACGTGGACCTTCTCGCCGGGCGCCAAGGCGGCGATGACGGCCGCGAAGTCGTCGGCGTAATGCGCCATGGTGTACGACGAAACCTTCTTGGGCACACCGGAATTGCGCGATCCGCGGTTGTCGTAGCGGATCACCCGGTACGTGTCGGCGAGGTGCGGCACCGTGGCGTCCCACATGTCGTGCGAGTCCGGCCAGCCGTGTACCAGCACCATCACCGGACCGTCGGGGTTGCCCTCTTCGTAGGTCGCGATCCGCGTCCCGTCGGCACTGTCCACAAACTGCATCGCCACACCTGCCTGACCTCAAAGTATCCCGTACCGCCGGTACTGGTTTGAATGCGACAGTAGCCTGCTCAGCGAGGGTGTCAACACAGCGGGACAAAGTCCCGACCCGCCCCTCCTCGACTGCGCGAGCATGACAGGATGGGCTCTGTAGACATTCGAAGTGACGAGCGACTTTTCGAGGAGTCAACGTAATGGCCATCTCCGTCCAGATGCCCGCACTCGGTGAGAGCGTTACCGAGGGGACCGTCACTCGATGGCTCAAGCAGGAGGGCGACACCGTCGCGGTCGACGAGCCCCTGCTCGAGGTGTCCACCGACAAGGTCGACACCGAAATCCCGTCGCCGGCAGCCGGTGTCCTGACCAAGATCGTCGCGCAGGAAGACGACGTGGTCGAGATCGGCGGCGAGCTCGCCGTCATCGGTGAGGCCGGAGAGGCCCCCGCACCGTCGGCCCCCGAGCCCGCCGCGGCGCCCGCGCCGGAGCCCACCCCGGCCCCCGAGCCCGCTGCAGCGGCTCCGGCTCCGGCCCCCGAAACTCCCGCTCCCGCGCCCGCTTCGGCTCCCGCCCCGGCAGCCTCCGACGCGACCGACGCCACCTCGATCGTGATGCCGACGCTCGGCGAGTCAGTCACCGAGGGCACCGTCACCCGCTGGCTCAAGAAGGTCGGCGACTCCGTCGAGGTCGACGAGCCGCTGGTCGAGGTCTCGACCGACAAGGTCGACACCGAAATCCCGTCGCCGGTCGCCGGCGTGTTGCTGTCCATCACCGCCGACGAGGACGACGTCGTGTCCATCGGTGGCGAGCTCGCCAAGATCGGTGCCGCCGGTTCGGCTCCGGCCGCCGCTCCAGCCCCGGCCGCTCCGGCGCCGGCTCCGGCACCCGAGCCCGCCGCCGCACCGACGCCGCCTCCGGCTCCCCCGGCCCCGGCCGCACCCACCCCGCCGCCGGCCCCCGCGCCCACTCCCGCCCCGGCTGCCCCGGCCCCCGCTGCCGCAGCTCCGGCCGCGCTGTCCGCCGCGTCCGACGACGCCAGCCCGTACGTCACCCCGCTGGTGCGAAAGTTGGCTGCCGAGAACAACGTTGACCTAGCTTCGGTGCAGGGCACCGGTGTCGGCGGTCGCATCCGCAAGCAGGACGTGCTCGCCGCGGCCGAGGCCGCCAAGGCGCCGGCCGCACCTGCCGCCGCCGCACCCGCTGCCGCCCCGGCAGCTCCGGCCGCCAAGGCCCCGGCCGCCGCGCCGGCTCCGGCCCTGGCGCACCTGCGTGGCACCACGCAGAAGGCCACCCGGATCCGTCAGATCACGGCCAAGAAGACGCGTGAGTCGCTGCAGACCACGGCGCAGCTGACGCAGACCCACGAGGTCGACATGACGCGCATCGTCTCGCTGCGGGCGCGTGCCAAGAACTCGTTCGCCGAGCGCGAGGGTGTGAACCTGACCTACCTGCCGTTCATCGCCCGCGCGGTGATCGACGCGTTGAAGATCCACCCGAACGTCAACGCCAGCTACAACGAGGAAACCAAGGAGATCACCTACTACGACGCCGAGCACCTCGGCTTCGCGGTGGACACCGAGCAGGGCCTGCTGTCGCCGGTCGTGCACAACGCCGGTGACCTGTCCCTCGGTGGCCTCGCCCGCGCGATCGTCGACATCGCCGACCGCGCCCGCTCGGGCAACCTGCGGCCCGACGAGCTGGCCGGCGGCACCTTCACCATCACCAACATCGGCAGCCAGGGCGCCCTGTTCGACACCCCGATCCTGGTTCCGCCGCAGGCGGCCATGCTCGGCACCGGTGCCATCGTCAAGCGGCCGCGGGTCGTCGTGGACGAGGGCGGCAACGAGTCGATCGGTGTCCGGTCGGTCTGCTACCTGCCGCTGACCTACGACCACCGCCTGATCGACGGCGCCGACGCCGGACGGTTCGTGACCACCATCAAACGTCGTCTCGAAGAGGGTGCGTTCGAGGCCGACCTGGGGCTGTAATCCCATGGCGCACGCGGTCATAGCCATCGCGGGCTCGTCGGGACTCATCGGTTCCGCACTGGTGTCGGCGCTGCGCGCGACCGACCATCGGGTGGTGCGCATCGTGCGCCGCCAGCCGGCCAACGCCGACGAGGTCTACTGGAACCCCGACGCCGGCGACTTCGACTGGCGCGCACTGCGCGACGTCGATGCCGTGGTCAACCTGTGTGGGGTGAGCATCGGGTCCCGCCGTTGGTCGGGAGCGTTCAAGCAGAGCCTGCGTGACAGCCGGATCGTCCCCACCGAGGTGCTCACCGACGCCGTCGTCGACGCCGGGGTGCCAGTGCTCATCAACGCCAGTGCCGTTGGCTTCTATGGCAATACGCGGGACCGGATCGCCGACGAGCAGTCCCCCGCCGGCACGGGCTTCCTGGCCCGGCTCTGTCTGGACTGGGAGGCAGCCACGCGGCCGGCCGCCGATGCCGGTGTCCGGGTCGTGCTCGCGCGCACCGGTCTGGTGCTGGCACCGGCGGGCGGCATGCTGGCCCGGCTCCGTCCGGTCTTCGGGCTCGGCCTGGGTGCCCGGCTGGGCAGTGGGCGCCAGTACATGCCGTGGATCACGCTCGAGGACGAGGTGCGGGCCCTGCTGTTCGCGCTGAATCACGACGACCTGTCCGGCCCGCTGAATCTGACGGGCCCGGCGCCGGTGACCAACGGCGAGTTCACCGAGGCACTGGGACGCGCCCTGCACCGCCCCACCCCGCTGCTGATGCCCGGTTTCGCGCTGCGCGCCGCGCTCGGCGAGTTCGCCGAGGAGGGACTGCTCGGCGGCCAGCGGGCCATTCCGGCCGCGCTGGAGGACGCCGGCTTCGAGTTCCATCAGCGCACCATCGGCGAGGCGCTGTCGTACGTCACCGCCCCCAACGCAGCGTGACTCCGGCAGGCGTAGCGTCAATTCGGTGACGATCCGATCTGCCGGCGGCCCGATCGACGTGCGCCGCCTGGGCACCATCGACTACAACGACGCCTGGGACCTCCAGCGCGAGCTCGCCGCCGCCCGTTCCGACGAGCGCGGCAACGACACGCTGCTGCTACTCGAGCACCCGCCCGTCTACACGGCCGGACGCCGCACCGAACCGCACGAGCGGCCGGTCGACGGCACTCCCGTCATCGACACCGACCGCGGCGGCAAGATCACGTGGCACGGTCCCGGGCAGCTGGTGGGCTATCCGATCATCGGCCTGGCACAGCCGCTCGACGTGGTGAAATTCGTTCGGCTGCTTGAGGATGCGCTGATGTCAGTGTGCGCCGAGCTCGGTCTGGAGACCATCCGGGTGGACGGCCGGTCCGGCGTGTGGTTGCCGGCCGACGGCCTGCGGCCCGAACGCAAGATCGCCGCCATCGGCATCCGCGTCGCCCGCGGCACGACGCTGCACGGCTTCTCCCTGAACTGCAACTGCGACCTGCGCGCGTTCGGCGGCATCGTCCCGTGCGGCATCGCCGACGCGGGCGTCACGTCGCTGACGAAGGAGCTGGGCCGCGAGATCACGCCCGAGGACGTCATCGACCGGGTGGCATCGGCGGTGTGCGCGGCACTCGGCGCTACGTCCGACAAGGCGCTCGGCGCCGCGGCACTAACATCGACACCATGAGCGTCGATCCCGGTAACCGCAAGCTGCTCCGCCTGGAGGTCCGCAACGCGGAGACGCCGATCGAGCGCAAGCCGCCGTGGATCAAGACCAAGCTCAAGATGGGCCCCGAGTACAAGGACCTCAAGAGCCTGGTCAAGCGCGAGGGCCTGCACACGGTGTGCGAAGAGGCCGGCTGCCCCAACATCTACGAATGCTGGGAGGACCGCGAGGCCACCTTCCTGATCGGCGGTGAGCAGTGCACGCGCCGCTGCGACTTCTGCCAGATCGACACCGGCAAGCCCGCCGACCTGGACCGCGACGAGCCACGCCGGGTCGCCGAGAGCGTGCACACCATGGGCCTGCGGTACTCGACGATCACCGGCGTGGCCCGCGACGACCTGCCCGACGGCGGCGCCTGGCTGTACGCCGAGACGGTCCGCCAGATCCACGCACTCAACCCGAACACCGGTGTCGAGCTGCTGGCGCCCGACTTCAACGGCGTGCCCGCACTGCTCGAGGAGGTCTTCGACTCGCGCCCAGAGGTGTTCGCGCACAACGTCGAAACCGTGCCGCGCATCTTCAAGCGCATCCGCCCGGCGTTCCGCTACGAGCGGAGCCTGGGCGTCATCACCGCCGCCCGCGACTACGGCCTGGTGACCAAGAGCAACCTGATCCTCGGCATGGGTGAGACGCCCGAGGAAATCCGGGTGGCCCTGCAGGACCTGTACGACGCGGGCTGCGACATCGTCACCATCACGCAGTACCTGCGTCCGTCGCCGCGGCACCACCCCGTCGAGCGGTGGGTGCGGCCGGAGGAATTCGTCGAGCACCAGCAGTTCGCGGAGGGTCTCGGGTTCGCCGGCGTCCTGGCCGGACCGCTGGTCCGGTCGTCCTACCGGGCCGGGAAGCTGTACGCCCAGGCTGCCCGGTTACGGCCACCGGTTTCCTGAATCTATCCTGGTGGCATGGCGAAGACCACCAATCCTGCCGCTGTGAAGGCTGCGAAGGCCGAGGCGAAGGCGGCCCGCAAGGCCGCCTCGAAGCAGCGCCGCGCCCAGCTCTGGCAGGCGTTCCAGATTCAGCGCAAAGAGGACAAGCGGCTGCTGCCGTACATGATCGGCGCGTTCGTCCTGATCGTGGCGCTCGCCGTCGCGATGGCCGCGTACTCCGGTGGCATATTCAGCTGGATCACGCTGCCCATCCTGGGTGTGCTGCTCGGCGCGCTGATCGCGTTCATCATCTTCGGCCGGCGGGCGCAGAAGTCGGTCTACAGCAAGGCTGATGGCCAGACCGGCGCGGCGGCCTGGGCGCTGGACAACATGCGCGGCCAGTGGCGGGTCACGCAGGGCGTCGCCGCCACCGGCAGCTTCGATGCCGTGCACCGGGTGGTCGGCCGGCCGGGTGTGATCTTCGTCGGCGAGGGTTCGCCGCAGCGCCTGAAACCGCTTCTGGCGCAGGAGAAGAAGCGCACCGCGCGGCTGGTGGGCGAGGTGCCGATCTACACCATCGTGGTCGGTAACGAAGACGATCAGGTACCGCTGGCCAAGCTGGAACGGCACCTGACCAAGCTGCCCGCCAACATCACCACCAAGCAGATGGACGCGCTCGAGTCGCGTCTCGCCGCCCTGGGTTCCAAGCTGGGCCCCGGCGGTCTGCCCAAGGGTCCGCTGCCCGCCGGCGCCAAGATGAAGGGCATGCAGCGCACCGCACGTCGTAAGTAGGGATTTGTGCACGATTTTCCGCGGTCAGCGCGGAAAATCGTGCACAAATCCCTCACCGGCGCAGGACGGCGGTGTTGGTCAGCCGGTCCTGCAGCCCGCGGCCGTCGGCGTCGGTGAGCAGCGCGGGCACGGCCAGCAGCACCAGCAGCATGCGCACGAAGGCGCGGCCGATTCCGACGTACTGGCTCCGGCCGACGGACACGACGCGCAGTCCCAGTGCGAACTGGCCCGGCGTGAAGGTGAAGAGCCGCACCGAGACCGTGCCGACGACGATCCAGGCGATCACCGCGGGCGTGCCGTGCCAGACGTATTGGTATTCGTATTCGCTGAGCCCGCCGAACACCACGCTCAGGGTGCCGAGGCCGTAGCAGATCAGCCAGTCCACCAACAACGCGGCGAATCGACGGCCGAATCGGGCGAGGGAACCGGGGCCGGATTCCGGCAGACCGAGGGCTTTACCCGGGTACGAAGACTCATCAACGGGGCGCTGCGATTCGGGCCCGGACAGCCACGAACCGAGCCGAAATTCATCAGCACCTGCCATGGTGTCAGGATAGGCGTGCGCGCTCGTGCAACCGAACCGCGCGGTGTGTGGTCGGAGGTTCCATGAACCACCGATCGCGTAACGTCCGCGAAACATACGGTTGATTGGCGTGCAACATCGTGTCCCTAGGTTCAACCGCGGGTAACACCAGTAAAGGAGATCACTTACGTGGCAGAAAAGACGTCTGACGACATTTTCAAGCTGATCAAGGACGAGAACGTCGAGTACGTCGACATCCGTTTCTGCGATCTGCCTGGTGTTGTCCAGCACTTCTCGATCCCGGCTTCGGCGTTCGACGAGAGCGTTTTCGAAGACGGCCTCGCGTTCGACGGTTCGTCCGTGCGCGGCTTCCAGTCGATCCACGAGTCCGACATGATGCTGCTGCCGGATGCCAACACCGCGCGCATCGACCCGTTCCGCGCCGCCAAGACGCTGAACCTGAACTTCTTCGTGCACGACCCGTTCACTCGCGAGGCGTACTCCCGCGACCCGCGTAACGTCGCGCGTAAGGCCGAGAACTACCTGAAGAGCACCGGCATCGCCGACACCGCGTACTTCGGTGCCGAGGCCGAGTTCTACATCTTCGACTCCGTGGCCTTCGACTCGAAGATCAACGGCACGTTCTACGAAGTCGACTCCGAGTCGGGCTGGTGGAACAGCGGCGAGCCCTTCGAGGCCGACGGCTCCCCCAACCGCGGTTACAAGGTCCGCCCCAAGGGCGGTTACTTCCCCGTCGCGCCGTACGACCATTACGTCGACCTGCGCGACGAGATGTCGACCAACCTGATCAACGCCGGGTTCACCCTCGAGCGCGGCCACCACGAAGTCGGCACCGCCGGCCAGGCCGAGATCAACTACAAGTTCGACACGCTGCTCGCCGCGGCCGATGACGTGCTGCTGTTCAAGTACATCATCAAGAACACCGCGTGGGCGAACGGCAAGACCGTCACCTTCATGCCGAAGCCGCTGTTCGGCGACAACGGCTCGGGCATGCACGCCCACCAGTCGCTGTGGAAGGACGGCAAGCCGCTGTTCCACGACGAGTCCGGCTACGCGGGCCTGTCCGACATGGCGCGCCACTACATCGGCGGCATCCTGCACCACGCCCCGTCGCTGCTGGCGTTCACCAACCCGACGGTGAACTCCTACAAGCGCCTGGTGCCGGGCTACGAGGCCCCGATCAACCTGGTGTACAGCCAGCGCAACCGCTCGGCGTGTGTGCGTATCCCGATCACCGGCAACAACCCGAAGGCCAAGCGCCTCGAGTTCCGTTGCCCGGACAGCTCGGGCAACCCGTACCTGGCCTTCTCGGCGATGCTCATGGCCGGTATCGACGGCATCAAGAAGAAGATCGAGCCGCTGGCCCCGGTCGACAAGGACCTCTACGAGCTGCCGCCGGACGAGGCCGCCAACATCCCGCAGGCCCCGACCTCGCTGGCCAGCGTCATCGACAAGCTCGAGGAAGACCACGACTACCTCACCGAGGGTGGCGTGTTCACCGAGGACCTGATCGAGACCTGGATCTCGTACAAGCGCGAGAACGAGATCCTGCCGGTGCAGATTCGCCCTCACCCGTACGAGTTCTCGCTCTACTACGACTGCTGAGTCGCGAGCACAAGAACTGCCCCTCTCCTCCGGGAGAGGGGCAGTTTTGCGTCTACTGACTGTGCGGCCCGGCCGCGCCCTTGCCCGACACCAACAAGTACGGTAGCCTAACCATCGCGAGCAGCACTGCTCGCGGTGCTGACAACCTCACAGGTCAACGGAGAGATTCGTTGGCCTTTTTCGTTTCTCTCCAGCCCTATTCACAAGCGAGAGAACGAGGTTCACCCATGTTCACGGTTTTCATGTTGGTCAAGACGAATCCCGAGTGGCTCGGTTTCCCGGTGGCCAAACGGTTCGACGAACTCACGCTGCACCTGCAGCCGATCCTCGACCGCCACCCGGCGGTCAACTTCAAGTGGATCGACACCGAGTTCTACACCGCCCGGGTCACCGACGTCTGGATGTGGGAGGCTGCCGACCAACACCAGTACGAACTCGCGGTCGAAGAGCTCCGCGAATCACCCCTGTGGGACCGGTATTTCGCCGTCGTCGAGATCCTGCCCGGCGTCGCGAACGCCTACGCGGACAACTACGGCAGGACCGCGGTCGGATAACCAAGGGCCCCAACAAAACTGTCCCTCTTCCGAAGAAGAGGGACAGTTTTGCGTCTGCTCACCAGTTTTCAGGCAGGCAACCGCTGCAGCAGCCGAACCATGGAATCGAGGAACGCGTTGTACCCCTGCTCCAGCGCGGCGCGACCCTCGGCGGGCCAGCCCGGCGTCGGCTGCACCAGGGTCAGTTCGGTGCCGCCGTCGGTCGGCCGCAGTGTCGCCGTGACCGGCAGCCGGTCCGGGTTCTCGGGTTCGTCGGTGAGGTCGAACACCACCCGGTTCGGCGCGTCGAGTTCGAGAAAGCTGCCCGCCCAGTGCTTGAGCGTGCCATCGGGCAGGTGCATGACGGCCCGCCACTGGCCACCAATCCGTACGTCCATCGCGAGCGTGTCCAGCGGCACGTCAACCTGGTCGGTGCCGAACCAGGTCGCGAAGTACTCGGGTGTGACGAACAGCGAATACACCTGCTCCTGGGGTGCAGCGAAGGTCCGGACGAGGGTCACCGCATCGGTCATACGTCTTCTCCTGGGTCGTGTCGGGTTTCGATACTGCCGCACGGGTCGGACACCAAACCGATGACGGTCCGATAACGCCACCGCCGCAAAGGCTGACGCACGTCGGCGCCAGGGCGCGACGCCCCCTAGGATCAACCCATGGCTCAGACTGACATCGAATCCCGGCTCGACGCTGTCGCTCCCATCGTCCTGTCCGTTTTCCGGATAGTCATCGGCTTCCTGTTCACCATCCATGGCGCCACCACGCTGTTCAAATGGCCCGTCGACACCAATCCCGGCGTGGCCGCACCGGATTTCGGCAGTTTCCCGGGCTGGTACGCCGGCGCCATCGAGCTGATCGTCGGCATCCTGATCTTCACCGGCCTGGCCACCCGCATCGCCGCCTTCATCGGTTCCGGCGAAATGGCTTTCGCCTATTTCATGGCGCACCAGCCGAAGGGCCTGCTGCCCATCGAGAACGGCGGCGAGCCGGCGGTGCTCTACTGCTTCGCGCTGTTCCTGCTGGTGTTCACCGGCGGCGGCGCGATCGCCCTGGACTCGCTGCGTAAACGCTAGTTACAGCCCCAGGTCCACACGAAACCGCTTGAGTCCATCGATCTTCTCGGCCAGCGTGGCCGTGGGACCGCTGTAGAACATCCACGGCATCGTGACGTTGCCCGTGATGCCGGCCTGCGCGGCGCGCTCGAAATGCTCCGGCAGATAGGCATCGGCCAGCGGCGTCAGGATCTCGAAACCCTCCAGCGGTAAACCATTTTCGACGCGCAGTTCGCGCACCCGGGTCGCGGCGGCGACGGCCTGGTCGGTGGTGATCAGATCGCCGATCCAGCCGTCGTTGCGCGCGGCCCGGCGCAGGGCGATCTCACTGAGCCCGCCGACGTAGATGGGCACCGGCGGCGGCGTCGGCTCCATCTCGAGCCGCGGCACCTGGTAGAACTCCCCGTCGAACGATGTCCAGCCTGGTTGCCACAGCTGCCGGATCAGCTCCAGCATCTCGTCGGTGCGCGTGCCGCGACGCTCGAAAGGCTGACCCATCAAAGCGAATTCGTCGGCACACCAGCCCACGCCGACGCCGAACTCCACCCGGCCACCGGACAGACAGGCCGCGGTCCCGACCGACTTCGCGACCGAGAACGGGTCACGCATCCCCGGGATGTACACCGTCGTCACGAATTTCACCCGGCTGGTCACCTGCGAAAGAGCGCCGACCAGCACCCACGGATCCGGCCAGTGCGTGAACGGCTGCCACCGCCGCTGTCCGTCGGGGGTGTACGGGTAGGGCGTGCTCAGCGTCTCCAGGTTCACCACATGGTCCGGGATGGCGATGCCGTCGTAGCCGAGTTCGTCTGCAGCCCGGGCGATCTCGGTCAGCTCGCTGACGTCGAGGAACGCCAGGCTGACGTAGAACTTCACCCGCGCGCCCAGGAGGGCCTGATGAAGATGCCGTCGGCCTCGACGGTGACGCCGTCGGCATCCGACAGCGTGCCGCGGGCGAACGTCTTGACGCCGTCGACGCGGTCGATCCAGGCCTCGGCCCGCACCGGTCCCTGCTTGGTGCCCCGCAGGTACCGCAGTGTGATGGTGCCGGTGAAATGCGGCTTGGTCAGTCCGTCGCTGGCGGATTCGCCGAGAATGTGGTCGAGCACCAGCGCGCAGATGCCGCCGTGCACCAGGCCGGGCGGCCCTTCGTAGGGCAGGCCCAGTTCGAACTCTGCCCAGCACCGGCCGCCGGCCCCCTCCCCGCCCTCATGGTGGATCTCCATCGGCGGGGCGATCGCATTGCGCACGCCCACAGCAGGATTCGTGTAGGCAAGCGGACGTCCGGTGTCCGCGTTCCGCAGCGTCGAGGTGCTGTTGTGCTGCACCCTCACGAGCCGCTCGGTGACCCCTTCGATCGCCGCCTGCGCCTCGGCGATGGTGGCCTCGTCGACACCGGTCCGGATGCCGGCATCGATCAGCCGGCGCACCGCATCGGTGAACGGCCGGTACACCGCAAGCTGACGCTCATATTCGGCATCGCTGATCACGTCGAACGGAAAATCACTCACGCTGCCTACTCCCCAAACACCTTGCGCACCACGGTTTTGGCACGACGAGTCACGCGCAGATAGTTGTCCAGGAAGGCGCCGCCGTCGCCGCTCGGCCAGCCGGCCGCCACCGCGACCGCGTTGAGCTGACGGCCCGGCCCGGGCAGTTGGTCGGTCGGCTTGCCACGCACCAGCACCAGGGCGTTGCGCGCGCGGGTCGCCGTCAGCCAGGCCTGCCGCAGGATGTCCGCCTCGTCGCCCTCGATCAGCTGGGCCGCCTCGATGGCATCCAGTGCTTCCAGCGTCGAGGTGTTGTGCAGCGTGGGAACCTGGTGCGCGTAACGCAATTGGAGCAACTGCACCGTCCACTCCACGTCGGCCAGGCCACCGCGGCCCAACTTCGTGTGCGTGTTGGGGTCGGCGCCACGCGGCAACCGTTCGGCGTCGACGCGGGCCTTGATCCGCCGGATCTCGCGCACCGCGTCCACCGAGAAGCCACTGGACGGGTACCGGGTCTTGTCCACCATCAGCAGGAACCGCTCGCCCAGCTCCAGGTCACCCGCCACCCGGTGCGCCCGCAGCAGGGCCTGAATCTCCCACGGCTGCGCCCACTGTGCGTAGTACGACTCGTAGGACGCCAACGTCCGCACCAGTGAGCCGTTCCGGCCTTCCGGCCGCAGCCCGGCGTCGACCTCCAGCGGCGGGTCGCTGCTGGGCTGTCCCAACAACGTCCGCACCTGTTCGGCGACCCCGATCGCCCAGCGCACGGCAGCGGACTCGTCCGCCCCGGCGGGGCCCTCGACGGACTCGCACACGAACATCACGTCGGCGTCCGACCCGTAGCCCAGTTCGCCGCCGCCCAACCGGCCCATGCCGATGACAGCGATGCGCGCCGGCGGGCCATCGGGTCCCGAGCGCGCCCGGATCACCGCGTCGAGTGCGGCCTGCAGCACCGCGACCCACACCGATGTCAGCGCCTTGCAGACGTCGACCACCGACAGCAGGCCCAGCAGGTCGGCCGACGCCACGCGCGCCAGTTCCCGACGACGCAGGGTGCGCGCCGCGGCGATGGCCCGGACCGGGTCGGCGTGCCGCCCGGCCGAGGCGACCAGCGCGCGGAACACCGCATCCGGTTCCACCTCAAGGAGTTTCGGCCCCTGCGGACCGTCGGCATACTGCTGCAGGACTTCCGGCGCCCGCATCAGCAGCTCCGGCACATAGGCCGATGTGCCCAGCACCCGCATCAGGCGCTTGGCGACGGCGCCCTCGTCACGCAGGGTGGACAGGAACCAGCGCTGGTCCCCCAGCTCCTCACTGATCCGCCGGTACGCCAGCAGACCGGCGTCCGGATCCGGGGTGTCCGACAGCCAGTCCAGCAGCGTCGGGAGCAGCACCTGCTGCACCGTGCCGCGGCGGCCGCTGGCACTGGTCAGCGCGGCCAGGTGCGTCAGGGCGCTCTGCGGGCCTTCGTAACCCAGTGCGGCCAACTGCCTTTCGGCCGCGGCGGTGGTCAGGCTCGGACCGAACTGGTTTCCTACTTCCAGCAGTGGCTGATAGAAGAGCTTGGCGTGCAGGCGGGACACCCGTGTGTTCTGCCGCCGCAGGTCCTCGCGCAGGACCCCGAGTGCGTCGTGCTGTCCGTCGGGCCGGATGTGCGCCGCGCGCGCCAGCCAGCGCCACGCTTCGTCGTCGCCGTCCTCGGGCAGCAGGTGGGTCCGCTTGAGTCGCTGCAGCTGCAGCCGGTGCTCCAACAGCCGCAGAAATTCATAGGACGCAGTGAGATTCGCGGTGTCGTCGCGGCCGATGTAACCGCCGGAGCCGAGCGCCGCCAGGGCGTCGACCGTCGAGGCGACGTGCAGCGACTCGTCGTTGCGGCCGTGCACGAGTTGCAACAGCTGCACCGCGAACTCGACGTCCCGGAGGCCGCCCTTGCCCAGTTTCAGTTCCCGGGTACGTACCCCGGCGGGCACGAGCTCCTCGACGCGGCGGCGCATGGCCTGTACGTCGGGCACGAAATCCTCACGGTCACAGGCGGTCCAGACCATCGGCATCAGCGCGTCGATGTACTGCTCGCCCAGCTCGGCATCGCCGACGGCCGCCCGGGCCTTCAGAAGCGCCTGGAATTCCCAGGTTTTGGCCCAGCGCTGGTAGTAGGCGACGTGCGACTCCAGGGTGCGGACCAGCTGGCCGGCCTTGCCCTCGGGCCGCAGCGCCGCGTCGACCTCGAAGAAGGTCTCACCGGCGAACCGCATCATCTCGCCGGCCACCCGGGTGGTCACCGAGTCCGCCGCCTCCGCCACGAAGATGACGTCGACGTCGCTGACGTAATTCAGTTCGCGCGCACCGCATTTGCCCATCGCGATGACCGCGAGCCGGGGACCGGGTTCGTCGCCGCACACCGTCCGGGTGGCGACGACCAGTGCCGCCCCGAGCGCCGCGTCGGCCAGGTCGGACAGGTGCTCCCCCACCGTGACGTACGGCAGCACCGGCTCGTTCTCGACCGTCGGCGCGACGTCCAGCGCCGCCAGCACCAGGATGCGGTCCCGGTAGTAGGTCTGCAGTGTCGCGGAAGCCGTTGGGGTACCGGCGACTTCGGCCGCCAGCCGTTCGAAGTCCTCAAGCAGCTCGGCGCGCGATGGCAGCGTGATGTCGCCGCGCAGCAGTCGCCACGAAAGGGGATGCGCGACGAGGTGATCGCCCAGGGCCAGCGACGAACCCAGCACGGCGAACAGCCGGCCCCGCAGCGCCGTGTCGGTCACCAGCAGCGCGCTGAGTTCGGCCCAGTCGCCCTCGAGGGCGTCCGCGATCCGCACCATGGCGCGCAGGGCGCTGTCAGCGTCCGGGGCGCGCGACAGCGACCACAACAACGGGACGTGCGCGTCGGTGTTCCAGCCGAGCCGGTCGAGATCGGCCCGCGCCGTGGGCGCCACCAACCCGAGGCGCCCGACGCTGGGCTGTGTGGGGCGCTGCGTCGCGGGGTTGGGCACCACCCGACGTTAGCGCACCGTCACGGCGTTACAGCGACAGGTATTCCTTGAGTTCGAACGGTGTCACGTGGCTGCGGTAGGTCTCCCACTCGCTGCGCTTGTTCCGCAGGAAGTAGTCGAAGACGTGCTCTCCCAACGCCTCGGCGACGAGTTCGGACTTCTCCATCTCGGCGAGCGCCACACCGAGGCTGCTCGGCAGCTCCTTGTAACCCATCGCGCGCCGTTCCTCGGGCGTCAGGTTCCAGACGTTGTCCTCTGCCTGCGGCCCCAGCTCGTAGCCCTTCTCGATGCCGCGCAGGCCGGCAGCCAGCAGCACCGCGAACGCCAGGTACGGGTTGCATGCCGAGTCGGGGCTGCGCACCTCGATACGGCGCGACGACGCCTTGCGCGGCGTGTACATCGGGACCCGGACCAGAGCGGAGCGGTTGGCCGCACCCCACGACGCGGCCGTCGGGGCCTCGCCGCCGTGCACCAGACGCTTGTAGGAGTTCACCCACTGGTTGGTGACGGCGCTGATCTCACTGGCGTGCGTCAGGATGCCGGCGATGAAGGACTTCGCGACGTCCGACAGCTGCAGCGGGTCATCGGCGCTGTGGAAGGCGTTGGTGTCGCCCTCGAACAGGCTCATGTGCGTGTGCATCGCCGAGCCCGGGTACTGGCTGAACGGCTTGGGCATGAAGGTGGCCCGCACGCCTTCGTTGATCGCGACTTCCTTGACCAGGTACCGGAAGGTCATGACGTTGTCGGCCATCGACAGGGCGTCGGCGTACCGCAGGTCGATCTCCTGCTGGCCGGGTGCGCCCTCGTGGTGGCTGAACTCGACCGAGATGCCCATGGACTCGAGCGCCTCGATGGCGTGCCGGCGGAAGTTCGGGGCCGAGTCGTGCACGGCCTGGTCGAAGTAGCCGTTGTTGTCGGCCGGCACCGGCACCGAGCCGTCGTTGGGACCGGGCTCCAGCAGGAAGAACTCGATCTCGGGGTGCACGTAGCACGAGAAGCCGAGATCGCTGGCCTTGGCGAGCTGCCGGCGCAGCACGTGCCGCGAGTCGGCCCACGACGGCGAGCCGTCGGGCATGGTGATGTCGCAGAACATGCGGGCCGAGTAGTGCTTGCCGGTGCTCTTGGTGGTCCACGGCAGCACCTGGAACGTGGACGGATCGGGGCGGGCCACCATGTCGGCCTCGGAGACGCGGGCGAAGCCCTCGATGGCGGAACCGTCGAAGCCGATGCCCTCTTCGAAGGCGCCTTCCAGCTCGGCCGGCGCGATCGCCACGGACTTGAGGTATCCGAGCACGTCGGTGAACCACAGCCGGACAAAGCGAATGTCGCGTTCTTCCAGCGTGCGCAGCACGAATTCCTTCTGGCGATCCATGTCCGCAGCGTAGGCAGCAGCTGTTAAATCCGTGTTACCAAGCGGACTCTCTTCGGCATGTTTCGCCGGTGATCTGCCTCGCGGAATCCCAGATGCGCACGGCCGGCCGGAGGTCTCCGCCACGTGTCGCCCAGTGGCCGTCGGCATTCCGCTACTCGGCCGGTTCGGCGGCAGGCCGATCTACGGGACCCCGTTCCGCTGAAACGTGCCATATGTGCGGCCAGGTGCCCGCAAGAAAGTAGAGCCATTAGTCCCTATATCAAGCTTCTGCCTGGCCATACGGTGACCAATCGACGGTTTAAGGAACGCGTTCTAGTAAGACGCCACTCGCCTGGAGGTGACGGAATTGACCAATTCGACGAGCGCCGATGTCCGTGAGATCGATATCGGCACGCCGCCCACACGGTTCGCCAGAGGCTGGCACTGCCTGGGATTGCTGTCGGAGTTCACGGACGGCAAGCCGCATTCGATCAGCGCGTTCGGAACGAAGCTGGTGGTCTTTGCCGACAGTGCGGGGGTTCCGCACGTCCTCGACGCCTATTGCCGCCATCTCGGTGGCGACCTGTCGCAAGGTCAGATCAAAGAGGACGCCGTCGCATGTCCGTTCCACGACTGGCGATGGGACGGCAACGGCCGCTGCGCGCAGGTGCCCTATGCGAAACGCGCTCCCCGGCTGGGACGGACCCGGGTGTGGACATCACGTGTCCGGGCAGGCCTCCTCTTCGTGTGGCATGACCCCGAGGGCTCGGCACCGTCACCGCACCTCGACATCCCCGAACTACCGGAGTTCGGTGACGAGGGCTGGACGCAATGGTCTTGGCGCACGGAGCTGATCGGTTCAAACTGCCGAGAGATCGTCGACAACATCGTCGACATGGCGCACTTCTACTACATCCATTTCGGGTACCCGACCTACTTCAAGAACGTGTTCGAAGGGCACATCGCGTCCCAGTATCTCCGGACGATCGGCAGGCCCGACGTGAACTTGGGTGGATCGCACTACGCGGGCGAACAGATCCTCGACTCCGAGGCGTCCTACTTCGGACCTTCGTTCATGATCAACCGGCTGCACAACAGCTACGGCGGCTACCGGGTCGAGGCCATCCTGGTCAACTGTCACTATCCGGTCACATCGGATTCCTTTGTGCTGCAATGGGGAATCATGGTGCGCCGCCCCGAGGGGCTGCCCGATGGAGCGACCACGATGCTGCTGCGTGCGTTCACCGACGGCGTCAGCAAGGGCTTCCTGCAGGACGTCGAGATCTGGAAGAACAAGACGCGCATCGACAATCCGCTCCTCGTCGAGGAAGACGGGCCGGTCTACCAACTCCGACGGTGGTACGAGCAGTTTTACGTCGATGCCGCCGATGTCACCCCAGACATGACCGATCGCTTCGAGTACGAGGTGGATACCACTGCCGCCAACGAGTTTTGGCGCGCTGAAGTCGCGGAGAACCTACGACTGCGAGAAACCCCGACCCCGGTCACGACGGACCGCGGTCCCAACCAACCCAGCCTCGGAAGGACAGTTCAATGACTGCAATTGAGCAAGGTATTGCCCAGACGGTGCGCGACAGCCAGTCAGTGCTGGCTGGCGTCGACGAACTGTTGCCATTGCTCCGCGACCGCGCCCAGCTCACCGAGGACATCCGCGCGATCCCTGACGAAACACTTTCGGCGCTCGAAGACGTCGGGTTCTTCAAGCTGTTGCAGCCCGCCCAGTGGGGTGGCTTGCAGTGCGACCCCACCGTCTACTTCGAGGCGGTGCGCAGACTGGCCAGCGCGTGCGGTTCCACGGGCTGGGTGGCCGGTGTACTCGGCGTGCACAACTGGCATCTGGCGCTGTTCGATCAGCTGGCCCAGGAAGACGTCTGGGGTGACGACTCGACCGTCCGCATCTCCTCGTCCTACGCCCCGATGGGCTCCGCCACGATTGTCGACGACGGCTATGTGGTCAATGGCTCGTGGCAATGGTCGTCCGGCTCCGCACACGCGACGTGGGCGTTCCTCGGTGGCCCGGTCATCAAGGACGGCCACCCGGTCGACTTCGGCAGCTTCCTGATCCCGCGCACCGAATACACCATCGACGACGTCTGGAACGTCGTCGGCCTGCGGGGCACCGGCAGCAACACCATCGTCGTCAAGGACGTCTTCGTGCCCCGGCACCGCTTCCTGTCCTACAAGTCGATGAACGACGGCACCGCCGGCGGCTACCAGACCAACACCGCCCCGGTCTACAAGATGCCGTGGGGCACCGTGCACCCCACCACCATCTCCGCCCCCATCGTCGGCATGGCCTACGGCGCCTACGCCGCGCACGTCGAACACCAGGGCAAGCGCGTCCGCGCCGCGTTCGCCGGCGAGAAGTCCAAGGACGACCCGTTCGCCAAGGTCCGCATCGCCGAGGCCGCCAGCGACATCGACGCCGCCTGGCGTCAGCTCATCGGCAACGTCGCCGACGAGTACGCCCTGCTGGTCGCCGGCAAGGAGATCCCGTTCGAGCTGCGGGCCCGCGCCCGCCGTGACCAGGTGCGCGCCACCGGCCGCGCCATCGCCTCCGTCGACCGGCTCTTCGAAGCCGCCGGCGCCACCGCCCTGGCCAACGGCACCCCGCTGCAGCGTTTCTGGCGCGACGCCCACGCCGGCCGCGTGCACGCCGCCAACGAGCCCGAGCGCGCCTACCTGATCTTCGGTAACAACGAGTTCGGTCTGCCCCCGGCCGACACCATGGTCTGAGGGTCGCAGCACGGAGGTGAAAGCCGAAGCCGCCCCGGCGAGTGCCGGGGCGGCTTTCGTTTGTCGGTGTCGCCCGTCTAGTCAGCGGGATGGCTTCGACCGATGTGCGCTTCGGCGCGCATCCGCTCGACCATGTGCGGGTAGTGCAGCTCGAACGCCGGGCGCTCCGAACGGATGCGGGGCAGCTCGGTGAAGTTGTGCCGCGGCGGCGGGCAGCTGGTGGCCCACTCCAGGGAGTTGCCGTAGCCCCACGGGTCGTCGACCACGACGGGCTCGCCGTAGCGCCAGCTCTTGAACACGTTCCACACGAAGGGCAGGGTGGACAGTCCGAGGATGAAGGCCCCGATGGTGGATATGACGTTCAGCGTGGTGAAGCCGTCGGAGGGCAGGTAGTCGGCGTACCGGCGCGGCATGCCCTCGTCACCGACCCAGTGCTGGACCAGGAAGGTGGTGTGGAAACCGATGAAGGTCAGCCAGAAGTGCAGCTTGCCCAGACGCTCGTCGAGCAGACGGCCCGTCATCTTCGGGAACCAGAAGTAGATGCCCGCGTAGGTGGCGAACACGATGGTGCCGAACAGCACGTAGTGGAAGTGCGCGATGACGAAGTAGCTGTCCGTCACGTGGAAGTCCAGCGGCGGGCTGGCCAGCAGCACGCCCGACAGACCACCGAGCAGGAAGGTGATCAGGAAGCCGACCGAGAACAGCATCGGCGTCTC
>NZ_KB911472.1:0-221300 GCF_000383495.1 Mycobacterium sp. 360MFTsu5.1 | reverse complement strand
GACTCCATCACCTGCACCGTCCACGTCGACGACGAACTCAAAGACACCCGAACCTCCACCGGCGTGCACGCCCAGACCTTCTGCCTGGTGAAATCTGCATGAGCAACCACAGCCTCGATACCCCGACCGACTCGTTTCCCAAGGCGGGACAGGCCCCGCACCGGCCGCTGATCCCGCGGGTGATCCGCACGCTCGCGATCCCCGTCATCCTGGCGTGGATCGGCATCGTCGTCATGCTCAGCACGATCGTCCCCGGGCTCGACGAGGTCGGCAAGATGCGCTCGGTCTCGATGTCGCCGCACGACGCGCCCTCGATGATCGCGATGAAGCAGGTCGGCTCCGACTTCAAGGAATTCGACTCCGACAGCTCGGCGATGGTGGTGCTCGAGGGCGACCAGCCGCTGGATGCCGCCGCCCACGCGTACTACGACCAGATCGTCGCCAAGCTCCAGGCCGACACCGCGCACGTCGAGCACGTCCAGGATTTCTGGAGCGACCCGCTGACCGCGTCGGGCTCCCAGAGCGCCGACGGCAAGTCCGCTTACGTGCAGGTCTACCTGCGCGGTAACCAGGGCGAATCGCTCGCCAACGAGTCCGTCGAGACCGTCGACAAGATCCTCAAGAGCGTCCCCGCGCCCCCGGGCGTGAAGAGCTACATCACCGGTGCGGCCGCCCAGGCCTCCGACATGAACGTCGCCGGTGACCGCAGTTTGAAGGTCATGGAGGCCGTCTCGTTCGCGGTCATCATCATCATGCTGCTGCTGGTGTACCGCTCGATCGTGACGGTGCTGATCGAGCTGTTCATCGTGATGGTACTGGTGGGCGCGGCGCGCGGCCTGGTGGCCGTGCTCGGCTACTACAAGATCATCGGCCTCTCGACGTTCGCCACCAACCTGCTGCCGATGCTGGCCATCGCGGCGGCGACCGACTACGCCATCTTCCTGATCGGCCGATATCAAGAGGCGCGCACCGCCGGGATGTCCAAAGAGGACGCCTACTACGACATGTATCACGGCACGGCGCACGTCATTCTCGGTTCGGGTCTGACGATCGCCGGCGCGACATACTGCCTGCACTTCACCCGGCTGCCGTACTTCCAGACGCTGGGCATCCCGCTGGCCATCGGCATGGTCACCGTGGTGTTCGCCGCGCTGTCCCTCGGGCCGGCCCTCATCACCGTCGTCACCAAGTGGGGGCGGACGCTCGAACCCAAGCGTGAGATGCGGGTCCGCGGCTGGCGCAAGATCGGCGCCGCGATCACCCGCTGGCCGGGCCCGATCCTGGTCGCCACGATCGCGATCGCGTTGGTCGGCCTCGTCGCCATCCCCGGGTACAAGACGAGTTACGACGACCGTCAGTACATGCCCGCGGACCTCACGTCCAACGAGGGTTATGCGGCCGCCACCCGGCACTTCTCCCCGGCCCGCATGAATCCTGACCTCCTGCTGGTCCAGACCGACCACGACCTGCGTAACCCGGCCGACTTCCTCGTGATCAACAAGATCGCGAAAGCCGTTGTGGCCGTTCCCGGTATCGCTCAGGTGCAGGCCATCACCCGGCCCGAGGGCACGCCCATCGAGCACTCGACCATCCCGTTCCAGCTGGGCATGCAGAGCACCACGCAGGTGATGAACCAGAAGTACCAGCAGGACATGATGAACGATATGCAGAAGCAGATCGGTGACATCCAGGTGAGCATCGACACCATGACCAAGATGCAGGGCATCACGGTCCAGATGTCGACCGTCATGGACAGCATGGTCGGCAAGATGCACGGGATGCTGTACGACATCGAAGATCTGCGCAATCACATCTCCGATTTCGACGACTTCCTCCGGCCGATCCGCAACTACCTGTACTGGGAACCGCACTGCTACGACATCCCGGTCTGCTGGTCCATGCGTTCGGTGTTCGACACCCTCGACGGCATCGACACCATGACGGACGACTTCCAGACCGTCGTTCCGGACATGGACAAGATGTCCGCGCTGACGAAGCAGATGGTCACGGTCATGCCCCCGCAGATCGAGACCATGAAGAACATGAAGAAGTACATGCAGATGATGTACGCCACCCAGAAGGGGCAGCTGGATCAGCAGGCCGAGGGCCAGAAGAACTCCAGCGCCATGGGTGAGGCCTTCGACAAGTCGAAGAACGACGACTCGTTCTACCTGCCGCCGGAGGCCTTCGACAGTGCCGACTTCAAGCGGGGCATGAAGAACTTCATCTCGCCGGACGGCAAGTCGGTGCGGTTCATCGTGCAGCATGAGGGCAATCCGCTTACGCCCGAAGGCATCTCGAACATCGACTCCATCAAGCTGGCCGCCAAGGAGGCCATCAAGGGCACGCCGCTGGAGGGTTCCAAGATCTACCTGGCCGGTAGCGCGGCAACCTTCCGCGACATGGCCGAGGGCTCCGACTACGACCTGATGATCGCCGGAATCTCCGCTCTCGCACTGATTTTCGTCATCATGCTGATCATCACGCGAGCCGTGGTGGCCGCCGCGGTGATCGTCGCGACGGTGGCGATCTCGCTGGGCGCGTCGCTGGGTATGTCGATCCTGATCTGGCAGTACCTGATCGGCCTACCGTTGCACTGGATGGTGATACCGATGTCGGTGATCATCCTGTTGGCCGTGGGCGCGGACTACAACCTGCTGCTGGCGGCGCGGTTCAAGGAAGAGATCCATGCCGGCCTGAACACCGGCATCATCCGGGCCATGGGCAGCACCGGTTCCGTGGTCACCAACGCCGGCCTGGTCTTCGCCTTCACCATGTCGTCGATGATCATCAGCGAGCTGCGCATCATCGGCCAGGTGGGCACCACGATCGGCCTCGGTCTGCTGTTCGACACGCTGGTCGTCCGGTCGTTCATGATGCCGTCGATCGCGGCCCTCATGGGCAAGTGGTTCTGGTGGCCGCAGATCGTGCGTCAGCGCCCGAAACCGGTGCCGTGGCCGACCCCCGCCGAGAAGGTCGACGCGACCGTCTGACCCGTCGTACCCGAAGCGCCGCGCTGAGATCGCCTCTCAGCGCGGCGTTTTTGGTTTACGGACTCTTCTGCGCGTCCGGCCCGGATACATCGTTTCAACCACGAGGCACTGACAGCCACCCCGACTGAAGCCAGGGACCTGTTCCGGCCGCCGGCGGTCCCTGGGTTCAATCACCGGGGACAGATTGCTTCGCGATCGAACGCACGCACTGTGCCACGCGCCCGGATCACCCATGGACGCAAAATGCCCGCCTCTGCGCGACGGGGTTGTCGCACAGAGGCGGGCACTGCGTGAGTAGGGGTTGGAATGGCGGGGCCGGCCGGGCCCCTGGTAGCACCGCGGCGGCGCTACCGGTCTACCGGATCAGGCGCCGAAGCCGCGGCCCGTGGACCACGCGAACACCGCGTAGGCCGCAGAACCTGACAGCTGGTGGATTTCGGCCTCCGTGCCACCGAGTTCGCGGATGCGGTCGGCGAAGGTCGACTCGATGATGCCCGAACACGTCGACAGCAAGTCCATCAACGATGCGTCCGCCGCCGGCTGTGCCGACTCGAACTGGTTCGGCAAATGCGCTACTGCTCCCACGACCACTCCTGACCTCAAACTGATATTTTCAGCTATCTAATTTTATCGGCTAAGTACCGGTCGTGACTAGGCCTTTTGCCGTGACACTGACCAGTGTACCTAATGCATTGTGGTGTGCGTCACATCGACGCGACCGAGATTCAACTTTGATCGCATCGTTATCACCATTGGTCCCACGGCACACTCCAGTCGCCGTTCTGCCACAGCTGCAAAGGCTTGCCGCCGGTGTTCCGCACCTCGACCACGTCGCCGGGAACGGAGAAGTTGTAGAACCACTGCGCGTTGTCGTGGTTCAGGTTCAGACAGCCATGACTGGTGTTGGTGTTGCCCTGGGCCCACACCGTCGCGTCGAGCTGATGCAGGTACACACCATCGGTACTGACGCGCACCGCGTAGGGGATGGTCTCCTTGTACCCGAGGTGGTTGTTGATCGGCAGGCCGTACGTCGACGAATCCATGACCACCGGATTGCTCTTGTCGAGCACGGTGTAAACCCCAGGTTGGGTCCAGAAACTGAGCGTCTTGCCGTTGACGGTCTCGGTGCCGCCGCGACCCATCGACGTCGGCATGGTCTTCACCAGTGCGCCGCCGTCGTACACGCTGACCTTCTTGGTCGCGTCGTCGGCGATCGATACGTGGGATGCACCGATGCTGAACGTCGGGCCCCCGGCCACCGACACCACGGTGCCCGGTGCCCAGTACTGCGGCGGACGCCAGTGCGCGGTGGTGTTGTTGACCCAGTGCCACGACCCGGTCACCGGCGGGTTGGCGGTTACCACCAGATCCCGCGCGGCGGCGGCCTCATCGACCGGACCGGCGAAGTGCGCGACGATCACCGTGCCGACGCCGTAGGTGGCGCCGTCTCGGATCGGCGCCCCGGAGGTCATGGTGAACGAGACCGGCGGCCCCGGCGGGGGCGCATCGTCGTCTGCGGATGCCACCGCGGTGGGGACGAGAAGGACCGTGGACATTGCTATTACGAACGCGCGTGCCGCCAACATGCGGTCACAGTACCGATGCTCCATTCGCCACCCCCTCTCCGGTGAATCCCTCGTTGTGCCAGCAACATTAGGGACGGGTACTGAGGGCGGCTTAGTCTGCGCCTAAGAATCGGCTGAGTGGCCGAGTAACGCGCGCCACACCGCCGCCAGAGCCCGCGCCGCCGTCACAATCCGTTGCGGTCCAAGGCGAATAGCAGGCGTTCACCTAGCATCGTCACCGATGGTGCACAGGCCCGACGACTCCCCCGCGGTCCCGGTCAAGACCGCCGATCTGGTGCTGTCGGGCGGCGGTGTCAAGGCCATCGGATTGGTCGGCTCCGTCGTCGCTCTCGGCGATGCGGGCTACCGCGTCAGCCGGGTCTCCGGGACGTCGGCCGGGTCCCTGGTGGGCGCCGTCATCGCCGCCGCGAACCGTCGCCAGCCGGCCGGGTGCCAGCTCAGCGGTGACCAACTCCGGGAGCTGGCGATGTCGCTGCCCTACCGCAAATTCCTGGATCCCGTTGGCACCAGCCGAATCCCGGTGGTCGGCAAGTACTGGACGGCCTTCCGCGGCCAGGGGATGTACCGCGGCGACGCCATTCACGACTGGGTCGACGGCGAGCTGCGCAATCTGGGCGTCCGCACTTTCGGCGATCTGGCGCTCGACGACCGCGAGCTGCCGCCGGAGCAGCGCTACCGCCTGGTCGTCACGGTCGCCGACATCACGCGCGGCACGCTGGTCCGGCTGCCGTGGGACTACCGCCGGATGTACGGCCTCGACCCCGACGAACAGTCCGTCGCGGACGCGGTCAGCGCGTCCATGGCCATCCCGTTCTTCTTCCGGCCAGTGACGATCACGAGCGCCTCGGGCACGACGTCGACGCTGATCGACGGCGGCCTGCTGTCGAACTTTCCGATGTACTCGCTGGATCGCACCGACGGCAAGGTCCCGCGCTGGCCCAGCTTCGGCATCACCGTGACGGCCCAGCGACCCGCCCAGGGTGACGGCGACCCGGGCCCGGGTCTGGCACCGGTCGTTGATCTGCCCGGTGCCCCGCACCTCCTGGAGAACCTCATCAACACCGCATTGCTCGGTCATGACCAGACTTATCTGCGGCAGCCGTCCGTCGCGGCGCGCACGATAGTGGTCGACGCGGCCGGCATCGGTTACCTGAATTTCGACATTTCCCAGGCTGACCGGAAGAGGCTATATGACAACGGCTACTCGGCCGCAAACGAATTCCTGAATACCTGGGACTGGCCTGCTTACCTACATCGATTTCACGCGGGTTCGGCGTGAATTCACTGCCACCTCAATAGCGGGGACGCGGTACTCCGTCGGCGCCGATGTTCAGACCCGGGCACAGATGCACCATCGCCATATCCATCACGAAAGTCGCGGAGGCCTTGTTCACCTTCAGGGATTTGGAGATGTCGTTCACGGCATCACCCGTCGGCTGACCGGCGTACACGAACATATTGCAGGTCAGACGCCCAGTTTTGAGTAGGTCGGCATCGCTGCTCTGCATCCGGCCGTGCAGCTCGGTGAGATAGGCGAGTTCCGCGGCATTGGCGGCGGCATTCGTCGGCACGCAGTCGAGCGGATTACCCCGTTCGGCGCAGGCCGCCATCTGGCCCGTTCCGACATCAGCCGATGCGGGGGCAGAAATGCCTAGAGCAGCCACCGCCAGAGCCGCCAACAACTGACCGGTGATCACACGCGCAGTCATCGCAACGACACCTCCCGACCGCCATATAAGACGCTTCCGTCAATTAATGCCCGGCACCGCCCCCGCAGTGTCCGTAACGGAATAATAAAGATTGTTCGGGCATTGCGATAACCGAACGGGAAATGAAGCTTTAACGACCTATGGCCGTAATACCGGCGAAACGCTCAGACCGCGCTACCGGCCACATTTTGTTCGGCGAGCTGCGGCACCACCCCGGCGGCGACCAGACCCAGCTCTCCTGACGGGTCGAGCGCGTCGGGCCACGGCCCGGCCAGCGCGTCGAACTCCACCTGGTGACGGCCCACTGAGCGCTCCACCGCGCGCAGCGACACACTGCAGTCACGGGCCCGGCGGCCACACGAGCACTGCTGGCCGGGGTGCTCGGCGCAGCCGGCCACATAACGTTCGACGGCGGCACGAAGCGTCGGATGCACGGCGCGGGCCAGCGCGATGCTGCGCACCTGGCCTCGGCGCCCGATCCAGCTGGCCACCACGTCTTCACCCATGTCGTCGAGGGCCTGGACGTAAGCCTCCAGTTCGGCGCGCGGTGACGGGTCGCCGGGGGCGGCCGGGCCGACGATTTCGATTACCGCGTGGCCTTGCCAGTCCGCGGGCCGGAAGCGCAGCGTCCGCCGGCCGGACCGCACGATCTGACCGCCCGCGCTCACCATCGCGCCGTCCGGTTGGGCCGTGTCGAACAACCACCGCATGCCGACGAGCAATTCCGGGAGGTGCCGGGTCACGACGCGTTCCGGCCGCTTCGAACCGCCCCCCTGACGCGCCTCGGTCCGAGTATGTCGCCGCGGGACGGGCAGTCCACTGGAATCGATCGTCATTACAGCCTCCCAGCAAAGCCCTCTTGTCCGCCAAAGACCGGCGTACACCCTCATTAGAGCACGGCAATGGGCGGCCCGACGATACGTCAAACGACTGACATTGGACAGTTCTCGCTAATGTCGCGAGCCGACTCACAGGTAACGTCTGGACCACGCGCCCCACGTGAAACGTCGGTTACATATTGGTATTTACCTGCTATTTTTTGGACACCAACCGGCGAAACGGCCCAGCCACCAAAAGTGGGCCGGTTAATGACACACCGACATCCAGCTAATAGTCAGATAAAGTACATACCTAAGGTATGCTTCTCGTTTCCGGTCACCCCGTCGGCCACCCGTCATCAATATTTACGTTGTCGGCAAACTGCCTCACGGGCACTGACGCACACCGCTTCGAGGCGCGGCGCACCCGCGCGACCACGGTTGCGTCGCGTGTTAGCAGCGCCATTTCGCGGGGCAGATGCAAGACTCACGACGTGCACCCGATCCGCTCGCGCCGTAGTTTCCTGGCACTGGCCGCCGGTGCAGCCGGTGCCGCGGTGGTCGCCGCATGCTCCAAGCCGCCGGCCTCGGGCACCGTCGCCGGCGACGGGTCGGTCACGATCAATCACGCATTCGGATCCACGCGCATTCCGGGACCACCGAAGAGTGTGGTGTGCGCCGGCCTCACCGGGCAGGACGAACTGCTGGCCGTCGGCGTCGTACCGATCGCCGTGACCGAGTGGTTCGGAAACCAGCCGTTCGCCGTGTGGCCATGGGCCCTACCCGCGCTCGGCCCGGCCCAGCCGGCCGTCCTGAACCTCAATGACGGCATCCAGGTGGACAAGATTTCCGCGCTGAAGCCCGACCTCATCATCGCCACCAACGCCGGATTGGACGCCGACACCTACAAGAAGCTGTCGGCGATTGCCCCGACGATCGCCCAGTCCGGCCAGGACGCCTTCTTCGAGCCCTGGAAGGAACAGGCGACCGTCATCGGGCAGGCCGTCTTCAAGGCCGACGACATGAAGCGACTCATCGACGGTGTCGACGCCAAGTTCGCCGGCGCCGGCCAGGCCAACCCGCGGCTCGGGGGCCGAAAGATGTTGATCGTCAACGGTCTTCCGACTGCCGCGGGCGTCGAGATCACACCGGCGGGCTGGCGCACCGACTTCCTCACCGAGATGGGCATCGCCCTCCCGGCCGGGCTGGACTCGTTCACCAAGGGACAACACGGTTTCGTGCCCCGCGACCAGATCGCCACGGCCTTCCGCGACGCCGACGTGCTGATCTGGACGCTCGACGCCGACGATCAGCGGCCCGCGGTGCTGGCCGACCCGACCGTCGCGCAACTGAGCCAGGCCAAGTCCAACCGGATCGTCTTCCCCAACAAGGATCTGTCCGCGGCCATCACGTTCGCCTCCGTGCTGTCCTACCCCGCCGTGGCCGACCAGCTGCCACCCCTGCTGACCGCGGCGCTGGCCTGAGGTTGCACTCGCCGCCCTGCCTGCCAAGATGTTCGACGTGACCGTCGCCGAGCGCCCCGAACAGCACGCCCGCTTCGCGCAAGTCGGATCGGCCTACTATCCGATCCTGATCGCGGTGTTCACGGCCCTGGTGATCATTTCCAACGTCACCGCCACCAAGGGCGTGGCCTTCGGCCCGATCATCACCGACGGCGGCTTCATCGTCTTCCCGCTCACCTACATCATCGGCGACGTGTTGTCGGAGGTGTACGGCTTCAAGGCCGCGCGGCGGGCCATCTATCTCGGCTTCGCCATGAATATCCTTGCCGCCCTGACCTTCTGGGCGACGATCTACCTGCCGGCCGCCGACTTCTACCCGAACCAGGCGCACTTCGAGAACGTCGTGCACTCCTACACGCAGCTGATCATCGCCGGGCTCGCCGGCTTCATCGTCGGGCAGACGATCAATGCGTGGGTCGTGGTGGCCATCAAGGAACGCACCAAGGAGAAGCACCTGTGGGCGCGCCTGGTCGGCTCGACGTTCGCCGGGCAACTCGGTGACACGCTGGTGTTCTGCGCCATCGCCGCCAATGCCATCGGCATCAGCACCTTCCACGACTTCGCCGTCTACACCGGCCAGGGCTGGCTGTACAAGACCGCCGTCGAGATCGTTTTCCTGCCGGTGACGTACCGGGTGATCAGCTACATCAAGCGCCGCGAACCGACGTACGAATTTGCTGTCTGAGCGCTCATTAAGGCTCTTCTGGCGAGTGCGTAAGGACGCGTTAATTACGGGCTACCCGCGGGTAGGTTGGGGTGATGACCGTCACAGTGGACAAAGTTGACACGACGATGCTCGGCACCGTCCGCGACTATGGCGACCAGGCGCTGCTCCTGGAATTGAACAGCACCGCCGAGGTCCTGGCGTGGACCGACACGCTGAAAGCGGCGAACCTGCCCGGTGTCCTGGACATCGTCCCGGCATCGCGGACCATCCTGGTCAAGCTCGCCGCACCGCGATATCGCATCCCCACCGAGCAGCGGCTGTCCAAGCTCCGCCTCGGGGAGATCGACAACGCCGAGGCCAGCGCCCCGCAGCAGCCCGACTTGATCATCGACGTCGTGTACGACGGCATGGATCTCGACGAGGTCGCCAAGCTGACCGGGCTGACCCCGGACGAGGTGGTCGCCGCACACACCGGGTCGCTGTGGCGCGTCGCGTTCGGCGGCTTCACGCCGGGCTTCGCCTATCTGGTCGGTGGCGACGAGCGACTCCAGGTCCCGCGCCGCAGCGAGCCGCGCACGCGCGTGCCGGCGGGCTCGGTGGCCCTCGCCGGGGAGTTCGGCGGCGTCTACCCCCGCGAGACCCCGGGCGGCTGGCAGTTGATCGGCCGGACCGACGCCACGCTGTGGGACCTCGAACGGGAACAGCCGGCGTTGCTGGTTCCGGGCATGCACGTGCAATTCCGGGCGATCGGTTAGGAGCGCGACCATGACCGCAACACTCGAAATCCTGAAGACCGGCCCGCTCGCGCTCGTCGAGGATCTGGGCCGGCCCGGCCTGGCCCACATGGGTGTCAGCCGCTCGGGCGCGGCCGATCGCCGCTCGCATACGCTGGCCAACCGGCTGGTGGCCAACCCGAACGACCGCGCCACCATCGAGGTGACGTTCGGCGGCTTCTCCGCCCGGGTTCACGGCGGCGGCAAAGAGGGCGTGGCGGTGGCCGTCACCGGCGCCGACGCCGACCCCTCCGCGAACGGAATCCCGTTCGGCACCAACAGCATCCACTACGCACACGACGGTGAGGTGATCTCCCTGGGTGCACCCCGCACCGGTCTGCGTAGTTACGTCGCGGTCCGCGGCGGCTTCGTCGTCGACCCCGTGCTCGGCTCCCGCAGCTACGACGTCATGTCGGCGATCGGCCCGCGGCCGCTGCAGGCCGGAGACCTGCTGACCATCGGTGCGCACCCCGCGGAGTTCCCCGAGCTGGATCAGGCGCCCGTGGCGGCCATCGCCGAGGACCTGCTGGAACTGCTGGTGGTCCCCGGTCCGCGGGATGACTGGTTCGTCGACCCCGACGCTCTGGTGCACACCGAGTGGGTCGTGACCGATCGCAGCGACCGCGTCGGCATGCGCCTCAACGGGCGGCCACTGCAGCACCGCTGGCCGGACCGCCAGCTGCCCAGCGAGGGCGCCACGCGGGGGGCAATCCAGGTGCCGCCCAACGGTTTACCGGTGATTCTCGGCCCCGACCATCCGGTCACCGGCGGGTACCCGGTGATCGGTGTCGTCGCCGACCACGACATCGACAAGGTGGGGCAGATCCGGCCCGGACAGCACGTGCGGATGCACTGGTCCAAGCCGCGTCAACCGTTCGGTGCCTGAACCCGCGCAGGCACCAGCGCGGGCTGCGCAATCCTGGTAGAACGAGGGGGTGCACCCCACGGATCTCTCCCGCGTACACAACGTTCACACGGCGCGGTTGGTCCACACCGCTGATCTCGATGCCGAGACCCGCGAGGGTGCGCGGCAGATGGTCATCGACGCCTACGACGGCGATTTCTCGGATGCCGACTGGGAGCACTGCCTGGGTGGCATGCATGCGTTGATCTGCCGGCACGGCGCGATCATCGCGCACGGCGCTGTCGTCCAGCGCCGGCTGATCTACCGCAACTCCGCCCTGCGGTGCGGTTACGTCGAAGCCGTTGCGGTCCGCGAGGACTGGCGGGGCCAGGGGCTGGCGACGGCGGTCCTCGACGCCGTCGAGCAGGTGGTCCGCGGCGCCTACGAGATCGGGGCACTCAGTTCCTCGGACGCGGGTCGGCCGATCTACACCGCGCGGGGTTGGCTGCCGTGGCGGGGCACGACGTCCGTGCTGGCGCCGGCCGGTGTCAATCGCACGCCCGAAGACGACCATTCGCTGTTCGTGCTGCCGGTTTCGGTCGAGGTCGACACCACCGCCGACATCACCTGTGACTGGCGCGACGGCGACGTCTGGTGAAGGCTTGTGAGGTTTTTGCGCGCAAAACCCCAGTTCAGCCCTGCATGTGACACAAACGTCACCCTTTCCGGAGCGGCGACACCGCTGAGCAATGGCTGGGTAACCAGCCGGAAACACGCTGTCCCTTCACTGAACGCATGAGTGATCCCGAACGGGCCCCGCTCACCGGATTTCGGGTGGCGGTGACTTCCGCACGACGTGCCGATGAGCTGTGCACCCTGCTGCGCCGCCGCGGCGCGACGGTGATCGCTGCCCCCGCCATCTCGATGGTCCCGCTGCCCGACGACGACGAGCTCCGCACGAATACCCAGGCGCTACTCGAAGTGCCGCCCGACGTCCTGATCGCCACGACCGGCATCGGATTCCGCGGCTGGATGTCCGCCGCCGACGACTGGGGCCTGTCAAGTGAACTGACCGATGCCCTCAGCCGCGCCCGGATCGTCTCACGCGGACCCAAAGCCACCGGCGCGCTGCGGGCGGCCGGCCTGCCCGAGGAATGGTCGCCCGATTCCGAGTCGTCCCGCGAGGTGCTGGGCTACCTGCTGCAGGGTGGCATCTCCGGCATGCGGATCGCCGTTCAGCTGCACGGCGCCACCGATGAATGGGACCCGTTCCCCGAGTTTCTCGACGAGCTGCGCCGCGCCGGCGCCGACGTCGTCCCCATCAGGGTGTACCGGTGGCAGCCGGTGCCGTCCGGCGGTGCGTTCGACTCGCTGGTCGGCGATATCGCCGAGCGCCGGCTCGACGCCGTCAGCTTCACCTCGGCGCCCGCAGTCGCGGCGACGCTGATGCGCGCGACCGAACTCGGCGTCAATGAGCAAGTGCTGGACGCGTTTCGGGGCCCGGTGCACGCCATGTGCGTCGGGCCGGTGACAGCGCGGCCGCTGGCCCGGCTCGGGGTGCCGACATCCGCTCCCGAGCGCATGCGCCTGGGAGCGCTGGCGCGCCACATCGCCGATGAGCTGCCCGTGCTGCAGACCCGGAAGCTGCGGGCAGCCGGACACGATCTCGAGATCCGCGGCACCTGCGTCGTGGTCGACGGTGTCGTCAAGGACCTTTCGCCGGCCGGGATGTCCATCGTGCGGGCGCTGGCGCTGCGGCCGGGTGCGGTGGTGTCACGGCAGGAACTGCTGGCCGCGTTGCCGGGCAGCGGGTCGGACACCCATGCCGTCGAGACCGCGGTGCTGCGCCTGCGAACCACGTTGGGCGACAAGGAGATCGTCGCGACCGTGGTGAAGCGCGGCTACCGGCTGGCGGTCGACGACTACTCGGCAGGTGCGCGATGAACCCCGTCCTCGTTGCCCACGGCACCCGCAAGGGCTCGGGTGTCGCGATGATCGGCAAGCTGGCCGAGCAGGTCAGCGGACTGTTGGACCGCCGCGTGCACACCGCGTTCGTCGACGTCCTCGGGCCCACACCGGCCGAGGTGCTGTCGGCGCTGCCGCCCGGCCCGGCCGTCGTCGTTCCGGCCTTCCTGTCGTCGGGCTACCACGTCCACAACGACATTCCCGCAGGTATCGCCGAAAGCGGCCACCGGGACGTCACAGTGGCGCCGGCGCTCGGGCCCTCGACCGCGATGGTCCGGGTGCTCGCCGACCGGCTCATCGAATCAGGCTGGCGGCCATCGGATTCCGTGGTACTGGCCGCTGCCGGCACCTCAGACCCGCGCGCTGCCGGCGACCTGCGCCGGACGTGCGCCATGCTGTCGGCGACGCTGGGCAGCCGCGTCGAGCTCGCGTTCGCGATCAATGGCACGCACTGGGTCGGCGACGTGGTGGCCCGGCTGCGGAAGCGTGGCGCCGAGCGCATCGCCGTGGCGTCATACCTCTTGGCCGACGGACTCTTCCAGGACCGGCTGTACACCTGCGGTGCCGATATCGTGACCGACCCGCTGGGCCGGCACCCCGGTGTCCCGAAGCTGGTGGCGCACCGGTTCCGGACGGCCCGGTTGTCACTGGCCGCCTAGGTTTTCGGCCGAAACTCAAGGGGTACCGCCCATTTGTGGGGGACATCGCGGCCCATACTGGAGGCATGGCCAAGCGGACGGGCAATGACGTGGCGCTGGACACCTACCGATTTCTCCGTGGCGGCATGGTGGTCATGGCCGTCCTGCTGGGTGCGGCACTGGCTGTCGAGCGCGCGCACGCCACGTGTTGGCAGACGTCGATCAGCGCCTACTACTTCACCACCACGCACGCGGTGTTCATCGGCGCACTGTTCGCGATCGGCGCCATGCTCATCGTTTACCAGGGCGCCAGCGACACCGAGAACACCCTGCTCAACCTGGCCGGGGTACTGGCCTTCGTGATCGCCGTCGTCCCCACCACGCGACCCGTACTGCAGTGCGGCACAGCTGATCCCGTGGCAGTACAGACCGGCTCGGCCGTACTGTTCAACGCCTGGACGGTCACGGTCATCCTTGCCGGTTCACGTGCCGCGTCGTGGTTGTTGTTCCGGCCCAACCGGGCCGGCACCATGGTCGGTTCCGCCGCGAGGTGGCTACAGCGCGCGGCGCTCGGGACCGGCGTCGTGGTGCTGATCGTGGCACCGGACTGGTTCCGGATCAACGCCCACGGCATTGCCGCGGCCGTCATGTTCGGCGCCATCGTACTGACGGTGTTCAGCTCGGCGTTCGGCACCGCCCCGGCGTGCGGAAGTCGTTACCGCGGCGCCTACCAGACGATCTCACTGTTGATGGCCGCCACCTTGCTGACCGTGGTGGTGCTGCACCTGAGCCTCGACGGCTTCAATCACGCAGTGCTGATCGCGGAGATCGCACTGATCATCGAGTTCACGGCGTACTGGGTGTTGCAGACCATCGAGGACAACAGTTGCGCGCGCTGACGGCCGGCCGTGTCGGCGCTGTCTGCACCACATGCGATTCCGAGCCGTCAACTTTCGTGGCTCTGTTGACGGCTCCGGACGAAGACTGTCGGGGGAGAACGAGCCCGGCTAAGCCGCTGCGTCGACGCCCAGCGGACCGATCTCGACCAGCCCGGCCCACACCCGGATGGGGTAGACAGGCAAGCGCACCGAGGGATCATCAAGGCAGACACCGTCATCCAGGGCGAACGCCTGCTTCTTGATGGGGCTCTGCACGCAGGCCCGGCCGGCCCGGTCACCGACGAGGCCCCGTGACATCACCGCAGCGCCGGAGAACGGGTCGATGTTGCCGACGGCGTAGAGCGATCCATCATGCAGGCGGAACAGCGCCGCCTGGGAGCCGTCGGGCAGCAGCACACCGGCACCGCGGCCGGGCACCAGCCGGTGGTACGAGCAGACCGCGGTCCACTCCGAACGGTCTTGGTACTGAGCAACTTCGGACAGGTCGTTGAGAGTCATCGTGGCCTCCTGATCAGCTCTTGGCGGGCGGGACGGTGGGCATGCCGATCGGCACCTTGCGGCCGTTGCGCTCGGTGAACGCGATGGTCGGGTCGGCGACGTCAGGCGCGTTGACGAACGAGACGAACTGGGTCAGCTTGGCCTTGTCGTCCAGCACGCCCTTCCACTCGCAGGAGTAGCCGTCGACGTGCCGTTCCATGGCGGCTTCGAATTCGCTTGCCAGACCGAGAGAGTCGTTGCACACGACGTCACGGACGTGGTCCAGGCCCATCTGGTCGACCCACGGCGCCGTGCGCTGCAGCCGGTCCGCGGTGCGGATGTAGAACATCAGGAACCGGTCGATGTAGCGAACCAGGGTCTCGTCGTCGAGGTCACCGGCCAGCAGCTGCGCGTGGGCGGGCGTCATGCCGCCGTTGCCGCCGACGTACAGGTTCCAGCCGGTCTCGGTGGCGATGACGCCGACGTCCTTGCCGCGGGCCTCGGCGCATTCCCGGGCACAGCCGGAGACGCCCATCTTGATCTTGTGCGGCGACCGCAGGCCGCGGTAACGCAGCTCCAGATCGATAGCCATCTGTACCGAATCCTGTTGCCCGTAGCGGCACCAGTCGCTGCCGACGCAGCTCTTGACGGTGCGCAACGACTTGCCGTACGCCTGCCCGGACTCCATGCCGCCGTCGACCAGACGCCGCCAGATCTCCGGCAACTGGTCCACGCGCGCACCGAACATGTCGATCCGCTGGCCACCGGTGATCTTGGTGTAAAGCCCGAAGTCCCTGGCGATCTCACCGATCAGGATCAGCTGCTCCGGGGTGATGTCACCACCCGGGACGCGCGGCACCACCGAGTAGCTGCCGTTCTTCTGGATGTTGGCCAGGAAGTGGTCGTTGGAGTCCTGCAGCGCGGCCTGCTCGCCGTCGAGGATGTGGCCACTGCTGGTCGACGCCAGGATCGAGGCGATGGCGGGTTTGCAGATGTCGCAACCCTTTCCGGTGCCGAACTTCTCGATCAGCCCGGAGAACTTCCGGATCTCGGTGGCCGAGATGATCTCGAAGAGTTCGGCCCGCGACTGCGGGAAATGCTCGCACAGCGCCTTGGACTGCTCGACGCCCTGCGCTTCCAGCAGCTGTTTGAGCAGCGGAACGCAGGAGCCACAGGAGGTGCCGGCCTTGGTGCAGGCCTTCAGGCCGGCGACGTCGGAGCAACCTCCTTCGATCGCACCGCACAGGTCGCCCTTGGTGACGTTGTTGCAGGAGCAGATCTGCGCAGCGTCCGGCAGGGCGCCCACACCGAGAGCTCCTGCGCCGTCACCGGATCCGGCCGGGGCGATGAGCGCCAGTGGGTCACCGGGCAGTGCCTCGCCGACCATCGGGCGCAGCACGCCGTATGCCGACGCGTCGCCGACCAGGATGCCACCCAGCAGGGTCTGGGCATCGTCGGACAGCACCAGCTTGGCGTAGGTCTCCTTCACCGGGTCGTTGACGACGACCTCCAGGCAGTCGGGCGTAACGCCCTGCGCGTCACCGAAACTCGCGACGTCGACGCCGAGCAGCTTCAGCTTGGTCGACATGTCGGCCTCGGGGAACTCGGCGGCGCCACCGAGCAGGCGGTCGGCGACCACCTCGGCGGTGGTGTAACCGGGACCGACCAGGCCGTAGCACCGGCCCTCGACCGCGGCCACCTCACCGACGGCGTAGATGTCAGGATCGCTTGTCACGCAGGACAAGTCCGTCAGGACGCCACCACGCTCGGCCATGTCCAGACCGGCGTCACGGGCCAGCTCGTCGCGCGGACGCACACCGGCGGCGAAGATGACCAGGCCGGCGTCGATCAGCGTGCCGTCGCTGAGCAGCACGCGCACGCCCTCGTCGAGCGGCTCGATGGCGTCTGTGCCGACGTCCAGGTGCACCGAGATGCCCAGCTTGCCGATCATGCGGGCCAGCAGCGCACCACCGGCGTCGTCGAGCTGCTGGTTCATCGGACGGGGCGCCCGCTCGACGATGTGGGCCTGCATGCCGAACTGGCGCAACGCATTCGCCGCTTCCAGACCCAGCAGGCCACCACCGATGACCACACCGGTGTTGTTGCCGTGTTCGGCCGAGCGCTGCATGGCGGCGCGGATGCCGTCGAGGTCGTCCAGGGTGCGGTAGACGAAGCAGCCGTCGAGCTGGTGACCGGGCACCGGCGGCACGAAAGCGTAAGAGCCCGTGGCCAACACCAGCTTGTCGTAGGCGATGCCGCGACCCGACTCGGTCACCACCGTCTTGGTGGCGCGGTCGATACCGCCGACCTTGTCGGCCAGCACGAGGTCGACGAGGCCGTCGCCGTCATACCCGTTGCCAGGCAACGCCAGCTTCGACCGGTCCCAGTGCTCGGTGTAACCCGTCAGCCCCACCCGGTCATACGCGGCGTCCGCTTCTTCGGACAGCACGGTGATGCGCCATTGGCCCGCGGCATCCCGCGAGCGCAGCGCCTCGACCAGGCGGTGCCCGACCATTCCGTGGCCAACGACCACAAGGTTCTTCGCGTCCATGCCCCAAAAGGTAGGGAGGCGATATTGCGAATTGTGTTGCCGCGTGTGAATCGACCGTCACGCTCTTCTCACACCAGTCGGCAAACGCCGGTGAAGTGCGTGACCCCGGTCATATACCTGGGCTGACGTCCGCCGAACTAGCCGACGCCGGCGGGCGGGACGGTGGTCGGGGTGGTGTACGGGTTGTAGATCGTCGTCGTGGTGGTGGTCCGCGTCGTCGTCCGCTTGGTGCTGGTCGGATACGTCGTCAGCACTGTGGAGTCACCGACGGGACCGGACGGCTGCTCGGACTCGTCGGACGTCTGAATCACCTGGTAGATCAGGATGATCAGCAGGATCGCGGCGGCAACGCCGGCGGCCCACCACAACCCGTAGTTCTCCTCGGCGCCGTCGGGGTCGCTCACTGCCACCGCGCCAGAATATCGGCGGCCACCGTCCCGAGAGCGCGCTGCAGGAACGGCCCGAAGCTGATGCGGCCGACGCCCAACGGGCCGAAGGACGCGGGATCGTCGGACTCCGGGATCGCGATGGCGTTGATCGGCAACGGCAGGTCGGCGGCCAGGCGGCGATAGGTGTCGTCGTCATGGCGGCCCACCGGGTACAGGGAGTCCGCGCCGGCCGCTGCGCACAGCTTCAGCCGCTGCACCGCGCGCTCGTAGCGGTCGGCCTCGTCGCCGATCTGGCGCAGGAACAGGTCGGTACGCGCGTTGATCACGACGTGGACCCCGGAAGCGTCTGCCGCCCTGCGCAATTCACCGACCAGGTCGGCGTGCTCCTGGGCGTCGCGGATGCGGCCGCCGTCCTTGTGCACGGTGTCCTCGATGTTGAGACCCACCGCGCCCGCGGCCAGCAGGCCGGAGATGAGGCGGCTCGGGGCCTCGCCGTAACCGGATTCGATGTCGACCGACACCGGCACGTCGACTGCCGCGGTGATCTGGCTGACGCGCGTGGTGAGGTCGTCGAACGACATGCCTTCGCCGTCGGGCTTGCCCACCGAGTCGGCGACCGGGTGGCTGCCGACCGTCAGCGCGACGAACCCGGCGGACACCGCCAGCTTCGCCGACCAGGCGTCCCACACGGTCGGCAGGACGACCGGGTTCCCCGGCTGGTGCAGGGCCAATAGTGCTTCGGCGCGCTGCGCCAGAACCGCGTCGGACATGGTCATACCGTACCGACCACCACTGCGACGACATGCCGACACCGTGCCCACAAACGTGACCTGTCTCACTTTCATCTCCGGATCTGACTAGCATCCGGTGTCGTACTGTGATTTATGACACCCTTCAGCCCAAGGAGGTCGCCCGATGTCCACCACCACTGAGCTCACCGAACTGCACGAGTTGATCGGCAATTTGCGTCGGTCCGTCAGCTCGCTGGCCGCCAAATACGGGGACTCCCCCGCCACCCGCCGCATCGCGAATGACGCCGAGCGCCTGGCCGTCGACATCGAGCGGCTGGACATCGACATCGAAGAGCTGGAATTCAGCCGCGGCATCAAGACCCAGCACGCCAAGGAAAAGATCGTGATCCCTGACCACGACTACTCCAGCGAATTCTGGAACGACCACGACGGTGGCGTCGGCGGCTGACCGACTTGGGCACGACGGTCGTCGTGCCCATCACCGGCCCGTCCCACAACTTCATAGGTAGGCCCTGCCCCCAACCGAAATCGAGGATGCTTTCGTGAGCGCACCCGCCGCCAACCGCCCCGGGACCGGCGTCTTCTCCCCCACGCGTGCGCAGATACCGCAGCGCACCCTGCGGACCGATAACTGGCTCAAATCCCCGATTCTCATCGACCTGGGTTTCGCCGCGTTCGTCATCTACGCGACGGTGCGCGCCTTCCAACGGGACCACTTCTACGTCGCGGACTATCACTATCTGACGCCGTTCTACTCACCGTGTCTGAGCGTCAAGTGCGGTGCGGCCAGCGAGTTCTGGCCCCAGATTCTGCCGGCCGACGGACCGCTGTCGCTGATTCCGTTCGCGGCGCTGTCCTTGCCGTTCCTGCTGCTGTTCCGGCTGACCTGCTACTACTACCGCGGCGCCTACTACCGCACGGTGTGGCAGTCCCCGACGGCCTGCGCCGTCGCCGAACCGCATGCCAAGTACACCGGTGAGACGCGGTTCCCGCTGATCATCCAGAACACCCACCGGTACTTCTTCTACATCGCGGTCATCATCTCGGTGATCAACACCTACGACGCCATCGTCGCGTTCCACTCGCCCAGCGGTTTCGGCTTCGGGCTCGGCAACATCATCCTGCTGGGCAACGTCATCATGCTGTGGGTCTACACGGTGTCCTGCCACTCCTGCCGGCACGTCACCGGCGGCCGGCTCAAGCACTTCTCGAAACACCCTGTGCGCTACTGGATCTGGACCCAGGTCAGCAAGCTCAATACTCGCCACAAGCTGTACGCGTGGATCACCCTCGGCACCCTGATGTTCACCGACTTCTACGTCATGGCGGTGTCGGCCGGGTGGTTCAGCGACCCGAGGTTTGTCGGATGAGTTTTGTCGGCAACGAAACTTTTTGATTTTCAACGCTGTTCACAACAATTTGGAGTTATTTCATGGCTGAACTCGAACGGCACGAGTACGACGTCGTCGTAATCGGAGCCGGCGGGGCGGGGTTGCGTGCGGTCATCGAAGCCCGGGAGCAGGGCCTGCGCGTGGCGGTGGTGTGTAAGTCGTTGTTCGGCAAGGCCCACACCGTCATGGCCGAGGGCGGCTGCGCCGCCTCGATGCGCAACGCGAACTCCAAGGACAGCTGGCAGGTGCACTTCGGTGACACCATGCGCGGCGGCAAGTTCCTGAACAACTGGCGCATGGCCGAGCTGCACGCGCGTGAGGCACCGGACCGCGTGTGGGAGCTGGAGACCTACGGCGCGTTGTTCGACCGCACCAAGGACGGCCGCATCAGCCAGCGGAACTTCGGTGGCCACACCTACCCGCGTCTGGCGCACGTCGGTGACCGCACCGGCCTGGAGATCATCCGCACCATGCAGCAGAAGATCGTCTCGCTGCAGCAGGAGGACTTCAAGGAGACCGGCGACTACGAGGCCCGTATCAAGGTCTTCCACGAGTGCACCATCACCGAGCTGGTGAAGGACGGCGACCGCATCGCCGGTGCGTTCGGCTACTGGCGTGAGTCGGGCCGGTTCGTGCTGTTCGAGGCGCCCGCCGTGGTGCTGGCGACCGGCGGCATCGGCAAGTCGTTCAAGGTGTCGTCGAACTCCTGGGAGTACACCGGCGACGGGCACGCCCTGGCACTGCGGGCCGGCGCGACGCTGATCAACATGGAGTTCATCCAGTTCCACCCGACGGGCATGGTCTGGCCGCCGTCGGTGAAGGGCATCCTCGTCACCGAGGGTGTGCGCGGCGACGGCGGAGTCCTCAAGAACTCCGAGGGCAAGCGCTTCATGTTCGACTACATCCCCTCGGTGTTCAAGGGCCAGTACGCCGAGACCGAGGAAGAAGCCGACCAGTGGCTCAAGGACAACGACTCCGCACGCCGCACTCCTGACCTGCTGCCGCGTGACGAGGTGGCGCGCGCCATCAACTCCGAGGTCAAGGCCGGTCGCGGCACCCCGCACGGCGGCGTCTACCTCGACATCGCCTCGCGCATCCCCACCGAGGAGATCAAGAAGCGCCTGCCGTCGATGTACCACCAGTTCATGGAGCTGGCCGAGGTCGACATCACCAAGGACGAGATGGAGGTCGGCCCGACCTGTCACTACGTCATGGGCGGCATCGAGGTCGATCCCGACACCGGCGCGGCGCGGACGCCCGGCCTATTCGCGGCCGGCGAGTGCTCGGGCGGTATGCACGGCTCGAACCGGCTCGGCGGTAACTCGCTGAGCGACCTGCTGGTGTTCGGCCGGCGGGCCGGCCTCGGGGCGGCGCAGTACGTGAAGGCCCTGTCGGCGCGGCCCGTCGTCTCCGATGACGCACTGACCACCGCGGCGCGGGAAGCCTTGGAGCCGTTCGACGAACACGTCGGCGCGGAGAACCCCTACACCCTGCACACCGAGTTGCAACAGGCGATGAACGACCTTGTCGGCATCATCCGCACCAAGGAAGAGATCGAGCAGGCACTGCTCAAGCTCGACGAGCTCAAGCGCCGGATGCACAACATCACCGTCGAGGGCCACCGGCAGTTCAACCCGGGATGGCACCTGGCCGTCGACATGCGGAACATGCTGCTGGTCAGCGAGTGTGTGGCCAAGGCCGCGCTGGCCCGCACCGAGAGCCGCGGCGGCCACACCCGCGACGACTACCCGGAGATGAGTGCCGACTGGCGCAACATCCTGCTGGTGTGCAGTGCCGGCGGCGGCGACCCGATCGTCCCCGACGTCACCGTCACCCCGGAACAGCAGGTGCCGATGCCCGCCGAGCTGCTCGCCTGCTTCGAGCTGTCCGAGCTGGAGAAGTACTACACCGACGCCGAATTGGCAGCCCATCCGGAACGGAGCTAGCGATGAGCAACAGCTACCAAGCCAATCTGCGGGTCTGGCGCGGGGACGACACCGGCGGTGGTCTCGACGACTTCAAGGTCGAGGTCAACGACGGTGAGGTGGTGCTCGACATCATCCACCGCATCCAGGCCACGCAGGCCCCGGACCTGGCGGTGCGGTGGAACTGCAAGGCCGGCAAGTGCGGGTCGTGTTCGGCGGAGGTCAACGGCCGTCCCCGGCTGATGTGCATGACGCGGATGTCGACGTTCGATCCGGCCGAGACCGTCACCATCACGCCGCTGCGGGCGTTCCCGATCATGCGCGACCTGGTGACCGATGTGTCGTTCAACTACGAAAAGGCGCGCCAGATCCCGTCTTTCGCGCCGCCGAAGGACCTCGAGCCCGGCGAGTACCGGATGCAGCAGGAAGACGTCGAGCGATCGCAGGAGTTCCGCAAGTGCATCGAGTGCTTCCTGTGCCAGAACACCTGCCACGTCGTGCGCGATCACGAGGAGAACAAGCAGGCGTTCGCCGGGCCGCGCTTCCTGATGCGGGTGGCCGAGTTGGACATGCATCCTTTGGACACGCTCGACCGCAAGGACATGGCGCAGGACGAGTTCGGCCTGGGCTACTGCAACATCACCAAGTGCTGCACCGAGGTCTGCCCCGAGCACATCAAGATCACCGACAACGCGCTGATTCCGATGAAGGAGCGCGTCGCCGACCGCAAGTACGACCCCATCGTCTGGCTGGGGAACAAGCTCTTCCGCCGTTAGGGCGCGCGACGCCGGGCGTGACGCCCGCCTTGGTAGATGTTCGATCTGAGGCCGTCAACTTGCCTTGACGGTCAAGGAAAGTTGACGCCTCTGGCCCGAACATGTCACAGGAGAGCAGCCGGTCCCGCCAGATTGCCGATCCGGCGGGGACGGCGATGTTTCGGCGTACGCTCGGAAGGGCAGCCAATCCGTGACGAAAGGCAGCCAGATGGGCCAATCAGAAACGCACAGCGTCAACGACATTCGGACCGCGATCCGCGAACTCTCCCTGCGCGCCGAACTGGCCCGCAAGGAAGGGCGGCCTGACGACGCCGCTGAACTCGAGGCGCGGGTCGCGGCGTATCGGCAGGAATTGGCCGCCAAGCCCTGACTCACGCCTCCAAGCGCCGGAATGCGCTGCGGTGGAAGACCATCGGCTCGACGTCGGGGTTGATGACGATGTCGCTGATCGCCAGCACCACGATGGTGTGATCGCCGGCGGGGACCAGCTGATCGATCGACGTCTCCAGCCACACGCTGGTGCCGTGGATGAACAGTGCGCCGTTGTCGCGCAACTCGGTTTCCATGCCCGCGAACCGGTCGCCGGTCTTGGCGGCCAGGGTGCGCGCCGCGGCGTCGTGCTGCTGGCCCAGCACGCTGATGCCCAGAGCCGGCAGGTCCTTGAGCTTCGGCCAGGTGGTCGACGTGTTCTGCACACAGAACGACACCAGCGGCGGCTCGAGCGACACGGGCACGAAGGTGCTGGCGGCCAGGCCGACCTTCTCGCCGTTGACGTGGGCTGCGATGGCGACGACGCCGATCGGGAAGTGGCCGAACGCCGCGCGCAGGGATGCCGGGCTGAGATCTGTAGAGCTCATAGTCCGTCCATCTTCACATGACGCTCCCCGAGCCACCCGAGCAAGCGTCCGCTTGGCGGGAACGCGCTGCTAGCAGCTCAGGTAGCGCGCCAGCGAGTCTTCGGCCGGCCGGGGTATGAATCCCGTTGATTCCAGCTTCTGGTTGTCGAGCACGCTGTTGCGCGGGCGAGGGGCCACCGCGCTGGTCGCCGAGGCGAAATAGGCGTCGGTGCTGACGCCCGTCACCCGCGCCGGATCGTGGCCGGTGAGCTCGAATACCCGGCGGGCGATGTCCGCCCATGACGTCGCCGGGCCCGAACCGGTGACGTTGTACGTTCCGTACGGCGCACCGGTCGTCGTCAGGTGGCGGATCGCCCGGGCCAGCTCGGAGGTGAACGTCAGCCGCCCGACCTGGTCGTCGACCACGGACGGGTCCACGCCGCGCTCGGCCAGCGACGCCATGGTCCGGACGAAGTTGCGGCCGTCCCCGATAACCCACGACGTCCGCAGGACATAGTGCCGCGGCACCGTCGCGACGATCTGGTCGCCGGCCGCCTTGGTCTGGCCGTACACCCCGAGCGGGGCGATCGGGTCGTCCTCCCGGTACGGCGAGTCGGAGGTCCCGTCGAAGACGTAGTCGCTGGAGATGTGCACCAGTGTGAGGCCGCGGGCCGTCGCGATACGGGCCAGCGCCGCAACGGCGGTGACGTTGACTGCCCAGGCGTCGGCTCGCCCACTCGGGGTCTCGGCCGCATCCACGGCGGTGTACGCGGCGGCGTTGATCACGGTGTCGTAGTCCTGCCACCGACGGGCGCTGTCCAGGTCGCCGGTCAGGTCCACGTCGTCGCGGGTGACGAACTCGACGCTGGGATCATCACCGTATTCAGCGCGCAGGGCCCGGCCGACTTGGCCATTGGCGCCCAGTACCAACGTCTTTCGCGGTGCGACCGGCTGGATGTCCGCCAGCCGGGGATGCGTCCGGTCCTTGGCCGAGAGCTCGGCGCGCTCGAGCGGAATCGGCCATTCGATGGCCAGCGTCTCGTCGGCCAGGTTCACCGAAACATATTGCGCGTCAGGCGAATAGTGGTCGTTGACCAGGTAGACGTACGCGGTGTCGGGCGCCAGCGTCTGGAACGCGTTGCCGACCCCACGGGGCACGAACACCGCTCGCGACGGATCGAGCTCGGCGGTGAACACCGCCCCGAACGTCGGGCCGTCGCGCAGGTCGACCCAGGCGCCGAAGATCCGGCCCGTCGCCACCGAGACGAACTTGTCCCACGGTTCGGCGTGGATGCCGCGGGTGGTGCCCGCGGCGTCGTTGAACGAGATGTTGTTCTGCACGGGCCCGAAGTCCGGCAGCCCGAGCGCCGTCATCTTCTCGCGCTGCCAGTTCTCCTTGAACCAGCCACGGTTGTCGCCGTGCACCGGCAGGTCCCAGATGGTCAGGCCGGGAATCGGTGTGGCAGTGGCGGACAACGGTTTTCCGTATTCGGTCACGGGTTGCCCATCACTCACTGGCCCTGGCTGGCGTAGCGCGCTTCGGTGGCGTCCTTGACCGGGCGCCACCATGCCTCGTTGTCGCGATACCAGGCGATGGTGGCGCGCAGCCCGTCGGCGAAGTCGACATACGTTGGCTGCCAACCGAGTTCGGTGCGCAGCTTGGTCGAATCGATGGCGTAGCGCAGGTCGTGGCCGGCGCGGTCCGTCACGTGGTCGTAGCCGTCGGCCGGCTGGCCCATCTCCGTCAGGATCATCTCGATGACGGTCTTGTTGTCCTTTTCGCCGTTGGCGCCGATCAGATAGGTATCGCCGAGGCGCCCCTTCTCGATGATCGTCAGCACGGCGGACGAGTGGTCGTCCACGTGGATCCAGTCCCGCACGTTGCGGCCCGCGCCGTAGAGCTTCGGCCGGATGCCGCGCAGCACGTTGGTGATCTGCCGTGGAATGAACTTCTCGACGTGCTGGTAGGACCCATAGTTGTTGGAGCAGTTGGAGATTGTGGCGCGCACGCCGAACGAACGCACCCACGCCCGGACCAACAGATCACTGCCGGCCTTGGTCGACGAATAGGGCGACGACGGGTTGTAGGCCGTGCGTTCGGTGAACTTGGCGGGGTCGTCGAGTTCGAGGTCGCCGTAGACCTCGTCGGTCGAGATGTGGTGCAGCCGGGTGCCGTGCTTGCGGACCGACTCCAGCAGCGTGAACGTCCCGACCACGTTGGTATGCAGGAACGGTTCCGGATCGCGCAGCGAGTTGTCGTTGTGCGATTCGGCGGCGAAGTGCACCACGACGTCTGTCGTCGCCATCAGCTCGTCGACCAGCGCGGCGTCGGCCACGTCACCCAGGACGAACGTCATCCGCTGTTCGGGCAGGCCGGCAAGCGACTCCCGGTTGCCCGCGTAGGTCAGCTTGTCCAGCACCGTGACGTGATGGTCGGTGTGGTCCAGGACGTATCGGACGAAGTTGGCGCCGATGAATCCGGCGCCCCCGGTGACCAGCAGCCGCGCCATCAGTACCCCCTGCTCAACAGGTCCAGCAGGTACGTGCCGTAGCCCGACTTCACCAACGGCTCGGCGCGCTCGCGCAGCTCGTCGCCGCTGAGATAGCCACGCCGCCAGGCGATTTCCTCGGGAACGCCGATTTTCAGGCCGGTGCGGCGCTCGATGGTCCGCACGAACTCGGCGGCGTCGGTCATCTGATCGAACGTCCCCGTGTCGAGCCACGCCGTGCCGCGCGGCAGCACCTGCACGCGTAACCGGTTCTGCGCCAAGTACGTTCGGTTGATGTCGGTGATCTCGTACTCGCCGCGGGCACTGGGTTTCAACTCGCGGGCGATCGACACCACGTCGTTGCTGTAGAAGTACAGCCCCGGCACGGCGTAGTTGCTCTTCGGCACTGCCGGCTTTTCCTCGAGCGAAACCGCATGCCCGGCATCGTCGAATTCGATGACGCCGTAGGCCGAGGGTTCGGCGACCCAGTAGCCGAAGATCGCGCCGCCGTCGACGTTGTTGAACCGCTGCAGCTGCGTGCCCAGGCCCGGGCCGTACAGCAGGTTGTCGCCGAGGACCAGCGCCACGCTGTCACCGCCGAGGAAGTCAGCACCGATGGTGAAGGCCTGCGCCAACCCATCGGGCGACGGCTGCTGGGCATAGCTGATCGAGACGCCGTACTGCGATCCGTCGCCGAGCAGCCGTTCGAAACTCGGCGCGTCGAGCGGCGTCGTGATGACGAGGATGTCGGTGATCCCCGCCAGCATCAACGTGGACAGCGGGTAGTAGATCATCGGCTTGTCGTAGACCGGGATCAGCTGCTTGGACACCCCGGCGGTGACGGGGTGTAGTCGCGTGCCCGCGCCCCCGGCCAGGATGATGCCTTTCACCCGGCCATCCTGACATACGCGCACCGCGTCAGGTGCTCACCGAGCGGACTCAACCGCAGGCTCGGACGCCAGCGTCTTGCCGTTCTGCACGATTTCCAGGCCTGACGACGAGACGTGGTACTCAGCGGCATCGGGATCGTTGAACGCGACGAAGCCGTCGCCGGACTCGTTCACGGTTCCCAATCGGATCGTGGCGCCGTCGGAGATTCGATAGCCCAGGTAATACAGCACCCCGACGCTGCTGCGGCAGATCACGACCGCCGATTGCGCGGTGCGCAGGATCATCGCGGCCTCGTCCGCTCCGGTGCACCGGGCGGCGCCGTTGTAGGTGGTGAAGCCGCGGGTGTCGGCGTCGGGCAGCACCATTCGCGCGGTGGTGGGCACCAGCGAGGTCGGGGGCTCCGGCTCGGTGGACTCGACCGACGTCACGGTCACGCCCGTCGGCTCGGACATGGTTGTCGTGGCCTCCGCCGAAGTCGTTGGGCCGCTGCGTCCGTCATGCCCGCGCATCAGCACGACGCCGACGAAGACCAACGTCACCACCAGCAGGATCCCCACGCCGATCAGCGCCCAGGCCGTCGGACTCATTCCGGACCGTGCCGTGGGCGACGGATCAGCTTGGCGCACAAGGCCCATGGGTGCGGGAGGCGGCGCGGCTGCGACTGTCGGCACTCCGGGTACCGCGGGTGCGGCGACCGGCGGCAGCGTCGCCGCCGCACCACGCGCCAGCGCCGCGGCGAAATCCCCGCACGAACGGAAGCGGTCAGCGGGCCGGCGGGCCATCGCGATGGCCAGCACGGGGTCCAGGTCGGCGAGGTCCGGGCGGACGTCGGCCAGTCGTGGCACCACGCCACTGACGCGTTGGCTGATGAGCACGACGGGCGTCGAATCGCCACCCGGAGGCTGGCCGGTCAGCAGCTGAAAAGCGGTGGCGGCCAAGGCGTATTGGTCCGTGCGGCCGTCGAGCGCCTCACCGAGCAATTGCTCCGGCGCCGCGTAGTTCGGCGTACCGAGCGTCATGTTCGTCGACGTCAGTCCGTCGAAATCGTCGACGCGCCGGGCGATCCCGAAATCGGCCAACATCACCCGGCCGCGGCCCGGGCCCCGTCCGCTCAACAGGATGTTCGCGGGTTTGACGTCCCGGTGCAGCAGCCCGCGACTGTGCGCATGATCCAGCGCGTCGGCGATCGCGGTGACGATCGCGATCACCTGGTCCCGCGGCATGCCGCCGGGGCACTGCGTCCGGAGCACGTTGCCGGCATCGGAACCGTCGACGTAGTCCATCGAGATCCACAGGCGCCCGTCGTACTCGCCGCGGTCGTGCACTCCGACGATGTGCTGATGCCACAGCGTCGCCGCGGCGTCGGCCTCGCGCTCGAAGCGCCGGCGGTATTCGGCGTCGGCGGACAACGACGCCGGCAGGACCTTCAGCGCATCGGTGCGGGGCAGTCGCGGATGCTGGACCAGATACACCTCGCCCATGCCGCCGGCGCCCAGCTTTCGGACCACGGTGAATCCGGCGAAAACCGATCCATCGGGCAGCGACATGGTCGGATCGTAACTGCCAGAACGCGAATCGGCGGCCACTCGAGACTCGCTCGGGTGACCGCCTTTTCGACGTGGACCTACCTCTTGTCCAGAATCCCTTCGATGTTGGGGACACCGTGGATGCCACTGTTCGTGTCGCTTTCCAGGACCACGAACCCTTTGCCCGCTGGGTTGCGCGTGATCAGCATCGCCTCGTGCGACATGCCGACCGGCTTGCCCTGCTTGTGCAGCGGCGTGACGATGTCGTCGTTCAGCTTCTTGAAGAAGTTGGCGTCGACGCTGTCCGTGATCCAGGCCCGGTACTGGTGCTTGCTGTCCTCGGACTTGATGAACTTGTCGTCCTTGTGCCCGGTGACCTCGATGACCTGATCGACCCACTTGTGCTCGTTGTTGCTCACCTTGCCGGCCTTGACCGCCTGCGCGATGTCGGCGACTGCCGGACCGTACAGCCGGGTCAGGTGGATGTGCAGCTGGTTCAGCCGGCGGCCGTCCGCCGAGTTGAGCCCGAGTGCCCAGTCCGGGCCGCCCGTCATGAAGTGAACCGACTCGTAGGCGTGCTTGAAGTAGTTCGGGGCGTCGCCGCGCAGCAGGTTGTCGCATTCGATCCCGGTCTCACGGACGGTGGGAACCACCAGCAGATCCTGGGTCTTCGTCATGTCCACACCCGGATGCACTGCCCATCCGCGCGTCGAGTCGTTGCCCGGCCACTGGATGTCGAAGTTCCCGCCCGGGTGCTTCGGCGAGTGCTCCAGCGGGTGCGAGTGGGTCGGCGGCCGGACGCCGTCCCAGATCGGGTCGTCCTTGCCGTTGTCGCAGCCCTGGAAATGCTGCGTGCCCGTCTCTGCGTGGGCGGCGGGCGAGAGACCGAACGCCAGCGCCGGCGCTACCACCAGGGCGGCGGCCGCGATACGGCGGGTGAAGCGGGGGCGGGTGGTCACGGTCGTGGTGGTCATATCGTCTCCTGAAGGTTGGGGCCGTTTTGGCGTTGAAACAACCTTCGCGGAATCGACGGCCCAGGTCAGTCCGCTGATCGGGCCCCCGACCGGACGAAATCGGCGTCCCCCGATTGGGGGACACACGCCGGTTTCCGTTGATCGGCTCTCCTTCGGCACATTCGATTTGGAGCCGTCAACTTTCCTTGACCGTCAACGAAAGTTGACGGCTCCCGACGGAAGGTGTCTGTGGAGAGCCCGGCCTCGGTGACCGGTGTAGCCCGCGCCGGCAAACCAGGTACCACCGGTCACATGTGAGTTGAGTAACCTGGCGCCATGTCCGATGCGTCGATCCTGTCCGTCCTGCGCGAGCGCGCCGGCGCGACTCCCGACGACGTGGCCTACACCTTCACCGACTACGACCACGACTGGGACGGCGTCACCGAGAGCCTGACCTGGGCCCAGCTGTACCGTCGCACCCTCAACGTGGCGCACGAGCTCCGCATGCACGGCGTCCCCGGCGACCGCGCGCTGATCATCGCGCCGCAGGGGCTGGCCTACATCGTCGGGTTTCTGGGCGCCATGCAGGCGGGTTTCATCGCGGTGCCGCTGTCGGTCCCGCTGCCGGGTTCGCACGACGAGCGGGTGAGCGCCGTCATCACCGACACGTCGCCGACGGTCGTGCTGACCACCGCGGCCGCGTTCGACATCGCCGCGCAGAACGTGGACGACGGTGCCTCGATGGTCGCGGTGATCGCCGTCGACACCCTCGATCTGGACGCGGACCGGGACTTCGATGAAGAGGTGCCGGCCGGCCCGGACATCGCCTACCTGCAGTACACCTCCGGGTCGACGCGGCTGCCGGCCGGCGTGATGATCTCGCACAAGAACCTGCGCGTGAACGTCGAGCAATTGCTCGCCGACCTGTTGTCGCAGCACGGTGGCGAGCTGCCGCCGGGGTCGACGCTCGTCTCGTGGCTGCCCTTCTATCACGACATGGGCCTGGTGCTCGGGATCGCGGTGCCGGTCTTCTCCGGCCACAAGGCCGACCTCATGAGCCCCATCGCGTTCCTGACCCGTCCCGTCCGCTGGTTGCAGGCGCTGTCCCGGAACAACCCTGCGTGGTCGGCCGCCCCGAACTTCGCGTTCGACCTCGCGACCCGGCGCGTCACCGACGACGAGATGGGCGAGCTCGATCTGAGCGGCGTCATCGGCATCAACAACGGTGCCGAACGCATTCACCCGCCCACCCTGATCAAGTTCGACGAACGCTTCGCCGCCGTCGGCTTCCGGCCCGAGATGATGGTGCCGTCCTACGGCCTGGCCGAGGCGACGCTTTACGTGGCCAGCGGCGCCCACGGCCGGCCGCCGGAGGTCGTCGAGTTCGCCGCCGACGAACTGACCCAGGGCATCGCGTTGCGCAAACCCGGCGGGACGCCGCTCATGCGGTACGGGCGGGCGCCGTCGCCGCTGCTGGAAATCGTCGACGCCGACACCTGCCAGGTGTGCCCCGACGGCGTCGTCGGCGAAATCTGGGTCCGCGGCGACAATGTGTCCGCCGGGTACTGGCGCAAGCCGGAACAGACGGGGTCCGCTTTCGACGCGACCCTGGTGGGCGCCCCCGAGGGCACGCCCGAGACGGGCTGGCTGCGGACCGGCGACCAGGGCTTCATCTCCGACGGCGACCTCTTCATCGTGGGCCGCATCAAGGACATGCTGATCGTGCGTGGCCGCAACCACTACTCCGACGACATCGAAGCGACAGTCCAGAAGATCAGCCGTGGCCGGGTGGCGGCGATCGCCGTGACCGACGACCACACCGACCAGCTGGTAACAATCATCGAGCTCAAGTCGCGGGCCGACGCCGCTGCGCTCGATGGGCTGAAAAACGATGTGGTGGCGGCGATTTCGCGGGCGCATGGACTACAGGTCGCCGACGTCGTGCTGGTGGAAGCCGGGTCCATCCCGACCACCACGAGCGGCAAGATGCGCCGGTCGGCGTGCGCCGAGCAGTATCGGCAGGGGCAGTTCGTCCGGTTGGACGCGTAACCGCATCGCATGTGGATCACCCTGCTGGTGATGGCGGTCGCGGTGAGCCTGGAGCCGTTCCGGATCGGCATGTCCGTCGTCATGCTGAACCGGCCGCGCCCACACCTGCAGTTGGCGGCATTCCTGTGCGGCGGTTTCCTGATGGGGCTGTCCGTCGGCGCCGTCGTCCTGTTTTTCCTCGAGTCACGGTTACCCGCTTGGGCCTCAGCGCATTTCAACCTGCCGACGGTCCAGATCGTGATCGGCGTGCTGGCCTTGGTGGCCGCGGTGCTGCTGGCCGTCACGAAGGGTCGCGAGCGAACCGTCCCGGACTGGCTGACCCGGCTGCTCACCGGCCGGTCGCTGTGGATCGCCGGTGTCGCGGGCCTGGGCATCGCGCTGCCCTCGGTCGACTACCTCGCGGCACTGGCCGTCATCGCCGCCGCGCACCTCGAGGCCGGGGTGCGGATGGGCGCGCTGGTGACCTTCAACGTGGTGGCGTTCTCGTTGGTCGAAATCCCGCTGCTGGCCTACCTCATCGCGCCGCAACGAACCCGGACCGCGATGAGCAACCTGCACAACTGGATTCGTGCCCGCCAGCGCCACGAAGTCGCGGGCCTGCTGGCGGCGGTGGGTGTTGTGCTCGTCGCCGCGGGCGCGGTGGGGATCTGACCCCTAGTGCGCGCTCGGCCCGTGGCTCAGCACGTAGTTGATACCCGACATCAGCTGTGACACCGGGTCGGCGGCACCACCGAAGGCGGCCTGCGTGGCCGGGGCGGTGGCGGCGGCGGGGTCGTAGCCGTTGACGGGATCGACGGTGACGGGTGCGGTCGCCGGGTCGTCATTGCGTGAATATCCCGCATCCACCATGGGTTTCATCACGGCGTCAAGGTGATTCATGTCCGCTTCGGACATCCCGAGGTACTTGAACGGCACGACGAGCGGCAGGTGCTGCTCGGGGATCATGTACGTCGTGGTCGTCGCGCCGCGGGAGTTGACGGTCTTGATGATGTTCTGCGGCGGCACGTTCTTGGGGTTGGTGAACGCCACCGCGGTGTGGCCGGTGGCGAGGCCGACGACCGCGTTCGCGAGCGCCATCAGGTTGTCGGGCCGGTCCGGCCAGTCGGCGATGCTGTCGTATGCGGAGATGAATTGGTAAGTGTCGTACTGACTGTCGACCACCGGCGGCATCAGGAAGTCGAGCGCGGGCACCGTGCTGCCGACCGGGTACGTCTGCCGCAGGAAGCTCTGCGTCCACGGGTTGATGGCGAGCGGGTCGCCGTAGGTGGCGAACGACAGCTCGTTCGGTGGCGGCGCCGCCGGGTCGTAGGCCAGCCGGTCCTGCACGGCGTGCACGACCATGGCGCCTTCGGACAGGCCGATCACGGTGCCGGGGCCGCCCTCGCGGACGCGGTTGACGACGTTGTTCTTGCCGACCTCGACCGACTCGCCGATGCTGGGGCCGTTCAGTCCGATCTCGGGCATCTTCTCGTGCAGTTCTTCGATGCCCGGGATGAAGCTCAGCACGTGGCCCTGCACCTGGCCGGCGGGATAGTCGACGATCTCGCGCTTGAGGCCCGGGAACCAGTCGGCGCCGGTGCGGCGGATGTACTCGTCGTACGGGATGCCCATGACGTGTGCGCCGCCGAGTGCGTACCCGCGGCCGGGCGTACCGATCGGCGGGATGGCGGGGACGATCGGCTCGCCGGAGCCCGAGCCGGACCCGGGACCCGCCCACGGCTCGTCGGCCGTCGCGATCCAATTCGCAAGGGGCCCAGAGGCACCGACCGTCAACAGCGTGGTGGCAATCGCCAACGAGCTGGCAAGTCGCTTGTTCATACGTCGCTCCCTTGCGGTTTCGGGCGGGACGGCCACCAGTTCGCGTCTCCGACGAGCGTGGCCATGGCGGGCACGGTGATGGTCCGCACCAGGAAGGTGTCCAGCAGGATGCCGGCGCCGATGACGAAGCCGCCCTGGATCACGGTACCGATGCTGGAGAACAGCAGACCCCACATCGAGGCCGCGAAGATCAGGCCGGCTGCGGTGATGACGCCGCCGGTCGACGACAGCGTGCGAATGATGCCGTAGCGCATGCCATGTGGTGACTCGTCACGCATGCGTGAGACGAACAGCATGTTGTAGTCGGCGCCGACCGCGACCAGCACCACGAATGCCAGTGGTGGCACGGTCCAGTGCAGCGGCTGGTGGAACAGGTACTGGAACACCACGACGCCGATGCCGAGCGCCGCGAAGTACGAAAGCACCACGGAGCCAACCAGATACAGCGGTGCGATCAGCGACCGCAGCAACAGCATGAGAATCAGCAGCACCACCGCGACGGTGACGATGATGATGAACCGGATGTCGTTCTGGTAGTAGTCGCGAGTGTCCTTGAGCGCCACCGGGTATCCGCCCATCGACACCGTGGCGTCCGACAGCGACGTGTTGGGCTGGGCGCCGCGGGCGGTGTCGCGGATGGTGTTGACCTGATCCATGGCGGCGGAGCTGAACGGGTCGAGTTTGGTGAGCACGAGGTACCGCACCGAGTGCCCGTCGGGCGAGATGAACATCTTGGACGCCGACTTGAAGGCTTCGAGCTGCAGTACCTCGGGCGGGATGTTGAAGCCCGCCTGCGTCGGGCCGGCCGCGTTCTGTTTCATCGACAGCAGGAAGGCCCCGGCCTGGTCGAGGCCCGAACGCATCAGCTTGATCTGCTCGACGACCTCGTCGACGCCGTTGGCGACCTCCCGGCTGCCGGTCGCCGAACGGTCGGCGCCCTGGCGCAACTTGGTCAGATTGGCCTGCGCGCCGGCCGGGCTGTCCATCCCCATGCTGCGCATCACCTTGGTCAGGTTGGTCATCGCGCTCTGGAGCTGCTGCACCGACGCGTTGAGCGTCTTCTGATCCTGCATGGTCTGCAACTGCCCGGCGAGCTTGTTGATCTCGTCGATGGTGCCGTCCTGGCGCGCCTGTTCGAGCCGCTGGAAATGGCCGCGGGTTTCGGCGCAGGACACGTCGAGGTCGCACACCGCGTTGTTCTGCAGCGCCGCCAGCACCGGGCCCACCCAGCCGAACATGTCTTTGGCCGCCGTGTAATTCAGCCCGAGCGTGTTGCCCAGCTTGCTGACACTGTTGACGAGCTTGGCCGCGACTTCCACGTTCTGCACCAGCTTGTTGCCGCCGTACTGGCTGCGGATCGCGGTGAAAGCATCCAGCGTCGTCTGCAGTTGCGTGGCGATCTGGCCAACCTGGCCGCGCACGTCGGCGAGGTTGGTCGCGAGGGTGTCGGCACCCTTTGCGAGCCGGTTGATGTCGCCCGTGCGCTCGCCGATCATTCCGGCGCCCTCGGTCAGCCGGTCACCGACCAGGCCCGCCTGGAAGGTGGCCCGGAACTCGGGCGGCACCTCGCCGAGGGGACGGGTGATGCCGCTGACCATGGCGACGTCCGGCAGTTGGCTGATGCGCGATGCCATCTGCTCGAGGTCAGCGAGAGCTTGCGGGGAGCGCAGGTCGCGCGGCGACTGGACGAGGACGTACGACGGCACCGACTGGTTGACGTTGAAGTGGCTCTCGAGCGCGGCGTACCCGATGGAGCTGGGGGCCGATGCGGCGACGGCCTTGCGGTCGTCGTAGTTGAACTTCGCGAAGACCGCGGCGCTGGCCAGCAGGAGCAGCACCAGCAGGCTGGCCACCAGGTGCAGCCGCGGCCGGCGCACGATGCGCGCGCCGGACCGGCGCCACAGCTGTGCGGTGATCTCGTTGCGCGGCTTGATCCAGCCCTTCGGCCCGACGAGCGTGATGATCGCCGGCAGCAGCGTGATCGCGGCGAGGAACGCCACGAGGATGCCGATGGCCGACGAGACGCCGACGGTGGAGAAGACGCCCATCTTGGCGAAGCTGATGCCGAGGAACGTGACGCCGACGGTCGCGGCCGAGGCGGTGATGACCTTGCCGACGGAACCCAATGCCCGCCGGACGGCATCCGCGGATTCCAGGCCCTGCCGCACATAGTCGTGGTAGCGGCTGATCAGGAACACCGCGTAGTCGGTGCCGGCACCGAAGATCATGGCGCTCAACAGGATTATGGCCTGGTTCGACACGCCCAGCCCGGTCAGCTGGGACAGCCCGGCGACCGTCGCCTGCGCGATCACCAGCGACATACCGATGCCGGCGAGCGGCAGCATCATCGTCACCGGATTGCGGTAGACGATCAGCAGGACCAGGAGCACGAGGACCGCGATGGCGATCTCGATGGGCATCCGGTCTTTCTCACCGGCGACGGTGAGGTCGGCGACGGTGGCCGCGGGTCCGGACAGATGGATCTTGAGCGGGCTGCCGGCGGTGCTGTGCCGGACGATGTCGGCCACGCGGTTGTAGGCGGCGTACGACTGCGGCGTGCCCAGCGCACCGGCCAGGCCGACCGGCAACACCCAGGCCTTCTTGTCCTTGCTGGTCATGAAGTTGCGCAGGGGCGGCGTGCTGACGAAGTCCTGCATCATGACGACGTCGTGCTGGTCTTCGCGCAGGGCGTCCACCAGCTTGCGGTAGGTGGCTTCGTCATTGCGGTCGAGGCCGCGGTCGTTGATGAGCACGACGAGCAGGAGGTCGTCGGTGCCGGGTTCCTTGAACGCCTCGGTCATGTGCCGGGCGGCGACGTTCGACGGCGCATCGGCGGGCAACATCGCCAGCGGATGCTTCTGGGCCATCTCGTTGAGACTCGGCACGGCCAGCGGCAGCGCCACGGCCAGCGTGATCCACAGGCCGATCACCGCCCACGGCCACCGCACGACAAAATCGGCTAGCCGTCGCAACTGAGGCCCCTTGTCGAGCCCGCCCGACGGGTCACCAGTTCCCGCCGTCGGCGATCCGCGTGCAGACCGACTTCATTGCCTCGAGATACCGGGTGACGGACTTCTTGGCGATGGGGTTGTCGGGGTACATGACCTCCATGACCGTGCCACCTTCGTAGCGGAAGATGTAGATGGTCAGCTGGTAGGAGTACCGGCCGTCGGAGTAGATGCCGATGTTGTTGGCGTACCCCATCTCGGTGGCCGCGAGGATGGTGTTGAGCGGCGCCGCACCGCCGTGCAGGAAGTTCGACACCGGGAAGTTGGGCCGCGGCCAGTCCAGCCAAGGCGCGAGCTCCAGGACGCGGTAGTACGGAACCCGCGCCATGTTGAGGTTGCCGTCGAACGACTCCTGCGCCGCCCAAGCGGCTTCATTGAACGTCGCCGCGGCGATCGGCACGGTGATGGGCACCAGGCCGGTGAACCAGCCCTGCGTCATGAAGTTGTCCGACGTACGCCGGGTGTCGCGCGGCGTGAGGCCGTAATACGTTGCCGCACCGGTCAATTCGTGCTCGACCTGCGCCATGCAGGCGAACAGGCCACCGACGAAGCGCGCGCCGGCCGCCTCACAGGCAGCCTCGAACCGCGCCGTCTGCTCCGGGTCCAAGAGCGATTCGCCGACCATGTCGCCGACCGACGGCTCCATCGCGTTCCCCAGCGGCAACGGGAATTCCGGCATGCTGTTGTTGTTGTTCTCAGCAAACTCGATCCAGGCCTGAACCTCGGGCGAATCGACGGTCAGCGCCGAGGTCCGCTCGTGCTCCTGGACGCACCACTCGTCGAAGCTTCCGGCGTCGGGCAGAGCAAACGCTGAGCCCCCTGTTGTCAATGCTGTGTACCGGCCATGAGCCTCCAGCATGGTGATGCCGATCAGCGCGGCGTCGCCGTGGACGTGGTCGATGGCCGCGTAGAAGTTGAAGCTGTCTTCGCTCTGGACGATGCCGAAGGAGAAGCAGCCCCACTCGAGCGGCGTCGGGATGTCCACGAGGTGCTTGCGGACGTCCTCGACCGCCAGCTCGCCGTGGTTGACAGGCTCGAATTCGAGGTCTTCGGGATTGCTGATGGTACGACGACGGATCTCGGCGAACCCATTTCCCGTCGCTCCGCTCGCCCCGGTGTCGATGTACTCAAACCAGCTGCGGTAGGTGTCGTGCCTGCGCAGATACGAGTTGAGCGCCTCGTTCATGGCCGCGATATCGCACTGACCAGGCACTTCGCATGTTGCGATGATCTGCCGGGAGTACTCGAGGCCCGAGCCGGTGCGCTCGACGACGCCCCGGATGTGCTGGCCCTGCATGTAGCTGACCGGCACCGAACTCACAGGTGCCTGCCGGGCCACTTCACGAGCCGTCTCGGTCGGGTGCCAAGAGGTCAGAACACCTGGGATCGGCGTCCAATCATCGATCTTTCCGATCGTGATTTTCCCGATTCGCAATTACTTTCCTCCCAGGTCTGGACACACTGAGGCCCGGCAACGCTGATGGCGTCATCAACATACCCCGGCAACCTTTGCCGGCGCCGTTACGCCTGGTGGGGCGGTCGTCGATGACCAATCAGCACCACTGCGCATAATCCTCGTGCTTCAGCAACCTACATGTAATACTGGCCCGCAGAAGATGAGCTGGCCGTGGCCGTTCGGAAGATCAACTGGCCGACGCCGTTCGGTGGGTCTGCTGGGCACCCGACAAGGCCGGCCGTTCGCACATTAAATCTGGCGCTGAACACGGTCTCCTGCGCGGGATCGGACGTCACCGGCAAAACGCGGAGGACAGCTTTTTCATGGCAACGATCGAAGGTCCGGAAACGTCCAGCTTCGCGATCGTCGGGTACGCCGCCCGCTTCCCCGGAGCCACCGACGCCGAATCCTTCTGGGAGATGCTGCGCGAAGGCCGGGACGCCGTATCCGAGGTGCCACAAGACCGGTGGGACGTCGACGAGTTCTTCGATGCCGACCCGGACGCCCGCGGCAAGATCATCACGCGCCGCGCCGGCTTCCTCGATGACGCCGTCGGGTTCGACGCTCCCTTCTTCGGGGTGTCCACCCGCGAAGCCAAGATGATGGACCCGCAGCAGCGGTTGCTGCTGGAGATGGCGTGGCGTGCCGTCGAACACTCGGGCACAGCGCCGTCCGCCCTGGCCAACACTCAGACGGGCGTGTTCATCGGTCTGGCAACGCACGACTACCTGGGCATGGCCTCGGGCGAGCTGACCTACCCGGAGATCGAGGCCTACATGGCCATCGGTACCTCTGGCGCCGCGGCAGCCGGCCGCATCAGCTACCGGCTGGGCCTGCAGGGTCCGGCCGTCACCGTCGACACCGCGTGCAGCTCGTCGCTGGTGGCCGTCCACCAGGCGTGCCAGGCGCTGCAGCTCGGTGAGTGCGACCTGGCGCTGGCCGGTGGCGCCAACGTCATCCTGAGCCCGGCGACCATGATCACCTTCTCGCAGTCGCGCATGCTGGCCCCGGACGGCAAGTGCAAGACGTTCGACGCCTCCGCCGACGGTTATGTGCGCGGCGAGGGCTGTGGCGTCATCGTCGTGAAGCGACTGGAAGACGCGGTGCACGACGGCGACCGGATCCGGGCCGTCATCCGCGGCAGCGCCATCAACCAGGACGGCGCCTCGGGCGGCCTGACCGTCCCCAATGGTGTTGCGCAGCAACGTGTTATCGCCGAAGCACTGGAGCGCGCGGGCCTGACGCCGGGTGACGTCGGGTACCTGGAGGCGCACGGCACCGGCACGTCACTGGGTGACCCCATCGAGGTGCAGGCCGCCGCCGCGGCGTACGGCACCGGACGCGATGCGACCGATCCGCTGCTGATCGGCTCGGTGAAGACCAACATCGGTCACCTCGAGGCCGCCGCCGGCGTCGCCGGGATCATCAAGGTCATCCTGTCGCTCGAGCATCAGGAACTGCCGAAGCACCTGCACTTCAAGAACCCGTCGCCGCACATCCCGTGGGACCGCATCCCGGTGAAGGTCGTCGACGAGGCCACCACGTGGGAACGGGGCGACCGGCCGCGCGTCGCCGGCATCAGCTCGTTCGGCTTCTCCGGCACCAATGCCCATGTCCTGCTTGAGGAAGCGCCCGCCGTCGCTCCCGCGGAGACGCCGGCCGAGGAACCCGACGACCGGCGCTTCATGGTGCTGCCGCTGTCGGCCCGGACCCCGGCCGCGCTGCTGCAGTCCGCCGAGGACTACCGCGGCTGGCTGGCCACGCACCCCGAGGCAACCCTCTCGGACGTCTGCATCACGGCGGGCGCGGGCCGCGCCCACTTCGAGCACCGGGCCGCGCTCGTGGTGAATTCCCTGGAGTCCGCGCGCGAATTGCTCGGCGCGCTGGCCGACGACCGTCCGGCACCGGGCCTGGTGCGCGGCACGTCCGCGGACAAGCCGAAGACCGCCTGGCTGTTCCCCGGTCAGGGCAGCCAGTTCGCCGGCATGGCCAAGGAGCTGTTCGAGACCGAGCCGGTGTTCGCCGAGACCGTGAAGCAGTGCGCGGCCGCAGTCGCCGATCTGCTCGAAAAGCCGTTGCTGGACGTCATTTTCGAAGGTCCGGATGAGACGTTGCGCCTCACCAGCTACGCGCAGCCGGCGATCTTCGCCGTCGAGATGGGCCTGGCGCGGCTGTGGCAGTCGTGGGGTTTCGAGCCCGACGTCGTGCTCGGCCACAGCGTCGGCCAGTACACCGCGGCCTGCGTCGCCGGGGTGTTCAGCCTCGAAGACGGCATGCGCCTGCTCGCCGAGCGCGGTCGCCTGTTCGGGAACCTGCCCGCGGGCGGCCGGATGGCGGCGATCTTCGCCGCACCCGAGCGCGTCGAGCGGCTGACCGACGAATACCCCAGCCTCTCGGTCGCCGCATACAACGGCGCCAACACCGTGCTGTCCGGTCCGGGCGCCGACCTGGAACGCGCTGTCGCCGGGCTGACCGGTGACGGCATCCGCTGCGACTGGCTGGAGACCAGCCACGCCTTCCACTCGGCGCTGCTGGACCCGGCGCTCGACGAATTCGAGTCGTACGCAAACCAATTCACGTTCAACGCGCCGCAGCGCATCCTGGTGTGCAACCGGACCGGCGACACCCTGGGCCGCACCGCCAAGCTCGACGGCCAGTACTGGCGCCGGCACGCGCGTCAGCCCGTCGAGTTCTCCAAGGGCGTCGAGACTCTCGCGAAGCTCGGTTGCGCGGTGCTGCTCGAGGTCGGCCCGCAGCCGATCCTGACCGCGGCGGCCCTGCGCGCCTGGCCCGACCCGGCGACCGCACCGCGAGCCATCGCGTCGTTGCGCCGCAAGGGCGCTGACCACCGGCAGATCACCGAGGCGCTGGCCACCACCTACACCGCCGGCCACCTGCCGGACTTCGCCGCCGTCCGGCCCGGCTCGGCGCACAAGGTAGACCTGCCGACGTACCCGTTCCAGCGCAAGGCCTACTGGTTCCGCGACGAGCGCGTCACCCCGACCGCCACTGCGCACATGGGTGGCGGGGCGACCACCGAGGCCGTCCGCCTGCTCGAAGACGGTCGCATCGACGAGCTCGCCACCTTGCTCGGCGGCGTCGACGAATCGACCACCGCGGTGCTGAACAAGCTTGCGGCCCAGCACAACCGGCAGCGCACCGCGCAATCCGTCTCGGATGCCCGGTACGAAATCCGCTGGGACAAGATCGCGGCCGGAACGTCCGCGGAGATCGGGGAAGGCTCCGCGTGGGTCCTCATCGGTGACGACGCGGCCGTGCTCGCGCCGCTGACCGAGGCCCTGACCCGGGCCGGCCACCGGCACCGCGTTCTCGGATTGCCGGGGTCCGACGCCGACGAGCAGCAGCTCGAAGCCGACCTGCGCGCGGCTGTCGAGGAGGAGCCGGCGCTGCGCATCCTGCACGTCGCCGGGCTCGACGCCGATCGCGCTTCCATGCAGGCCCTGCTGCGGGTGCAGCACCGCGTCCTCAGCGGCACGCAGCGCCTGTTCCGCGCGGCGGCCGCCGCCGAGCTGCGGGCGCCCATCTGGGTCATCACCCGTGGCGCACAACGCGTTACCGATACCGACACCGTCGCACCGGAGCAGACCGGCCTATGGGGCTTCGGCCGCTCGGCGGCGCTGGAGTACCCCCAGGTGTGGGGCGGTCTGGCCGACCTGGCCGAGGGCAGCACCGACGAATGGTCGCGGTTGCTCACCCAGGTGATCGCCGCCCCGCGTGGCGAAGACCAGATCGCGCTGCGCGCCGAGGGTGTGCACGTGCCGCGGCTGGTCCGTCGTACCGGGCAGCCGAACCCCACACAGCTGGAATTGCGCTCTGACGCGACGTATCTGGTGACCGGTGGCCTCGGTTCGCTCGGCCTGGAGATCGCGGGTTACCTGGCCGCGCACGGCGCCCGGAACCTGGTGCTGACCAGCCGCCGCGCGCCGAGTGAGGCAGCGCAGCAGCGCATTGACGCACTGCGCGAGCAGTACGGCTGCCAGACGCGTGTCGTCACGGCCGATGTCGCCAATCCGCACGACGTCGCCCGCCTGATGTCGACCCTGCGCGCCGAACTGCCGCCGCTGGCCGGTGTGGTGCATGCCGCCGGTGAGAACAGCACCACCCCGCTGGCCACTCTGGAAGACGCCGAGCTGGAGCGCGTCTTCTCCGGAAAGGTCTGGGGTGCTTGGTATCTCAGCGAAGCGATCACCGACCTGAAGCTCGATTTCTTCCTGTCGACCTCGTCGATCTCGGCGGTGTGGGGCAGCTACGGCCAGACCGCCTACAGCGCGGCCAACGCGTTCCTGGACGGCCTGACCTGGCGCCTGCGTGAGCAGGGTGTGCCCGGCATGAGCGTCAACTTCGGCCCTTGGGGGGCGGGCGGGAACGGCCACGCCGCCGGTATGGCCGACCCCGATGCCCGCGCCCAGCTGGAGCGCCGCGGCGTCCGCACCCTGTCCCCCGCCGATGCCCTGACCGGCATGGCCGACGTCATGGTGTCCGGCGGCAACCCCGCGGAAGCCGTTGTGGCGCGCATGGATTGGGCCAAGTTCCTGCCCATCTACTCGCAGGCCGGGTCCCGGGCCCTGCTCGCCGAGGTCGCCCGCGAGGTGCCCGAATCCGCGACCGCCGGCGCCGTCGGCGCGTCCGGCAACACCCGACTGGTCGAGCAGCTGATCGCCGCGCCGGTGCAGCAGCGCAAGAAGCTGGTCCTGGAGTACCTGCGGGACGCCGTCGCCGAGGTGACGCGCATCGAGGCCTCCGAGATCCGCGAGGAGACCGGGTTCTTCGACCTCGGCATGGACTCGCTGATGGCCGTCGAACTGCGTCGTCGCCTGGAACAGGGTGTCGGCAAGGAACTCCCGGCGACCCTCGCGATGGACCACCCGCGCCTCACCGACGTCGCGGACTACCTGCTCAGCGACATCCTCAACCTCAGCGAGAAGGCCGGCGCGAAGGCCGTCACCGAGGTCAAGTCGCTCGCCGCCGCCGACGAGCCCATCGCCATCGTCTCGGTGGCGTGCCGTTTCCCGGGCTCGCCCGATCCAGATGCGTTCTGGCAGGTGCTTTCTCAGGGTGTCGACGCCATCAGCGAGATCCCCGAGGACCGCTTCGACGTCGACGAGTTCTACGACCCCGACGCCATGACGCCGGGCAAGATCTACACCCGCTCCGGTGGCTACCTCGACAGCGTCGACACCTTCGATCCGGAGTTCTTCGGCATCTCGCCGCGCGAGGCCGTGTGGATCGACCCGCAGCAGCGTCTGATGCTCGAAATCGCCTGGGAAGGTCTGGAGCGGGCCGGCTACGCCCCATCGGCGTTGCGCGGCAGCCGAACCGGCGTGTTCATCGGCGTGGGCGCCAACGAGTACTCGCATCTGCTCTCGGGCGGCTCGGTCGAGAATCTCGAGCCGCACTTCATCACCGGTAACGCGCTCAACGCCATCGCGGGTCGCGTGTCGTTCACGCTGGGCCTGGAAGGGCCGGCCATGGCGGTCGACACCGCCTGCAGCTCGTCGCTGGTCGCGGTTCACCAGGCCGTGCAGGCCCTGCACGCCGGTGACTGCGACATGGCTCTGGCCGGTGGCGTCAACGTGCTGCTGAGCCCGGCGTCCATCGTCGCGGCGTCCCGTGCGCGGATGCTGGCGCCCGACGGCCGCTGCAAGACGTTCGACGCCGCTGCCGACGGCTACGTCCGCGGTGAAGGCTGCGGTGTCCTGGTCCTCAAGCGGCTCAGCGACGCGCAGCGCGACGGCGACCGCATCGCCGCGATCATCCGCAGCACCGCGGTCAACCAGGACGGCGCGTCCAGCGGTCTCACCGTCCCCAATGGCGGTGCGCAGCAACGACTCATCAACACCGCGCTGGCCCGGGCCGGTCTCAGCGGCGGCGACGTCGACTACCTCGAAGCCCACGGCACCGGCACCCCGCTCGGCGACCCGATCGAGGTCCAGGCCGCAGCCGCCGCGTACGGCGCCGGCCGTGATGCCAACCGGCCGCTGCTCATGGGCACCGCCAAGACCAACATCGGGCACCTCGAGTCCGCCGCCGGCGTCGCCGGCCTGGTCAAGGTCGTGTTGTCGCTCGAGCACGAAATGCTCCCGCAGACGCTGCATTTCAACAAGCCGTCGCCGCACATCCCGTGGGACTCGCTGCCCGTCCAGGTGGTCGACAAGCCCACGCCGTGGCACACCGACGGCCGGCCCCGCCGCGCGGGCGTCAGCTCCTTCGGATTCACCGGCACCAACGCGCACGTGCTGCTGGAAGAGGCGCCGGTCGTGGTGTCCGACGAGGACGTCGCCTCGGAGACCACGCCGGAAGCCCCTGCCGCCGAACCGATCAGCGTGCTACCGCTGTCGGCCCGCTCGGCCCAGGGCCTGACGGCGCTCGCGCAGCGGTACCGCGACTGGCTCGAAGCGCACCCCGACGCCTCGATCGCCGACGTCTGCTTCACCGCCGGCTCGGGACGTTCGCACTTCGAGCACCGCGCCGCGGTGGTCGCGAACACCGTCCACGACGCCAAGAACCTGCTGGAAGACCTGGTGGCGAACAAGCTGCGGCCGGGCGTCCTCAAGGGCGAATGCGCCGACCCGCCGACCACCGCGTGGTTCTTCCCCGGCCAGGGCAGCCAGTACCCGGGCATGGCGCGCGAATTGTTCGACACCGAACCGGTTTTCGCCGACGTCGTGCGCCGATGCGCGCAGGCCGTCGACCCGATGCTGCCGCGCCCGCTGCTGGAGGTCATGTTCGGCAACGATCGGGAAGCGGCAGAGACCCTGCGCAACACCGCGTTCGCGCAACCCGCGATCTTCGCCGTCGAGATGGGCCTGGCCCGCTTGTGGCAGTCGTGGGGCATCGAGCCCGACGCGGTGCTGGGCCACAGCGTCGGCCAGTACGCAGCGGCCTGTGTGGCCGGGGTGTTCAGCCTGGAGGACGGCGCCCGCCTGATCGCCGAGCGCGGCCGGCTGTTCGGCAGCCTGCCCGCCGGTGGCCGCATGGTCGCGGTGTTCGCCGATCCCGAGTACGTGGAGCGCGCCGCCGAGGCGTTCCCGCGGGTGTCGGTCGGCGCCTACAACGGCCGCAACACCGTGCTGTCGGGTCCGGGTGAGGATCTGGAGCAGATCGTCGCCGCCTGCAGTGAAGACGCCACGCGCTGCACGTGGCTCGAGACCAGCCACGCCTTCCATTCGGAGCTGCTGGACCCGGTGCTCGACGAATTCGAGTCTTTCGCAACGCAGTTCCAGTTCGCGGTGCCGACCCTGCCGCTGATCTGCAACCGCACCGGCGCGGTCCTCACCGCCGAGACGCCCATCAACGCGCAGTACTGGCGGCGGCATTCACGTCAGCCCGTGCAGTTCACCGAGAGCGTCAAGACCGTGGCCGCGCTGGGTTGCTCGGTGCTGATGGAGATCGGCCCCCAGCCGATCCTCACCGCAGCCGCGCTGCAGTGCTGGCCCGAGGGCGCCGAGACCCCGCGCGCCATCGTGTCCCTGCGCAAGGGCGCCAACGCCCAGCGACAGATCACCGAAGCGCTTGCGACGACGTACATCTGCGGACACCGGCCGGACTTCTCGGTCAAGAACCGCGGACACCGCGTCGAGCTGCCCACGTATCCGTTCCAGCGGCGCCGCTTCTGGCCCAAGACCGCGAACGTCGTGGGCATGAGCTCCGGCGGGTCCGCCGCCACGTCCGGAATCCTGGGCAGCGCCAAGGATCTGGCCACCGGCGACACGATCTACAGCAATGTGCTGTCGGTCAAGACGCAGCCGTGGCTGTCGCACCACGTCATCTACGGCACCGTCGTGGTGCCGGGTGCGACGTACGCAGCGATGGCGCTGGCCTCGGTCGGCGCGCCGGCGCGAGTGAAGGAAGTCTTCTTCTACGAGCCGATCATCCTGCCCGACAAGGCGTCTCGTGAGACCCAGCTGACCATCCGCGCCCTCGAGGGCGGCGAAGGCTGGAAGTTCCAGGTCCACAGCCGCCCGAACGGCGTACGGGAAGCCGAGTGGTCACTGAACGCCGACGGCACCCTGCTGGCCGGCGCCGACGAGGCCGACGCGTCCGACAACGTCGCCGGCTCGATGGAGGACGTCGTCGAGCGCATGGAGCGACTGCGCCCGCAGCAGCTGTTCGAGACCTTCAACGACATGGAACTGGCCTGGGGCCCAACGTGGTCCACGTCGCTCAAGTCGCTGTGGGTCCGCGACGGCATGGCCATCGGCGATGTATCCGTTGGCGACGAGCTCGCCGAGCACCTCAGCAGCGAGCCCATCCACCCCGTCCTACTGGACCTCTGCACCGGTGTGGCCTTCCCGGCCTTCCCCGCGCTGCTGGCCGCCGAACACGGCATGCACGACCTGTTCCTGCCGCTGCGGTACGGCCAGGTCGAATTGCGCGAGAAGATGCCACGGCGCTTCTACGCCCGGGCCCGCTGGCACACCAGTGAGCTGACCAACGAGACGCAGGTCTTCGACATCGACTTCCTCGATCGCGATGGCAAGCGGCTCGGCGGCATCACCGAGTTCACCGTGAAACGGGCGCCACGTGAGGCGCTGCTGCGGGGGCTCGGTGGCGACACCACCCGCCTGCTCTACACGCTGGGCTGGCAGGAGGGTGCGACGCCGGTCGCCGCGGACGACGCCGAAGCCAAGACCGCGGGCACCTGGCTCGTCGCCGGCTTCGACGAGCTGGCCGCCGGCCTGCCCGGTGCCGTCAAGCTTGACCAGACGCTGGACGCCGCGGCCTGGCAGCAGGCGATCACGACGGCCGCCGAGGGCGGCGCGCCCGTCACCGGAATCGTCTGGCGCGCTTCGGGGTACGAGGACGCGGATGTCGCGGCTCGCCTGGAGACCGAGGTCGGCACCGTGCTCAGCGCGATGCAGACCGCGCTCGCCGAGGAGAAGCTGAACCTCACGGGCGGCCTCTGGATCGTCACCGAGCGTGCCGTGGCCACCGAGCCCGGTGAACCCGTCGACCCCGTACAGGCCGCACTGTGGGGCCTGGGGCGCACCGTCATCAATGAGCAGCCGACGCTGCGTCTGAAGCTCGTCGACCTCGACGGCGCCGACGACAACGCCACCAACTGGCTGACCGGCATCCTGGGCACTCCGGCGACCGAGTCGGAATTCGCGCTGCGGCAAGGCAAGTTCCTCGTGCCGCGGCTGATGCACTGGGCGCGCAGCGGCCACCTGCCGATGCCGCGGTCCGACGACTACGTGCTGGCTCCCACCGAGCGCGGTGCGATCGACAACCTGCGGCTGACCGAGAAGGACGTGACGCCGCCGGCGCCGCACGAGGTGCAGGTCCGGATCGAGGCCGCCGGCCTCAACTTCCGCGACGTGCTCAACGTGCTCGGGCTCTACCCGGGCGATCCGGGGCCCATCGGTGGCGACCTGTGCGGTGTCATCACCGAATTGGGTTCGGAGGTCACCCGATTCGAGGTCGGGCAGCGCGTCTTCGGCTCCATGCAGGGCGCCTTCTCCAGCCGCCTCAACGTGCCGGAGCAGTTGCTCGCCGTGGTCCCCGAGGGCATCAACCCGGTCGACGCGGCGACTCTGCCCGCAGCCGCGCTGACGGTCCGGCTGGCGTTCGACTGGGCGCAGCTCAAGCCGGGCGACCGCGTGCTGATCCACGCCGCCAGTGGTGGTGTCGGGTTGGCGGCGGTGCAGATGGCGCGCCAGAAGGGCGCGGTCGTCTTCGCCACCGCCAGCACCTACAAGCGCGCGACGCTGCGCAAGATGGGTGTGGAGTACGTCTACGACTCGCGCACAACCGATTTCGCGGACCAGATTCTCGCCGACACCAACGGCGAGGGTGTGGACGTGGTGCTCAACAGCCTGACCAACGAGGGCTTCGTCGAGGCCACGGTGCGGGCGACCGCCCAGGGTGGCCGGTTCGCCGAGATCGCCAAGCGCGACATCTGGACCCCTGAGCGCATGGCAGAGGCACGGCCGGACATCAACTACGAGATCGTCGCGCTGGACGTGACGATGATGACCGATCCGGCGCACATCCAGCGCCTCATGGAAGAGGTGGCCGACGGACTGGCCAAGGGTGAGTGGACGCCGGTGCCGGCCGAGGTCTACCCGTTGACCGAGGCCAAGACCGCGTTCCGCCGGATGCAGCAGGCGCGGCACATCGGCAAGATCGTGGTGCAGATGCCGAAACCGCTGCAGCCGCATGGTGATCGGACCTACCTGGTCACCGGTGGCCTCGGAGCGCTGGGTCTGCACACGGCGGCGTACCTGGCCCAGCTGGGTGCCGGCGACATCGTGCTGACCAGCCGGCGTGAGCCGGATGGCGAGGCGCAGCGCGCGATCGACGCCATGATGGAGCGCTTCCATTGCCGGGTGCACGTCTTCTCCGGCGACGTCGGTGACGAGTCCTCGGTTGCGGCGTTGCTCGACCGGATCCGCACGGAACTGCCGCCGCTGGCCGGCGTGGCCCACCTGGCGGGTGTGCTCGACGACGCGCTGCTGCCCCAGCAGGATCTGGAGCGCTTCCGGAAGACCCTGGGCCCCAAGGCCTTCGGCGCGCTGCACCTGCACAAGCTGACGCAGGACGACGATCTGGACTTCTTCATCGTCTACTCGTCGGCGTCGGCGGTGCTGGGTTCACCGGCGCAGGCCAACTACGCCACGGCCAACGCGCTGCTCGACGGCCTCGTCGCGCACCGTCGGGCCCTCGGCCTGCCGGCGACGGCCGTCAACTTCGGTCCGTGGGGCCGGGGCGGCATGGCCAGCTCGCAGGCGGCCACCGCGAACCTGAGCGCGCAGGGCATGATGCCGCTCGAGCCGTCGGCGGCGCTGGCCGCTCTCGGCGAGGTGATCCGGCACGGCGCCGCGCAGGCGACGGTCCTCAAGGCCAATTGGCAGCGGGCCGCCAAGATGCTCGGCGGCATCCGTCCGCCGCTGCTCGACCAGGTGTTGCCGACCAGCGACACGGCGGCCGCCGGCGACAGCGAGCTGCTGCGGCAGCTGCAGGAGATTCCGGACGCCCAGCGCGCCGGCTTCATCACCGAGTTCCTGCAGAAGGAGGTGCAGGGCTTCCTGCGCCTGGCGCAGCCGCCCGCGGCCACGAGCCGGTTCCTCGACCTGGGAACCGACTCGCTGATGGCGGTCGAGCTTCGCAACCGGTTGTTCGGTCAGTTCGGCGGCAAGTTCGACATCAGCCCGACGGCGATCTTCGACTACCCGACCCTCGGCGAACTCGCCGGGCATCTGGCGTCGCAGCTGCCGCCGTCGGATGCGCCGGAGGCGCCGGTTGCGCCGGTTGAGGAGGCCGCCGGGGCTGAGGCGCCGGCTACCGAGTCGGTCGAGGCACCTGCCGGGGAGGCTTCCGGCGAAGCTGGGCCCGAGGCACCTGCCGCACAGGAGTGACCCCACGAATGTGAGGGCTGTGCACGCGTATCGACACTGATAGGTGCACAGTCCTCACATTCACGACTGGTTATCCGCCAGCGGAACCCCGGCCTCCGTAAGACTTTCCGCGTAGACCGGGGCTATCTTGCCTGCGTACGGGGGCGCCATATGCGCCCAGTCGACTCGTGCGGGCGTAGTGCCCACAAAACTCGGACACCGCTGACTCTGGTTGCAGAACCAGGGCCGCGAGTCGACCCATACTCCACCTTGTTCGACGGCCAATTTCTGCTCTGCCTTGGCCTTCGCGTACCAAATGGACGGGATGGTCCCGACGCAGCTCGACGGTGTGCTGGATACCTTGCTGACGCACTCCTTGATCGACTTGTCACTCGGCGGCGGCGCGACCAGCACCACTTTCTTGGTGCTTTCCCGGAACCGATCGATGATGTGATTGAGCGAGTCCGACCAGGCTTGCATCGACATCTCGCGCCGTGAATCGACAACGCGGTCGCGCGCATAGGCGTTCGATATCACGACGACATCGGGCTTGACGGTATTGATGACCTCGACGGCGCTGTCCTTACGGCCGGCGCACTCCGGGCTCACCGTTGTCCTGTCGATGCTGTCCTGTGTGAAGACGCAGGAACCCATCGCCTGATTGAACACTTGCAACGCGCCATTCGAAGTCAATGCGAGCTGGCGCCAGATTTCCGAATAGCCCAGCGCAACGGAATCGCCGACGAGAACCACCTTCAGCGGCGCAGTTGGTGGCCCGTATATGCAAGAGTCCGGCGGTGCGATCGCAGACGCAGAGCATTTGGCCACCTCGGGCGTAACGAGCTGAGCGACGTCTCCCCTGCTGAACAGCGATTCCATCGTCGGGTCCAGAACCGGCCACTCGCTCGCCTTCAGAGCCGCCGAAATCTCGGCTTCGAGAGCGCTGGCTCGCGGGCCCAGAGTGATCGCAGGAAGGGCCGAATCCACCTTTTCGCGCGTCAGGTCAATTGCCGCATCCCCCACCTCGACCGTGTCGGACGGCGTGACCGGCCGGGCCAACCACGCAGTACCGGCGACGACGACCAGTGTGGCGGCGGCGAGTGCGGCGTACTGAGTGGACCTGGCAGGAGAGTACTTGCGCCGCTGGATCTTCCGCTTCAGATCAGCAAGCTCGGCAAAACTGGCCCGCCGCAACGGATCTTCGATCAGGTGGTACGAGGCGATCGCAAGGCCGAAGGCCAATGCCACAACTGCCACGTAGTACGAGCCGCTCACGCCCATGATTGCGCCGAGAAGGACGATCACCGGCCAATGCACCAAGTACAGGGAGTAGGAAATGTTGCCGATATAGGTGGACAGCCGATTGCGCAAGAACGGCTGGTAATCGGGCTCCCGCCCTACACCGGCCATGATTACCAGGGCGGCGCCGAGTGCTGGAAGTACTGTCCACGGCGCCGGAAAACCGGCCTCGGTTTCGCTGATCAACGCGAAGCTGACTGCGATGACCAGAAGTCCGCCCCACGACAGGATGGGCTTGAGAACTCGCGGAATCCGAGCCAGCAGACCAACTGCGGTCGCCAGAACCGCCCCGATGCCCAGCTCCCATACGCGGGCAAAAGTATCGAAGTACGCGGTTGGCGGTGAGTCCGCGGTTTCACGCAGGGCCCACAACAACGACCCCACGACGATGACACCCATGACTCCACCGGCGATTGCCATTCGCCGTGAATGCGACCAACTCTTGCGGACAATGACGACGCTCACCGCGAAAATCACTGCGGGCCAGACAAAATAGAATTGTTCTTCGACTGACAGTGTCCAGTAGTGCTGAATAGGTGACACGGTCGATGCCATCGAGTGGAAGTAATCCGTACCGATGCTCAGAAAGTGCCAGTTCGACCAGAAGACGAATGCCCACAGTGCGTCGACTCCGATCTCGTGAGAGCGAAATCCGCGGAACACCAGCGTCGATGCCAGATAGGTAAGCACCAGGACGACCGTGGCGGCCGGGACAATACGCCGGATGCGGTTCCAATAGAACTGCTTGAAGGAGACCGTGCCGGTCTTCTCCGCGGCACGCATGAGGTTGCCAGTAATGAGAAAACCGGAAATCACGAAGAACACATCGATGGCGGCAACGCCACCTCTGGGCCACCCCCAAAGGTGATAGGCGAAGACGGTGACCATGCTGACCATCCGCAAACCTTGGATGTCCAGCCGCTGGTTGGCGCCCTTCGTGCGCCGGCGTCGCCGCCCCTTCGTATGCCCAGATGACTCCATGGACCGCCTCCGTATCGGCAGGGTGCTTCGCCCACCGAAACGCGAGCTTACGACCAAGTCAATATTTTCGGTTGGTAACTGGCAGACCGCCTCCACGACGGATGTGACCCGCTTCGACGGGCTCGGGCGAGCGCCCAGAACGTACCGCCACCTGCACTGTTTGCGTATTGACGCCGGCCACAATTTCTGTCAGGCTCCTATGAGGAGCGATCTCATCGGCGGAAGGCTCGGACAATGTCTGTTCTCGCGATGCATGTCTCGAACACCAAAGCCAAGTTGCAGGCAGGCGCGGCCGCCTGCGCCGTCGCCGGCGCCGCCATCCTCACTCCCGCGATGGCCCAGGCAGACATCGCCGCGCCGGCCCCCCTGGCTCCGATCACCCAGGTGATGGACAACGTCGCCCAGGCGCCGCATTTCCTGGCTGAGGCCACATGGTGGCAGAACGATCCCTGGTGGTGGTTCGGCCCCGGATCAAACCCGAGTCCGGGAGCGCCCATCCTGGTCGGGACGTTCACGCCGTTGTCCATCATTCCCGGCTTCCTCCAGGAACCGTGGAAGCGCCTGACGCAGAACATCAATTTCTCGGTCTGCGTCTTCGGGGCAGGTGCCAAGATCGGCCCGTACGGCACGATCACCGTTTCATTGACCCGGGGCTGCTAGGCCGCGCAGACGATTTCGTAGTGCTGGGCAGGCGGAACGTTCCTGAGTGAGTAAGCATTCTCAAGGCCCGACGGCCGACGAACCGACCGACAACGACACAGACGAAGAAGAAAACGACGGCGACACCACGCGGCCGCGAAAGCCCTTGCGTCGCCGTCATTTCCGCGTCGCCATGTTGATCGTGCTTCTCGCTACCGCCGGATTCCTGTGCTGGCTGGGGTTCGAAGGCTATGCGGCCAAATCTGACCTGGAACGCGCACGCGCCAGCGCACAGCACGCAAAGGAAGCGCTGTCCGCCGGCGATGTCGACGCGGCCGTACGTGCCGCCGCCGCGGCAGAAGCAAACGCCGAGCACGCGAACGGTGCGGTGCGGTCGATACCGTGGACTGTCGTGGCGCACGTCCCGTGGTTGGGAAGTCCGTTCAGGTCCGCTCAGCAGATCTCTCAAGTCGTCCTCGGACTCGCGTCGGACGTGTTGAAACCCGCCGCCGAGTTGGGCACGGCGCTCTCCCCAACACACCTGATCAAAGGTTCCCATATCGACGTTCAGGCGCTACGAGAGAAAGAGCCGGGCCTGGTCAAGATCGCCGACGATGCGCGGCGCCTGCAGGCGGATGCGGACGGGATCGAGGACCCGAGTTACCTTGCCACTCTTCGAAACGCGCTTTCAGAGCTGCGAGCGCAAACCGCGAAGGTCACCAACCTCCTCGACAAGGCCGCGCTCACGGCCAAGCTCGCACCGTTGCTGATGGGCGCGGACGGCCCCCGGACTTACTTCATGGGATTTCAGACGAATGCGGAAGTCAGGGGGACAGGAGGAATACTCGGCGGATTCGGGATACTCCGGTTCGACAACGGCACACCGACCGTAAATGCGTTGGGCCCCAACACCGAACTGGCTGGGCCGTTCAAACCGCTCGACCTCGGACTCGAGTTCGGTCAAGAGTACGGCTACACAAATCCGACCACTGATTTCCGGAACAGCAATCTCAGTTCGCATTTTCCGTACGCGGCACAGATATGGCGCTCGATGTGGGCTCAGCAAACGGGCCAGGAAGTCGACGGAGCCATCGCGCTCGACCCGGTCGCCTTGAGCTACGTGCTCGGAGCAACCGGACCGGTCGCCATGCACGACGGCGAACTGATCACAGCGGAGAACGTGGTCGAGCTGACCGAATCGACTGCGTACCGGAGGTTTCCCGATGATCAGGCCGCGCGCAAGCAGTACCTCCAGGACATCGCAAACGCCGTTGTCAGAAAGATGACCACCGCCGTCGAGTCACCGCGCAAGTTGCTCGACGCACTCGGCAGAGCCGCCGGCGAACGCCGAATCGCCATCTGGAGCGCATCACCCGAAGCGGAGAAGCTGCTCGAGCAGACGCCACTCGCCCACTCGATCCCCGATGACGCCTCGCCTTACGCCGCGGTCATCCTCAACAATCTCGCAGGCAACAAAGTTGACTACTACCTGCGGGAGCAGGTCACCTACCAGGCGGAGGGCTGCACCGGCGCCACCCGGAACTCGACCGTGACCGTCAGGCTGACAAGCACCGTGCCGGACGTGCCTCTGCCGGAATATGTAGCCGGCTCTCTCGGCCTCAGCCGCAACGTACCGATCACTTTGCCGAGCGGCTCGATGCTGACGTCGGTCCGACTGGTCGCGACCAAGGGAGCGGCACTGGTCGGGGCATTCTCCAATGGTCAACAGATACCGGTGTTCACCGGGACGGACCGCGGCCATCCGACGTTCGAGATCCAGGTGGCGATCCCCCCGAGGCAATCTGGCGAACTGGTCTTCCGACTGTCCGAGCCGACCGCGCCGGGTGCGGCACGAGTGCCCGCGCAACCTCTCATCGACACCGCGGCCCCGACGGTCGCGGTTCCCGTATGCACGCAGAAATAATCCCGGTTCCGCCTAATTGACGTTGGCGTTGACCTACATTGGATACCGACATCGCCGCGTTGAGGGACGTGGAGGTTGGCCGCAACCTTCAGCCGTACACGTGTGAGATCGACCGCGCCGGGCCACCAGAAGGAGTGGACTGCAGTGAATCTCCAGAACATTTTGCGAATTCTCCGAACAAGATGGATACCCGTTGTAGCCACCGTTGTCGTGGCCCTGCTCGGCACCGTAATAATCACTGCCACAACAACTCCGCTGTATAAATCATCGACGCGGCTTTTCGTCTCCACGTACGCCGGCACTTCGCTGACCGACGCATACCAAGGCAATCTCTTCTCTCAGGAACGAATCAATTCGTACACGGTTCTACTCACCGGCGAAGTACTCGCGAAGCGCACTGTGGATGCACTGCATCTCGATATGTCACCACAGGCACTGCGTAAGGAAGTCACCGCTCGGTCCAAGGCCGGTACGGTCCTGATCGACGTGGATGTTCTCGATCCGTCTCCGGTGCGCGCCCGCGATATCGCCAATACGCTCTCGAATGAATTCGTCGCGATGGTGAAGGAACTCGAGACTTCCGGCGACGGCAACCTTCCCGATACACGGGTGGTGGTCGAGCAGCCCGCATCGGTATCCAGTTCTCCGGCTGTGCCGAAGTTGGTACGGAACCTCGTGTTAGGCCTGGTCGCCGGTCTGTTCCTCGGCGTCGCACTTGCTGTCGTGCTCGACGTGATCGACAGCACCGTCAAGAAACGCGAGGACCTCGAAGGCATCACCGGCGTGAGTGTCGTTGGGGAGATTCCCGTCGACAAACCACGCCGTACAGCACCGGCCATCACGTTCAACAACGACAATTCCCGGATCGCCGAATCGTTTCGAAAGCTGCGCACCAATCTGAGCTTCCTGGCAGTCGACAATCCCCCACGCGTAATTGTGATCACGAGCTCGATTCCCAACGAGGGAAAATCCACGACGGCGATAAACATCGCTCTCGCACTGGCGGAGGCCGAGAACAAGGTACTCGTAGTCGATGGCGACATGCGCCGACCGATGGTGCATCAGTATCTGAAACTCGATGGCGCGGTAGGCCTGAGCACCGTCCTCAGCGGTGCGGTATCTCTGCCAGATGCATTGCAAGAAACGCAGTTCGATGGGCTGACAGTTCTGGCCGCCGGCACGATACCGCCGAATCCCAGTGAGCTGTTGGCATCCCAAGCCGCCAAGAAACTACTCGCCGAGCTACGCGGACAATTCGACTATGTGATCGTCGATTCATGCCCGCTCTTGGCTGTTACCGACGCCACCTTGTTGGCAGCCAATGCCGATGGAGCGTTGTTGCTCGCCCGATACGGGAAGACCAGGCGCGATCAGCTGGCACATGCATCAGATGCCCTTGAGAATGTGGGCGCTACGCTGCTTGGCACGGTATTTTCGATGACGCCTCCGCGCAACCGCTCACCTTATGCCGATTCCTATTACTACTATTATCACGGCAAGAGCCGCAGTGTTGGACGTCACGGCCAGGCCTGAGCCATTCGAGCAATGACCCTCCAGACTATTGGCGCCGCGTGCGACAGCGTAACTTGGAATCGCGCGAGGCGCGCGACCATCAAAGGTTTGTGCCTGATCAGCGTCGCATCCACACTGGCCGCGTGCACCCCTGAACCCCCACCGTATGAGTCGAGGAACGTCTCGCCTTCCAGCGCGGCCCGCCCAACAGCGAAACCCGATGCTACACAATCTGATTCACTACCCATAGAAGCATCGTTCGTCGACGCTTTCGACCGACCGGATACGACAGACGGATTGGGTGAAGGCTGGGACATGCGTACCGCGCAGAGCGGCGAACCATCTCTGCGGCCGGCGACTGACGGATTCCTCAAGGACGGACACTTCAGCTACGCAGGAAAGAGCGACGTAATTGCGATACGCCAGTTTCGTGCCCCGATCCTAAGCCTCGGCGCAGACGGACAATTCGTCAGACGCGGCGGATCCACCGCGGACACCATCATGATGTTCGGCACCGCCGAGGACAGCAATATTCAAACGAACATGGTCATATTCACGTCCAGCCGGACCGCCTGGGGCGTGCATCTGCGAAACCAGGTTGCCAGCAGCAAGCTCAAGGCCATAGCAAGCGGTCAGTATGCCCATCCCCTGGAATTGGGCCGCAACTACCGATTCCTGCTCCGCATATCCGACGGACAGGTCAGGATCACCGGTCCGAGCCTCGATGTAACCAAGCCGGTACCGTCGCCCCTCCCACTCAACGTGTACGGCTTCTGGCGCGAGTATCCAGATCGACCATCAGCGGGCGGAATCTTCGATTTCGACAGAGTTTGGGCTCTCGAAGACGGCCTGCCGGCTGAGCCGGTCGCACCTTCGAGCGGTACCGAGGGAAACTAGGATCGCTGAATCCATAGGGAACCGGGTTCCCAATGATCGGCCCGCTCACCGAACACGGGGCAGGAATTAGAAAGCTCCTGCGGGTAGTGGTGCTTCAAGAAATTCAGCGCACCGACGATCTTGTATTCATGATTGAAGCTGAGAAATGCCTCTACCAGATACTGCTCGTTCCAGAAACGGACTTCACGGCTGAGCCATCCCGGCTGGTAATCCTTCGGCGTGCGGATATCATGAATATGCACGAATACACCCGATTGGAGTATCGGCAATATCTGCAAATACTCGAACAGTACATCGCCCTGCGGCCGGATCATATGCGACGAATCGATGAACAGAATGTCGCCCTCTTCGAGTTCCCCGAAAACATCCAGGTCGATCTGCTCGACAGGAGTGCGAATGAGTTCGACATCCAATTCATTCAGCCAGCCTGCCTCGTACGGCTCTATGCAGATATGGCGGCATGAGTAGGCAGATTCTTCAGCTCGATTGGCGGCGATGGCGTGACGCGCCATGAGCGTTGACTGGCCGCTGCCGATTTCGATGATCCGCTTTGGCCTCGCGTAACGGATCATGCTGTACAGGAACTCAGCATCAGCAGGACCGAAGACGTGATTGTCGTAATAGAAACTCGACTCCGACTGGCTTTCCATCGGAAATTTGAGCAGTTCGTTGCCGTACGAGAACTTCGTGAGTAGATCCAGCTGCTGACTGATATTCAAGTCCAGTCCAGGTAGTACACGATCCTCTTCCAGCGGCCGCGTCAGAACACTCGTGTCGAACAGCGGCTCATAGTAATGATTCCGGATCGGAAATATCCCCACTGTCCTGAACAGCCACCGGGTTCGCGGCAACCTCTCAATTCCGAATCGGCGAACGAGTTTCATTACGAGCGACGCGACGAAGACGATCGGAACGAAGATGACATCGATCAGTGGCGCCAGAGCTTGCGTCAGTCTGCCCACGGTCATCCCTTCTGAGAACACGCGACGCTGTCAGCCCGGGCCGATGCCGGCAAATCCAGGCACAGCCACGGTCAAATCAAACCACATTCCGCACCACTACCAATCAAATTCGATGACCTCCCTTGGATCGCATTAACGCAGTCGAAGTGGCCCGCTACCTCTATCGCTTCAGGACTACGGGGGATGGCTGCGGCACCCCGATGTCACATCCGCCGGACCGCAAATCTGCGGTCGCCTGCCTGCTGTCCGGAACGCGTCTGAGCCACACTCATCCCCGCGTCGCTGCTGTCGGTGGCCTCCTGGGGGCCGCGGACCAGGAGGGCGATCCCCAGCAAGATGCCAAATGCCGGCGCACCGAAGGCGTCCTCGGGAATTGGAGTTACCACCATGGTGATCATGTACCCGACGGCCGCCGCCGCAGCTGCTGATCGCAATGCAAATCCACCGCGCCCGAACATCGCATGCAGAACTGGCACAATGAATGTGACCATGTAGGCGCAAAGCCCCAGCCAACCGACCTTTGCAATAGCCCACCAATAGAAGTGGTGGGCGTAGTAGGTTCCCGACGTCGCCGTAAAACCCCGGCCCACAGGTGGTCGGTAGAGAAATCCCAAGCCATTGCCCAGCAGTTCATGATCCACGATGCCACTCTTGAGCCATCGGACTTCACTCTGCCGGTACAACAGTGAGTAGTCGAACTGCTGCGCAGTACTGCTGAATCCCTCCAGCACTCGAGCCGAGTACGCGTTGTAAATCGAGCCGATATAGTTCAACCCCGGAATACCTGCCGTCGCGGACAGGAACAATCCCATCAGCTCAAACAACGCGACACCGCCAACTGCGATGAATACTGCGCGCAATGCCCCACTATGATTCGTGTTTCGGTCCAGCGCATTGTCGCTCCGATAAAACAGCGGCGTCAACAACAGCGTGACGACAACCAGGACGATCGCGTTTCGCGAAAAACCGATAGCGGTGATGCCCAATGCCGGAATCAAGTAGCCAATCGTTCGCCGAATCAAATCAGGCCTGATCGCCCACAATGCGATCACTATCGCCAGAGTGGCGCTCGCCAGGTGCGTCGTCGGTCCGAGTACTCGCTCCACATCCGCGCGAGCGTGGACGGTAGTACCGAAAAGCGCCGCGTCCTCGATGCGGGCGTTCAGGTTCACGAGGTTCCAGGTACTCAGGAGGATCAGGACAAATGACATCCACAACGTGATCTTCACCGCGCGGAGCGCCGCATAGACCTCCGGAGTCGATGCAATCCGTCCGACGATGAACACGTACAAAGCCATCATCAAGATGCTCCGGCCATCGTTCACCGTGGTCGGCACCCCGTGGCCATTCCATAGACCGTGGGCGATGCCCAGGGCGGTGATCACTCCGATGCCGGCTGCACACAGGTCCGTGTTGCGGTTCGACGGGCGGCAGATCAGCAGGTACAGCGCAGTGATGATCAACGGAATCTCGTGCAAATAGATACCGGATCCGAAAATGCGTATCTGCGAAGGGATGAACGCCGGGAAGCTCGAGAATGTGACGATGACGACGGCGCCTATCCACCATTGAGGTGCGCGCAAAGCCGCGATCGTGACAAAGACCGCGATGAAGGCGACGATGGCCACCGTCTGCATCCAACAGATGCTAGCCCAGCACAGCGTGGATCACTTCGAATATTGACGCATCCGTTCGGTCGAGCGAATGTCCTTCTCGGCAGCCGAAGTTGACCACTCGCGGGGACGCTCCTCACCCGCTGCCGCCCCCGTTGATGTCGTCTTCCCCAGCCCGCGTTGCCCGAGCGCATCGCCGTACGTTGCCGGTCGCGATCGACGCCGCCGGCCACCTGCGGCCCCGCAGCGACCACAGGCGTCTCACCACCGGGCGAGGCACCATCGGACGATATTGACGTATGGGGAAAAAACTTCGACAAAGCGCAGCCTGTACGACACCTGTGGACGTAGCATCTGCGACATACCGAGGGCCGGGCCAGGGTGATGGACCGGCGCCAAAAGCCAATTGATTCTCCAGCCTAGGGTGTGATCGGGAACGGGGTCCGATGTCGGCAGTCGCAATTGTTGAGGCACGTGAATACCCGTGTGATTACAGCAGATTTCAGATGATGCCCGACTCCCGCCATCGAGGGGCCCGAAAGCCGCGGGCAGCGGTCCAGGCCTAGTACCGGGCACATCAACTTCAAGCAATTTCGCTACCGAGAGAGTAACGAGGTGCGTACATGGCAGACGGGCTGACCATCGTTGGAGTTGGCCGCAGCGGCACTTCCACAGCAACGGCATTCGCCGAGTTCGCCGGCCTACGCCTGCCCCACGATGTCCTGCCCGCCGATCAGTGGAACCCCGACGGGTACCTCGAAAGCAGCAGCCTCATCCACTTCAATGATCGGCTGCTGGCAGCCAGCGGGCAGACCTGGCTGAAACCGCGCCGCACCGACCGCAACTCCGTAACGGAGTACCGCTGCGTACGCCGTGCCATGAAGGCATTCCACACCTCGTTCGGGAACAGGCCGGGGTGGGTGTGGAAGGACCCTCGATTACCCATGCTGCTCCCGTTCTGGGATCGCGTACTCGGCATACAACCAGCATTGGCCCCGTATCGAGACCCGGTCGCGGTAGCAGCGAGCATCGCGCGACGCGACAATGTCAATCTTGATGTGGCCCTTGCGATATGGGAACGCCATTCGCGTCAAATGCTCACGTCGGTGACACATCGCCCCGTTCTGTTCAGCGACTACTGTCAACTTACCGAGCGGCCCGAAGCCTGGTTTCGTCAATTCTTCGAGTTCTGCGTGGCATCTGGGCTGAAAGTCACCGATGCCGACATCGATTTCGGTGCACGTATCCGCCGAATCGAACGACCCGCCATAGAGAAGAAGCCGACTTCACAGCAATCCGAGCTTGCCGACCTCATCTGCAGCCTGGACGGTCCCCATGAGAACTTTCAACCAGTTTCACTTCCGGACGAATCACCTGGTACCCAGCGGCTCATCGACTCGGTGCAGAATCCACGGATGGCGGCGCGCATCCGTGCGACATTCACCATGAGGCCGAAGTACGTCATGCTGGCTAACCTGCTCTGACCGTCAGCCCGCCCGTCACACGATTTATGTTGCGCAACAGCATGATCACCGAGAAGCGCCCGGGCTCAGCGTACGTAACATGCAGTGAACGTCGGGCTGAATGGTCCACCGGACACCTTGGCGGTGCGCGGCAGCAGTGCGCGAAATTCACGCCTCGACAGCAACCGCGTGAAGTCCTTCTCGTGGCGCTGTCGCCAGCTCGGAATCCAATGGAGGAACAGAGTTGAGGTGTGCGACTCGACAGGAAACCACTTGTTCGGTGTAGTGATGATCCAGGTACGCGCCACCCTGGTCATCTCCTCGACCATTCGACGCTGGTCGCTTTCCTGCCCGACGTGCTCAATGATGGCGTTCGCCAACGCAAAGTCGACGTAGTTGTCAGCGAAGGGCAGAGCGCGCGCATCAGCAATCATGAACGGATACGTGGTCGCGGCATGCTCGATGTTGATGCCCATCCGCACCGGATAGCGCGCCGCGATACTCCGTTCAATGACACCGGAATTCGCCAAATTCGGGTCATCACAGTGTTCGTCGCCCGTCGCCCCTACCAGCAGCACGTCCCTGATGCCCTGCTCAGCCATGAAACCGAGAATGAAGTGAGTCTTCTTCTGCCGGTTGTAAAGGCTGTACTTGAGGACTGCCCGGCGGACGGCTTTCCCGATGAGTTCCGCCAACGGCACGTGCCCACCCCCGCTCTCTGACAATTCTCCACACAGGTGCCAATTGGGTCGCAGTTCGCAGCAGTGGTCAACGTACCCCAAGAAGTGCCGCCAGAGGTTCGAAACTTCATTCCCCAAATCACCGGTCCCAGCATCCGCTCGACCCCTGCTTCCCGCGACGCACCGCATCCGCAGGAGCCCACCGACAGGGACCGTGACCCGTGGCCAGAGCGCGCCACGAGCACCGTCCAGAGCGGACACGCACCGTTCGCTCCGCTCCGGTCCCGCAGGCCACCGACCGACCACGTCCAAACCCGCCTGGGCCCGCCGGATTGCCGAAATTGGCAGCGAATCCGCAGGCCAGAACCACCTCAGCCGGCGGCGAAGACCTCAGTGAATGACCGCCCCACGAACAGCGCCGAGTCCGGCCGGTTGCATATTGCGCACGCTTGGCCATTTACTGACGTCAGCGTCAACATCGTCGTAAGCTCTCACACATCGGGCTGAGAGGTGACCACCGTGACCAGTTTCGCCAGACGCATAGCAGCCATCGCCGGAGGAACACTCGCGCTGACCATCGCGGCGGGCGTCGGCGGCGGAGTCGCATCCGCGGTCGACCCCTTCGCCGGAATGCGCTACGACAAAGTCGTCGAGTCTCTCAAGTCATGGAACGGCAAATCAGAAGTCATTGCTGTTGTCGGAGACCAGCTGAAGCGCGATGAATGCATCGTGTCTTCCTCCAGAAAAGAAAAGAAGACCGGAACGTACCTGCTATCGCTCTACTGTGACGGCGCCTACGCGACGGCAGGCCAACCCGGCCGGTCAATGGGAACCCCAGAGGGGCGTAACGCCCTCAAGCACGAGGCCCAAGTCAAGTGGCTACGGGAGAACCCCGACTACTGCCGGACCATGAAGCAGTCTCATCCCGAATGGTTCAAGCAACCGGTAGAAGGGTGTGAAAGCCTCGATTAGGCCGGTCATTTGGGTCCTGCGCACGAGATCGGAGGTCACGGTGAGATGTCCGGCGGAGCGACGATCGGTCGCACCGCCGGAACCCACGTACCGGCCGTCACCGCCAGTCTTTGTCTTTCGAACCCGCACCGTTTTCGGATGGACAGATGATCACGCGACTGTCTGAGTGGTTCCGATACGACCCGAGTCGCTATCCGCTCGGCTACAACCCCGGGCTCGACGGTCTGCGCGGCACCGCGACACTCTCGGTACTGGCAGCACATTTGAGTCCCACCTGGTGCCCCGGCGCATTCCTCTACATGGACATGTTCTTTGTGATGAGCGCGTATCTGATTACTTCGCTCCTTCTCAAACGGTGGACGAAGACTGGGAGCGTCGGATTCGGCGCGTTCTATACTCGCCGAGTACTTCGGCTTTTCCCCGCGAACTACGCGATGATCCTTTGCTTTGTCGTTGCCGCATACCTGGTGCTCGACGACGATTTCATTTGGCACGTCATCGAAGCGGCCGCAGCGGCTACCTACACTTCAAACTGGACCCGAGCGTTCGAAGCTCCGATACCTGGATTCTTAAGCCACACTTGGTCGCTCGCCGTCGAAGAACAGTTCTATCTGCTCTGGCCAGTGCTGCTCACTTTCCTACTGAGGGCCATCGGACTCCGAATGCGCCTTGTTGCGCTGCTGGCAGTCCTGGCACTCGGATCCGCCGGCTGGCGGAGTTGGCTCACCTTCCACGGAGCATCCATGGAACGCCTCTACAACGGGACCGATGTGCGAGCCGACGCACTCCTGATCGGCTGCGCGCTGGGTATTGCATTGGCAATGCCGCAGGTACGCAACAACGTAACCCTGCAGCGGACCGCGAAGATGCTGGCAGCGCCATCGCTGATCGCACTACTCGTCGGCGGGTTCACGATGGATCAACACAACCGCGCGATGTACGCCGGAATCTCGTTGTTCTTCACGTTGGCATCCGCGTGCCTGATAGCCGCGCTGGTGCTGCCCGAGCAGACGATTCCCCACCAGGTATTCCGATCTCCGCCGTTGGTGTTCCTCGGCCGCATCTGCTACGGACTCTATATCTGGCACTTCCCGATCTTCATGTTCATTATGTTCGGATTCGGCATCACCCATCCGGTGGCGGCCGGGCTGATCGGAGTTCCCTTGACATTTGCCGCCGCAATCTTGTCTTGGCGATTCATCGAAAGCCCATTCCTCAAGGCGAAGGATCGAATTCCGATCCAAGGCCCCGCACACGTCACACGAAAACTCGTTCCTTCGCCGAGCCCGGGTATACGCTGGCAACCGCGGGAAGCGATGCCGGTTCAATCGCCTTCACAATCGCCGAACCCGCTACGTTCACCTCAGACACCTGCGCAAACGGTCCAGAATCTAGCGACCCAGACCCTCCTCGCCGGCCGCACTCCCCACCCAGTGTCGCCGTACACAGCCGACCCGAACCAGGACCAGAAGGAAGGCGGCACCTCACACCGATGATTGAGACAATCAATTTCACGTTCAGTCGGGAGGAACTGTTCCCCATCGCCGATGCGCATCGGGAGAAGTTCCAGAACGCGGACCCGTTCCCGCACATCGTCATTGACAACTTTCTTCCCCCCGAAGTACTCGGCCCCGTTTTGAGCGAATTCCCCGAGCCCGGCGACACCGAATGGCAGCAGTACGACAACGGCCGCGAAGTGAAGCTCGCGCTCGCAGATTCAGAGCGGATGGGACCCGCGACCCAACACCTGTTGGCGCAGTTCAACTCTGCCCCATTTGTCGACTTCATCGAACGGCTGACCGGGATCGAAGGGATCGTCCCCGATCCACACTTCTTCGGTGGTGGACTGCATCAAATCCGCACCGGCGGCTTCCTCAAGGTCCATGCTGACTTCAATCGCCATCGCCGACTGAATCTGGACCGAAGACTCAACGGGCTGCTCTATCTCAACAAGGACTGGGAGGAATCCTGGGGTGGTCACATTCAATTGTGGGATCGCGACATGCAGCACTGCGTACAAAAGACGCTGCCCATCTTCAACCGCTTCCTGCTCTTCGCGACGACCGACTTCTCATATCACGGCCATCCAGATCCCCTGACTTGCCCACCGCATCGTTCACGCAGGTCGATGGCGCTCTACTACTACACCAATGGCCGCCCAGACGAGGAGAAGTCGTCGAGCGAACACTCAACACTGTTTCGCGCGCGGCCGGGTGAATCGATGAACTCCACGTTGAAGCAGAAGCTGAAGCGCTGGGTGCCGCCCGCGGCCATCGAGGGAGTGCAAAAACTTCGGAATCGGCAGTGAGCGAGTAGATTTCGGCACTTGCTCGATCAGCCACCGCGATGCGATTACCATTTCACAGAGGCGCCATTCAGTTGGGAGGTGGGCGGTCTTGGTATCGGATGTTGTGTCGAGATACCGCCGAAACTATGGCCTGGGCGACGATATCGGGATCGAACAGGTCCAAGCCCATGAGCAGCTCGAGGCCCGGCTGACTCGCGAGCTGCTCGCTTCCACGCCCGAGTTGCGCTGGGCGGTCTTCAGCGCGGCGTATACCGAACTGTACGAATCCCTGCCCTGGCTGAACGCAACTGACGACTCGAGACCCGAGTGGTGGATGGCGACATGGCGCAAGCTGGTGCCGGCGCGATCCGACGTAATCGAGATAGGAAGCGGTCGAGCAGCACTCCTGCGAGACCTCGTTCGATCCGGACACCGGTGTGTCGCCACCGAGATTTCCCCAGAGCGAGGATCGAAACATCTCGCGGAGTCCGACGGACTCCAGTGGCACATCACCGATGGCATCCACCTCGCATCATTCGAACCCGACGAGTCGTTCGATGTCGTCATCTCGACACAGGTCATCGAGCACTTCCACCCTGACGACCTGCCGGCACACTTCGCCAACGCTCGCCGCATCCTTCGACCCGGCGGCCGCTACCTGTTCGACACTCCGCACCGCAGTTCGGGCCCGCACGACCTGTCTCGCGTATTCGATTACGACCGTGCACAATTCATGCACCTGAAGGAGTACACGCACGACGAACTCGCGTGCGCTCTGAAGGCCGCCGGCTTCGACAAGGTAAAGGCTGTCATCGCGTTTCCCGGTGGTGTGATCCAAACTGGCGTCGGTCTACGTCTGCTGCGCCTGCTGGACAGGATTGAAGATCGAACGATCACGCGCACCAGGTCGAAGCGAATCCTCCGGGCACTGTTGAGCAAAGTTGGGGTGTCTAGGAACATCTGGCTCGCGGCCTATCGCAAGTCCGCGTGATGAGCAACCCTCCCGCTTCGATCGTCGTTGTCACGTTCAACTCTGCGCCGACGCTGGCCGACTGCATGACGTCGATCCCGGCGGAGTACGAGGTCATCGTCGTCGATCAGCAGTCGTCGGACTCGTCGGTGCAAACTGCGCTGGATCACCGGCCCGGCGCCAAGCTGATCCGGGCCGGCGCGAACCGAGGCTTCGGTGCGGGATGCAACCTCGGTGCGGCCAACGCGACGTCGGACGTCCTCATCTTCTTAAACCCCGACGCAGCATTTCAGTCGCCCGAATCCGTGAAGATCCTCTCTGAGAGCGCGGCGCAGAACAACGTCGTCGCGGGGCCCAGAATCCTCGATTCCTGCGGCGCCGATCGGACCCGGGCGCGATATTGGTCGTGGCCGGTTGCCGACATAGTGGACGTCTTTGCGCCAAATGCGCTGATCGTCGGCCGACTGCTCCGCGACATTCCGCCGACCGACCCCGTGTACACCGAAGGTGGAGATGTCCCATTCGTCCAAGGGTCGTGTATGGCCGTGAGCACGGTGAACTTCTGGCGCGTGGGCGGGTTCGATGAGCGCTTTTTCCTGTACCAGGAAGAAGAAGTGCTGGCTCGGCGCTTACTGGACGTTGGAGTGAAGAACCGCCTTGAGCCCAGCGCTGTCGTCACCCACCTCGTCGGACGCTCCACCTCGCAGTTCCCGGAATTCTCCGCGGGCCAGTACTTCCGCTCGCTGGCGTTGTCGCTGATCCTGTTCCGGCGCAAACTCGTTGCGCTCCCGACGATCTTCACCCTGTGGGTTGTGCTGCAGTTGATGGCGGTCCTGACGCCTCTCCGCAAGCGAATCGGCTGGCGGTCCGAGCGAGGCCGAATTTGGTACCGCACGGCAGCTGCCGGTTTGATCTGCGGCGCACGCCGCCGGACGGCAGACCCGCCGCCCAGCTCCCCGATGCGTCCCACAGCGCCTTCCCGCTGAGCGGTCAACGGCGACGAAGCTCTTTCGCAGCCGCGGCCGCGGCATAAACCGCCTCATGCCGACGGGCGATGGTTTCCGGCCGGAGCGATTCGTCAGCCGTCCTCTGCGCGCCGTCGGCCAACGTAGCGAGCAGGCCGGGCTCGGTGAACAGTCGAACGATGGCATCTCGGAGCGCCTCGACTGTCGGAGATGCCACGAGAAGGCCGTTCACCCCGTCGTCGACAGCCTCGCCGAGGGCACCAACGTCGGTTGCGACGACGGGGCGGCCATTCGCGAATGCCAAAGGCACCACACCGCTCTGACTCGCTTCCCGATACGGCAGAACCACCGCGCTGACAGACCCGAACAACTTGGGCAGATCGTCGTCCGGGACAAAACCCTCTCGCCAATCGAACAATTCGGGATTCCGCACGAGTTCGCGAGCTCTTGATCCCTCTGACCCGTGGCCGGCAATGATGAGCCGGACATCGCCGAGAACCTTCGCGGCGGCTTCCGTCGCCTGGATCAGCAGGTCCAGGCCCTTGTAGTACTCCCACCATCCGAAGAACAGCAGGGACCGACCCGGCGGCATCGGGTATGTCCCTGACGGTTGAGCCAACGCACCGTGGGGCACAACTCCGACGTAGGCCGACGCCGGGACCCGCGGGTCCTCGCGAAGCTTCGGTACCAGCCGCTCGCCATGGACGACGAACCCATCGGTGGTTTTGTACAGGGCCCACCTCACCAGTCGCTTTAAATAGCTCGTGTGGAACTGACGGCCAGGGTGGGGCGTCACGTCGTGCACCGTCAGGATCCGCGTCGAGCGCGGCACGGCGAGCGAAAGCAGCAGCAGCCGCCAATCCGAATGCCACTGTGAATGAATGACATCGGGCCGAAAAGCCCTGGCATTCCTGATGACTCGTACGAGCGCTCCCAGACTGCGCAGGTCGAACTGTTTGCCTGGAACGAATTCGACATCGAGCGGATCAAACATCGCTGTCTTCTCACGGACCGCCTTGCCCGGCAGCCCCAGTTCTGAACCATGGTCCTTGAGAACACATCTCACGTTGGCCGTGTCGCTCAGCGCAAGCGCCATCGGCGCAAGATAGTAGACAAACCAGTCCGCGATCATCAGCACCCGCAGCTCGGTGGCATCTCCGGCTTCGTTTGGCTTGGGGGTGCAGGGTTCCATCTCCGGCCCTAAACGCCCGGCATGCCGGTGGGCACAGCCGTGCGATGATTCCACCCAGTTCGCCTGCGGCGCTTCGTCGCAAGGTCGGTTGCCCGAGCAAATACCGGCGAAAGATTCCGCCAGAACACCTCTGTCGTGAATTCGGCCTCGACCCGAGTCCAGGCGGCGAGCCCGATTTCGTCTATGAGACCGGGCTCGGCAAGTACCCGCAGGATCGCCTGTTGCAAGCCCACTGGGTCGCCCGGCGCGACCAGAAAGCCGGACACTCCGTCCTCGATCATCTCCACCGCGCCGCCGTGCCGCGTCGCAATGACCACGCATCCGCTACGCATCCCCTCCAGCACGACGGTGGGCAACGGATCAGGCAGTATCGATGGAACCACGACAACGTGCATCGAGTCGAAAAGAGCTGGAACGTCCGGATGGAAGCCGATCAGCCGTATTTGGCCGGACAGGCCGCGACGGTTGATGGCCGATTCGATCTCACCGGTCCGCCACAGCTCGTTCGGCACAGGTTCGCCGGCGATGACGAACTCGATCGGTGCCCCCTGCGAAGCGAGTTCGATTGCCGCGTCGAGGAACACGCCATAGCCTTTCCACTCGCTCAACCGCCCGGCAAAGCAGACCCGGAGCGGCGCCACGCCAGGCTTTGCGACAAGCGCACGGGGCGCGATTCCATTGCGCAGCAACGTGACGTGAGGCGCCGCGTCGGTGTTGCCGCACAGGTGCCGAAATACGGCCCCCGACACAGCGATCACTTGGTCGGCGGTGAGCGGCAACTTTCGAAAGAGCCACGCCAGCAAGCGCGGATGCTCGATGATCTCGTGGACATGCCAGATGAGGCTCCAGCGACGCCTCCGGCCCAGGAACGCGCCGATGATCAACGCCGACGTATTGACGTAAACGATCTCCGGATCGAACGTCCTGATCTGCCGGCGCAAGAACCAGCGGGCCTGCACGAGGCCGGCAAGGTATTTCAGCAGGTTGCTCTTGGTCAGATATCGGCGCCTGGCCGTACCCAACGGTCCATGTCGGACGTCGACGCCGATTTCCGTCAGACGATCGGTAAGCCACCCAGGGCGTGCGTCGTCAGGCAGCAGCACGTAGACCTGAGCCTGCGCCTCGCACAGGTACTTCGCCACCGACAACAGCACCCGGTCAGATCCGTAGGCTTCGTCTGCGGGGTGCAGGAGCAAGATGCGACTACCGGGCTCGAGCACGCCACTCACTGCCGATCCGGTGTGTCACGGGTGCCCGCCGGCGACTCCGCGCGAATCACCGTCGTGATGGTCAGGTCCATCTTGTAGCGGCCTCCCCGATGTCGACGCTGATCCGCTCCCCCGCAAGCACTTCGCTTCGGGTTTTCTTGGCACGAGCGCACTGTTGCAACTGTAGTGTTGTACGCAGATTCAGTTGGCCTAACTTCACAGTAATTACTCGGTCTTTCAGCGGGATCCAGAATCAGCTGACCGTCATGGGAAAGACGTTGGATGCCTTGAGCACATCGGAATTGGTGTCACCACCACTCCCACGATGTGCTCACGACTTCTGCACCGCGCCACGACTCAGCGACACCTGGACCCACAGTGAGGCCACCCGAGAAGGGTCGGTCGATATGCGTCCCGCAGACGCCGGCGCACAGGCGCTTGTCGGAAGTGGGGTTGGATCGCGTTGACAGAATCCAAGGAAGCACGGCCGACGAGGGGCGCAACCTCACTCAAACTGGGCTCCGCGGTTCAGATGCTTCCAATCGTGGCCGGCTACAGCGTTCAGATTGTCTGCACGCCGTATGTCGTCGCGCGACTGGGCTTGCACGACTTCGGAGTCTGGGCGGTCACCGGAGCAATCGTGCAGTACGGCGCACTCCTCGACCTGGGCGCGGCACGAGCGACCGTCCGGTATGTCGCTCTGTTCCACACCAAGGGTGATGTCAAGGGTCAGGGCAGTGTCCTCACCATGTGCTTCGGGATGCTGCTGGCGATATGGGCAATCCTCAGTGGCGCAGCGATATTGGCTGCGGAGCCCATGACCCGCGTGCTCGGCTTGGACGATCCGTCGTTGACACGCTGCCTGTTTCTGAGTTCGATTTCGATCTTGATCTTGGGCATCCTCGGCTGGGTGCTGACAGCCGCATCGATCGGCATTGGCCGGGTCGTTCCGACAACCGTCGGTCTGGCCATCTTGTCGGTACTCCAAGCGTCCGGAGGCGTCGCGGCGCTGGCATTGGATCCGACATTGCGGGCGTTCGCCTACGGGTCCGTCGCGGGCTCGGCGCTCGGTTGTGCCGTGGTGCTCGTCATCAAGCTTGCGGGCGAACGGCGCATACCGTTTGCAATGCCGACACCAGCGTTCATGCGCGAATACTTCGGCTACGCACTGACATCGCAGGTTGCGGCCGCCGCCGACACGTTGGTGCTGCAATCGGGGAAGATCATCGCGGGCCTCATGATCGGCCCGTCCGCCGCAGGCGTCTACGAACTTGCCAACCGACTTGCGATGGGCGCGCAAGTCTTGGGAAGCGCCTCCGCATCCACCCTGACTCCGCATCTGACCCAGAGCTACATCACCGGCGGAATGGATGGCGTACTCCGCCAGTACGAGCACCTGACGCGACGCAACACGTCGGTCGCACTGATCTTCCCCTTTGCCATGGTGGCTACCGCTGTTTCGGCTATCACCGTGTGGCTCGGCCACGATCGCCAGCAGGTCACCATCGTGTTGCTCGCCCTACTTGCCGGAATCGCCGTCAATCTGTCGACGGCAATATGTTCATGCACGCTGTCGGCAATCGGCAGGCCGGCGGTGATCGCGCAGGTCTCCGTGGTCACCGGCATCATTCAAACGATCGCCGCGGTAGCCGCTACCTACTTCTGGGGATTCACGGGACTCGCTGCGGCACTTGCAATCTGTGTTCCCGCCGCGAAGTTTCTCGGTCTTCGCTATGCACATATGAAGCTCGATATCCCATTGAAGCTCTACACCCGCGGTGTCGTGGGGCCCTTCACCGCCGCCGCGGTGGCGGCCGCGGCTGCTCTGCCTTTCAATTTCATCGCGGAGACCGACGACCGCAGGTCGGCCATCTTGCCGTTCTGCGCAGCAGCCGGCGTGTTCTTCGCGACTTACTTGTTCATCAGCTGGAAGCGTGGATACCTACCCGAGGTGCCGCTCCCGTCGAAATTGCGTGCCATCAAGGGAATAGAACTACCCGGTCGAAGCCGGCAGTAATTCGGTCACATCAGCGGCCGCGGCGTCGTTCTAGTTCGGCCGATCGCTGTCGTGCCGCCCTCTGTCGAGACGTACGGCAAGCGGTGCCACGACAGTCTCACCGGCCGCGACATCATGCATCACCGTTGCGTTGGCCCCGACTGTCGCGCCGTCATGGAGGGTGATCGGTCCCAGGACGATAGCGCCGGCCGCGACCCAGACTCGGTCGCCCAGCGTCGGCCGGCCCTTTGCGTTGTAGCCAATACTCACCTGATGGTTGATCCAGCAATGGCTTCCGATCGACTCGGCACTCACGATCGTGCCCACCCCATGCTGAATGAACAGAGCTGGACCGATGCGATCGGCAACTAGCTTCGGGTACGCAGGCGGGCGATACATCGCGTACAGGATCAAGCGGACCGGCAACGGCGCACACCGTAGCCGGTAGTGCACCAGCGTCCGGAACTCCGGCAGCGAGCTACTCAGATACGCGAATCGAGAGTACCGACCGAGGGCTTCAAGTTCGGTGTCTCCAAGGCAGCGCACCCACCAATCGACATCCGCGGCAACTGTCGCCGCGGCTTCAGATCTGTTGACGCCCAACCAGAGTGGTAACGTCCAGATACGCATGAGTGGCACCAGCCGCATCCGAACGCTACGCCCCATGCGTCGAATTCTAGTAGACCTGATGCGGCCGGTGGCGCCATCTGAATCCAGCCGGTCGGGCGATGTCTGCAGCGCCGAGAGCGCCGTGTCCGCACCCGGCCTCAACGCTCCCCGCAAGTCAATTCGACAGCCAGGAAGGGCGCCAATGGCGTTGCGCCCAACCAGCCAGGCAAGTGATTCAGATAGAAGCGAGCCGCCGGCACCAACCACCCTGCACGCGCTGAACCGACACGCACGAATTGGAAATAGTTCGCCATGTTGAGAGAACGAATCTTGCTTGCACCGGCCGCACGGGCCATCCGACGAACCTCGGCGAACGACATCAACGGGTGCGGCCCCCACGTTGGGTGGAGACAGAGGTGCGTGCGCTCGAAGAGACGGTGACCGAACGTGCTCGTCGACCAGTCATGCGCTGGATCCAACGGGAACAACTTGTTTGGCGCGACGATGATTGCTCGCCCGCCCGGTTTCAGGACCCGCATCATTTCACTGATGTAGCGCTGGCGGTCAGATTCTCGTGCTGCCGGCGGATCTGGCTCCCCGATGTGTTCGATGACCCCGAAGGACCACACCAGGTCGAACATGTCGGACTCGAAGGGAAGGTCCAGCGCGGAGCCGGACACCACGCGATCGGGGCTCGCCTCCGCACTCTGCCAGCCGGGCAGGTTGCCCGGTAGGTCGACTCCCCACGCATCGATCGTCGGGCACGATTCGACAATGGTCTTTCCGATGGAGCCGGTACCGCACCCGATGTCGAGCGCGGTGCGGTCCTCCGGTCGCAAATGGCGGAGCAGCCATCGTTCGGCGCGATCGGCTGCGCCGCAATCTATCTGCTCAGCCAAATAGTCATCAGACGGCACAAGCGCAATGGTCGACGAATGTGGCATCAAATTGAGATAGCCACCCTCAAGAAGTGGATAGGTAACCGAGCAGTACCGGCAGATGGCGCCCGCCTCGTGACGGTCCAAGCTTCCATGACACTCAGGGCAGGCGATCGGACTCACGAGCGGCAGCCTTTCGGCCGTTCCTTCAATGCTCACTGTCGAAGTATGTCACGTTCATATTCTTCAGAAATGCGTTTTGTCGGGCCGCTCCGAGATTCTTTACCGCTGACGTGCCGGACGTTGGCAATCCGCTCGGCAATTCAGCGAGGAGCGACATCTGGGTACCTACTGAAAGCGAATACCACAGGGGCCTAGCAGTTTTCGAGCGGAAGCCCAGAGTAGGCACGCGAGTCCCACCTGGACTATCGATTGAGTGGCTACCGTCAGGGCAATTCGAATCGATTGCGCATCATGTCCATACGCCACACCGAGCCCGGACCCTGAATCACTCGGGACGTCAGGCGCGCTACATGGCGAGCCGCTGGGATCCGACAGGACTTGGGACTGGAATGTTCAGCGCCGCAGCACGACTCATGATGGGATGGACTTCAGCATGCGCAGAGATACCATGTGCCTCCATCACGGCGCGCATTGCTCCGTCGTAGCTGCGGGCAACCTGTTTCCAGGAGTAATGCTGGGCGGCACGCAGGATGCCTGCGTGCGATTCCTCTTCCCGCGCAGCGCGATTGTCCATCAGATGCAGCACGGTCTTGGCGATCAGTTCGGGGTCGTCTGAGACGAACTCACCCGCAGAACCGAGCACCTCGCGGTTGTAGTCGGTGTCACGCGCCAAGATCGGCGCACCGGCGGCCATTGCCTGCACCAAAGCGGGGTTCGTACCACCGACGCTGTGCCCGTGGAAGTACAGACCAGCGTGCTGCCACAGCGCCAGCAGTAACTCGTCATCGTGCACATGCCCCAGCCATGTGACCGAAGGGCGGGCAGACAGACGGCGCGCGGTGTCATCCAATTCACCGCCGTACCCCGAGCTGCCGACGATCACCACCGGGTACTGCTCGGCTATTGCCGGCACTGCTTCAAAGAACTGCGCCACCGTGTTCTCGGGAACGAATCGTGTTACGACCAAAACATATTCACGATGCGTCAGACCCTTCGGCACCGGTAATTCGCCTGTGACGTCACCTCCGTACGGAATGAATGTTCCATCGGCGTGGAAGGTCTCTTTCCAGTATTGCGCGATCCTGCGCGCGTCGAACACCAGCCCGTCCGCCCACTGCGCCGTACACTCCGCGGCTTTCCGGAAGACCTTCTTGGCAAGCGGACTCCACTTGTCGCGCTCCCATTCCAGCCCATCGACATTCACCAACGTCGGGATGCCGCGCGCCCGCAGAATCGGAAGAAAATAGCCATTCGCGCAATTCATGATCAATGCGACATCGGGCTTGCGCGCCGCGGCGTCCAAACACGCTGTCAGGCCATGCGACAACGTGCTCAGCTTCTGTGTCTCCATGCCCCACGTGGTCCGTCGCTTGATACGCGGATCCAAGGTGGGATCGTCCGGCTTCGTGGCGCCGTGCCGGCCATATACCGTGACATCCCAGCCCATATCCGCTAGATCGGGTGCAAGTTTTCGGACGGCCGTCTCAAATCCCCCGTAATAGCTCGGGTATCCGCGCGTTCCGATTATTGCTACTGAAGACATCAGGCCCCCGATCTAGACCAAGCTCCAATGGTGAGGAAGCGGGCTTCTAATGAGAATCTGATGGAACCCACACGAAGGCCCGATACGAGGGCGATGCTACGACCACAGCGGACCCTCAGGAAGCTCTTTCGTAAAGTTTTTTGCTAAAACGTCAATATCGGTTTATTGCTTTTTGTTAGCCTGTTTTATCGATTTTCAGGCCAGCTACCGTTTGGGTATTTGCATCGGCAAATGGAGCCGTCGCCGCCCGTCCGCCGAGTCAAGGTCGACCTAAACTTACCTACGTGTTAAATAATTGCAGGTCAGAGCCCCGCGACACCTGGCACCGCCGGCCTCCGCGCGGCTGACCCACCCCTCGGCTACAAATCCCGCAGCGTAGCCGCTCCGGAGCTCAGCAACTTCGGGATACGTCGCATCGCGCACAGTGCCCGAGCGGCCGGCCGAATGGCCACTACCAACCACTATCCAGAAGATCGAGCAGGTAGGAGCCGTAGCCGGACCGTACGAGCCGCTCAGCGCGCTCGCGGAGTTCGTCGTCCGTGAGAAAGCCCTGCCGCCATGCGACCTCTTCGGGGACGCCGATCTTGAGTCCCGTTCGTCGCTCCATCGTGCGGACGAACTCGGCCGCATCGGTCATATGGTCGACCGTCCCGGTGTCCAGCCAGACAGTGCCGCGGGGCAGTACCTGCACGTGCAGTTGCCCTCGCTCGAGGTACCGGCGGTTGACGTCGGTGATCTCGTACTCGCCACGATCGCTCGGTTTCAAATCCCGCGCGATCGATACCACGTCATTGTCGTAGAAATACAAGCCAGGAACAGCGTAATTGCTTTTGGGAACCTTAGGCTTTTCCTCAAGAGAAACCGCCAATCCATTGGCATCGAATTCAATGACGCCATAATCACTCGGCTCCGCCACCCAATACGCAAAAATCGCGCCACCATCGACCGCATTGAAATTCTGTAATCGGGTACCCAAACCCGGACCGTGCAACAGGTTGTCGCCCAGTATGAGGACCACTTTGTCGGTGCCGATGAAGTCTGCGCCGATGGAGAATGCTTGCGCCAACCCGTCCGGAGATGGTTGTCGCGCATAAGTGATCGATACTCCGAACCGCGACCCGTCGCCCAGGAGCCGTTCAAAACTAGGCGCATCGAAAGGCGTTGTGATCACCAGGATGTCGCGAATTCGCGCCAACAGCAGTGTCGATAGCGGGTAATAGACCATCGGCTTGTCATAAACCGGAATCAGCTGCTTGGACACACCCAACGTGATCGGATGGAGCCTGGTGCCCGATCCGCCCGCTAGGATGATGCCCTTCACGGGCATATCGTGGCACGGACAGATCATGCGCATGCGGTTATTGACGTTTGCGTTACGGCACGTCTAGGAGGTCGGTCTGCGCATCCTGTTCGTCTGTACCGGCAACATCTGTAGATCGCCTACCGCAGAACGACTTTCCGCGGGATTGGCCGCGCAGATGGGCATCCGTGACTTCACCACCGCCAGCGCGGGAATCCACGCCGTGATCGGGCATCCGATCCATCGCTTCGCTGCAGAGGTGTTGATCGGGCTGGGCGGTGATCCCGCGAACTTCGCTGCGCGACAGCTGACTCCGCGCATTGCCGCTGACGCCGATCTGGTCCTGACGATGACATCGGCACAGCGCATCGCTGTGCTCGAACTCGCGCCGCGTCAACTTCGGCGGACGTTCACACTCGGCGAGGCATCCCTACTGGCTTCGACCTATGGCGTGCGCACGGTGGCCGACCTCGCGCCGTTGCGCCTCCGCCTGCACGAACACCAGCCGGTGGAGATCGCCGATCCGATCGGTCGGGACCTCGACGCCTTCGAAGCGGTGGGTGAACAGATCGCGGCGCTGCTACCCGCCGTCCTCTCACTCAGCCCCTAGGCCTTCAGGCCCAGCGCGTCGCCTCGACCTCGGCCGGCAGCGGTGCGTGCAGCGGCACATCAAGACCGTCGTAGATGCCCGGCTTCTGGGTCGCGAGCCACTCGATCGCACCGAGGAGCCGGTTGGCCGCGGTGGTGTTGCCGCCGTCGGCGCGGGTGCCTCCGGGAACGTCGGCCCGCACCACGATCGTGAGTTGCGGATCGCCGTCGATGATCACGCGGTGATCCCCCACGCCCTCGTCAGGCTGCGGCCAATCCGGCGCGCAGGACGGGTCGATGCGGGTGATGTGCTCGATGATCACGCGCTGCACACCCTGGGACCAGCCGATGACCTCCAGCCGGAAGGCGCCCTGGGTACCGGCTTCGAAGCGGCCCATGACGTTCTCGACGGCCTCGGCCAATGGCAGGCGCTCGCAGGTCTCGGTGATCTCGTCGATCTCGATGCCCAGCCCGCGGCCGATCAGCCGGACGTTGCCGCCCCACACCATGGTCGGGATGGTCGGGATCAGCATCAGCGGCGTCTCGTCCATCGAACCGCCGAAACCGCAGCGCACGCGGACCGCTTCAGGCTGGTTGTAGGTCGAGTAGTCGAAGATCTCCTGGCACCGGATGGTCTTGATCCGGGTGCACAGCCCGGCGGCCGTCACGGCGAGCGCGTCATTGCCCCATCCGGGATCGACACCCGATACCAGCAGCGAGGCGTTACCGGTGGCCGCCGCGTCGGCGAGCCGCTCGACCCATTCGACCGGGGCCGAAGCCGGGTCATACAGGGAGTACAGCGACGGCGTCACGACGTGCCGGCCGGCCCGCAGACAGCGCTCGATGTCGGCGATGGCCTCCTCCGGGCGAATATCTCCGGAAGACATGTAGGCCACGGCGTCGCAGTCGGCGAGAGCCGCGTCGATGTCTGTGGTGGCGACCTTCCCAGTCGCGGTGTCCAGCTTGGCGAATGTCGCCGCGTCGCGGCCGGCCTTGTCCTCACTCGAGGTGATGACCGCCGTCAGCTCAAGCCCCGGGAACGCGACCGCCGATCGGATCGCCGTCGCCCCCATATTGCCTGTACCCCACACCGCTACCCGACGCATACCTCACATAACCACGGCATGGTGACCCGCCTCACAGCCACCCCCCAGGATTGCCGCCGGGCCGCGCCGATCCGGGCTGAGATCACGGCGGGCGTAAGCCTTCGCATCCACCGCGAAGACGCCACAACAGGGCTCCCATTGGCCCCAACTGACACGTCATCCTCAGTTCCGGAAGTTTCCGGTGGCGGACATCACATTCGGACTAAACTGCAGGTCAGCGGCCATAAACCGGTCGCGAAACCACCCCGTTCAACCACTGGGTTGGTTAGCTGCGAAAAATTTGCTCTTGACTGCTTTGCGATGAAGTTACCCGGCGGTATAGTTAGCCCCAGTTACTGGTGGGTAACTTAGCCCTGAGTACCCAACCCCTACAGTCCATCTCATCGAGGAGAAATCGTGGGCCACTACAAGAGCAACGTCCGTGACCAGGTGTTCAACCTGTTCGAGGTCTTCGGCGTAGACAAGGCGATGGGTGAAGGCAAGTTCGCCGACCTGGACGCCGACACCGCCGGTGAAATGCTCAACGAGATCGCGCGCCTGGCCGAGGGCCCGATCGCCGATTCGTTCGCCGACGGCGACCGCAACCCGCCGGTCTTCGACCCCGCGACCCACACCGTCAAGCTTCCCGAGCCCTTCAAGAAGTCGATGCGTGCCCTGCTCGACGGCGGCTGGGACAAGGTCGGCCTGAAAGAAGAGCTCGGCGGCATGCCGATGCCCCGCGCGCTGCAGTGGGCCCTCATCGAGCACGTCCTCGGCGCCAACCCGGCCGCCTACATGTACGCCATGGGCTCGGGCATGTGCGAAATCTTCTACAACAACGGCACCGACGAGCAGAAGAAGTGGGCCGTTCTGGCTGCCGAGCGCGGCTGGGGCGCCACCATGGTGCTGACCGAGCCCGACGCCGGTTCTGACGTGGGCGCCGGCCGCACCAAGGCCACCCAGCAGGCCGACGGCACCTGGCACATCGACGGTGTGAAGCGATTCATCACCTCGGCCGACTCGGACGACCTATTCGAAAACATCATGCACCTGGTCCTGGCCCGCCCCGAGGGCGCCGGCCCGGGCACCAAGGGTCTGTCGCTGTTCTTCGTGCCGAAGTTCCACTTCGACCCCGAGACCGGCGAGCCCGGCGAGCGCAACGGCGCCTTCGTCACCAACGTCGAGCACAAGATGGGCCTGAAGGTTTCGGCCACCTGTGAGCTGACCCTCGGCCAGCACGGCATCCCCGCCGTCGGTTGGCTCGTCGGCGAGGTCCACAACGGCATTGCGCAGATGTTCGACGTCATCGAGCAGGCCCGCATGATGGTCGGCACCAAGGCCATCGCGACCCTGTCGACCGGCTACCTGAACGCTCTCGAGTACGCCAAGACCCGCATCCAGGGTGCTGACCTGACCCAGATGATGGACAAGACCGCTCCGCGCGTCACGATCATGCACCACCCGGACGTTCGCCGGGCGCTGCTGACCCAGAAGTCCTACGCCGAGGGCCTGCGCGCCGTGTACCTGTACACCGCGTCGTTCCAGGACGCCGAGGTCGCCAAGGCCGTCCACGGTGTGGACGCCGAGCTGGCCTTCAAGGTCAACGACCTGATGCTCCCGATCGTCAAGGGTGTCGGCTCCGAGCGCGCCTACGAGAAGTTGACCGAGTCGCTGCAGACCTTCGGTGGTTCCGGCTTCCTGCAGGACTACCCGGTCGAGCAGTACATCCGTGACGCCAAGATCGACTCGCTGTACGAAGGCACCACCGCCATCCAGGCGCAGGACTTCTTCTTCCGCAAGATCATCCGCGACAAGGGCCAGGCCCTGGCCTTCGTCGCCGGCGAGATCGAGCAGCTGATCAAGAACCAGGACGGCAACGGCCGCCTGAAGGCCGAGCGCGAGCTGCTCGCCACCGCTCTGGGCGACGTCCAGGGCATGGCTGCCACCCTGACCGGCTACCTGATGGCCGCTCAGGAAGACCCGAAGTCGATCTACAAGGTCGGCCTGGGCTCGGTCCGCTTCCTGCTGGCCGTCGGTGACCTGGTCATCGGCTGGCTGCTGCTGAAGCAGGCCGCGGTCGCCATCAAGGCGCTCGACGAGGGCGCCACCGGCGACGACCGTGCGTTCTACGAGGGCAAGATCGCGTCGGCCTCGTTCTTCGCGAAGAACATGCTGCCGCTGCTCACCAGCGTCCGCGGTGTCATCGAGTCCATCGACAACGAGACCATGGAGCTGGACGAAGCGTCCTTCTGATCCGGGCAAAGTGAACGGCCCCCGCTTCGGCGGGGGCCGTTTTCTTTTGCGTTGACCGCCCCCGTACTTTGACTGTGCGCCACAGCCGACTTCCTGCGAGTGGTCGTCTGCTCCGACGCACAGTGAACTCCCGGGCTCATTGACCGTGCGCCACAGCAGAACTTCGACGAGTAGCCGTCTGCCAAGACGCACAGTCAATGCATGAGATCCAGCGGAGGCCCTGGAAGGGGCGGCGTGCGCCCGGCAACTCCAAGTCCTGGCCGCCAGAGGCGATTCCACTCGCGCTCCACCCGCCCAATCACGGACGCCTTGCGATGCCCTGCGGCAACCCTGACATGGGTCCACCCGACTTGCGCGATGTAGTCAGCACGCTCGATGTCGTAGGCCAGCGACTCAGCATGTTGCGCACCGTCGTACTCGACCGCAAGCATCAGGTCCTCCCAGCCCATGTCGAGGAAATACTTCGGGTTGCCGTCGGGCCCAGGTACCGGTATCTGAGTCTGAGGCTTGGGAAACCCCGCGCCGATCAACGTCAATCGCAATCGAGTTTCCTGCGGCGAATGCCCGCCGGGGTCGAACAAGCCCAGCGCTGGCTCCAGTTGCCTCAAGCCCCTGACATGAGGGTGGCGCGTGGCCAGCGCCAGAACATCGTCGGCCGTGAATCCGGTAACTCGAGCCAGGGCATCGAGGCGCGCCACTGCAGATCCGATCAGCTCCCGACGGCCAAGGTCGAACGCCGTCCGCTCCACGCTGGTGACGAGCAACCCGTGGACGCGGGTGACCTCGTCGTCGTAGACCAGATCGCGACGAGTGACCACGCCGCGAGGTGCGCGGATTTTGGCGCTGATCAGTTCGATGGGAATGTCGTCGGCCACCCAACTCGCGCCATGAAGAGCTGACGCAGCGGCTCCCGCGACGACGCCTTCCCGACCCGACCACAACCACGCGGCTGTCGTGCGCTGCTGGAGCGACAGCTCTGTCCGCTTGTCCACGTAGATCTTCGGCATGAGCAGCCGGTAATAGCGGCTGAGCTCGTAGCGGTTGAGCATGCCGGTGGCCAGGGCCTCGCTGCCGACGAATGGTTCGGTCATAGCGACAGCGTCTCCGCCGCCGCAGACATCCACTGCAGTGTCAGCCATACCGGAGGCGGCGCTTGTGGACGGATCGCGAACTGTGGATAGCCTGCGCCCGCGTGATGCCGGACGCACACTCAATCCCCGGCCATCTCTGCACCGGTTGACTGTGCGCCACAGCAGAATCTCTGCGAGTAGCCGTCTGCCAAGCCGCACGATCAACGCCCCGGCGCCCCGCGAGCCGAGCCGCGACCCGAGCCCCGCCCAGCCCGGCCCCGCGAGCCCCAGCTAGTCAGGCAGGCGCTGGCTGATCTCGAAGGCCAGACACAGCTCGGCGACGTCGCGCGGACGCGACAGGGACCGGCCCGTTCGCTCCTCGATGCGGTGCAGCCGGTGCCGAATTGTGTTGGGGTGACAGAAGATTGCGGCCGCCGCCTCGTTGGCGGATCCGCCGGCGTCGAGCCACGCCTGGAAGGTCTGAGAGAGGATCGCCCGTTCCTCGGAGGGCAGCCCACGGAGCCCGCCGAGCACCGACTCCTCGATGCGGTTCATCACCTCCGGCGCACTGACGGCGGCGAACGCCAGCGGCGCGTCGTCGAAGACGCAGACGAAGCCGTCACGGCTCGGCCTGCCGGCCACCGCCAGCCGGGCCAGGCGCAGACCCTCGCCGGTCTCCGCCAGGCTCGCGAAGGCCGGGCTGAGGCCGACCCGCGCCGTCGCGATCTTGCGCAGCACCTCGACCAGCACGTCATACGTCGCGTCCTGCCGCAGGTGCACGACGCCGACCTGCAGATCGAGCAGCAGGCGCCAGGCCGACCGGATGTCACGGGCCGCGAGCTTGCTCGCGATCTCGGGTAACCCCAACTTGCCGATGGCCGGAATCTCGGCCGCCGCAACCACATACGGGCCCGTCGTCGGCAGGCCCAGCAGATCGGCCGCCTCCCACAGACTCTGGTTGTCGGTGATGCGGCCGAGCAGCACCGCCTCGACCAGAGCCGACCGTTCCTCTTCCCGGTCCATGATCTGGCTGGTGAGCTCCTCCCGGTAGGCGCCGGTCATCGCCTGGGTGAACTCGTCCTGGCTGAGGAAGATGCGCGCACTGGCCTCCAGGATGGACTCGGTCGGGATGCCGGCCTCCCGCGCGGCGGCGACGCTGCTCTCCCACATGTACCGGAACCCGATGCGATAGGCCGTCATCACCGCGGCCAGCGGTATGCCCTCGACGGCCCGCTGCCGGCCGGTCGCTTCCGCCGGCGACAGGTCCGCCTCGCCGTCGTTGCAGAGGGTGTGGAACACGAAAGTCATGTTGGCGACGCAACTTTCGCGCACGTTCTCGCGCGCCGCGGGCGTGGCGCGGTAGCCGTCGATGCGGCTGTAGATGCGGTCGGCCAGTTGCTCGCCGAGCGCCTCCACACGCGTCAGCATGATCTGGCTGAGTTCCCGCATGTGCTCGTCGACCCCGGCCATCAGCCAACCTTAGGTGAGGTGCCGATTGTGGCCGGTCACATTTGGCAGTGGTCACTGTTGTTCCCGCCACCATCGCCTCCGGAGCCGCGCCGAATCACGCTTGAAGGCATGACCAACCTCGCCCAGAACCTCGTCGCCAGCCGGACCCGTCGCCCCGACAGCGTCGCCCTCCGCTGCGACGACCAGACCTACACCTACGCCCAGTTCGACGACGCCGCCGCCCGCGTCGCCACGCTGCTGCGGCAGTCCGGCATCGAACCGGGTGACCGGGTGGGCGTCATGCTGCCGAACGGTCCGGCCTTCGCCGCCGCGTTCTACGGAATCCTGTACGCCGGCGCTGTCGCGGTGCCGATGAACCCGCTGCTCAAGGCCCCGGAGATCGAGTTCTACCTCTCCAACACGACGGCCAGGGCGCTGTTCGCACCCCCGGCCTTCGCCGGTGAGGCGCAGGCCGGCGCCGAGGCAGCGGGCGCGGGCTGCTGGGTGGTCGACGACGCCGGGTTGGTGGCGCTGATCGACGGGCTCGCGGCACAACCGGTCCCGGTCAACCGCGCGGACGACGACACCGCCGTCGTCCTCCATACGTCGGGTACGACGGGCAAGCCCAAGGGCGCCGAACTGACCCACGGCGGCCTGGGCCGCAACGCCGACGTCTGCGTGCGGACGCTGCTGAACATCGGGCCCGACGACGTCGTGATGGGCTGCCTGCCGCTGTTCCACGTGTTCGGCCTCACCTGCGGCCTGAACTCGGCGGTGCTGGCCGGCGCCACCCTGAGCCTGCTGCCCCGCTTCGATCCGGCCCGGACCCTGGATCTGATCGAGCGTGACGGCGTCACCATCTTCGAGGGCGTCCCGACGATGTACTCGGCGCTCCTGGCCGCGGCCGGTACGGCGTCGACGGACACGCTGCGGATCGCCGTCTCGGGCGGCGCCGCGATTCCGGTGCAGGTGCTGCAGGACTTCGAGAAGACCTTCGACTGCCCGGTCTTGGAGGGCTACGGACTGTCCGAGACCTCGCCGGTGGCGGCGTTCAACCATCCGGACCGCCCGCGCAAGCCCGGGTCGATCGGTACCCCGGTCGAGGGCGTCGAGATGCGCGTCGTCGACAACGACGGCGCCGAGGTGGCGCCGGGCGAGCCCGGTGAAATCCAGATCCGCGGGCACAACGTCATGAAGGGCTACTGGAACCTGCCTGCGGCCACCGCCGAAGCCATCAACGCCGACGGCTGGTTCGCCACCGGCGACATCGCCCGGACCGATGAGGACGGCTACTACTACATCGTCGACCGTAAGAAGGCGCTCATCATCCGCGGCGGTTTCAACGTCTACCCCCGCGAGATCGAAGAGGTGCTCTACACCCACCCCGCCGTCGCCGAGGCGGCCGTCGTGGGCATCCCGCACGACTCGCTCGGCGAGGAGGTCGGCGCCGCCGTCAGCCTCAAGCCGGGCCTCGAGGTCGCCGCCGACGAACTCCGCGAGTTCGTCAAGAGCCAGGTGGCCGCCTACAAGTACCCGCGACGCATCTGGTTCCTCGACGACCTGCCCAAGGGCCCGACCGGGAAGCTCCTCCGTCGCGAAATCACCATCCCCACAAACGATTCAAAGGACTGAGATGGCTCACACATCTACGCTGCAACCCTCCGAACTCGCCGCACCCCTGGACCTGCTGCTGACCAGCGCCACCAAGCCGTTCGCCCGCCGCATGATGCCGAACCAGGCCTGGGCCCGGATGGCCGTCAGCCTGGCCAAGCAGCCCGGCACCGTGCTCGACCGTGGCAAGGAACTGGCCCACGAGCTCGGCGACATCGCCACCGGCGACTCCGACCGGGCCCCGCAGCGCGCCGACAAACGCTTCAGTGACACTGCGTGGCAACAGAATCCGCTACTGCACCGGATCATGCAGGGCTACCTGGCCGCGTCGGACACCGCCGAGAAGCTCTTCGCCGACGCCGACCTGGACTGGCGCGACGAAGCACAGATGCGGTTCGTGTTCGACAACGCCATCGAAGGTCTGGCCCCCACCAACAACCCGTTGATCAGCCCGCTGGGCTGGAAAGCGATGATCGACACCGGTGGCCTCAGCGCCGTCCGCGGCCTGAAAGCCTTTGCCCGCGACATCATGTCGTCACCACGGGTGCCGGCAATGGTCGAGCCGGACGCCTACACCGTCGGCGAGACGGTCGCCGTCACCAAAGGCGCGGTGGTGCTGCAGACCCGGATGTTCGAGCTGATCCAGTACGCGCCGCAGACCCCGACGGTGCATGCGGTGCCGCTGTTGATGGTGCCGCCGGTGATCAACAAGTACTACATCATGGACATCGCCCCCGGCCGCAGCATGATCGAGTACTTCGTGCAGCAGGGTCAGCAGGTGTTCGCCATCTCGTGGCGCAATCCACAAGCCCGGCACAAGGATTGGGACATCAACGCCTACGGGGCGGCGATCATCGAAGCCATCGACGCGGTGCGGGCCATCACCGGCGCAGCGGGCGCCCACCTCATGGCGAGTTGCTCGGGCGGCATCATCACGGCCATGACCGCGGCGCACCTGGCCGAGACCGGTGACGGCGACAAGGTCGCCAGCCTCACCCTCGCGGTGACGGTGCTGGATCAAGACCGCGCCGGATTCGCCTCTGCCGCAATGAGTGACCGGGCCGCCCAGGCCGCGATCGCGACCTCCGCAAAGAAGGGCTATCTGGACGGCAAGGCCATGGCCGAGATGTTCGCGTGGCTGCGCCCGACCGATCTGGTGTGGCGCTACTGGGTGAACAACTACGTGCAGGGCCGCAGCCCGGCGGCGTTCGACGTCTTGTTCTGGAACGCCGACACCACCCGCATGGCGGCCGCGCTGCACCGCGACATGGTGCTGATGGGCCTGAACAATTCGCTCGTCACGCCCGGCGCGGTGAGCATGCTCGGCACGCCCGTCGACCTGTCCAAGATCACGTGCGACGCCTACGTCATCGGCGGCATCGCCGATCACATCTCACCGTGGCAGGCCACCTACCGCAGCGCGAAGTTGTTGGGCAGCAAGGACAATCGCTACGTGTTGTCCACCAGTGGCCACATCGCCGCGCTGGTCAACCCGCCGGGGAACCCGAAGGCGTCGTACCGGATCGCCCAGGTGACCGACGGAACTCCGGAGGAATGGCTGACCGAGGCCGAAAAGTCCAGTGACTCTTGGTGGCCCGACTACGTCGCGTGGCTGGCCGAGCGCAGCGGCGACGACGTCGACGCCCCGAAGACGCTGGGCGCCGAGGGCTTCATCGCCACCGGCCCGGCGCCCGGCACGTACGTGCTGCAGAAATGACGGTCACCGAGCGCTACCTGTCGGTCGGCGGCCAGCGACTTCGGGTCCGGATCGACCATGGCACCGACCCGAGCGTGGTTCCGCTGGTGCTGTGCAACGGCATCGGCGCCAGCCTCGAAGTGCTCGACCCCTTCGTCGAGCACCTGCCGGGCACCGTGATCCGGTTCGACGTCCCCGGCACCGGCGGATCACCAACCTCGTTCGCGCCCTACGGCTTTCCCTACCTGGCCTGGGTTCTGGGCCGGCTGCTGAACAAGCTGGGGTTCACGGTCGTCGACATCCTGGGCCTCTCCTGGGGTGGGGCGCTGGCTCAGCAGTTCGCCTTCCAGAACCCCCGGCGCTGCCGGCGGCTGGTCCTCGTGGCCACCGGGACGGGGGCAGTGATGGTGCCCGGACATCCGCGGGTGCTGGCGAAAATGGTGACGCCGAAACGGTTCTCGAACACCTCGTACGCCGCCTCGATCGCCGGGGAACTCTACGGCGGTACCGTCCGGCAGCACGGCGACGACGTCGCCAAGCTGTTCCTGCAGCAGCTGCATGCCGGTTCGAAAATCGGTTACCTTCATCAATTGATGGCCGGCGCGGTGTGGACGAGCATCCACGCGCTGCCGGCGGTCCGGCAGGAGACCCTGATCGTGGCGGGCACCGACGACCCGATCATCCCGGTGGCCAACGCACGCATCATGAATTTCCTACTGCCGCACTCGCATCTGCATCTGCATTCCGGCGGACACGTCGACCTCATCACCAACGCCGGCGAGTTGGCGCCGGTGATCGCGCGGTTCCTCAATGAGCCGGGGGAACGCGCGTGATCGGGAGCAGGGTCAGGCGACGAGGGCGACGGGGATGGCGCCCATCGCGCTCGCCCGGGTTCCGTGGAGCGGGTCGCCCGGGTTTCAGCGGATCGGGTCGCCCGGGTTTCAGCGGGGCGGGTCGCCCGGGTGTCAGCGGAGCGGGTCGCCCGGCGGACGCCTCTCTCCCTTGGCACATGCGATCTGGAGCGGTCAACTTGCCTTGACGGTCAAGGCAAGTTGACCGGTCCCTGTGAGAGTTGTGTAGAGAGGCAGTTCGACCGGGCCCAGCCCCCGTTCATCCGGCCCGGGCACGGAACCGGCTGTGCAGCGCCTGCTTGGAAACGCCGAGAACCCTCGCTATCTCGGGCCACGTCCACCCAGCAGCTCGAGCTTGAAAGACGGCCTGGTCGTAGCGCTCCTTCGCGGCCTCCAACCCGTCGCGCGCTTCGGCTAACGCGCGCAAGCTGTTTCCACTGTAGAAATCCGCCAACACCGGATCGGGTTCGGGTTCGCGCTCCTCGAACACGTCATCGTCGGGCAAGTCGTCATCCAGGCCATTGAGGGCACGGTAGGCACCCTCCTCGCCCAGGAGATTCACCAGCGCACGACGACCCAGCTCACGCATGTACGGGTCATCACTCGGTCCACCCATGCTTGTCCCTCCCCAGAGATATTGGGGAAGTATGCGACCGGGCACCGACAACTTCTGTGGACTAGGACCTGTCCTCCGGGGCATGTTCGATCTGGGCCGGTCAGCTTTCCTTGACCGTCAAGGAAAGTTGACCGCCCCAAATCACATGTGCCGCAGGAGAGCTGACACGCCGCGGGCCGACGCGCCGACGACGCAAGCAAGGGCGGCCGGTCGCAGGCGGTGCGGGTCGGCCGAACTCAGGCGGCGGGCAGACCGACCGGCGGGCGGGGCAGCCGGCTCAGGCGGCGCGGGGCAGCCGGCTCAGGCGGCGCGGGCGGGGCGGCCGGCTCAGGCGGCGCGGGCCAGCCGGGCTCAGGCCACCACGCCGCCGACGAGATGGCCGACCAGATAGGTTGCGCCCAGCGCGAGGGCACCACCGATGACGTTGCGTGCCACGGCCTTGCCGACCGGCGCACCGCCGAGTCGGGCCGACACCACGCCCGTGATCGCCAACGCCAGCAGCACCGCGAACATGGTGACCGGGACGCGGAGCGTCGTCGGCGGCAGCAGGATCGCCACCAACGGCAGCAACGCGCCGATGGTGAACGACACCGCCGACGAGAACGCGGCCGCCCACGGGTTGGCCAATTCGCCTGGGGTGATGCCCAACTCGACGACCGCGTGCGCCGCGAACGCGTTGTGGTCGGTCAGTTCCTCCGCCGCGGCGCGGGCCGTCGACACCGACAGACCACGCCCTTCGAGCAGGCCGGCCAGTTCCTCGAGTTCGGCGGCCGGGTCCTCCTTGAGTTCACGACGTTCTTTGGCCAGCAGTGCCCGTTCGGTGTCGCGCTGCGAGCTCACCGACACGTACTCGCCCAACGCCATCGATATCGCGCCGGCCACCAAACCGGCCATACCGGCGGTGAAGATCGGTCCGCGCTCGGCCGTCGCGGCCGCGACACCGACGACGATGCCGGCAGTCGACACGATGCCGTCATTGGCACCGAGCACGCCGGCGCGCAACCAGTTCAGCTTCGACGCAACCGAACCCGCGTGGGGCTCGGCATCATGGGACGAGATCGCCATTCCTGCAACGCTATGCGGGCGCGCGGCGATCCGCCAGCCAATGAAGCCTTGCCAAACCTGCTCAGGATTCCAGTTTTTTGAGCACTGCGCGGGTGCGGGCGCGGCCTTCGGCCGACGGGTCGAACGTCACGCCGACGTACTCGTCGACCCCGGCGGCTTCGAGTTCGGCCAGCCGGTCGCGCACCGTCTGCTCGTCGCCGATGATCGCGATGTCCTCCGGACCGGCGTAGCCCTCGCGGTCGAGCATGGCCCGGTACGACGGCAGGTGACCGTAGATCGCGAACTGCTCGGCGGCCTGCTTACGGGCGCCGTCGACGTCGTCGGTCACGGCAACCGGAATGGCCGCGACAACCCGTACCGCATCGGCGCGGCCGGCGTCGGCAGCGGCTTGGCGCAATGTCGGACCGACATGGCCCGCAAGGGTTTTCGGCCCGGTCATCCACGTGACGGTGCCCGACGAACGTCGGCCCGCGATCTGCAGCAGCTTCGGTCCGAGCGCGGCGATGTACACGGGCGGCGTCGGCGCGCCGGGGATGATCAGCGCGCCGCGCGTGGTGACCGTCTCACCGGTGGCGTCGGCCTTCTCACCGTTCAGCAGCGGCAGCAGACCGTCCAGGTATTCGTTGAGCCGGCGCACCGGCTTGTCCCACGGGATGCCCCACATGCCCTCCGTGACGGCCTGGTGCGTCATGCCGAGCCCGAGCAGCAGGCGGCCACCCGCCATCTGGCTGATGGTCAGCGCCCGCTGCGCCAGCAGCATCGGAAGCTGATTCTGGATGGGCAGCACGCCGGTGCCGACCTCGATGCCGTCGACCTCCCGCAGGCCGACCGTCAGCACGGTGAGAAGGTCTGGCTCATAAGGCATCTGAGCGAACCAGGCCCGACGAAATCCCTCGTCACGCAGCTGGGCGAGGTACGCGACGGTGTCGTCGACGGGCGATTTGAGACCACTCAACGAACCGAAAATGCTGATCTGCACGGGATGCTCCTTGAGGCCGGTTTGGGTCACCTGTTTGTATCGAACCATGACGACCGACGGACCAGAGACTGCCCGGCTGCAATATTTCGGACCCAACTGGTTCGCGTCGGTCATGGGCACGGGCATCGTCGCCACGGCGGCCGCGTCGCTGCCCGTCCATCTGCCAGGGCTCCGGGGCTTCGCCGAAGGCGTGTGGGTGATCGCCACCGCCCTGCTGGTGCTGCTGATCGTCGCGGTGTCGGTGCAGTGGGTGCGCCACCCCACGGTGGCGCGCAGCCAGGTGCGCAACCCGCAGATGACGCACTTCTACGGCGCCGCACCGATGGCGCTGATGACCGTCGGCCTCGGCGCTCTGCTGATCGGCAAGGACCTGATCGGCACGCGCTTCGCTGTCGACCTCGACTGGATCCTCTGGACCGCGGGCACCATCGGCGGTCTGTTCACCGCGATGACGATCCCGTTCCTCATGTTCACGCAGCTGGAGGTCGGTCCGGACGCTGCGTTCGGTGGCTGGCTGATGCCCGTCGTGCCGCCGATGGTGTCGGCGGCCTCGGGCGCGCTGCTGCTGCCGCACCTGCCACCGGGCACGGCCCGCACCACGATGTTCTACGGCTGCTTCGCGATGTTCGGGCTGTCGCTGATCGCCGCGCTGATCATCATCACGATGATCTGGAGCCGGCTGGCGCACTACGGCACCTCGGGGTCGGCGCGCGTCCCGACGCTGTGGATCGTGCTGGGTCCGCTGGGACAGGGCATCACCGCCGCGGGGCTGCTGGGGACGGCGGCGGCCTCGGCCATCAGCCCGGAGCTGGCGTCGGGGATGAACATCTTCGCGGTGCTGTTCGGCGTCCCCGTGTGGGGCTTCGCGGTGCTGTGGATCAGCTTGGCGAGCGCCCTGACGGTGCGGACCATGCGCCGCGGCATGCCCTTTGCGCTGACGTGGTGGAGCCTGACGTTCCCCGTCGGCACGTTCGTCACCGGCACGTCGCAGCTCGCCGCGCACACCGGACTGCCCGCGTTCCGCGTCGCCGCCGTCGTGGCCTATGTCTTCCTGCTGTGCACCTGGGCACTGGTCGCGGTGCGGACGCTGCGTGGCAGTGTCGGAGGCAGCCTGTTCACGCCGCCGCCTGCTCCGGCAGCCATCCACAAGGACCCGAAATGACCGACACCGCACGGGTGTACGACCCGGTTGATCCCGCCCAGCCGCCCCGGGTGACCGTCGACCGACTGTGGCCACGGGGGATTCCCAAGGAAGACCCGCGGGTCGGCACGTGGATGCCGCACGTCGCGCCGTCGAACGAACTGCGCAAGTGGTACCACGCGCACCCCGGCGAGTTCGACAAGTTCGCCGCGGACTACCGGGCGGAGCTGGCGGACTCGGCGGAGCTGGCCAAGCTGCGATCGATGGGTCCGGTGACCCTGACCACCTCGGCCAAGGACGTCGCGATCAGCCACGTCGCGGTCCTGGCCGCGCTGCTCTAGACCTCCCGTCCGCGGTCAGGAGGTGTCGCCGGTGGTGCCACCGTAGGTCGCGATCTTGTACTCGGTGGCGGCCAGGGAGAGCGTGAGTTCGCGGATCTGGCGGCGGATGGTGTCGCGATGCTCGATCAGCATGTCGAGGCGTTCGGGAACCGTCTGCTCGCCGCTGTCCACGAGTGCGATGTAGTGCTGCAGATCGCGAATGGCCATGCCCGACAACCGCATCCGGGTCAGGAAGACGAGTCGGCGTACCGCCTCGGGTTGGTACCTGCGGTGGCCGCTGCTGTCGCGGTCGACCTCGACCAGCCCAGCACGTTCGTAATAGCGCAGCGTGTGTGCGGAGACGTCGAGCAGGTCGGCAACTTCGGCAATGGTCATCGGCTCGTCGAGCCCGTCGGTGTCGGCGAGCCGGTGGATGACCTCGATCGACATCGGGCCGTCCACCTCGCCGAGTGCGGCAAGCGCCCTGCTCATCAGGTCGTCGGTGGAGGACATACTCGATCCTAGATCGGCCGCGATGAGACGGCGCTGTCCGCGAAGTCGGCGCTGCGGGCCAGCTCCGTCCACCGGGCGACGTCGTCCAGGCCGCGTTGGTAGGTGGTCGTGAGCCGCTCGACGGCCTCGGCACCGAGCGGCAGCCGCAGCGGCACCTCCTCGGAGCGGACCAGGGAGACGATGATCTGTGCGGCCGCGACCGGGTCGCCTTCCTGCTTCCCGTCCGCGCCGGCCATGTCGGCGCGCACCGCGGCCAGGACGTCCCGGTAGGTCGACGAGCTGTCGGTGAAATCGAGCACCTCAGCCGCGTTGAAGGCGGTGCGGAACCGGCTCGGCTCGACCAGCATCACCCGGATGCCGAACGGCGCGACCTCGCCGGCCAGGGCCTCGGACCAGCCCTCCAGCGCAAACTTCGACGCCGAGTATGTCGAGACGCCGGGGAACGACATCCGGCCGCCTTGGCTGCTCATCTGCACGATCGTCCCGCTGCCCTGTGCCCGCATGACGGGCAACGCCGCGCGCACCAGGGCGGCGGGACCGAACAGATGCAGGTCCATCAAGTCGCGCAGCTGCGCGTCGGTGACTTCCTCGGCGGCGCCGACGATGGCCCGCCCCGCGTTGTTCACCAAAACGTCGAGGCGACCGTAACGGTCGACGGCCGCCTCGATGGGCCGGGCGGCCGCGCTCGCGTCGCGGGCGTCGAATGCGACGGTGGTGAAGCGGTCACCGTAGGCGGTGCTCAGGTCCGCCACGCTGTCGGGATTGCGGACTGCGGCGACGACCTGATCGCCCGCGGCAAGCACCGCCTCGGCCAGTGCGCGTCCGAGTCCCTTCGAGGCTCCGGTGATGAGCCAGGTCTGTGATGGCGTCGATGTTGTCATGGCGCTGACGCTAGGAGTTTGAGCGCGCTCGAACGCAAGCCTGCTGAGGGATTTGTGCACGATTTTCCGCGGGCGGCGCGGAAAATCGTGCACAAATCCCCACGAAACACGAGAGTGCCCCGTGCCTCCGTCAGGTCGGGGGTCAGACGGAAACACGAGGCACTAGGGGTATCGCTGGGGCTTCACGAGGCGTTACAGCGCCGGCGAAATTGGTGGAAATGGCCGAAAAACCGCTGGTCCAGCGGCCATTTCCGGCACGTTCGAGGCTCAGGCCTCCAGGATGGCCGTGACGCCCTGGCCGCCTGCGGCGCAGATGGAGATCAGGCCGCGCACCGGCTTGCCGGTCTCCTTCTTCTTCTCGGCGAGCTGCTTGGCCAGCTGGGCCACGATGCGGCCGCCGGTCGCGGCGAACGGGTGCCCGGCCGCCAGCGACGAGCCGTTGACGTTGAGCTTGGACCGGTCGATCGAGCCGAGGGGCGCGTCCAGGCCGAGGCGACCCTTGCAGTACTCGGGCGACTCCCAGGCCGCCAGCGTCGCCAGCACCACGGAGGCGAAGGCCTCGTGGATCTCGTAGAAGTCGAAGTCCTGCAGCGTCAGGCCGTTGCGGGCCAGCAGGCGCGGCACGGCGTAGGTCGGCGCCATGAGCAGGCCGTCGGTGCCGTTGACGTAGTCGACCGCGGCGGTCTCGGAGTCGACGAAGTAGGCCAGCACCGGGATGTTGTGCTCGGCCGCCCACTCGTCGGTCGACAGCAGCGCCACCGACGCACCATCGGTCAGCGGGGTCGAGTTGCCGGCGGTCATGGTGGCGTCGCCCAGCTTCACACCGAAGACGGGCTTGAGCTTGGCCAGCTTCTCGGTCGACGAGTCGGCCCGCAGGTTGTTGTCGCGGTACAGGCCCAGGAAGGGGCTGACCAGGTCATCGAAGAAGCCGCGGTCGTAGGCGGCGGCCATGTTCTGGTGGCTGGCGGCGGCCAGGGCGTCCTGGTCGGTGCGCTTGACGCCCATCTCCTTGGCGGTCTGGGCGGCGTGCTCGCCCATCGACAGCCCGGTGCGGGCCTCGCTGTTGACCGGAATCTCGACGCCGACGGCGGCCGGCAGCTTGCCGACGAGCTTCAGGCGGTCGACGTTCGACTTGGCGCGGCGCAGGCTCAGCAGCACGCGGCGCAGGTCGTTGCCGAGGGCGATGGGCGCGTCCGATGCGGTGTCCACACCACCGGCAGCAGCCACCTGGTAGCGGCCGGCAGCGATGCCGTCAGCTGCCGCGATGGCCGACTGCAGGCCCGTGCCACACGCCTGCTGCAGGTCGAAGGCCGGCGTGTAGGGCGACAGCGAGGTGCCGAGCACACATTCGCGCATGAGATTGAAATCACGGCTGTGCTTGAGGACGGCACCGCCGATCACCATGTCGAGCTTCTCGCCCTTGAGGTTGAAGCGGTCGATCAGACCGTCCAGAGCCGCGGTGAACATGTCCTGGTTGGAGGCGTTTGCGTACGCGCCGTCGGATCGCGCGAAGGGAATGCGGTTACCACCCAGGACTGCCACGCGGCGGCGGCTGTTGGTCTCGGCCACGGTTTTTCTCCAGTTCGTTGACGTTCGAGGACTGAGGCAAGATGTTGCTTGACGCCTATATTACCCACCGTTCTTACTCTGGAGTAAGTTCGTCTCTGACAAGACGGTTCCGTCTATACGACACACGTCCGCAGAAAGGTCCGCAATGGCTGACGTCCTCTCCCAAGTCCTCACCTCCGGTCCCGGTTCGTTCCTGGCCAAGCAGCTCGGCGTACCCCAGCCCCAGCCGCTGCGCCGCTACAAGGCCGGCGAGCCCGCGCTGGCCGGCCCCCTCCTGATCGGCGGCGAAGGCCGCGTCGCCGAGCCGCTGCGTGCGGCCCTCGCCGATGACTACGACCTCGTGGGCAACAACGTCGGCGGCCGCTGGGCCGACTCGTTCGGCGGCCTGCTGTTCGACGCCACCGGCATCACCAAGCCCGAGCAGCTCAAGCAGCTCCACCAGTTCTTCACGCCCGTGCTGCGCAACCTCGCCCCCAACAGCCGCGTCGTCGTCGTCGGCACCACGCCCGACGAGACCGACAGCATCGACGAGCGCATAGCCCAGCGTGCCCTCGAAGGCTTCACGCGCTCGCTCGGCAAGGAACTGCAGCGCGGCGCCACCATCGGGCTCGTCTACCTGTCGTCTGCGGCGTCGCCCGCCGCGTCGGGCATCGAGTCGACCATCCGCTTCCTGCTGTCGGGCAAGTCGGCGTACGTCGACGGCCAGGTGTTCTATGTCGGTGCCGCCGACTCCGTGGCCCCGGCCGACTGGGACAAGCCGCTGGCCGGCAAGGTCGCGCTCGTGACCGGCGCCGCCCGCGGCATCGGCGCCGAGATCGCCCGCGTGTTCGCGCGGGACGGCGCGTCCGTCGTCGCCATCGATGTCCCGCAGGCCGCCGACGCACTCACCGAGACCGCCGCTGCTGTCGGTGGCACCGCGTTGGCCCTCGACGTGACGGCCGACGACGCCGTCGCCCAGATCGTCGCCCACCTGACCGAGCACCACGGCGGCAAGGCCGACGTGCTCGTCAACAACGCCGGCATCACCCGCGACAAGCTGCTCGCCAACATGGATGACGCGCGCTGGGACTCGGTGATCGCCGTGAACCTGCTTGCGCCGCAACGTCTTGCGCAGGGCCTGGTCGAGAACGGCACCATCGGCGAGGGTGGTCGCATCGTGGGCCTGTCGTCGATGGCCGGCATCGCCGGTAACCGCGGCCAGACCAACTACGCCGCCACCAAGGCCGGCATGATCGGCATGACCGACGCGTACGCAGAGGTGTTCGGCGAGAAGGGCGTCACCATCAACGCCGTCGCGCCGGGCTTCATCGAGACCAAGATGACCGACGCCATTCCGCTGGCAACCCGCGAGGTGGGGCGTCGCCTCAACTCGCTGTTCCAGGGCGGCCTGCCGGTCGACGTCGCCGAGCTGATCGCCTACTTCGCCAGCCCCGCGTCGAATGCCGTCACCGGCAACACGATTCGGGTCTGCGGCCAGGCACTGTTGGGAGCCTGACATGTCGCAGCCCAACGGTCTTGTGAACATGGCACGGGCGGTGGCGGGTGCGCTGCCGTTCGTGTCGCGGGGTTCCACCTTGCCGGCCCGCACCGTCACGGTGTCGGGCCTGAACATCGACCCGAAGAACGTCGCCGAATACGCCGCGGTGACCGGGCTGCGGTTCGGCGACACCGTGCCGCTGACCTACCCGTTCGCGCTGACGTTCCCGACCATGATGTCGTTGGTCACCGGATTCGATTTCCCGTTCGCCGCAATGGGTTCGGTGCACATCGAGAACCACATCACGCAATACCGGCCCATCAAGGTGACCGACGAACTGGACATCGCGGTGCGCGCGGAGAACCTGCGCGAGCACCGCAAGGGCCTGCTGGTCGACATCATCACGGACGTCAAGGTCGGAAACGACCTGGTGTGGAATCAGGTCACCACGTTCCTGCACCAGCAGCGGACCAGCCTGTCGGGTGAGCCGAAGCCGGAGCCGGTGAAGCAGCCGAAGCTGCCGCCACCCAACGCGGTCATCAGCATCACACCGGGTCAGATTCGGCACTACGCCGACGTCGGTGGCGACCACAACCCGATCCACACCAGCTCGATCGGCGCCAAGCTGTTCGGCTTCCCGACGGCCATCGCGCACGGAATGTTCAGCGCCGCAGCGGTTCTGGCCAACATCGAGGGCCAGTTGCCGGATGCGGTTAAGTATTCGGTCAAGTTCGGCAAGCCGGTGCTGCTGCCCGCCAAGGTGGGGCTGTACGTCGAACCCATCGAGGGCGGCTGGGAGCTGGCCCTGCGCAACCTGTCGAAGGGTTACCCGCACCTGACGGCGACGGTCACCGAGCTGTAGCCCGCCGCGCGTCTCTCGCCCGGGCGTGTCGGCTCTCCTGTGGCACTTGCGATTTGGCGCCGTCAGCTTTCCTTGACTGTCAGGGAAAGTTGACGGCTCCGGGCGAGAGATGTTGGTAGGCAGCGGCCGAGCGCGCGCCAGCCTCCCTCATTCGTACCGGCCGAACCCGCGGATGCCGGGGTCGTCGGCGATCTTGAACGTCGACAAGCCCACATTGGTGCCCTCACCGCCACCGACCGTGGTGAGCGTGCCGTTGTCATTGACGAGCACGATGTTGACGTGCTGGCCCTTCGGGCTCGGCTTGTCGTAGAGCACCATGTCGCCGGGCAGTGGCGAGTAGTCCGTCGGCTCCCAGCGCCCCTCGGCATGCAGATAGTCGGTGAGTGTCATGACACCCGGGATGCGCCAGTGCCCAGAGTTGGGATTGGTGAAGGGTTTTCCGGATTCCCGCATAACCCAGCTGGTGAAGTCCGCGCACCACGGCTCGTCGTTGCCTTCGGAGTACTTGGCCATGTCTGCTTGCGCCGCGTACTCCTGAGCCAGGACATGCACGACGGCCGCGCGACCGGGGCTCAGCTTCGAGGTGTCCACGACTGGGAAGTCCGGCCGGGCGGCGTGCTCGCGGTAGCCGCGATACCCGGCCAGGGCGACGACACCGGTCAACACCAGGGCAGCCACGACCAACAGGATGCGGCCCGCCCGTTTGTGCATATCTTCCAGATTAGGTGACCGACGTGGTGCCACCCGTCGGCAATTTCGGGCCCTGGTGGACAGACGGCGGGAGGAGCTGGATCGACGGGCGGCCGGTGCCGTCGACCGTGACCCGCGCCGCGACGCCGTAGACCGCCGAAATCAGTTCGGCAGTGAGGACTTCGGCGGGCGTCCCGGCCGCGACAACCCGCCCCTTGTCGAGCACGACGAGCCGGTCGCAGAACAACGCCGCCAGAGTCAGGTCGTGCAACGTCACCACCGCTGTCACGGGCAGTGCACGGATGAGTGCCAGCAGCTCGAACTGGTGCCGGATGTCGAGGTGGTTGGTGGGTTCATCGAGCAGCAGTTCGCGAGGCTCCTGCGCGAGGGCGCGGGCGATCTGTACCCGCTGCTGCTCGCCGCCGGACAACGTGCGCCAATCCCGGTCGCGCATGGCCGTCGTCTCGGTCTGTTCCAGGGCACGCTCGACGGCACGGTGGTCGGCCGCGCTGTCGCCAGACCAGATGCCGCGGTGCGGAATTCGGCCCAGGCGCACGATCTGCTCGACAGTGAGGTCCAGCTCCGTGCTGACCTGCTGCTCGACCACCGCGACGCGTTGCGCCACCGCACGACGACGAAGATCGGCGAGCGGTCGTCCGTCGAGCAGCACGGCGCCGGCCTCGGGATGCCGCAATCCGGCGAGCAGCCGCAGCAGCGACGACTTGCCGGCGCCGTTGGGCCCGAGCAGCCCCAGCGTCTCGCCGTCCGCCACGGCGAGCGACACCCCGTCGATGACGAGTCGCCCGCCGGCCGACCAGCAGACGGATTCGGCGGCGAACGCGCCCGTCATCGAATCCGCCTGCGTCGAGCGAGAATCCACATGAAGATCGGTACGCCGACGAGCGCGGTCACCACGCCGACCGGCAACTCCTGCGGCGCGAACACCGTGCGGGCCGCGGCGTCGACCCAGACCAGGAAGATGGCTCCGGTGATCGCGGTGACCGGCAGCAGCCGTCGGTGCGACGGCCCGACGATCATTCGCGCGGCGTGCGGCAACACCAATCCGACGAAACCGATTGCGCCCGCGGCACTCACCAGCACGGCCGTCAGGAGCGCCGTCGTCGCCAACAAGACGGCGCGGACGCGCCGCACCGAGACACCCAACGCGGCGGCCGCATCGCGACCGAAAGCGAATGCGTCCAAGGCATCTGAGTGCAACCAGCAGATGGCCAGGCAGGCCGCGCACACAAGACCGCACAGCGCCACCTGAGACCAGGCGGCCCCGGCCAGCGAGCCGAGCAACCAGAACAGCACCCCGCGGGTCTGTTGCGCGTCGGCCGACGAGAACACCACCAACGCCGTTGCCGCCGAAAAGAGCTGGGTACCAGCGACTCCGGCGAGCAGTACCCGGTCCTGTCCACCGCCGGACACCGCCGCGAGGGCCAGTACCAGAACGAACGCGATCACGGCACCGACGAACGCACCGCCCGACAGCGTCAGCGCACCACCGATGCCCGCAACGACGACCAGCACCGCTCCCGTCGACGCGCCGGACGAGATGCCCAGCATGAACGGGTCGGCCAGCGGGTTGCGCATCAGCGACTGCAGGATCGCCCCGCAGATGCCCAGGCCCGCGCCACAGATCGCGGCCAACAACGCGCGCGGCAGCCGTAGTTCCCAGACGATGCCGTCGTCGATCGGCGCGACATTCGCCGTGCGGCCCCAAAGATGTTGTGCGACGACGGCATACACGTCACCGAAGCCGAGGTCGGCCGGTCCGATGATCATGGCCGCCGCGATCGACAGCGCCAGGACCACCAGACCGACCAGCGTCATCGCGACCGTGCGCACCGCCGTCAGGACTTCCCGCCCAGCCCGAACGAGCGCAGTCCGGACGCGACGGTCTCGACGGCGTCGACGTTGCGCAGCGACGGGTCCATGGCGCTGGCCGGCAAGATGATCCACCTCTTCTCCCGCACGGCCTTCAACTTGCTTGCCGCCGGGTCGGTTTCGAGGAACTTGATCTTGTCGGCGACGCTGTCACCGTCCTTGCCGCGGGTGAGATCGGCGAGGACCAGCACGTCGGGGTCACGCTGCAGGATGGCCTCCCACGAAATCTCGGGCCACAGCTGCCGGTTGTCGGCGAACGCATTGCGCGCCCCCACCGCCGTGGTGATGATGCCCGGCGCTCCGCAGCAGCCGGCGATGTACGGCGTTCTGGTACCGGCGTACCACCACATCAGGGAGACGTCGTCGGCCTTGAGTCCGGCGGTCGCGGTCGCCATACGCGCCTGCAGTGTCGACACCAGCTTGTCGCCACGCTCCGCGACACCGAAAACCTTCGTAATATCACCGATTTCGGCGTACATGTCGTCGAGCGTCAGCGGGCGTTGTTGCGCCGCGTCCTGGCCGCCGCATTCGCTGGACGACTGATACGTCGGCACTCCGAGGCGCTCGAACCGATCCCGCGGGGCGACACCCTGATCGGTGAACGACCAGTCGAACGTCGCGTACACGAAGTCGGGTTTCTCTTTCAGCACCCGCTCGAACGACGGGAAATCCCGGCTCAGCACAGGCACTTTGGCGTTGTCGGCGGCGAGGTCGGGCCGGACGTCGTCGCTCCAGGACGCGGTGCCGACCATCCGGTCGGCGAGCCCGAGCGCCAGGAGCAGCTCGGAGGCCGGCTGATTGATCGAAACCGCGCGCTGCGGCGGCGCCTTCACCGTCACCGTCCGGCCGCAGTTCTCCAGCGTGACGGGATAACCGGCGGATCCGGCATTGACAGTTCCGGTCGCCCGCGGGCCGCCACATGAGCAGACGAGCGAAACAACCAGTGCGACAAGGACAATGGTGCGACGAGACACGGCGGCGCCTTCCGATCCGGGACTCAGTTCGCGGAGTCCATGCGTGGCGGGCACTCGCGCCGCCAGGCCGCGAGAGCCCGAGCCAGCAGGTCTTCGGACTCGGGATCATCCAGGCCGGAGCGCCTTCCCAGCCCACGTGGGGCCAGTGGCCGTTGCTCCGCCTGTCCCCCTTACCGCTGCGCGTCAGTTCCGGTTTCGCACCGGATTCCCTGACCCAACCACGTTGGGTTCGACTGGCTCGAATCGGACCATACCAGCGCCGCGTCGGGGCCGCGCCGGCGTGTCGCTGCCGGCGGCGTGTCGTCCTCTCCTGTGGCACATGCGATTTGGAGTGGTCAACTTTCCTTGACGCGTCAGGGAAAGTTGACGGCTCCGGGCGAAAGGTGCCGAGGGGGAGAGCCCGGGACGGGCTGACGGCCCGCGAATGTGCGACCAGATCGCCAGAATCGCTGGGAGGGCGATCTGTCGCGGCGCCGCGGGAGCGCGAGAAACCTACGACTCGGCGCGCTTGCCCTTCAGGCCGCGCCAGAAGAGGTTGATCATCAGCTCGGTGGCGTCGTTGACGTCGGTGTCGCCGGCGCTGACGCGGGACGCGATGGCCTCACCCGCACCCACGAGGGCCACGGCCATCATCTCGAAGTCGCTGTCCGGCTCCGGGTTTCGGGTACCCGCGCTGAGCAGCCGCGCCACCAGGTCGATGATCTTCTCGCGACCCTCGCGCACGGTATGGGCGAACGCCTGCGAGCTGGTGGCCTGCGTGTAGAGCACGATCCACGACGCCCGGTTGCGGTCGATGTACGTCATGAACGACAGCACCGCGTTACGCAGCAGGTCGCGCGGGCTCTGGGCGAAGTTGATGTCCGCCCGGACGGTGTCGACGAACCGCGTCAGCTCCCGATCCAGGCACGCCGCGAACAGCTCTTCCTTCGAGCCGTAGTAGAGGTACAGCATCGGCTTGGAGATCTCGGCCTGCGCGGCGATCGCGTCCATCGAGGTCTCGTGATAGCCGTTCACCGAGAACATCTGCACGGCGGCGTCGAGCATCTGCTGTTCGCGGACGGCCCGCGGCAGCCGCTTGGTTCCACCTGCCATCGGAACAGGGTAGCCGGACGACGATCAAGCGGTGAGGAACGAGCCGCGTTGAGGAGTGCGGCAAATCGGGCCGGGCAAGGAGCGGCTCACTTCACGCATTTCGCGCCCGGCCCCTTCATGCCCGCGACGCGCAGCACCGACTTGTCGATCTGCGCCTGGTCCAGTTGCCCGGACTTCGCGGCCGCCTCCAGCTTGTCCAGCACGTCCGGGATCCCGTCGGTGGTGATCCACAGCGCGACGTCCGCGCCGGCCTGCAGTGCCTTGAGCGCCGCGTCGGCCACGCCGAAGTGCTGGGTGATGGCGGCCATGCCGGTCAGGTCGTCGGTGAACACGACACCGTCGAACGGCGGGCCGCCGTACTGGCCGCTGCGCAGCAGGTCGTAGGCCGGCTTGCTCAGGCTGGCCGGGTCGTCGCCGAGCGTCAGGCCCGGCACCTGCAGGTGGCCGACCATGACGGCGACGGGCTCCTGCGTCGTCAACGTCCGGTACGGCACCAGGTCGTTGTCCTTCAGCGCCTCCAGCGGCGGCGTCTTGACGCCACCGGTGTGCGAGTCGCCCGAGCCGTGCCCGTGTCCCGGGAAGTGCTTGAGCACTGGGACGAGCCCCGCCTCGCGCAGGCCCGCGGCGTACGCACCGGCGTACTCGGTCACCTTCTGCGGGTCCGAGCCGAAGGAACGGTCGCCGATGACCTCGTCGTCGGGCTCTTCTGTGACGTCGGCGTCGGGCGCGAAGTCGACGGTGATGCCGAACTTGTCCTTCATCTGCTGCCCGCGGTCCTTGGCGATGGCCTGAACCTCGGCCGGGGTCTTGGTCGCCGCGAGCACGCGCGCCGACTCCTGCGGACCGATCAGCTTCTTCAGCCGGGACACCCGGCCGCCCTCCTCGTCGATGCTGACCGCCAGCGGCAGCGCGCCGGATGCGGCCTGCAGCGCCGGGATCGAACCGTCCGACAGCATCGACAGGTCCGTCCAGCTACCGATGAAGATGCCGCCGACCTGCTGTTCCGTCACCGCGGCGCGGGCGTCGGCGGCGTCCTTGACGCCCACCATGAGCAGCTGGGCCAGCTTCTGCCGCAGCGTGAGCGTGCTCAGCAGCGCGTGCGGATCGCATGGCGGGGCGGTCGGTGCGGGCGCGTCCATCGGCTTGCTCGACGACGCCGTGCTCTTGGGCTGGCTGGGTGTGCTGGACGCGGCAGGCTTGTCGGAGGACGACGAGCAACCGGCGATCAATCCGGACACCAGTGCCAGCGCGCCGAGGGTTCGGGTCAAGGACATGGGGTCCGAGCCTAGCCGTGTGACGAGTCGCGCAGCCGGGGCACGTTGGCCCCGCGATGACCTGCGCGCAGGCCGGCGAACACAGAAGCGGGCAGGTCGCCATGCTAGTTTGGGGCCCATGGACCGCTTCCTCGTGCCCGCCGGAGCCAGCATCGTGGTCGGTCTGTTGCTCGGCGCTGCAGCGGTCTTCGGCACCACGCTGATGCTGGAGCAGGACACCAAGCCGACGCTGCAATCGGGCGATCCAGCGTCATCGGTGCTCAACCGGGTCGAATACGGCAACCGCAGCTGATCCCGTAGCGCCCCTCTCGCGGCGCTGCCTATGGGTCGTCAGCGCGGCCGCACTGGTCCTGACGTTCGCCCAGTCACCGGGCCGGGTCTCGCCCGACACCAAACTCGATCTCACCGCCAACCCCGCGCGCTTCCTGGCGCGGGCAGCAAACCTGTGGAGCAGCGACCTCCCCTTCGGCCAGTCACAGAACCAGGCCTACGGCTACCTGTTCCCGCACGGGACGTTCTTCCTCGCCGGTGACATCATCGGCCTGCCCGGCTGGGTGACGCAGCGGCTGTGGTGGGCATTGCTGCTGGTCGTCGGCTTCTGGGGCCTGGTGCGCGTAGCGGAAGCGCTCGGCATCGGCAGCCGGTCCTCGCGCGTCCTCGCGGCCATCGCGTTCGCCCTGTCCCCGCGGGCGCTGACCACGCTGGGCGCCATCTCGTCCGAGACGCTGCCGATGATGCTGGCGCCGTGGGTGCTGCTGCCGGTGATCCTGGCGCTGCGCGGCGACCCCCGGATTCGGCAGCTGGCGGCCCGCTCGGCCGTCGCTGTGGCGCTGATGGGCGCGGTGAACGCCGTCGCCACCCTGACGGGCTGCCTGGCCGCGCTCATCTGGTGGGCCGCGCACCGGCCCAACCGCCGCTGGTGGCGCTTCACGGCGTGGTGGTTCGGCTGCACATTGCTCGCGATCCTGTGGTGGGCCGTGGCGCTGCTGCTGCTCGGCCGGATCAGCCCACCGTTTCTGGACTTCATCGAATCGTCGGGCGTCACGACGCAGTGGCTGTCGCTGACCGAGGTGCTGCGTGGCACCTACGGCTGGACGGCATTCGTCGCGACGAATGCGACGGCCGGTTCGTCGTTGGTGACCGGATCGGTCGCGGTACTGGCCACGACGCTCGTGGCCGCCGGCGGCATGGCCGGCCTGGCGATGCGCAGCATGCCGGCCCGGGGACGCCTCATCTCGATGCTGCTGTTCGGTCTGCTGCTGCTCGCGGTCGCCTACTCGGGCGGCCTGGGCTCGCCGATCGCGCACCACGTGCAGACCTTCCTGGACGCCGCCGGCACCCCGCTGCGCAACGTCCACAAACTCGAGCCCGTGCTGCGGCTGCCGCTGGCGCTGGGCCTGGCCCACGTGCTCGGCCGCATTCCGCTGCCGGGCACCGCACCGCGCCGTGAGTGGATCAACGCGTTCGCGCACCTCGAGCGGGACAAGCGCATGGCCGTGGCCGTGGTGCTGCTGACGGCACTGGTCGCCGGGACGTCGCTGGCGTGGACGGGCCGGCTCGCCGCACCGGGTGCCTACCGCGCCATCCCGCAGTACTGGCACCAGACGGCGGACTGGCTCGACGCGCACAACGCCGAGACGCCGGGCCGCGTGCTCGTCGCGCCGGGCGCGCCTTTTGCCAACCAGGTCTGGGGCAACACGCACGACGAGCCACTGCAGGTCCTGGAACGCGGCGCGTGGGGGGTGCGCGACTCGATTCCGCTGACACCGCCCGAAACCATCCGCGCCCTGGACTCGGTGCAACGCCTGTTCGCCACCGGCAGGCCGTCCGCCGGGTTGGCCGATACCCTGGCCCGCCAAGGCATTTCGTTCGTCGTGGTGCGCAACGACCTGGACCCCGACAACTCGCGGTCGGCTCGGCCGCTGCTGGTGCACCGGGCCATCGAGGGCTCCCCCGGCCTCACGAAAGTCGCCCAGTTCGGAGACCCGGTCGGCCCCGGCACGCTGGACGGCTTCGTCTCAGACAGTGGTCTGCGGCCGCGTTACCCCGCCGTCGAGATATACCGGGTCAAGGGCGCCGCGACAACGCAGCCCTACCTGGCCGACACCGACACCATGCCCCGCATCGACGGCGGGCCCGAATCCCTGCTGCGCATCGATGAGCGCCGTCGCCTGATGGGACGAAACCCGTTGGGCCCCATGATCTTGACGCAGGACGCGCAGCGCGCCGGACTCCCGGCGCCCGAGGTGACCGTCACCGACACCCCGCTGGCCCGCGAAACCGACTACGGCCGCGTCGACGACCACTCGTCGGCGGTGCGGGCGCCCGACGACCCACGACGCACCTTCAACCGCGTCATGGACTACCCGAGTCCGGGCGCCACGACCGCTTACGGCCAGTGGCCGGGCGGACGGATCACCACGTCGAGCTCGTCGTCCGATTCGACCGCGCTGCCCAACGTGGCGACTGCGGCCGGGCCGGCCGCCGCGATCGACGGCGACACCTCGACCAGCTGGGTGTCCAGCTCACTGCAAACCGCTGTGGGGCAATGGCTTCAGGTTGACTTCGACCATCCGGTGACCAACGCGACCATCACCCTGACGCCGAGCGCGACCGCAGTCGGCGCCCAGGTGCGCCGCATCGAAGTGGCAACAGCCAACGGCACCAGCACAATTCGCTTCGACCAGCCCGGCAAGCCGCTGACCGCGGCCCTGCCCTACGGCGAGACATCCTGGGTCCGGTTCACCGCGACCGGCACCGACGACGGCTCCCCCGGCGTGCAGTTCGGCATCACCGACTTCTCGGTGACGCAGTACGACGCCTCCGGCTTCGCCCACGCCGTGAGCCTGCGGCACACCGTCGACGTACCCGGGCCGCCGGCGGGATCGGCTGTCGCGCAATGGGATCTGGGCAACGACCAGCTCGGCCGGCCGGGCTGCGCCGAGGGCCCGAACGGGGTCCGCTGTGCCGCCACCATGGCCCAGTCACCCGAAGAGCCCGTCAACATGAGCCGCCTGCTGACCGTGCCGGCACCGACGTCCGTCGTCCCCACGATCTGGGTGCAGGCGCGGCAAGGGCCGCACCTGGCCGACCTCGTGAGCCAGCCCGGCACCACCCGCGCGTCGGGCGACTCGGATGTCATCGACGTCGCGGGATCGGCCTACGCCGCGACCGACGGCGACCCGCGCACCGCCTGGGTGGCCCCGCAGGGCATCGTCCAGTTCCGCAACGGCGCCAACCTGACCGTGCACCTGCCCGCGCCGACGACCGTCAGCGCCCTGCGACTGACCCCCAGTACCTCCGAGCTGCCGGCGCATCCGACCGTCGTCGCCGTCGACCTGGGCAACGGACCGCAGGTCCGACGGATCGGCGACGGGCCGCAGACCATCAAGCTCAACCCCGCGAAGACCGACACCATCAAGCTGTCGATCCTCGGCTGGCACGACCTGATCGACCGCACGTCACTGGGATTCGACCAGGTGAAGCCCCCTGGCTTGGCGGAGGTCGTCGCCCTCGACGACCACGGCGTGCCCATCGCCCCCGCCGACGCCGAAACCAACCGGCGCCGCGCCATCACGCTGCCGTGCGGCCGCGGGCCGATCATCGCGATCGCCGGCCAGTTCCTGCAGACCTCGGTACACACCACGGTCGGCGCGCTGCTGGACAGCAAGCCCATCGCAGCCCAACCGTGCCAATCCGCGCCGCTGCAACTGCCCGCCGGAAAGCAGGAGCTGATGATCAGCCCCGGCCCGTTCTTCACCGTCGTCGGCGCTCGGCTAACCGGCCCGCTCGCCGCCCATATCCACAGTGCCCCAACGACTCCCGCGCAGCTGAAGAAATGGACGTCCGACCACCGCGAGGTGCAGGTGACACCGTCCCCGGTGCAGCGGGTGCTCGTCGTACCCGAGAGCGTCAACCCCGGCTGGACAGCCCAGACCGCCAACGGTGCCCTCCTCACGCCGGTGACCATCAACGGCTGGCAGCAGGGCTGGGTGCTGCCCGCCGGTACCGCGGGCATCGTCACGCTGACGTTCCCGCTGAACACCCCGTACCGGATCAGCCTGTTCGGCGGGCTGGCGCTGCTCCCGATCCTGGCGCTGTTGGCGCTGCTACCGATGCGGCGCCGTGTCGACGATGAGCCGACCCGGACCTGGCAGCCGCATCCCGTGCTCGTCGGCGCGGCCCTCTTCGGATTCGGTTTCCTGGTGGCGGGATTCGCGGGTCTGGCGACCATCGCGGTGGCCATCGGCATCCGGTACCTGTTGCGATCGCGGGTGCGGTGGCTGGACGGCTGGACCGTCATCGCCTCGGCGAGCGGCCTGATCGGCGCGGGTGCAGTGCTCAGCGCGTACCCGTGGCGGTCGGTGGACGGCTACGTCGGGCACTCACCGTGGGTTCAGTTCCTGGCGCTCATCTCGGTGGCCGCGCTCGCGGCGTCGCTGTGGGAGGCACCGGCCAGATGGACGCGCCAGCTCGACGAGTGATTCACGAGTCACACCTGCATCACACGCACCGATCTGTCGGTCGCCACACGCATCTGGAACTCGGTATCGCCGGCAGTATCAGGCGCGGCCTGACCAGGACAGATTGGCAGGTGGTATCGCGGGCGATACCGAGTTCCGGAATCGGTTGGGCCAACTGAGAACTCGACACGCCGGCACACCGAACCCCCGGCCGCACACTGCTAGAAATCGTCGAATGACGGTGGCCGGGCAGCCAGCTTCTGGACCACCCATTGATTCAGTGAGACGCCCTGCTCAGCCGCTTCGACACTGAGCTTGGCGTGCATGGCCGTCGGCATCCGCAACAGGAACTTGCCGCTGTACTTGCGGTCCGTGATGGATTCGGGCGGCGACATTTCACTCGCCAGCAGATCGCGGACCTCGTCGGCCACCGTCTGTTCCATTGCGGCAATCGCGGTCGCGGCGGTCATGCCCGTCGCCCAGAGCCGCGGGAACTCCAGGCATCCGGCCAGATAGCGGCCACGCTCCGGCGACCACTCGGCCCGGTAGGTGTATTGCGTCATGGCGCGAGCATGGCGCACCCGACCGACACGGCCCGATCCGTGGGACCGTGGCCGCAGCGGCGGCGCGTAGCAGCGGCTAACCGACCGCAGCAGGCTCCGGAAGGTCCGTGATCGCGCTGTCCCGCGGTGACGGGGCGTGCCGGGATTCCCAGCGGCGCAACAGCTCGCGGCAGGGCGACTCGATCAGGCCATAGCTCACGGCCGCGATCGCGAACCCGAAAACCCAGGTCAGGATCAGCACGATCGGCATGTGGCCGTTGAACGGGAACTCGCCGATCACCGGGAACACCATGGCCAGCGCCGCGAGATGCCAGATGAACAGGCCGTAGGACCAGCGGCCCAACGTCACCATCGTGGTGCTGCCGAGGATCCGGTGCGGCGTTCCGGGGGCGTCCAGCACCAGCGGCGCCAGCAGCGCCCCGGCGACCACGGCGCCCATCGCCGTCTTGACCACGACCTGGCTCACGGCGCCCGGCGCGAGTCCGATGTTGCCGGCCAGCGGCGTCGCCGCGATGACGAACGCCGCCCCGGCGATGGCCGCCATCACCCAGCGGCGCCGGGCCAGCTGATGCATGCGGCCGACGGGCATGACCGTCAGCTCGGCCAGCAGCATGCCGGCGGCGAACCACGAGAACAGCGCCGGCAGCCAGTTCATCTGGTTGACGCCGAACGGCAGATGCCACGGCAGCGCGGGCCACGCGAAGCTCGCCACCGCCAGCGCCGCGATCGCGGGCACGCGCCAGTCCACCGGCAGCCGGCGGGCCAACAGTGCCAGCAGCGGCAGGACCAGATAGAAGCTGACCTCGACGGCCAGGCTCCACATCTGCGTCAGCCCCGCGGTCAGCGTCAGGGGCACATAGACCTGGGTGAGCGTGAGGTTGGCGAGCCACACCGTCAGGTCGGCGTGCGCCTCGGGCAGCAGCGCCAGGATCACCACGACGGCCACCAGATAGCCCGGCATGATGCGGACGATGCGCGAGCGCAGGTAATGGCCCGTCGGCGGCCGGTGCCGCAGACCCCGCGCGGCGGCGGCGTGCCCGCGCCACAGCAGGAAGCCCGACAACGCGAAGAACACGGCGACCGCCAGGTCGAAGCGGGTGAACAACCGGCCGTACCAGCCGCTGCTGTTGGCCGTCTGGAACGCCACGTGTGTGAGGACGACGCCCATGGCGGCACAGGCCCGCATGCCCTCGACAGCGGGCAGGAAACTGCGGGTGCCGCTCACCTCAGCACTGTCCGCGGTGTCGTGTCCCTGGTCGCCCACGACCCCAGTGTGCCGGGTGCCCGGTGTCGGCGGCGAATCTCACTGCGGCCCGCACCCGACTCTGAGGGTCAGCCTTAGGGCGGGCTGTTAGGGTCAGTCGGGTTGCTGTGTGGCTTGAGCAGACAAAGTAAGGAGCACGGGTTGAACCGCGCTGTGGGGTTGCGAATCGCGGCATGCGTCTTGATGGGGCTCGGCGCCGCCCTGCTGATCGCTGCCCTGCTGTTGACTACTTATACGTCGGGCAAAATCTCCAAGATTCCGCTCGACATCGACACCACGCTGGTGAGCAACGGCACCGGGACCGCGCTGGACCCCGCGTCGCTGCTGGGCGAGAAGTTCGTCGTCAACAAGAACGTTCCGCTGGTGCTGCAGCGGCAGGTGAGCGTCGAGAACCCGGCGAACGCCGACGTGGTGACGCTGCAGGTCGGCAGCACCGTGCGCCGCACCGACAAGCAGCAGGACAACGGTCTGCTGCTGGCACTCGTCGACACCGTGACGCTCAACCGCACCACCGCCGCCGCGGTGACGGGTGCGGCCGGCTCGGTGCAGAAGCCGCGCACCATCGAAGACCCCAACCCGCCGACCAACGTCGCGCTGCCGCACACCGGACTGAGCTACCGCTTCCCGTTCAGCACGGAGAAGAAGACCTACCAGGTGTTCGACCCGATCGCGCAGAAGGCGTACGACGCCAACTACGAGGGCGAAGAAGACGTCAACGGGCTGTCGGTCTACAAGTTCACGCAGAACGTCGGCTTCGACGCCGACGGCAAGCTGGTCGAGCCGATCAAGTACTCGTCGCTGTACGACAAGGACGAGGACGGTTCCGTGACCGCGCGCGCCGAGCTGTGGGGCGTGCCGTCGGCCGAGCCGACCGACCCGATCACCATGCAGCGCTACTACGCCGCGGCGCGCACCTTCTGGGTGGACCCGGTCTCGGGCACCATCGTCAAGGAGAAGGACCGCGGCTTCCACTACTACTCGCGTGACGCCCTCAAGCCCGAGGTGACGTTCGCCGACTACACCGTCACCTCCAACGAGCAGACGGTCGAGTCGCAGGTCGCCGCCGCCCACGACGAGCGCGACAAGCTCGCCCTGTGGGACCGCATCCTGCCCATCACCTTCGGTGGCCTGGGTCTGGTGTTCCTGGTCGGTGGCGTGCTGCTCGCCGGGTACAGCCTGCGGTCGCAGGCCGCACTGATCGATCCGGGCCTCGACGCCGCCGGGCACGGCTTCTTCGGCAGGCGCGACACCGACTCCGGGCCGATGCCCGCGGCCGAGGCCATGACCGAGAAGCTGCCCACGCAGCGGCCGACCGATCTGCCACCGGACCGGATCTGATCGCTTTTCGTCGTGCCCTGCCGGCGCTGTACGCGCTGGGGCTGACGCTCGCTGTCACCGCGCCGCTGCTGGCGCCCGGTTATCTGCTGCTGCGTGACGCGGTCTCGACACCGCGGTCGTACCTGTCCGACGCCGCCCTGGGCTTGTCCGAGGCCGCTCCCCGGGCCCTGCCGCAGGACTTCTTCCTGGCTGTCCTCTCGCCCGTCGTCGACGGTGGGGTGCTGGTCAAGGCGCTGACGATCGTCGGCTTGTGGTTGGCCGGCTGGGGTGCGGCGAAGCTGGCCGCCGCGGTGCTGGACGCCGGTCTCGGCGGGCAGCTGGTGGCCGTCACCGTCGCGGTGTGGAACCCCTACGTCGCCGAGCGACTGCTGCAGGGCCACTGGAGCCTGCTCGTCGGCTACGGCTGCCTGCCCTGGGTCGCCCTCTCCAGTGATTTGTGCACGATTTTCCGCGGTGAGCGCGAACAATCGTGCACAAAACCCTGGGGCCTGGTCTTCTGGATCGCGCTGGCCGGGCTGACGCCGACAGGCTTGCTGCTGGCGCTGGTCGTGGCGCTGGTGTGTTCGCGAACCTGGCGCGGCGTGTGGGTGACGCTGGCGGCGTCGGTCGGAGCCGCCCTGCCGTGGTTGGTGGCGACGGTGGTCGCGCGCTCGGTGCTGCCGGTGGCGAGCGCCGGCGTGCCGGCATTCGCGGCGCGGGCGGAGCCGGGACTCGGGACACTGGGCAGCCTGGCCGGGCTCGGCGGAATCTGGAATGCCGGGGCGGTACCGGTGTCCCGCACGACGCTGTGGGCCCTCGTCGGGACCGTGGCGCTGCTGGCGGTGGTGGCCTGTGGCGCGCGGAAGGCGTGGGCCGTGGCCGCGGCTCGGCCGCTGCTGGTGCTCGCCATCGTCGCGGTGGTGGTGCCCGCGCTGCTGGCGACCGATCCCGGGTCGGCGTTCCTCGATTGGCTGATCCAGACCGTGCCCAGCACCGGTGTGCTGCGCGACGGGCAGAAATGGGTGGCCCTGGCGATGCCGGGCTATGCGCTGGCCGGCGCCGCCGCGGTGGCGGTGCTGCGGCACTGGCTACCAACGGCTTTCGCCGCCGCGGGGTGCTGCGTCGTGGTGCTGGCGGCATTGCCCGACCTGGCGTGGGGTGTCGGCGGCCAGTTGCGGTCGGTGCAGTACCCGGCCGGCTGGTATTCGGTTGCGGCGCAGATCAACTCGGACCCGCGGCCCGTCGCGGTCCTGCCGCCCGACGTCATCCGGGAGTTCCCGTGGGCCGGCCCGAACGCGGTGCTCGATCCGCTGCCGCGCTGGGTTTCCGCCGACGTGCTGGCGACCGGCGACCTGGTGATCGGGGGCCGGACCGTGCCAGGTGAGGGCGTGCGGGCGCGGCGGGTGCAGGACCTCCTGCTGCGAGGCGCCGACGTGCATCAGTTGGCCGCGGCCGGGGTGGGCTGGGTCGTGGTGGAGGGTTCGGCTCCGCCACTGTCGCTGCCGGTTGCCTACCGGGACAACGATATTGCGTTGTACCGAGTGGGTGGAACGACGCCCGCGGCATCGGGACGCGCGCTGCTGATCGCCGCACACGTGGTGTGGTTGGGCATGCTGATCGGAGCCCTGACCGCGATGGTGATCCAGCGGTGGCGGGGCCTCAGTACGCCCCGTCGCCGCGAGCCACCACACTGACGGTCTTGAGGATGATGCCGACATCGGTCAGCATCGACCAGTTGTCGACGTACGAAAGATCAAGGCGCACAGCCTTGTCCCACGTGAGGTTCGACCGGCCACTGATCTGCCACAGCCCCGTCACGCCCGGTTTGACGAGCAGCTTGCGCCTGATGTCACCGTTGTAGGTCTCGACCTCACGGCGCAGCGGTGGCCGCGGGCCGACGACGCTCATGTCCTGCTTGAGCACGTTGATGAACTGCGGCAGTTCGTCGATGCTGTAGCGGCGCAACACCTTTCCGACCAGCGTCACCCGCGGGTCGTCGCGCATCTTGAACATGACGCCACCGGCCATCTCATTCGAGGGAAGCAGGTCTTCGAGGCGCTCCTCCGCGTCGACCACCATGCTGCGGAACTTGATCATCGTGAACGGCTCACCGTCCAACCCGATGCGTTCCGACCGGTAGAACACCGGGCCGCGACTGGTCATCTTGATGGCGATGGCCGCGAGCACCAGCAGGGGCGCCGTTCCGATCAGCGCCGCCAACGCGAATCCGAAGTCGAATGCCTTCTTCAAGAAGCTCTTGGCGCCGTGGTACTGCGGCTTCTCCACGTGCAGCAGCGGCATGCCGGCCACCGGCCGCATCGCAAGTCGCGCACCGGCCACGTCGAGCAGGCCGGGCGACACCACCAGGTCGACGTCGGAGGCCTCGAGACGCCAGGTGAGCCGCTGGATTCCGGCGACACCGAAATGCTCGGCGTCGGTCAGCGCCACGGTGTCGGCGGCGCAGCGGTCGCCGAGCGCGCCGAGGGCGTCGTTCTCGTCGCCGAAGATCGGGATCATCCGGTCACCGATTCTGATGACGTCGCCGCGGGCGTCGGGGTCTCCCGGGATGCCGGCGCCGACCACTACATAACCGTCGCCGGGGTCGTTCATGAGTTCGGTCGCCAGGACGGCGATGGCATCCCGATCACCAATGGCGAGAACGGATGTCAGGCATTCGCCCGCCTGCCGGCGCGCACGAACCCGGCGCCGCCACAGCTTGCGTCCGATGAGCAGCCCGATCGTGCCCAACGGGAACGCCAGGGCCAGGTAACCGCGCGCGATCTCGAGCCGCGCCAGCAGCGCCACGATCGCGATGACCCCGAACGTCCAGAAGGATGCGGCGACGACGCGGCGATACTCTTCGATGCCGCAGCCGAGGATCGACGCGGAACGGGCGTGATGGAGGGTCAGCACGCCCAGCCACAGGCACGCCAGCGCCAGTGAATACCCGGTATAGAGCATGGATGCCGAGGGGCCGTAGCCCGCTCCGCCGAATCGGACCCACTGCGCGAACAGCATCGCGAGGACGATGGTCGCGGCGTCGGTGATCAGCACGCGACGCGCGTAATGCGGCTGCCAGACGGTGCGTGAACTCGCCAGCCGCGTGAGCCCGAACGTCGAAAGCGTCATCGGCAACTCCACATGCTCAACTCCTCAGACCCGGCGGTACTTCGATGGAGCGGTATATCCAATTACATTGAATGAGAACGGAGTTCGAACGCACTGCAGCACCGGGCCCAGTTGCCTGGATCCGCAAAATTCGAGGGACACCCGAAAGCCGAAACCCGGAGGCGGCCCTCATTGCTATTAAATTTGACTTGGCCGTCAGTTTATGCGGCCCGGCGGTGTCCAACAGCAAAACGGCAGATTTGGATCGCCGTCACGAAGAATTTTCGGAACGGGCGTCGACGCCCGGCGGCAGCGCCGTCGTGGCCCGGACGAGGCGTCAGACGATCCCGTTGACGAACTTGCCGTCCCGGACCGCCTCCGCAACGGTCAGCATCGCGGAAGCGCTTTGCGGCCACGAGAATTCAGCAGCCCGCACCTGCGCCTTGGTACCCAGCTGATCGCGCAGGACCGCGTCGGTCAGCAGGGTCTCGAGCGCGGTGACCAGACCGCGGTGGTCGTCGACCAGCAGGCCCGTGACGCCGTCGACGATCGAGTCGGTCAGGCCGCCCGAGGACCGGTAGCCGACCGTGGGCACGCCGTGCTGGGCGGCCTCGATGACAGCCAGCGCCCAGCCTTCCTTGCGCGACGGCAACGCATGGACCCAAGCCTGTTGCAGCACTTCGTGTTTGGAGGCCTCATCGACGTGGCCGTGGAACGTGACCGCCGAGCTGATGCCGAGCCGGCGGGCGTGCGCGACCAGCCGCTCGTCCCACCAGCCGCCGCCGACGACGTCCAGGCGCAGTCCCGGCACCACCGGCGCGAGCAGCGCGACGGCGTCGAGCACGTCCTCGATCTGTTTGTGCGGCACCAACCGCGACAGCACGACGATGCGGGGCTCGGTCGCTCTGGGCAGCGACAGGGAGGCCGCCGGTGCGAGGTCGACCCCGTTGCGCACGACGGCGATCCGCGAAGCGTCGACACCCAGGTCCACCAGGTCCCGGGCCGACGGCAGCGACACCGTCACGTATTGGTTGCCCCGATGCAGACGGGGCGAGAGCCGCGACTCCACGAACCAGCCGAACCTGCTCATCAACCGTCCAGCTACCGGCCACTGGTCGCGGTGGCAGTGATGCACCAGCACCATCGCCCGTCGGCCGTACGCCAGGCGCGCCAGAAACGGGATGCCGTTCTGCGAATCGATCACCACATCCGGCCGGACGCCGCGCAGCGGACCCAGCCCGACGCGGGCCAACACCATCGCCAGCCCGGCCCAGATGTAGACCGACAGCCGGCCGCCGCCGCGACTGATCCGGATGCCGTCGACGACTTCGGTGCGCGACGCCCCGCGGTACCGGGCGGTCCGCAGCGTCACGCGCACCCCAGACTCGGCCAGCTGCGCGCCGATGCGCTGCAGATACGTCTCGCTACCGCCGCCCTGGGGATGGCCGGTGTCGCGCCAGCAGAGCAGCAGCACCGACCGGATCTCGTCAGGAGATCCAGCGGGCTGCTGGGGGTGGTCTGGCATCGAATGAAGGGTACCGGTCAGTAGGGTTGCGGAGTGAATCGCTGGGGCGCCAAACGACTGGTCATCACGCGTGAGCGGGCCACCCTCGCCCGCTCGATCCGCCTGCTCAGCGAGTTCCGTTTCGAGCAGAGCGACCCGGCCCGGTTCTACGGCGGCCTCGCCCGGGACACCGTCGCCCTGGTGGATGGCCTGTGGCGCGACCTCAACGGAGCCGCACCCGACGGCGCCACGGTGCTCGACGTCGGCGGCGGTCCCGGCTACTTCGCCACCGAATTCTCCAGCGCCGGAATGACATACGTCGGCGTCGAACCCGACCCTCGGGAGATGCATGCCGGCCCGGCCGCCCAACCCGATGGCGCCGGCACCTTCGTGCGCGCCTCGGGCATGGCCCTGCCGTTCGCCGACGCCAGCGTCGACGTCTGCCTGTCGTCGAACGTCGCCGAGCACGTCCGCGAACCGTGGCTGATGGGCCGGGAGATGTTGCGGGTCACCCGGCCGGGCGGGCTGGTGATCCTGTCCTACACGGTGTGGCTGGGCCCCTTCGGTGGCCACGAGATGGGGCTGACGCACTACCTCGGCGGCCGGCGGGCCGCGGAGATGTACACCCGCAAACACGGCCACCGGCCGAAGAACGACTACGGATCGTCGTTGTTCGCGGTATCTGCCGCAGCTGGGCTGGAGTGGGCGCGCAGCACGGGGGCGCTGGTCGCCGCATTCCCCCGCTACCACCCGCGATGGGCCTGGCTTGCGACTTCTGTACCGGTGTTACAGGAGTTCTTGACGAGCAACCTGGTGTTGGTGCTCCAGCCCAGCTGAATGACCTAATTGGAACATGTTCTCGTTTGGCCGAAAACTCGGTAGTGTGACGGCCATGACACAGAGCACGGCATTCAAAACCGAGTGGGATCAGCTGTTCATCGGCGGTCAGTGGACCGCACCCGCGACGTCGGACGTCATCGAGGTGCACTCCCCGGCCACCGGCGAGCTCGTCGGCAAGGTGCCGCTGGCCTCCAAGGCCGACGTGGATGCCGCCTGTGCCGCCGCACGTAAGGCATTCGACGAGGGCCCGTGGCCCAAGATGTCCCCGGCCGAGCGCGCCGCGGTGATCGCCGAGGCGTCGCGCATCATGACCGAGCGCGCCGACGAGCTGAAGTTCCTGCTCTCCGCCGAGACCGGCCAGCCGCCGAGCATCGTCGACATGATGCAGTACGGCGCGGCCATGTCGTCGTTCAACTACTACGCCGGGGCCGCGGACAAGTTCCAGTGGAGCGATATCCGCGACGGCATCTACGGCCAGACGCTGGTGACCCGCGAGCCCATCGGCGTCGTCGCCGCCGTCGCCGCGTGGAACGTGCCGTTCTTCCTGGCCGCCAACAAGCTGGGCCCGGCGCTGCTCGCCGGCTGCACCGTCGTGCTCAAGCCCGCTGCCGAGACGCCGCTGTCGGTGTTCGCCATGGCCCAGGCCTTCGCCGAGGCCGGCCTGCCCGAGGGCGTGCTGTCCGTCGTGCCGGGTGGCCCCGAGACCGGCCGCGCGCTGACCGCCAACCCCGAGATCGACAAGTTCACCTTCACCGGCAGCTCGGCCGTCGGCAAGGAGATCGGCAAGGTCGCCGCCGAGCGGCTCAAGCCCTGCACCCTGGAGCTCGGCGGCAAGTCCGCGGCGATCATCCTCGAAGACGCCGACCTGGACTCCACCCTGCCGATGCTGTTGTTCTCGGGCCTGATGAACACCGGCCAGGCCTGCGTCGGACAGACCCGCATCCTGGCCCCGCGCTCGCGCTACGACGAGGTCGTCGAGAAGGTGGCCGCCGGCGCGGCCGCCATGCAGGTCGGCCTGCCCGACAACCCGGCCGCCATGATCGGCCCGCTGATCAGCGAGAAGCAGCGCGAGCGCGTCGAGAGCTACATCAAGAAGGGCGTCGAGGAAGGCGCCCGCATCGCCACCGGCGGCGGCCGTCCCGAGGGCCTGGACTCCGGTTGGTTCGTGCAGCCGACGGTGTTCGCCGATGTCGACAACTCGATGACCATCGCCCAGGAGGAGATCTTCGGCCCGGTGCTGGCGATCATCCCCTTCGACACCGAAGAGGACGCCATCCGGATCGCCAACGACTCCGCCTACGGCCTGGCCGGCAGCGTCTACACCACCGACATCCCGCGGGCCATGAAGATCGCCTCGCAGATTCGCACCGGCACCTACGCGGTCAACATGTACGCCTTCGATCCGGGCGCTCCGTTCGGCGGCTACAAGAACTCGGGCATCGGCCGCGAGAACGGTCCCGAGGGCATCGAGGCCTACTGCCAGGCCAAGAGCGTTCTCATGCCGTTCGGCTACACCCCGGAGTAAGCCGTACGGCCTCCGTCCGAATGGCCATCCGCGCCTTGTCCTTCGCCCCTCGGGGGACTCGGCCGGGTGGCCATTCGGCTTTTCAGCAAAGGTTTTTTATCTCAGGCAAACCCCAGCAATCGCTGATACCGTCACGCCCGTTCGAAGGTCGTTGGCAACAATCTAGGAGGAAACGCATGGCTGTCTCTGTGGATCTCGAGAAGTCGCTCGACAAGGCATACGAGGAGAAGCCGCTCAAGGACATCCTCGACGCATCGCCCGCCGCGCTGGCCGGGGTCAGTGACTCCGACGCCGAGCACCTCGCCGCGGCGTTCAACATCAAGACCGTGCGCCAGCTCGGTTCCAACAAGTACTTCGCCGTCGCTGCCGCGCTCGTCGCGCTGGAGAACGCCGGCTGAGTCCGGCAACCGTGCGTCAACGGGCGCCGGGTCTGCAAAGACCCGGCGCCCGTTGACGTTTCAGAGATGTTGACGGTGCGCTGCCGGGCGCTTCACCGAAGTATCTGCGCACACAGCCGGTCCCAGGTACCCGACGCAATGTCGTGTCGAGTCTGCTCAGAAAGGTCGGCCTCGTCGAGAAATGCGCGCGCGACGCCGCCGTCGGTGGGGACGTATGGGTAGTCGGCGGCGAACATGATGCGGTCGCTGCCGACCACGTCGAGTGCCCAACCCAGATACCGCTGACTGAATACACCTCCCGGTGTGAGGAAGGCGTTGTTCGTGACGTACTCGGTGATGCTGCGCTGAAGCCCGGCTGTCGCGGCGATGTTGTCTACGCGATCCAGGAAGAACGGCAACATTTCACCCCAGTGCCCCAGGATCACCTGCAAATTGGGGAACCGGTCGAAGACACCGGCCAACACGAGTCGCAGGAATTGCAGGCCGGCGTCGTAATGCCAACCGATGCCGTAGGTGGACAGGGCGAGATCGACCGGGTTTCCGAAGCCGCTGTAGTACGCCTGGCGAACCGCGGCCGGCGGGCTCTGCGGATGCAGGTACAGCGGCGCCTGCAGCGCTTCAGCGGCTTCGAAGACCGGCCAGAATCGCTGGTGATCAATCGGTTCGTCACGCACTCGGCTGAACACCAGTGCTCCGTGGAATCCGAGATGCCGGACTGCGCGTTCGAGTTCCGCTGCAGCGTCTTCCGGCCGTTGCGGAGCCAGGGTTGCAAATCCCTGTAGACGCGCAGGGTTGCACTTCACCGCTTCGGCGACTTGATCGTTGACCGCGATCTGCAGTGCGGCCGCCTCGGCCGGTTCCAGGTCGAACAAGCCGGGTGTCGTGAGAGACAGCACCTGGACGTCGACGCCCGCGCCGTCCATGATCGCCAGGCGCTCCTCATCGAGGAATGCCAGCCGGCGACCGATCTCGGGCGTGGGGGCCAAGTCCACCATCGGGTCTCGCCACCGGGCGTCGACCCGGTCCCATGCCGCGACAACTTCCGCGGTCACGTAGTGCTCCTCCAGCGCAACAATCTTCATCTTTCCCTCACTGTCAGCCGACATATAGAAACGACGCACTGCGAACCGCGTCGGGTGGCGTGTGCGCCAGGCGCACCGAATTTGATGTCAGCCGCACGGACCCAGCCAAGTCCCGCGGTTCGCCCCCTTCGACGACGTTAGAACCTCAACCGAGGTTGAAGTCAAGGGTCGCCCGCAGCACCTCGATCTGGGCGAAGCGGACATGGTGCGGTCGAACGCGTTGCGCTTCTCAGGCCGGCCCAGGTCCATCACCACAACATGCCCGTCCGAAGGTGACGGACTGCGGATCGAGATCGCTGGTCATGCGAGCAGTCGACTCTCGATCACACAATTATGTAATTGACCATAGATTGGAGGAAGCGTAGACCCCGCAGCGCCCGAAATCCCGGATAGCTGTGACCTGGAAAACATTCTTTTGCCCGATGTGTTCGACGTTTTATGCTGAGTCCCATATCGAGGAGGGCGCCATGTGGGTGGTCGAGGTCAACGTGAAGGGTCATCGCTTCACGCACACCGTCCTGGGTGCCAACGAGCGGCTGCGTGAAGCAGCGCGGGGCGTGCAGGATCGGATGACGCAGCTGCGGAACCGGGTCACGCATTGACGTCAGCTGAGCCCGTCACCAAGACGGTCAACAAGCGGGGCGCCACCCGGGAACGAATGGTGCGCAGCGCCGCCGCTGTGCTGCGTGAACGCGGCGCCGCAGGCCTGACCATCGACGAGGTGCTGGTCCGCAGCGGTGCCCCGCGCGGCTCGGTCTACCACCACTTTCCCGAGGGCCGCAGCCAGCTGCTGATCGAGGCCCTGCAGTTCGCCGGTGACGCGATCGCCGCGCACATCGACGGTTCCGCCGCGTATGGCGGCATCGCCCTCGTCCGCGGATTCGTCACCTTCTGGGATCGCATCCTCGCCGACAGCGATTTCACCGCCGGGTGTCCGGTGGTCGCCGCCGCGGTCGGGTCGGGCGACGAAGCGCCGACCCTGACCCCCATCGCCGCCGAGATCTTCGACCGGTGGCGCACCGCGCTCGGACACGCCTTCACCGCCGAAGGCTTCAGCGACACCGACGCGTCAACCCTGGCCGTCACCTGCCTGGCCGCGCTCGAGGGTGCCGTGATCCTGAGCCGCTCGTCGCGCAGTGTCGAGCCGTTGCACGACGTCGCCAGACAGCTCGAATTCCTCATCAAGGCAAAGGCTTTCGTCAAGAACAACGGACTGCCGACCGCCGGCGACTAGCCCTCCGCGCGAGCCCAGCGCGCGCACACGAAGTCCCGGTTGACGGCGGATTCCACCAGCCGCCATTCCGAGCGCACCGGCAGCACGGGCGCGCCCTCGCCCAACGAGCACGGCGCGTACGACACCACCAGTTCGTCGACCAGGCCGGCCGTCACGAACTGCGCCGCAACGTCCCCACCTCCGACGATCCACACGTCGCGCTCGCCCGCCGCCTCGACCAGCGTCGGATGCAGTTGCGCCACAGCACCGCTCACCGCCTGCACCGGATGACGGTCGACGACGATGCCCGGCCGGGACGTGAGCACCCACGTCGGTTGGGGGTACGGCCAGTCACCCGGCTCGTTCTCGACGATCCACTGGTACGTCGTCGAGCCCATGACCAGGGCACCCACGGACTTCTCGAACGCCTTGTAGCCGAACGGGCCGTCGACGTCGATGTCCCGCGAGAGCAGCCAGTCCAGACTGCCGGCGGAATCGACGATGAAGCCGTCCAAGCTCGATGCGGTGTAGTAGATGGTCGCCATCGCACCGAGTATGCCGTGACCCACCGACAATCCGGGGTGCCGCGATTACTGTTGCCGGATGGACGATTTCGACGCGCTCCGCGCCGACGACGGTGACCTGGCGGAACTGCGCGACGAACTGCGCCGGTTCCTGGCCGCGGATGCGGCGCAGTTCGGCTGGCAACCCGGCGTCGACGGCTGGCTGTCGAAGTGGGACGCCGACTTCAGCACGCGACTGGCGGCAGCCGGCTTCGTCGGACTCACCATCCCCGTCGAGTACGGCGGCCGCGGATGCAGCCACATGCACCGGTACGTCGTCACCGAGGAACTCCTGGCCCACGGCGCCCCGGTGGCCGCACACTGGATCGCCGACCGGCAGGTGGCGCCCGCCCTCCTCACCTACGGCAGCGAGGAGCAGCGGCGCCGGCTCCTGCCCCGAATCGCCTCCGGTACTTTGTATTCCGCCATCGGCATGAGCGAGCACGAGGCCGGTTCCGACCTGGCCGCCGTCACCACCAAAGCCACCCGCACCGACAGCGGCTGGCTGCTCAATGGCAGCAAGGTCTGGACCAGCGGCGCGCACCTGGCACACCAGATCGTGGTGCTGGCCCGCACCAGTCCCCTGGACCCGAAACATCGGCACGCGGGGTTCAGCCAGTTCATCGTGCCCACCGACGCCCCCGGCGTCACCATCGAGCCCATCGTCCAGATGAACGGCGAGCACCACTTCAACGAAGTGCTGTTCGACGACGTCGCGCTGACCGACGCCGACCTGCTCGGCACCATCGGCGCCGGCTGGCATCAGGTGACCTCGGAACTGGGCTTCGAGCGCAGCGGGCCGGAACGCTTCCTATCAACGGCCACACTGCTTTTCGCGCTCATCGAGGCACTGCGGGATGACCCCCGCGCCGATGTCGGTGACCTGATGGCGCGGATGATCTCGCTGCGCCAGCTCTCGATATCGGTCGCCCGGGCGCTGACGGCCGGCCAGGACGCCGCGGTGTCCGCCGCGCTGGTGAAAGACCTCGGTACCCGATTCGAACAGGATTCCGTCGAGATCGCCGCGGAGCTGCTGGACCGGTACGACGGCCCCGACCGTCCGCGGCTGCAGACGATGCTGGACACCGCCCGCGTGCACGCCCCGCTGTTCACGCTGCGCGGCGGCACCAACGAGGTGCTGCGCGGCATCGTCGCCAAGAACTGGACCAAACAGGCTGCTGCCGAACAATATTCGGATGAGTATGCGGAATTGCGTGAACTGGCCGAGCGGATCGGCCGGACCGCCGCGCCCGCTCGGACATTGCCGCTGACGTTCGACGACGCGCTGTGGCACACCGCCGAGGGTTCGGGACTGACCCGGCTGGGCGGCGACGCCGACGCCGGACCCGCCGCCGCGGCCGTCGTGCTGGGCACCCTGGCCCGCCATGCCGCCGCGGTGCCGATCGCCGAAACCGATGTGCTGGCAACCTGGTTGGCCGCCGAAGCCGGGCTGACGGCACCGGAATCGGGACCGCTGACACTGGCGGTGGACGGCGTCGCCGTCTGGCCGCAATGCGGGCCCGTGGTGGTGGCCACGCGTGGACCGGAGGCTCTGTACGTCGCGCTGCGCGACGCACCGACACTCGTCGACGGCGGACACAACCTCGCCGGCGAACCCCGAGCCGCCGTCGAATTCGACACCGCGGCAGCCGATGTGGTCCAGCTGCCCCTCGCGATCGCCGATGAGCTGACCATTCGCGGCGCCTGGTGCCGCTGCGTGCAGATCGTCGGAGCCTTCGACGCGGCCGCACAACTGACCGTCGCGCACACGGAAGCTCGCGTGCAGTTCGGTCGCCCGCTCGCCGCTTTCCAGGCCGTGCAGCACTCGCTGGCCACGATGCTCGGGGAGATCGAACGCGCCAGGGCGGCAACCACTCTGGCGGTCACCGCCGCCGCCCAGTACGGCTTCGGTGACGACCGCACCGCCTACGCCACGACGGTGGCCAAGGTCGCCGTCGGCCGCGCCGTCGCCCCGGTGACGACCATCGCCCATCAGTTGCACGGCGCCATCGGCACCACGGCGGAACATCCGCTGTGGCGCGCGACCATGCGCGCACGCAGTTGGGCCGACGAGTTCGGGAGCACCAGCTGGCATGCCCGGCGACTGGCCGGCCGCACGGCGACGACGGGCGCGTGGGATGTGACGGTGGGCCGCACTGGAAACCCGTTGTGACCTAAGTCAATATCCGCGCGGAAAGTGCGTTCCGTCCGGTTGTGACGGCCACCACTGCGTTACCGGCGGTCTCGGTAAAAACTCGACACATGTCCAAATCGAGTGGCGCTTTCGCCGCGTTGGCTCTCTGTGCCGCCCTGCCCGCCGCGACCATCGTCGCCGCGCCCGCCCAGGCCGCCGGCACGCACCGTCAGACTCTGATGTCGCGCACCTACACCTGCGACCGGCAGCCGATCAACTACATGAAGTTCCGCTTCCCGGCGGTGCCGACGGCCGAGATCACCTCCGACGGCCGCACCGCCACCGCCCACATCGAGATGCTCGACGGTGCGCGCAACGCGCAGTACACCGTCCGGGTGATCCCCGCTCCGCACGCCACCCTCGGCTGCCTGCCCGGTGATCCGAGCATCGCCACCGGCGCGCTGAGCACCGACGGCTTCGGCAACGGCAACTCCACCGTCCAGCTTTCCGTCGCCCCCGGCACCACCGGCGTCTGGGTCGCGGTCGATCTGCCCCAGCCGAATTCGCAGAGCCCGGCCGAGTTCTACAGCAGCGACTTCGTCGCCTCGGTCTGACCCCACTGGCCGACGTCAGCCGTCTCCCGGTAGAACAAACACATGCGCTACCGGGAGAACATGACGTCGCGGCGACTCATCGGCGGTCCGACCGCCGTGCTGGCAGCCGCCCTGCTGCTGGCCGGATGTGACAAGCAGCCGGCGCAGCCGACCACCTCGACGTCGAGCGCTCCGGCACAGACGTCCGCTTCCGCCCCGAGCACGCACGCTGCGGAAGCGCCGCCGTCGCCCACCAGTCGTCAACTCGACGGCGGGACCTGCCTACAACTCACCGGCGCGGTGGTGAACCTGATGTCAGGCGCGTCCCCCGAGGACTCGAAGGCAGCCGGGGACACCATCAACGGCTTCCACCCGCCGGCCGATGTGCAGGCCGCCGTGACGCACTTCGTCAAGACCAACGGCCTGCACTCCAGCGATCCCGACCGCAGCCAGTACAGCCGCACGCTCAACAACTGGGTTGAGCAGCAGTGCCCGGTGCAGCAGCCGGAAAAGAAGCCCAAGTAGCAGCATCGGCTGAGCCGATGGCCGGCAGCCTCAGCTACCGGTCCACTGCGGCGCGCGCTTCTCGGCGAAGGCCACCGCGCCCTCGCGCGCGTCCTTCGACATGAAGACCGGCCCCAGGATGGCGGCCTGCTTGTCCCACTTCTCGGCGTCGGACCAGTCGGCCGACTCGACGATGATCCGCTTGGTGGCGGCGACCGCCAGCGGGCCGTTCGCGGTGATCCGCGCAGCCAGCGCGAGGGCGGCGTCCAGTGCGCCACCGGGCTCGGTCAGCTCGTTGACCAGGCCCAACTCGTGCGCACGTGGAGCGGTCAGGTTGTCGCCGGTGAGGGCGAGCTCCATCGCGATGGCGTACGGGATGCGCTGTGGCAGCCGCAGCAGTCCGCCGCCGCCGGCAACCAGGCCGCGCTTGACCTCGGGAATGCCGAAAGCCGACGCGTTCGAGGCGACGATCAGGTCTGTCGACAGGGCCAGCTCGGTGCCGCCGGCGAGCGCGTAGCCCTCGACGGCCGCGATCACCGGCTTGGCCGGCGGACGCTGGGTGAAGCCCAGGCCGCGGTCCGAGAGGACGTTCTCACCCTTGGCGAACGCCTTCAGATCCATGCCCGCGCAGAACGTGCCGCCGGCTCCGGTCAGGACGCCGACAGACAGTCCCGGGTCTTCATCCAGGCGGTCCGCGGCGGCGGCCAGGCCCTTGCTGACCGCTGAGTTGACAGCGTTCTTGGCTTGGGGCCGATTGATGGTGATGATCAGTATGCGGTCGCGCTGTTCGACGAGGACAGCATCTTCGCTGGCGGCTTCTTCGGTCACGACGGTGATGCTAGCCACAGGGGATTGGCGTCCGGCGGTCAACCAGTGAATAATCGAAAATTAGAACATGTTCTAGTTTTTGCCGCAGTCAGAGGAGAAACCGTGGCCAAGCTGCCCGAAATCACCAAATTCGATCCGGAACTGACCGAGAAGGTCATGGGGATTCTCCGACCGCTGCTGAAGGTCTATCACCGGTCCGAGGTCCGCGGATTGGAGAACATTCCCCTCGGTGGCGCACTGGTGGTGAGCAACCACTCCGGCGGCATGCTGCCGATGGACGTGCCGATCTTCTCGTCGCACTTCTACGACAAGTACGGCTACGACCGTCCCGTCTACACCCTCAGCCACGCCATGCTGATGGTCGGCCCGACCGCGGACTTCTTCAAGAAGACCGGCTACATCCTGGCCAGCCACGAGAACGCCGACGAGGCACTGCGCTCCGGCGGTCTCGTCGTCGTGTTCCCCGGCGGTGACTACGACGTCTACCGGCCGTCGACCGACGCCAACAAGATCGACTTCGACGGCCGCAAGGGTTACGTGAAGGCCGCCATCAACGCCGGCGTCCCGATCGTGCCGATGGTCGGCATCGGCGGCCAGGAGACCCAGCTGTTCCTGACGCGCGGCGAGAAGATCGCCAAGGCCCTCGGCCCCATCGCCCGCGCCGCGCGCGCCAAGGTGGTGCCGCTGTCCATCGGCCTGCCGTTCGGGCTGTCCGCCGTGCTGCCGTTGAACGTGCCGCTGCCGTCGAAGATCGTCATGCAGGTGCTGCCGCCCATCGACGTCGAGGCCGAGTTCGGTGCCGAGCCCGACATCGACGCGGTCGACGCGCACGTGCGCAAAGTCATGCAGGATGCTCTCGACGAACTCGCCGAAGAGCGTCGCTTCCCGGTACTAGGCTGACCGGCCGTGGGAATCACCGACAAGCTGGCCGCGACAGCCGGCCTGGTCAACACCATGGTCCGGGCCGGTGTCATCGCCCCGCTCCGCCCCGACAAATACGTCCGCATCGCCGGTGCCATGGCGCGCGAAAACATGAGCGTCACATCGGGTTTCGCGAGCTCCGCGCAGCGCTGCGGCAACCGTCCCGGCCTCATCGACGAGCTGGGCACCCTGACCTTCAGTGAGCTCGACAAGCGTGGCGACGCGTTCGCCGCCGCCCTGCAGACCCTGCCCTCGGCCAAGGTCGTCGGCATCATGGCGCGCAACCACCGCGGCTTCGTCGATTCCCTGATCGCGGCCAACCGCATCGGTGCAGATGTGTTGCTGCTCAACACTTCCTTCGCCGGTCCGGCGATGGCCGAGGTCGTGGACCGCGAGAACGTCGACGTAATCATCTACGACGAAGAGTTCACGGCGACGGTCGATCGTGCGCTCGAGGGCCGGACCGGCACCACGCGAATTGTGGCGTGGACCGATACCGATGACCACCCGCTGACCGTCGAGTCGCTGATCATCGACCATCTGGGGCTGCAGCCGCGACGCACCGGCGAGAAGAGCCGAGTGATCCTGCTGACCTCCGGAACCACCGGAACTCCCAAGGGCGCCAAGCATTCCGGCGGCGGACTGGACGCACTGAAGGCCATCCTGGACCGCACGCCGTGGCGCACGGAGGAGACGACGGTCGTCGTCGCGCCGATGTTCCACGCCTGGGGCTTCTCGCAACTGGTGTTCGCGGCATCGATGGCCTGCACCGTCGTCACGCGCCGCAAGTTCGACCCGCAGGCCACGCTGGCGCTGGTCGACAAGTACCAGGCGACCGGATTGTGCGTCGTCCCAGTGATGTTCGACCGCATCATGGAACTGCCCGACCACATCCGCAACCGCTACAGCGGCCGCTCGCTGCGGTTCGCCGCGGCATCCGGCTCACGGATGCGCCCCGACGTCGTCACCTCGTTCATGGACCAGTTCGGTGACGTCATCTACAACAACTACAACGCCACCGAGGCCGGCATGATCGCCACCGCGACGCCGGCCGACCTGCGCGCCGCCCCCGACACCGCCGGCCGCCCGGCCGAGGGCACCGAGATCAAGATCCTGGACGCCGACTTCAACGAGTTGCCGACGGGCGAGGTGGGCACCATCTACGTGCGCAACTCGACGCAGTTCGACGGCTACACCTCCGGTGCCACAAAGGATTTCCACCAGGACTACATGTCCTCGGGTGACGTCGGCTATCTCGATGCCGCCGGCCGCCTGTTCGTGGTGGGTCGCGACGACGAGATGATCGTGTCGGGCGGCGAGAACGTCTATCCCATCGAGGTGGAGAAGACGCTGTCCACCCATCCGGATGTCGCCGAGGCCACCGTGCTCGGCGTCGACGACGAGCAGTACGGCCAGCGCCTCGCGGCGTTCGTCGTGCTGGCCGACGGGGCGGGCGCCACCGAGGACGTCCTCAAGCAGCACGTGCGGGACAATCTGGCCAATTACAAAGTGCCCCGGTCGATTACGGTACTCGCCGAGTTGCCTCGGAACAGTACCGGCAAGATCGACCGCCGCGAGCTGAAGGCGCTGGCCGATGGCGCGTAAAACGGTGACCCTGCTGCGGGCCGTCCTCGGCCTCGTGAACGCCACCAACGCGGCCAGCCCGCTGGCCCGCTCCGGGAACCCCGGCATCGTCGCGTTCGCCTACGGCTGGCCGTCCAGTGAAGCGGCCGGCTTCGTGCTCAGCTCCTCGGTGCTGTCCGCTATCCGCCGTGGCCGGCGCGGCGCCTTCTCGGGCACCAGCGGCCGAATCGCGTTGGGTATCACCGCGATCACGTGGGCCATCCTCGGGTACATCGTCACCCGCAGCCGGAGCTCGCGGCCGGCGTTCGAGGAGCCGTTGGATGACGTGATCGGTCCGCGCAACCCGGCCGACCCGGGCGTCCCGCGCCTGCCCGGCATCGGGCGCACCATGCTGTCGCGCCGCAAGTACAACAAAGACACCGTCAAGTACGGCCCGCACCGCTCCAACCTGGCCGATATCTGGCGCCGGCCGGACCTGCCGCGCGACGGTAAAGCCCCTGTGCTGCTTCAGGTTCCAGGTGGCGGCTGGATGCTCGGTGATCGTCGGCCGCAGGCGTACCCGCTGATGGGCGCCCTGGCAGACCGGGGCTGGATCTGCGTGTCCATCGGCTACCGCGTCAGCCCGAAACATCAGTGGCCGGCGCACATCATCGACGTGAAGCAGGCCCTGGCGTGGGTCAAGGAACACATCGCCGAGTATGGCGGTGACCCCGACTTCGTCGCGATCAGCGGAGGCTCGGCGGGCGGGCACCTGTCCTCGCTCGCGGCCCTGACTTCCGGAGATCCCCAGTGGCAGCCCGGTTTCGAGGATGCCGACACTTCCGTGGTGGCCGCGGTCCCGGTGTACGGCCGGTACGACTGGTTCGGTTTCGAAGGCCCCGGGCGTCCGGAGATGATGCAGGCCCTCGAGCAGCTGATCATCAAGAAACGGTTCGCCAACGATTCGCAGGTGTTCCTGGACGCCTCGCCCATCAAGCGGATCGGTCCCGACGCCCCACCGTTCTTCGTACTGCACGGCACCAACGACACGTTGATCGACGTGCAGGAGGGACGGGATTTCGTCGCCGCCCTGCGGGAGCAGTCACCGGCACCGGTCGCGTACGCCGAGATCCCCAACGCGCAGCACGCATTCGACGTCTTCGGGTCGGCGCACGGCCGCTATACCGCCGAGGCGATCACGCGATTCCTGGAGTGGGTGCGGGCGGAGAAGGCGACGGCCGTCGACTCCGAGAGTGTCGGCTAGCCGGCGGTCCAGCCGGCCGGCGCGGTACGTGACCGCGCCGCTCTCATGGACATGTCCGATCCGGACCTGTCACCTTGGGCTGACATCGTCACCTTGGGTTGACACTGTCAGCCCAAGGTGACGGCTCCCAGCCCGAACCCACTTGGAGACAGGTCGCATCGGTCTCGGTCACACGAAAACGTGTCGGTCCCTCGGCACATACTTTCCGCAGTGATCGACCCCGGAAGGTACACGCCATGACCTACCCAACCGAGCGGCTCTGGTGGGAACCACAACAACGCCGTCCGACGCGCGAAGAGATCGATGCCGCCGGCGATGCCTTCCGAAAGGCACATGGCCTTGACGCTGATGATGACGACGATTGGTCATTTGAGGACGAACCCGCAGAACCCGACCCAATAGCCGCGGACGTATTCGGCGGCATCAGCCGACGAGCGCTGGCTCAGGCACGCGACGACCTCGTCAGCGCCAAAACGCAATACGAGCAGGCCGTCCGCCAGGCCCGCGCCAACGGATGGACCTGGGCCGAGATCGGGCGAATCATGGGCGTGTCACGCCAGGTGCTCCACAGACGATTCCGCAACCATCCAGCGGACTGACGCGCCGCCGGGCGCAAACCCTACTGCGCCATGGCGGTCTCGACGACCGTCAACTCCTCGGAAAGCCCTGCGGCCCTGCGGATCTGTTTGAAGTCCGCGACCATGCCGGCGGTCACCTCATGCGGGTCGTCGGTGGTGGCACCGTCGGCGAGCACCGAGATGTTGAGCTGGTCGACGTAGCTCCACACCGTGATGTTCAGGCCGCTGCCCGCCGTGAGGGGTCCGACCGAGTAGATCTCGGTGACGGTGGCGCCGCCCACCTTGCCGCGTTCCCGGGGCCCCGGCACGTTGGAGATGTTGAGGTTCAGCACCTTGTTCTGGCCGTCCTTGTTGGACAGCCGGCGGAACATCGACTCCATGGGTGCCGGCGGCATGTAGGCCGCCCAGCGGGCGACGAGCTCCGGGCCGACCAACTGGTGACTCTCCTTGGCCAGCAAGGCGGCCTCACGCGCCTGCTGTACGCGCTGTGCGGCGTCGTCGACGTCGACCGGCAGCGCGATCAGCACACCACTGAATCGGTTGCCGGAGATGCGATCCGGCGAGAAGTCGTAGCTCATCGGCACCGACGCCAACAGCGGGTGGTCGGCCTTGCCGTCGTACTTCAGCAGCAACTCGCGCAGCGCGCCCGACGACATGGCCAGCACCAGGTCGTTGATGGTGACGCCGAGCTTCTTGCTGGTCTCCTTGACTTCCGCGAGCGCCAAAGTGGCTGTGGCGAAACGACGTTGGGGCGTGATCACGTGGTTCATGAAGCTCGGGGGCGGCGTGAACGGCCGGGTCAGTTCCGGCGACAGCTTACGGCTGCTCTTACGTACCCGCGCCATACCGTCTGCGGTGTACTTGACGACGCCGGGGAACCGCGCGATCTGCCGGAGGTGGTCCGCGAACGCCGACCGGACGAGCTGACCGCGCGACGGCGCCGGATCGGTCACGTACAGATCGTTGTCCCGTTGCGGACTCTCGGTGATGTCCATACCGAGCGCCAGCAGGTTGGCCGAGGCGACGCCGTCCGCCAGCGCGTGGTGGATTTTGCCGACCACGGCGACCCGCCCGTTGGCCAGCCCTTCGACGAGGTACATCTCCCACAGCGGACGGCTGCGATCCAGTGGGGTACTGGCGATTTCGCCGATCGCCTCGTCCAGTTCGCGGCGCCCACCGGGCGCGGCCACCCGCCACGGCCGGACGTGATACTCGAGGTCGACCTCGGCATGCTCCCGCCACATCGGGTGGTGAAACTTGAACGGGATGTCGACGAGTTGATAGCCGAAAGGCTCCAGCTTGTGCAGCCGTTCGCGGAGCACGCGGCGGAATTCGTCGATTCCGAACGTGCGGTCGCCCAGGCCGGCGAGGTCGATGACGGCAATCTTGAGGGTGTGCATGTGCACGTTGGGCGTTTCCGAATACAGCAGGAACGCGTCCCACCCACTCAGTCGTTTCACTCGACCTCTCCTGCGCTTGGGGTCAGAACCTCGCCCAGTCGATCGGTCTAGACGACCTCTTCGACGCAGTGCTGATTCTGGTTCCGGCGAACCTCATCGAGGAACAACCCTATGGCAGTGGCCATCGACCCCGTGCGGGCACCGTCCGTCATGTCGAAACCGTGTCCGGCGCCGGGCAATTCGATGTAACTGACCGTCGACGCGGACACCGCGCGCAGCTCGTGCACGAAGTCCCGCGCCTGCGCCACCGGAATGACGCTGTCGCCGCTGCCGTGGATGACCAGGAACGGCGGCGCATCGCGATGCACGCGTGCGATCGGCGAGGCCTGCCGGTAGATCTCCGGGTGCTTGTCGATGCGGCGCCTGACCACTACGCGCTCCAGGAAGTCGACGAACTCCTCGCGCTCCTTGGTGGACCGGTCCTCCCAGTCGTATCGGCCGTAGATGCCGACGACGGCGTCGACCGAGGTGTCGGCGCCCTCGGGCAGCTCGGTCTGCAGTTCGGGGTCGTTGGCGGTCAGGCCGGCCAGGGCGGCGAGGTGCCCACCGGCCGAGCCGCCGGAGATCGCGATGAAGTTGCGGTCGCCACCGAACTTGTCGACGTTGGCCCGGGCCCACGCGATCGCGGTCTTGACATCGGTGATGTGTTGCGGCCAACGGTGATTCGGGGCCACGCGGTAGTCGATGGACAGGCAGACCCAGCCCTGCTGGGCCAGGTGGCTCATCAGGGCGTAGCCCTGCAGCAGCCGGCTGCCGTGCACCCAGGCCCCACCGGGCAGGTAGATCAGGACGGGGGCCGGCTCGGTGGGCAGGTCGTCGGCGCGCCAGACGTCAAGCAGCTGCGACGGGCTGTCGCCGTAGCGCACCGAGGTGCGGTGCACCTGGCGCCGGTGTTCGCGTGCCCGCCAGAACGGCGGCGTGCGCTCCGGCGCCGGCCATTCGATGTCGAGTTCGGCCGGGGGCACGACGCCCGTCAGCGCGGCCCGGACGACCTCGTTGGTGCAGTCCCGCTCGGCCCGGCGGATCTCGGCGACGCTGGGAGTGAACAGAGCCTTCGACGTCGACGCCCAGAAGCTGGACACGTGCCGCATGCCCCAGAGGGTCATCGCGGTGGCGCCGCCGAGCGGCTCGAGGCTCTTGCCGATCACCGGCAGCGAGGCGGCGGCAGTGGCCATCGCCAACAGGTGATCAGAGGGCTTGGCGGCCATGAACCAGCGCAGCCGGGTGGCCAGGGAAGGGCTGTGAACATCATTGTTCGGTCGAGCCGTCATTTCGCGAGCGTACACCGGGCTGACCACGCGGTTTCGGGGCCACGGCACATTCCCGGTCACAGTTGGGCGACTGTTCGTTTGTGAAGTGCATCACAGCTGATCAGGGCCTATTCGAAGTCCTACCGTCGTGCTTACAGTCGAGCGATGGGTAGCTCAGCGCTGGCGATCACCGACGACCACAACGACCTCGCGAACTCCGCGACGGGACTGCTGCACCGGCTCGGCAGCCGGGCCGCCGCCCGCGCCACGCTCGAGGGCGGACCGTCGCATCCCGCCGGTTTCTGGACGGCCGCGGCCGATCTCGGCTGGCAAGGGCTGGCCATCCCCGAGGAGTTCGGCGGGTCCGGTTTCGGGCTGCCGGAGCTGGCGGTCGTGCTCGAGGCACAGGGCCGTGAACTGTGTCCCGGGCCCTTCCTGCCGACCGTCGCCGCCGCCGTCGTCATCGACCGATGCGGAACCGACGAGCTACGCGCCGCGCTGCTGCCCAGGCTGGCCAACGGCAGCACCGTTGCCGCCCTCGGATTGTCGGGCCATGTTCACATCGCCGGCCACACCGTGTTCGGCGAGAGCCCGACGGTACTCGGCGCCCCCGATGCCACGCTGCTGGTCCTGGTCGCCGGCGACGACGTGGTGGTCGTCGAAACCCAGGCCACCGGCGTCACCGTCACCCCGCTGGACGGCGCGGACACCACGCGCAGCATCGGCGCGGTGACGCTGGACCAGGCCGAGGCGATCGCCGTCCTCCGCGGTGCGGCAACCAAGGCGCACACCGCTTTTCGCATTCTGGCCGCCGCCGAGGCCGTCGGGATCAGTTGGGCGGCACTGGAAATGGCCGTCGAATACGCCAAGGTGCGGGAGCAGTTCGGCCGCACCATCGGCACTTTCCAGGCCGTCAAGCACCATGCGGCCAACATGCTGGTGGCTGCCGAACTCACCACCGCCGCAGCATGGGACGCCGCGCGCGCCGACGATCTGGACGACGCCTGGTTCGGCGCGGCCGTGGCCGCCACGCAGGCGATCCACAGCCAGGTCTTCAACGCCGAGAACAACATTCAGCTGCACGGCGGTATCGGTTTCACCTGGGAGCACGACGCGCATCTGTATCTGCGTCGGGCCCGCACGCTGTCGGCGCTGACCGCGGACGGTGCCGACCCGTTGGCCGATGTGGTCGACGGACAGCGCACCGGCCGGGCCCACGGCGCGTCGTTCGCTCTCCCCGAGGAAGCGGCCGAATACCGCACCGCCGCCCGCGATGCCGTCGCCACGCTGCAGTCCCTTCCCGAGGGCGAACGGCGGGACTTCCTCGTCGATTCCGGCTATCTGGTGCCGCACTGGCCCAAGCCGTGGGGCCGGGACGCAGGCGTGCTCGAGCAGCTGGCCATCGAGGAGGAGTTCCGTGATGTCGAGCGGCCCGACCTCGGCATCACCGGTTGGGTGACGCTGACCATCGCCCAGGCCGGCACCGACGACCAGCGCGAGCGCTGGGTGTACCCGGTGCTGCGCGGCGAGATCATGTGGTGCCAGCTGTTCTCCGAGCCCGAGGCCGGCTCGGATGCGGCCGCGGTACGCACCAGCGCCAAGAAGGTCGACGGCGGCTGGCTGGTGACGGGCCAGAAGGTCTGGACCAGTCTGGCCCAGTACTGCCAGTGGGGTCTGGCCACGGTGCGCACCGATCCCGACGCCCCCAAGCACGCCGGCGTCACGATGATGGCGATCGACATGAAGGCGCCCGGCGTGACCGTCAACCCCCTCAAGGGGCTGACCGGCAACGCTCACTTCAACGAAGTGTTCTTCGACGAGGTCTTCGTCCCGGACGCCGACGTCATCGGTGACGTCAACAAGGGTTGGCTGGTGGCGCGCACGACGCTGGGGAACGAGCGCCTGTCGATCGGCGGCGGCTCCGGCGCGCAATCCGGCTTCAGCGCGGACGACCTGATCGCCCTGTTGGACGCGGCGCCGCCGGAGCTGGCGGCCGGGCTGCGTGACCGCGCCGGCGCGGTGATCGCCGAGGGACACACCCTGCGGCTGCTGAATCTGCGGCGGATCAGCCGCGCGATCGCGGGCACCGGTCCGGGACCCGAGGGCAATGTCACCAAACTGGTGGTCGCCGAGCAGGGCCAGCGGCAGACCGAGCTGGGCATGAAGCTGGCGGGCCCCGCGGCCGTGACCGGGCAAACTCCCACGCTCACCCAGGCCTACCTGGGCTACCGCGCCATGACCATCGCCGGCGGTACCTCGGAGATCACCCGCAACACCATCGCCGAAAGAATTCTCGGACTGCCCCGCGACCCTTTGCTCAAGTAATCCGCGACCCGTCACGAGTCGGTAGAGACTCGGTTGAGATCGATCCGCCAAGCTGCGTAGATCGGCCGAATATGTCACGCTAGGCACCGATGAGTGTGCTATCGGTCAAGTTCTGGGCGTCACGCCGCGCTTTGCTAGCGGCTTTGCTGTGCGCCCAGCTGATCGCCGGCGTGGTCACCGTGGCCGCTGTCGGCCCGGCCGCGGGCGGCGCGACCGAGGCCGACCACACCGATGCCGTCTTTCGCAGTGCGCATGCCGGCAGCTGCCTGACGTGGCAACCTGAGCCGCCACAGCGCCCCGCCTTCGTCCAGTGCAGCAGCCCGCACCTGTTCGAGGTCGTCAACGCGGTCCAGGGCGACGGCGACCAGGAATCGTGCGCGGTGTCGGGCCGCCGGTACCTCGGACCGCGCTACGACCCCAACGGCCGGTTCGCATACGGCCTGCTGCGCTCGGTGGGCGCCGAGAGTTCCGGACCCCGCATCTCGCTGTGCGGATTGCAGCTGCCCGGCCCGAACGGCCAGCAACTCCCGTTCCGCGGGCAGGTCGCCGAACAGGACCAGTCGCGCGTGTGGCCGCCGGGCACCTGCCTTGGCGCCGACATGAAGGGCGGGCAGACAGGTCTGGTGCCCATCGACTGCGCCGAGCCGCACTCGGTCGAGGTCGTCGGCCCCATCGACCTCAGCGAGCACTTCCACGACGGACCGCCGCCCTCGGATGCCGAGCAGGAGGAGGTACTGCGGCCCGCCTGCGTCACGATGGCCGCCGCGTATCTGGCACCGAAGACCTTGGCCGCCAGCGCATTGACCCTGAGCCACCGGCCGATCGGACCGGCCAGCTGGTCCGCCGGCAGCCACCAGGTGCTCTGCACACTGGCACCGCGGACGCCCGGCCCGATGACGGGCAGCGTCAAGGCCCCCGGCGGCGCGACCGCAGTACCCGCTCCCGTCGCCGTCCACCCGGTCGCGCCTCTGCCGCCCGCAACGACAGCGACCACCGTCGCGCCGACGAGTAGCGCGCCGACCACCGCGGCGGCTCCGGCCGTGGCCCCGAGTACCGCGGCGGCCCCGGCACCGTCTTCGTCGTCGTCGTCCTCGTCGGCGGCGACTCATACCGCCGAGGCACCGAGCCCCGCGGTCACCGACACGACCGTGCCGCCGGCGCCGCCGGCCTCGCCCGTCGACAACCCGGCGCACCCGCCGCTGGCGCCGCCGGCCGAGCCGGCAGCGCCCGCCGAGCCGGCACCGCCGTCACACGTCCTCGAGATCCCGGGCCTGGCCCCGATCACCCTGCCCTGGGCCCCGCCTCCGCTGTAAGGCGCGCGCCGAGACTGACCACAGGGCGATTTCCGGGCGGGTTTTCCGCCACCCGGTCAGTTTCGCGAGGATGCGACGGCGGCCGCGGGCCACGGCGGCTAGCGGACCGCAGCCTCCAGATCCGTCAGCGAGTCTTCGAGGTGTCCGAGCAGTCGCTGCAGGTGCGGCACGCTGTGCCGGCAGCCGACCAACCCGAAGTCGAGGTTGTCGCCGTTGTTGACCAGCGTGATGTTGAGCGCCTGACCATCCAGCGCGATCGACAGCGGGTAGTTCCCGTCGAGACGGGCGCCCTTCCAGTACATCGGCACCCGCGGCCCCGGCACGTTCGAGATGACGATGTTGAACGGCGGCGGGGTGGCATCGACGAAACCCGGCACGGCGGACAGCGCTATCGGGGACAGCAGCAGCGCCGACAGGGCCATCGACTCCGTCTTCGACAGCCCCGAGAACACCTGCTTGTTGCCGCGCATCGAGTCGGCGATGGTCTGCAGCCGCGTCGCCGGGTCCTTGACGTCGGTGGCCAGGTTGCACAGGATCGCGCCGACCTGGTTGCCGCCGGCGTCGGCGTCGGCCTCGGCCCGCAGGCTCACCGGGACCATCGCGATCAGCGGCGCGTCGGGCAGGGCGTTCTGCTCGAGCAGGTAGCCCCGCAGCGCGCCGGCGCACATCGCCAGCACGACGTCGTTGACAGTGACGCCGCCGGCGGCCTGCTTGACGGCCTTGATGCGGGCGATCGGCCAGGACTGGGCCGCCACCCGTCGGGCACCGCCGATCTTGACGTTGAACATCGTCTTCGGCGCACTGAAGGTCCGGGTCAGGTTCTGCTCCAGCAGCACGGCGCGCGCCACCCGGAAGGTCGACGGCGCGAGACCGGCCGCCGTGCCGACGGCGCCCACCGCCGAACCGATCAGGGACGGGCTCTGCTTCGGCGCGCGCTTGCGCGACGGCAGGTCCCACGGCACCCGCACTTCCTGCTCGGCCGGGTCGTCGGACAGCGTGCGCATCGCCATCCGCAGCGCGGAGACGCCGTCGAGCAGCGCGTGGTGGGCCTTCGAGTAGACGGCGAAGCGGCCGTCTTCCAGTCCTTCCACCAGGTACGTCTCCCACAGCGGCCGGTGCCGGTCCAGCAGGCTGGTGTGCAGCCGACCGCAGAGGTCGAGCAGCTCGCGAATTCGTCCCGGCCTGGGCAGCGCCGAACGGCGCAGGTGGTAGTCGATGTCGAGTTCGTCGTCGTACGCCCAAGCGAAGCTGGCGATGCCGCCCAAGAACCGTGCCGGCCGCTTGCGGTAGGTGGGGTTGAAGTTGGTGTGCGCCAACATGTCCCGGTGCAGTTCGTGGATGAACTCCGGCCCGGCGCCCTCCGGTGGACTGAAGAGCTGCAGGCCGCCGACGTGCATCGGGTGCTCCCTCGATTCGCCGAGCAGGAACATTGCATCGGTCGGCGACATGATCTCCACCAGCCAAGTAAACCCCCATTCGGCCGGCGGTAAACGTCAACGCGTCAAGGTTGACGTTCGCCCGGTGGCGGCGGGTTGGCGACCACCGGGAACTGGCCGGTGAAGCCCTCGCGCTGTTTGGCGATTTCCAGGACCCGGCCCCGCGCCGCGTACCAGCCCAGGATGAGCGCCGGGATGATGATCACCAGCGTCGCGACCGTCCAGGTGCCCACCGGCTTGTCGAACGCCATCAGCACCAGCACCGCGGCCAGGAAGGCCAAAGTGGCGTATCCGGTGTACGGCGCGCCCCACATCCGGAACGCCGGCCGGTCGATCTCACCGCGCTGCGACCAGCGGAACAGCTGCAACTGACAGATCACGATGGTGGCCCACGACGCGATGATGCCCAGCGCCGCCATGTTCAGCACGATCTCGAAGGCCTGCGCCGGCACGACGCCGTTGAGGACGACACCGAGCAGGCCGATGCTGGCCGTCAGGCAGATACCGCCATAGGGCACACCACGTTTCGACATGACGCCGGTGAACTTCGGGGCGCTGCCGTTCATCGCCATGGAGCGCAGGATGCGGCCCGTCGAGTACAGCCCGGCGTTCAGGCTGGAGAACGCCGCGGTGAGCACGACGACGTTCATCAGGGTGCCGGCGCCCTCGAAACCGATCTTCGAGAAGAACGTGACGAACGGGCTCTCCCCCGGCTTGTACGCGGAGTACGGCAGCAGCAGGCCGAGCAGCACCAGCGAGCCGACGTAGAAGAGCGCGATGCGGAAGATCACCGAGTTGATAGCGCGCGGCATGATCTTGTGCGGTTCGGCCGTCTCACCCGCCGCGGTGCCGACGAGTTCGACTGCGGCATAAGCGAAGACGACGCCCGAGGTCACCACCACCAGCGGTAGCAGGCCGGTCGGGAACAGGCCGCCGTGGTCCGCGATGACGCTGAAGCCGGTCGACTGACCGTCGACCTTGAAGCGGCCGGCGAGGAACACCGTGCCGACGACCAGGAACGTCACCAGCGCGACGACCTTGATCAGGGCCGCCCAGAACTCGAGTTCGCCGAACAGCGTCACCGAGATCAGGTTCATGCTGAGCACGATGGCGAGGGCGATCAGCGCGATCAGCCACTGCGGAATCGCGTCGAACGCCGACCAGTAGTGGAAGTAGGTGGCGATGGCGGTCGAGTCGACGATCGACGTCATGGCCCAGTTCAGGAAGTACATCCAGCCGGCGACGTAAGCCGCCTTCTCGCCGAGGAATTCACGCGCGTACGACACGAACGATCCCGACGACGGCCGGTGCAGCACCAGTTCGCCGAGAGCTCGCAGGATCAGGAAGACGAACCCGCCGCAGATCAGGTAGACGAGGAACAGCCCCGGGCCCGCGTTGTGCAGCCGGCCACCGGCGCCCAGGAACAGGCCGGTGCCGATGGCACCGCCGATCGCGATCATCTGCAGCTGACGCGGTTTGAGGGTGTGGTGGTAACCCGCGTCCTCGGCCGTCAGGCCGGGTGGCTCGGCATGCTTGTGCGGCGTTGAAGTCATAGCGTTTCAGTGAACACTGATGCTCAGTTTCGCGCAGGGCAACGAGTTTCCTGTGTGTGAACTGGAGGCGTGTCCCGCCCTGACGCGCTTGGTCAGTAATGTCGGTTGGATGTCGGGCCCCTCCCAAGCAGTCGACTTCCACCCCGAGCTCGCGCGGGCCGCACGGTTCATGCCGCGTAGCCCCGTCACGCCGTGGAACCTCCGCTTCATCCGCATGCTGTCGGACCTGCTGGAACGCCGCACTCCCGAGGACGTCGAGGTGCTGACGCTGCCGTCGGGCGTCGGGATCCGGCTGCACCGCCCGGCGACCGGCGCCGACCGTGGCGGCGCACTGCTGTGGATTCACGGCGGTGGCTACCTCATCGGCAGCCCGGCGCAGGACGACGTCTTGTGCCGCCGTTTCGCGGACGCCCTGGGCATCACCGTGGCCGCGGTCAAATACCGCCTGGCGCCCGACAATCCGTACCCGGCCGGGCTGGAGGACTGCTACACGGCGCTGCGCTGGCTGGTCGACCTGCCGGCCGTCGACCCGGAGCGCGTGGCGGTCGGCGGCTCGAGCGCCGGCGGCGGCATGAGCGCGGCGTTGGCCCAGCTCGCATATGACCGCGGTGAAATCCCCTTGGCGGCACAGCTTCTGGTGTATCCGATGATCGACGACCGGTCTGGCGGCCGGCCCGGACTGGACCATCCGGGGCACCGGCTGTGGACCCAGAAGTCGAACCGGTTCGGCTGGCGCGCGTACCTCGGTGGCGCCGATCCCGCGGTGGCCGTCCCCGCCCGGCGCTCCGATCTGTCCGGCCTGCCGCCGGCCTGGGTCGGAGTCGGAACCTTCGACGTCTTCCACGACGAGGACGTCGAGTACGCCGAGCGGCTGCGCGCGGCGGGCGTGCCGTGCGAACTGGAAGTGGTGCCGGGCGCGTATCACGGGTTCGACGGCGTCGCAGCCAAGACCCAGGTGGCCCAGGCGTTCTTTGCCAGCCAGGTGGAATTCCTGCGGCCGCTGCTGAACCCGGCCGTCGTCGGCTAGCCCCGTCGGCTAACTCATCGGGCGCCAACACCGCTCATCCGGCTGCCGCAACCCCGCTGCGGCACTGTCGATCCCGCACGCCCAGCGGCGCGCGAACGTGATCTTCGTTACTTAGATTATACTATCTAATTGATGTTTACGCAGGTCACAGCCTATTTTCGAAATATTAGCCGATCAAATAAACCCTTGCGGGGAAGCATTTCGGGGCGCATGGTTGTTGAACAGACCAACGACCACCTCGGTCGTGATCTTCACCGAGAAGAGGCACGGCAATGACCACCCTGACCCATCAGACGACCGAAAACATCGGCCCCCTGCGGCAGCTGTTCCGGCGTTCCACCGCTGTGGTGGTGCTGACGGCGGCAGGTCTGGGCGTGGCCGGCTACATGGCCCTCGGCATGCTGCAGGACAAGCCGGCCGACCCGGTGCTGCCGGCGTTCTCCGCGGTCCCGGTCCCGTCCGCCCCGGACATGGACAAGCTGCAGAACCTGGGCCAGCTCGCCGCCATCGTGCAGAGCCCGCAGGCGCACCCGGCCCGCTAGGTCCGACACCCCGACCGACCACTGAGCCGCCCTCGGAAACGAGGGCGGCTCAGTGCTTTTCGACGACTACTGGACGGCGTGCGCCTTGCCGACCGGGGTGCGGTTGGCCAGATTCTTCGCGACCTCTTCGTGCCACAGGTCGTTGGCGTGCGTGGTGTCGACTTCCTGCTCGAAGCGGGCGACCATGTCGGGTTTGACGTCGGCGACGTCGACATAGAACTGCTCGTACCAGCGGCGATGCTGGTACACCGGACCGTCTTCCTCGGTCAGCAGCGGGTTCTCGATGCGCGTCTTGTTCTTCCAGATCTCGACGTCTTCCATGAAGCCGTCTCCGAAACTGCGGCTCAACGACGCCGCCAGCTTCTCGGTCTTGTCCGCCGGCAACGCCGGATTGTTCTGCACCGCCACTCCCCACTGCAGCACGAACGAATCATGCGTCACCGGGTAGTGGCAGTTGATCAGCGCGATCTCGACCGTGAAGTTCGGGGCCAGATCGTTGTGCAGCCAGTTGATCATGTACGCCGGCCCGAAATACGTCGCCTCCGAACGCAGATACGTGCCGTCCCAGAGCTCGCGGGTCGCGTAGTCCGGCCGGGGCTTGGACTCCATGAACTGGCTGGCGGTGTGGCCCTCGATGACGTTCTTGAAGTACGTCGGGTAGGCGTGGTGGATGTAGAAGAAGTGCGCCATGTCGACGTTGTTGTCGACGATCTCGCGGCAGTGCGACCCCTCGATCAACAGCGAGTTCCACTGCCACGGCGACCACTGGCCCTCCTCGTAACCCTCGATGGTCGGCGGGGTCAGCTCCGGGCCGGGCGTCGAACCCTCGGGGTCGTGCCAGAGCAGCAGCTGCCCGTTGACCTCGGTGGTCTGCCAGGCCCGGGTGCGGGCCAGCCGCGGCGTGCGCTTGGCGTACGGCACCAGCTGGCACTTGCCGTCGCCGCCCCAACGCCAGTCATGGAACGGGCACGCCACCGCGTCACCCTTGACCGTGCCCTGCGACAGATCACCACCCATGTGCCGGCAGTACCCGTCGAGCACCTTGATGGCGCCGGTGGAGTCGGCGAACACCACGAGCTTGGTACCGAACGCCTGCACCGAGTGCGGCTTGCCGTCCCGGAACGACTCCGCCAGCCCGATGCAGTGCCAGCCGCGGGCGAACCGCGTCATCTCCACACCGGCGTCGATATGACGGACCTCAGCCTCAGTCATCTTGTGCTCCTTTCGAATTCGCCGAACCCCGGAACCGGGACCCTTACGAAGCCTCTCGTTTGACCATATCGAGCACCGCCAGGTGGGAGAACACCATGCTGGTGCCGATCGGGTTGCCGCCGCCCGGGTAGGCGTAGCCGCTCGGCGCGGCCATGGTGTTGCCCGCCGCGTACAGCCCGGGAATCGGGTTGCCGGCGGTGTCGAGCACCTGGCCGGTGGTGTCGGTCCGCAGGCCGCCCTTGGTGCCCAGGTCGGAGATGCCGAACTTGGCGGCGTGGAACGGCGCCTTGTCGATCCGGACCATCGGGCAGGCGCCGCCGGAGAAGGCGCGATCGTAGGCCTCGTCGCCGCGGCCGAAGTCGGGGTCGGAGCCGGCGTCGGCGTATTCGTTGAACTGCTTGACGGTCGCGGCGAGCTGTTCGGCCGGGACCCCGATCTTGGCGGCCAGCTCCTCCAGGGTGTCCGCGGTGTGCCACAGCCCGGCGTCGACGTACTTCTCGGTCTCGACCATGGACACGTTGGTGGCTTTTATTGGAGGAACAACGCCGGCGGCTCCGCCTTCGCCGTCGTCGTAGATCATCCAGAACGGCAACGTCATCTCGCCCTTGGCCAGCCGGTCCACGACGACACGGCCGATGCGGTCGTACGCCGCGGACTCGTTGACGAACCGCTTGCCGTCCTGGTCGACGAAAATGCCGCCGGTGAACCACAGCGCGAACGCGCTGCGACCGTCCGGATGGGTCAGGCCGGGCGACCACCACGCCTGCTCCATGAGATCGGTGTCGGCGCCCACGGCGATGCCCGCCTCATGCGCCTGACCCAGATTTCCCCAGGGCCCCATGGTGTCTCGCGCCTCGCCGGGCACGCCGTACTTGTGCCGCAGCTCGTCGTTGCCCTCGAAGCCGCCGGCCGCGAGCAGCACACCATTGCGCGTCCTGATCGCCTTGCGGACCCCGTCGGTCTCGACAACGGCTCCGACGACGGCACCGTCCTCGGTGACCAGCTCGACCAGCGCGGTATTGAGTTGTGTTGCCGCCGAGGGGTATTGCTTCAGCGCCACCAGGAAGCGAGCGATCAGCGCGCGGCCGCCGATGAAGTAGTCGTCGGGCTGCGGGACGCCTAGCCGGTCGTTGTCGAGCGGGCCGCGCACCAATTCCTTGAATTCAGGCGCCTTTTCGATCTTCAGCGGACGGGCCGCGACGTGCCGCTGACCGTCCAGCCGGGCCTTGGGCATCTTCCCGAAGTAGTCCGGCCAGGGCAGCATGTCGAACTTGATGTTCGGATCGGCTTCCAGGTACTCCATGAGCGGTGCACCGCCCCGGACGTAGGTGTCCTGCAGCTCGCGCGGCGTCCGGTCGCCGACGACGGCGTGGTAGTACTCGAGCGCGTCCTCGATGGTGTCGTCGGTGCCGGCCCGCTGCAGCACAGGGTTGCAGGGGAACCACACGCCGCCGCCCCCGGAGTAGGCAGTGGTGCCACCGAACTTGTCGGTGGCCTCGACCAGCAGCACCTCGAGTCCCTCACGCGCGGCGGTATAGGCACCGGTGACGCCGCCGCCACCGGAGCCCGCCACCAGCACGTCAACCGTCGAGTCCCAGTCCGTCATGCCCAAACTCCCTATAGGTATCGCTGCCGTCCGTACTGCGTGAACTCATCGTCCAACGCGCGCTTGGCATCGTCGGACATCAGGCCGTAAACCGGTACGCCCCGACCCACCCAGCGGTACACCAGTTCGTCGGTGTGCCACTTGTCCGCCTGCAGCTCGCGCTTGAGCACCTTGTTGGAGCCGGTGACGGGCAGCGAGTCCGAGATCCGCAGGAACCGCGGCGTGCCCTTCTTACCCAGGTCGTCCTGGTCGTTCAGGTACTGCACGAACTTGTCGACGTCGAACAGGATCGGGTCGGCGACCTCGATGGCCGCCATCACCTGATCACCCGAGCGGGGGTCCGGCACCGCGTACACGCCGGCGGCGATCACCTCGGGATGACGCCGCAGCACGCGCTCGATGGACAACGCCGACGTGTTCTCGCCGTCGACGCGGATCCAGTCACCGCGCCGGCCGGCGAAGTAGATGAAGCCGTTCTCGTCGAGGTAACCGAGATCTCCGGTCCAGTACCAGCCGTTGCGGATCCGGTCGGCGTCGGCGGCGTCGTTCTTGTAGTAGCCCTCGAACTTCTTGGTGCCGAGCTTGTCGATGATCTCGCCGACGGCGTCGTCCGGGTTGAGGATGCGGCCGTGCCGGTCCAAAACCGCTGGGACGCACTCGATCATCGTTTCCGGGTTGACGATCGCGACGCCCGGATGGGCGGGCCGGCCGAGCGCTCCCTCGGGCTGGTTCGGGTCGAGTACGACGGCGCCGCCGCCCTCGCTGGAGCCGTACCCCTCGAAGAGCTCCGCGCCGAACCGGCGCTTGAAGTAGGCCTGGTCCTCCGGCGAGGCCTCGGTGCCGAAACCGCGATTGAGCTGGTTGTCGGCGTCGTCGGGCTGTTCGGGTGTGGCCAGCAGGTAGCCGAGCGCCTTGCCGACGTAGGTGAAGAACGTCGCGCCGAAGTAGCGCACGTCGGGCAGGAACCCGGACGCCGAGAAGCTCGGGGTCAGGCAGACGGTCGCGCCGACGGCCAGCGCCGGCGCCCACAGCGCCATGATGGCGTTGCCGTGGAACAGCGGCATGCAGCAGTAGTCGACGTCGTCGCGGACGTGGTTGAACTTGTCGACGGCCGAGTAGGCGATCCACGCCAGGCGGCCCTGGCTGCACTTGACGGCCTTCGACGCGCCGGTGGTGCCGGAGGTGAAGAGCAGCAACAACAACGACTCGGCGCCGACGCCCGGTGCCGCCGTGATTTGTGCACGATTTTCCGCGCCTGCCGCGGATTTTCGTGCACAAATCGCTTCTTGGTAGGCGGGGTCGTCGATGACGAGGATGCGGTCGGGTGTCAGGCCGAGGTCGAGTCCCGAAAGCCGTTCCCGCCCCGCCGAATCCGTGACGATCAGCTGACAGTCCGCATGCCGGACCTCGCCGGCCAGCTCCGCGTTGCCGCGCGTCGGGTTGATGCCGACGATCGTCGCCCCGGACAGGGCGGCACCGCCCAGCCAGAAGAGGAAGTCGGGCACGTTGTCCAGCAGCACGCCGATGTGGAAGGGGCCGTCAGCCCGTAGCTCGGCGGCGTATGCGCCGCGGGCGGCGGACTCGCGGACCACCTCGTCCCAGGTCCAGTCCTGGTCCCGGGTACGCAGCCCCAGCCGCTCGTCGCCGAGGCGGTCGAGCAGCAGGGTTGCGATGTCCTCGCGACGTTCAGGCATTGGCGGCGGCGGCGTTCTTCTGGTCGATGTACGCCTGCGGCAGGTCTGCCACGCCAAGCTTGGTGACGCTGACCGGGCCGGTCTGGTAGGCATCCTCGCCGACGATCAGGCCGTCGGCATCGATCGGCCAGTTGATGAGCTGACGGAACACGAGCAGGTAGTCGCCGTTGGGGTCTTCGACGTCGACGCCGATCGCCTGCGCGGACGCGCCCGGGTAGATCATCTTCATCCAGCCTTCGGTCATCACCAGATCATCGTCGACGGCAAGGCGATCGATCTCGAAGACGAGGTGATTGGCACCGCTGGCGACGAACGCCTCGTAGTACGCGCGCACACCCTCGGTGGTCTTCGGGCCCATATCGGTGTTGGCGTACCAGAAGTGGTAGTCCGGGTTCGGGGACAACGTGGCCATCAGGCGATCCATGTCCGGCACGGCCTCCGCCTTCATGTGTTCGAGCACGATGCTCAACACCTGGCGGTGGCGTTCGTTCGTCGTGCGCGACAGGCGTTCCTCCACCAGTTCCCAGGTCTTGGTGGGGTCGATGATGGCCATGTGGATACTCCTTGGGTCTGCGACTGAGCATGGGCTGTTCAGCGTGGTGTGGCCATCATCACGAACCGGGCCGGGCCCGGTCATCCGACGTACGTCGGCTTTTGCGCGCAAATTTCCCGACGAACGTCGGATGTAGCTAATCAGTGTCAGCCGTTGCCGAGGGCGATAACATGCGGATCTCCCGCGCGACAGGAGGTGCCCGGCCATGGCGCACGCGTTCCGCGATCCGCTCGAAGCGACCGAAGATCTGCGGCGGTCCCCCGTTCACCGCCATTTGCGGCTCAGCGTGGTGTGGCAGGAGCAGGGCGTCGCGATCCTGTCGATGCCGCTCGCGCCAGACCTCGAAGGCGTCGCGCCCGGCGGCATCCACGGCGGGATGCTGGCGACGCTCGCAGACGCCGCGTCCGGCTTCTGCCTCGAAGGCCTCTTCGACCTCGGAGCAGAAATCCCCGTCACCACCGACATGCACGTCCGCTACTACCGGCAGCCGCACGGCGGGCCACTCGTCGCCGAAGCCCAGGTGGTGAATGTCGGTCGCCGACTGCTGAGCTGTGAATGCTCGATCGTCGATGCCGCCGAGCGGGTGTTGGCCCGGTCCACGGCCACGTTCATGATCGTTCCGCTGGCGGGCTGACCCGGCTCAGTCCGTCAGCTCCGCCGACGACAACGCGATCCGCCGGATCATCAAGACCAGGGTCGCGGAGAACCGGTCCAGCGGATCGTCCATGTCCCAACCCAATTGGGATTCGATGTGCGCCAGCCGCGCGGCCACCGTGCTGTGGTGCACGTGCAGCTCCTCGGCCGTCCGCCGCAGGGACCCGAACACGCAGAACGCCTCGGCCGTCTCGACTTGCAGCCGGCCGGTGGGCGTCGCGGCGATCTCGTTGATGCGGGTCAGCGCGTGGCTGCCGCGGGTGGCCTCGGGGGGCAGCTCGGCCAGCAGCTCGAGCGCGCTGAGCCGCTCGTAGGCGACGGCACGCCGGCCGAAGCCGGTCGACGACGCGAACCGCAGCGCCCGCAACGCCTGCGCCCACGAGGTCGGCGCGGCGAACACGCCACCGGCCGCCCCGAGGCCGACCCACGGCCCCCGGTCGGCGCCGACCGGTAGCGGCGCCGGGAACGCGGTGACGATCGCCTGGTCCAGCTCGTCGGACAGCGCCCGGGTGTTGGTGCGGCCCTGGCACACCACCGCCGTCGCGGTACCCAAGTCCGCGGTCCGCACCGACACCGCGGTCAGGGCCGACGTGATGACCCGCAGCGCTTCCGGCGACGACTGCGCCGACACCGCGAGCACCCGGACCTCGCGGGACTCGTCGAGCCCCAGCAGCCTGATCGCCCGCGCCCGGTCTTCGGGACGCTCCCGGCTCGACAGCACCACCTCGACCAGCGCGGGGTCGCCGAAGCTCGGCGGCACCCGGGCACCGATGTCACCCAGCGTGTGCCGCACCCGGTCGAGCAGGACGCCGTCCAATGGGTGGGCCGGGGCGTCGCGCTCCAGCCAGACCTCCGGCGCCGCGCCGTCCCAGCGCACGTGGACGGGACACCCGGCGACGACCTGCGCCGCTTCCAGCACCCCGTCGACACCGGAGGCGTCGAGGTCGTCGAAGAACCGGACGAGCCGCAGTACCGACTCCGGGTCACTGCCCAGCTCGGACAACCGCAACGTGCTCACGCCGCCATTGTGGCAATGGTCAGAACTGCAGGACGCTGAACCGCCAGTCCAGTACCTGCCGGTCGGGGCCGTCACCGTCGACGGCGAACACCACGGACCGCAGATCGAGTGTCCCGCCGCGGCCCGGCGCCTCGTGCGCGGCTTCGACGTGCAGCTCGCTGTAGAGGGTGTCGCCCTCGTGCACGGGGCCGGTGTGGTCGCACGACTCCCAGCCCAGGACACCGACGATGTTCGGCAGGAGCCGGGTGGCTTGCGCCAATGCCAGGCCGATGGTGTGCCCGCCGTACACCAGGCGGCTGCCGGCCACACGCGAATCATGATGCGTGGCAGCGATGTTGAGCGTCAGGCGGGCCAGTTCCGGGGCGCTGCTGACGACGTCGGCCGTGCTGGTGATCACCTGGCCGGCGAGCTCCGGGTCGAAATTGTGGCCGGGCACCGCGGAGCGCCAGGCGTCGGCATTCCATCCCGCGGCGGGGTCGGGCAGGCCGGGAGCGGTGGTGCCGATGATGCTGAGGTCGTCGGCGTGGCCGGTGTCGTCGGCGTCGTCGCGCAGCGGCAGCATGGCGCACCGGTGGAAGTCGAGCACCGTGCGGCCGTCCTGGTCGATGGTGATCATGCGCAGGGCGGCCAGACCCGTGCGCGGCCTGCCTGGTTTTGCTGAATTCTGCTTGAGGCCAACGACTTCGGTGCGGGTGGTGATGGTGTCGCCGATGTGCGGGAAGCGGTGGAACCGCAGCCCGCGGTAGAACAGATTCGCCTTGACCCGGCGGGTCACCAGGGTCGACTGACCGATCGCGACGTCGCACACGAGCGCCGGATGCGCCAATGCCCGCGGTGATCCGGTGACCGCGGCGGTCAACGCGGCATCGAGCGGCAGCCGCATCCGGTCGCCGAGGATGGCCTGGTGCACTGCCGCGGCGCCGTCGGTGAGCGTCATCCCGGGCGCCCAGTCGAAAACCTGACCTATGCTGAGGTCCTCGAAAAACGGTCCGCCAGTGGGCACGTCAGCCAGAGTACTTCTCGATCAGCGATTGCTTGTACAGCTTGCCCGTGTCGGTCCGCGGCAATTGTTCTTCGAACGAGATGGACCGCGGGCACTTGTAATGCGTCAGCCGGTCTCGCAACCAGCCCAGCAGCTCCACACCGAACTCCTCGGTGCCGTCGGCCGGATCCACGGTCTGCACAACCGCTTTCACGCTCTGGCCCATCTCGGCATCCGGAATGCCGAACACCGCGGCGTCCATCACCTTGGGATGCGTGACGAGGACGTTCTCCGCTTCCTGCGGGTAGATGTTCACCCCGCCACTGATGATCATGTGATGCCGACGGTCGGTCAGGTAGAGGTAGCCCTCCTCGTCGAGGTAACCGATGTCGCCGACGGTCGCCCAGCCGTGCGCATCCCTTGAGGCCGCGGTCTTTTCGGCATCGTCCAGGTACTCGAAGGTGTTCCCGCCCTCGAAGTAGATCTCGCCGGGCACGCCCTGCGGCTGCTCGTTGCCCTCCTCGTCGAGGATGTGCAGGACGCCCAGCATCGGCTTGCCGACCGACCCGGGGTGCGTCAGCCAGTCCTCGGCCGTGATCAGGGTGGAGCCGATGGCCTCGGAGGAGGCGTAGTACTCGTCGACGATCGGACCCCACCAGTCGATCATCTGCTTCTTGATCTCCACCGGGCACGGCGCGGCGGCGTGCATGACGCGCTTGAGCGACGACAGATCATACGAATCCCGCACGGACTGCGGCAGTTTCAGCATCCGGGTGAACATCACGGGCACGAACTGGCCATGCGTGACGCCGTAGCGTGCGATGGCGTCCAGACAGCCCTCGGCGTCGAACTTCTCCATCACGACCGTGGTGACGCCCTCGGCCTGAATCTGCATCGACCACACCGACGGCGCCGTGTGGTACAGCGGCGCCGGGCTCAGGTAGACGGCATCCTTGGGGAGCCAGAAGCTCATCAGCATCTTCATGAGCCCGGGCACCTCGGCCGGCGGCAGGTGCGTCAGCTCGCGCTTGATGCCCTTCGGGCGCCCCGTCGTGCCCGACGAGTACTGCAGCAGGTCGCCTTCGATCTCGTCGTCGATCGGCGTATCGGGATAAGCCGCAACGCATTCCGGGTAGCGGTCCCAGCCCGGCAGCTCGCCGTCGGCGATCATGAGCAGCTTGGGCAGCCCGCCCGTGAGGTGCTCGGCCAGACCGGCACACGTGTCGCTGAGAGCCGCTGAGCCGATCACCGCGGCGGCTCCGCTGTTCTCGATGATGTAGGCGGCTTCGGCCGGCGTCAGGTGGATGTTGATCGGCACGTAGTACAAGCCGCTGCGCCGCGCACCCCACATCGCCGCGTGCATGTGCTCGTTGTTCTCCATCAGGATGGCAACGACGTCACCCTCGACCAGCCCGTTGGCCCGGAAATGATGAGCCAGCCGGTTGGCCCGGGCCTCCAGCTCGTCGAACGTCACCACCGTGCCGGACGGGTGCAAGATGACGGCCGGTTTCCCACTGCCCACGTGCTGGCGAATCTGCATGACGGCACTCTACGACAGGTGACTTGACACCTGTCAAGAAGGCGGACGGGCGGAATCCTGCGACTTCAACAACCACTCGGCGACGGCCGGCATCGCCCGGAAGACGGCCGATATTCTGCTATTCCTGCAACTTTGGCAAACTCTCAGCAAATCGCCAGAAGTAGCTGTAGTCGACATATTTTGCAGATCTATGCGACTATCTGTCGATGTCGTGAGCTTGCGACTGTGATTTTGGCAAAGTTTGAGTGACGCCGACCGGAGGTCGCGATGGCCACATTCGACTACCTCGTGGTGGGCGCCGGGACGGCAGGCTGCGTACTCGCCAATCGCCTGTCCGCCGATCCCCGCAACCGGGTACTCCTCATCGAAGCCGGTGGCCGGGCGCGTAGCCCGTATCTTCGCGTCCCCAAACTCGGCAGTCGCCTGTTCGGCGACCCGCGGTACATCTGGCAGCACCAGACCATCCCCCTCGGCCCCCACGGCACCACTGAATTCTGGCCGCGCGGCAAGGTTCTCGGCGGATCGAGCTCGGTCAACGGCATGGTCTACAACCGAGGCCAGAAAGCCGACTTCGACGAACTGGAAAAGCTGGGCAATCGCGGCTGGGACTGGGACAACATCCTGGCCGCGTACCGAAGCTTCGAACACAACACCATCGGCCAGTCATCCACGCGCGGTTTCGGCGGTGAACTGGCGATCAGCGTCGTCCGCGACCCCGATCCGCTCGCGCTGACCACGATCGCCGCCGGTACCCGCCTGGGCATGCGCCCGCTCGGCGACCTGAACGAAACGGACGAACCGCGCATCGGGCTTTCGCCCGCGACCATCCACAACGGCAGGCGCGTCAGCGCCGCCACCGCATTCCTGGACCCGGTGCGCGCCCGCCCCAACCTGCAGGTGCTCACCGGCGCGACGGCAGAGCGACTGGAGTTCACCCGCGGCCGGGCCACGGGTGTGGTGATCCGGATCGACGGGCTGTCGACGGTGGTCCGGGCGAATCGCGAAGTGATCCTCACCCTCGGCGCCCTCGGATCACCAAAACTGTTGCAGCTCTCCGGAATCGGGCCCAGCGAGGTACTCGCGGACGCCGGCGTGCCGCGCTACCTGGAGCGCTCGAACGTCGGGCGGCGCATGCGGGATCACCGGACGCTCGTGAACACCTACCGGCTCAATCGGAACATCGGGCACAACCGGCACCTGGCGACCACCTGCGGCAAGGTTCGGTCCACGATCCGGTATGCCGCCGGCGGCCGCGGACCGCTGGCCGCACCGACCGGCGACGTGCTCGCGTTCTTCAAGACCGGACCCGACCAGCCGCGCGTCGACGGACAGATGCTCGTCACCGCGCTGACACTGGCCGGCGCCGGCGGCAGCGTCGAGCGTCTACCCGGCCTGTCCTGTATGGGCGAGATTCTCCGGCCGACGTCGGAAGGCGCCGTCTGGATCAGCTCACCCGATCCGGACCACCCCTTGATGATCGACCCCAACTATCTGGCCACCGCCCACGACCGGACCGCTGCCATCGGGGTGCTGCGCACCATGCGCGAGGTGTTCCAGCAGTCGCCCATCGCCGACCTCATCGCCACGGAGCTGACGCCCGGCCCCGACACCCAATGCGATGACGAGCTCCTGCACGCCGCGATGACGCAGGGGCTCACCGGGTTCCACGCGATCGGCACCTGCGGCATGGGACCGGACGACGGCGACATCGTCGATGACCAGTTGCGGGTCCGCGGCATCGACGGACTACGGGTGGCCGACCTGTCGATCATGCCGATCATGGTGTCCGGCAACACAAATGCGCCCGCCATGGCGATGGCGGCGCGAGCCGCCGACCTCATCCTGGACACCCCGGTTCGCGCCGGTCAGCACCGCGGTCACCGACCGACGATCGACAGCTCCCGGCCGTCGAACCGCACGCCGTCGACGTCGTGGTCGCCGGCACTGAACGGTGCCCGCAGCGTCGCGACGATGTGACGACGGTTGATGATCAAGCCCACCACCGTCAGCGCACCGTAAACGCCGCACAGCAGCAGGCGGCCGGTGGTCGACGTGATCGGGAACTGCACCACGAACAACGCCAACAGCAGCCACGCCGTCGCCCGGTGGAACCGCAGCGACAGGATCAGCGCGACGCCCATCATGGTCTGGGTGGCCGTCAGCAGCACCTCCTCGACCTGCCGACCGTCGAGAACCAGCTCGGTGCCGCCACCACCGGCCAGGTAGGCGATGGGCAGCGAGCCCATCAGCAGCGTCCACTGGTTGACCTTGGACGAGATGAGGGTCGCGATCGCCGCGGTGCTCTTGCCCCGCGAGGCGAAGATGGTCGCGATGATGAACTCCGGCGCCTCCGAGGCCAGCGGCGCGAGCCACTGCACCAGCAGGAAGCGGTCGACGCCCAGCTCGGTACCGGCGTTGATCAGGCTGTTCGCGAACGGCTCCGCGCACATCAGGATGACAGCGCCCGACACCGCGAACAACGTCACGACGGTGATGCGGCGGGCCCGGTCCGGCAGCGCGCCGATGGCCGCCGCGGTACCGACGAGCTCGGGCTCCTCCGGCTCGCCGCGGGTGAGTTTGTACAGGTAGAAGCCGAACCACGCCAGCAGTGCCACACCGAGCACGAGGTGGATGCGGCCGGTCGTCGGGATGATGAACGCGACGAGTCCGGCGATGAGCAGGAAACCCAGCTCGACGCGGTTGCCGGGTTCCAGCGCCAGCATCGATTTGCTGGTCTTATCGGCCGACATGCGCTGTGCGACATACAGGCCGACGATCACCACGACCGGCCAGCCGATACCCATGAGCAGCCGGTTGGAGCCGGTCATGTTGGCAGCGGCGTATTGAACGTACTCGGCGTTGTGGCCGGCGACGTAGGCGTAGTAGAGGTCGACGGCATATTCGGGCAGCACCGCGATCAGGGCCAGAACGGCGATGGCGAGGCCGCCGGACACGTCGACCTGCGCCGCTTCGGCCGCCCAGGCCAGCACGAAGCTGGCGGCGACGACAGCCGCGCCGTAGGCCAGCAGCGAGACGACGGGGTTCGGGTGCACGCCGGCGAGGCGCAGCGCCACCGCCGGGAGAACGAACGCAGCGGCCAGCAACAGGGATCGCACAAGCGGCCGACGCATGGTCGGTCGGGCTGATCGGGTGCTGGTCACGCCGCTGACGTTAGCCGCCCAAAACGACGCCAGCAACTTAGTGTTGCTACGAATTAGGTTCAGCTTGCAACGCTGAATTTGCTGGTCAGCGTTGTGAACCTTTTGAGTTCGGCTACCCTAACTTCATTGTGTGGCTAACCCTGTTCGAGGGCGCCGGGGAGCCGTCGAGCGCGGACAGGGCCGTCGACCGTCCTCGCTGACCCTGTGGCCAGGGTCCTCGCCACTCTCACTTTCCCGCCCCCAGCGCAGAGTCAACCGTCTGGCCACGTTCACCCTGCGCCCAGGGTCCTCGCCACTCGCACTTTCCCGCCCCCACCGCAGGATCAACGAAGAGGCGCGGCGAAGTAGCCGCAAATACACACAACCCCCGATCTCCTGGGAGACCGGGGGTTGTGTGGTTGCGTGGGATAGCGCCTTAGGCCTCTTCAGCCAAGCGGTGCTTGAGGGCGTCGAACTCGTCCTTGATGCCGGTCGGCAGCTTCTCGCCGACGAACTCGAACCACTCTTCGATCAGCGGCAGCTCGTTCTGCCACTCGTCGACACGCACGGCCAGCGCCTCGTCGACGTCGGCGGCCGACACGTCCAGACCCGCCAGGTCCAGGTCAGCGGCGGTGGGAACAATGCCGATCGGGGTGCTCTTGCCCTCGGCCTGGTGCTCGATGCGCTCGATGGCCCACTTCAGCACGCGGCTGTTCTCGCCGAAGCCCGGCCACAGGAAGCGGCCGTCGTCGCCACGGCGGAACCAGTTGACGAAGAAGATCTTCGGCATCTTGGACTCGTCGGCGTTCTTGCCGATGTTGATCCAGTGCTGGAAGTAGTCACCGACGTGGTAGCCGAGGAACGGCAGCATGGCCATCGGGTCGCGGCGCACGGTGCCGACCTTGCCCTCGGCGGCGGCGGTCTGCTCGGAGCCCAGGGTGGCGCCGATGAACACGCCGTGCTGCCAGTCGCGGGCCTGCGTGATCAGCGGCACGGTCGTCTTGCGACGGCCACCGAACAGGATCGCCGAGATCGGCACACCCTGCGGGTCGTCCCACTCGGGGGCGACCGACGGGCACTGCGAGATCGGGGTGCAGTAGCGCGAGTTCGGGTGCGCCGCTTTGGTTTCCGTCTCGCGCAGGATCCAGTCCTGGCCCTTCCAGTCGATGAGGTGCTCCGGCTCGCCTTCCAAGCCCTCCCACCAGACGTCACCGTCGTCGGTCTTGGCGACGTTGGTGAAGACGGTGTTGCCGGCGGCGATGGTCTTCATGGCGTTCGGGTTCGACGACCAGTTGGTGCCCGGCGCGACGCCGAAGAAGCCGAACTCGGGATTGACGGCGTACAGGCGGCCGTCCTTGCCGAAGCGCATCCAGGCGATGTCGTCACCGACGGTCTCGGCGCGCCAGCCCGGGATGGTGGGCTGCAGCATCGCGAGGTTGGTCTTGCCGCAGGCCGACGGGAACGCCGCAGCGATGTAGTACGCCTTGTTCTCCGGGGAGATGAGCTTGAGGATCAGCATGTGCTCGGCGAGCCAGCCCTCGTCGTGCGCCATGGCCGAGGCGATGCGCAGCGAGTAGCACTTCTTGCCCAGCAGCGCGTTGCCGCCGTAACCCGAGCCGTAGCTCATGATCTCGCGGGTCTCGGGGAAGTGGGTGATGTACTTGGTCTCGTTGCAGGGCCACGGCACGTCGGCCTGGCCCGGCTCCAGCGGCGCACCGAGCGAGTGCAGCGCCTTGACGAAGAAGCCGTCGTCACCGATCTTGGCCAACGCCTTGGCGCCCATGCGGGTCATGGTGCGCATCGAGACGACGACGTACTCCGAGTCGGTGATCTCGACGCCGAGCTTGGGATCCTCGGCGTCCAGCGGGCCCATGCAGAAGGGCACGACCCACATGGTGCGGCCGCGCATGGAACCGCGGTAGAGGTCGGTCATGATGCCGCGCATCTCGGCCGGGTCCATCCAGTTGTTGGTGGGGCCGGCGTCCTCTTCGCGCTCCGAGCAGATGAAGGTGCGCGACTCGACACGGGCGACGTCAGACGGATCCGACAGTGCGAGATACGAATTCGGCTGCTTGTCTTCGTTCAGCTTCTGGAACGTGCCGGCGGCGACGAGGTGAGCGGCGAGGCGGTCATACTCCTCTTCCGAGCCGTCGGCGAACATCACCCGGTCGGGCTGAGTCAGCTCCGCAACTTCACGCACCCAGGCGAGCAGCCCGGCGTGATTGGTCGGAGCGGCGTCGAGACCGGGAATGGTCGCTGAGGTCATCAAATTCTCCTGCTCGCAAATCGCAGCTATACCTCTTTAGAGGTTAACGTGAGTGACATACAAGTGGACAATCGGGCCGCTGTCCGATCTCTCACAAGAACGATTCAGAAAGCCCAATCGGCGCTCCTGAACCCGCAGGTAATGCGTTTGAGGGCGCCGACGGGCGGTTACTCGTCAGTAGCGCGACGGCCTCGATGGGCACAATTCGTAAAGCGGTCAATTTTTCGTTTTGTGATGTGCGGACGCCAAGCCCGCCTGCGCCTCCAGTAATCGGTACGCCAGTTCCTCTTCACTCGCCTGCCGCGCCGCCGCGACGGCGGTCCCGACCCACCGGTCCAGCACCGCCCGCCGGTGCAGCCGGGCGCGGCCGCCGATGACCGCCACGGTCAGCACCAGACCGAGCGCCAATCCCACGAGACCGCCGACGCCGTCGGGCACCCCGGCCAGCCCGGTCGCCATCCTGGCCAGCCCCAGTGCCGCGCCGAGACCGAAACCCGCGCCCAGTACGAGCCCCAGCCACATCTCGTCCGGGCGCTGGGCCGGCACCGGCCCGGGGACGACGGGCACCGGCCACCGGTCGGCAGGCCCGGGAGCGCCCAGCGCGAGGGCGGTGTCGTCGCGGAGCCGCTCGGCCACCTCGGCCAACCGCTCGCGGGCACCGGCTTCGAAACTCCCGGCCGCGGCCCGCCGGGACGGCACCCGGGCGAGCAGATCGGCATGCAGGTCGCCGTATCGCCGACGGGAGTCGCGGACCAGCTCCAGCCGGATGCGCTGCAGTTCCAGCCGGGACGTCACCGGCCCCGCACCGGCGCGCGCGAGCAGCCGCAACGACCCCCGGCTGACGTCTGCGGCACAGCGACGGTGCAGGTCAGAGGGGGTACGACGGCCATAGCGTCGCCAGTGCAGCGCCCGCCGCAGGTGGGCGTCGGGGTCCATGGCGGCGTCGACCACCAATCCGTCGGCCGCCAGCGCTGCCGTCGCCGCGGCGGTCCGCAGGGCCGCTATCGCGTCGGACGCCAACCACCGGTACACCCGATCGTCGTCCAATTCGCTTGCCACCCAGTCAATCTCGCCCAGGACGGCACAGATCGACCGGTACCGGCCGGCGGCGTCGCCCACATCGGGGCCCACGACGACGTGCGCCAGCCCCGGCACCTCGTCCGTCAGCCCCCGCAGAGCAGCTGTGAACCGCTGCCAAAGATCCCCCGACACCACGTACCCCCGGTGTTCTTCCCACCACCCCACCCGAAGCCATCGTCGCACCTCCGCGCCGGTGTGACCGACGCCGTTTTCCAGGCAACTGTTGGGTATCAATCTGCACCACGATGCGGGCTCTCACAGCCGAATGAGAGACGATGGACGGATGTATGCCCAGCGCGAGGACGACGCTGCCTCGTCGGCCGGCGCCTCGGCGGCCGAAAACGAACCGGCCGCCGAAACCACCGCCGCGCCCACCCACCAGCACCGCCGCGTCACCAGCTTCCGGTCCCGCCGCTCGAGCCTGTCCACCAAGCAACAGAGCACCTGGGACCGACGGTGGCCTGAGCTGGGCAAAGTCGCCCGCTCGGACGACGGCGAGCCCGCCCCGCTGATCGACACCGCCGCCTGGTTCGGCCGCACCGCGCCCGTGGTGCTGGAGATCGGTAGCGGCACCGGCATCTCGACGCTGGCCATGGCACAGGAGGAACCACACCTCGACGTCATCGCGGTCGAGGTCTACCGCAAGGGCCTGGCCCAGCTGCTCGGCGGCGTCGACCGGGCCGGCCTGACGAATGTGAGATTCGTCCGCGGTGACGGCGTCGATGTGCTGGAACACATGATCGCCCCGGGCGCCCTCACGGCGGTGCGGGTGTTCTTCCCGGATCCGTGGCCCAAGGCCCGCCACCACAAGCGCCGGCTGCTGCAGGCCGAGACGGTGGCGCTCATCTCCAGCCGGCTCAGGCCCGGCGGCATCCTGCACGCGGCCACCGACCACGCCGACTACGCGGTGCAGATCGCCGAAGTGGGCGACGCCGAGCCGACACTGAAGCGCACGTCGGCCGACGCCGACCTGCCGATCTCCGTCCAGCGGCCCACGACCAAATATGAGGCGCGGGGCATGCGGATGGGCAGTCCCATCACCGAGCTCATCTGGGAGAAGCCCGAGTGACGATCACCGAGGCCATCCCACAGGTCAAGCCCTACCCGCCCACCCCGCCGCCGGGCCCCCGGCCGCACCGGGTGCTGCTGGTCTGGGACGCACCGAACCTCGACATGGGCCTCGGGTCGATCCTCGGCGGCCGTCCGACCGCCGCCCACCGGCCCCGCTTCGACGCGCTGGGCCGCTGGCTGCTGGCCCGCACCAGCGAGATCGCGAACGGCCGGCGTCCGGACCAGCCGCCGGTGTCCCTGGAGCCCGAGGCGACCGTCTTCACCAACATCGCCCCCGGTAGCGCCGACGTCGTGCGCCCCTGGGTGGAGGCCCTGCGTAACGTCGGTTTCGCGGTGTTCGCCAAGCCGAAGACCGACGAGGACAGCGACGTCGACAGCGACATGCTGGCGCACATCGCGCTGCGCCGCAGCGAGGGTCTGGCCGGCATCTATGTGGCCTCTGCCGACGGCCAGGCGTTCCGCCAACCGCTCGAGGACATCGCTCACGACGGCACTCCCGCGACCGTCGTCGGATTTCGCGAACATGCCAGTTGGGCGTTAGCGTCGGATACCTTGGACTTCGTCGACCTGGAAGACATCCCTGGTGTCTTCCGGGAGCCGCTGCCGCGAATCGGCCTGGATTCGCTGCCTGATCAGGGCGCCTGGCTGCAGCCCTTCCGGCCGTTGTCCGCGCTGCTGAGCTCGCGCGTTTAGGAAAAACTACAGATGACGTGTGCGGTGGCTGAAAATGGCAACCTCTTAGAGAGTGCCTTTGAGCAGGACTTTATGCAGATAATCGTGAGGAGCTGACGTGTTCGCCTGGTGGGGTCGAACGGTGTACCGATTCCGATACATAGTGATCGGTGTCATGGTCGCACTGTGCCTTGGTGGCGCCGTGTACGGGTCCAGTCTCGGCGAGCATGTCACGCAGAGTGGCTTCTACAACGAGGGCAGCGAGTCCGTCGCCGCGTCGGTGCTCGGTGACGAGGTCTACGGCCGCGACCGGACCAGCCTCGTGGTGGCCATCCTGACGCCGCCCGACGACAAGAAGATCACCGACCCGGCGTGGCAGAAGAAGGTCAGCGGCGAGCTGGACACCTTCGTCAACGACCACAAGGACAAGGTGGTCGCCTGGGTCGGCTGGCTGAAAGCGCCCAGCGACGGCCTGAAGAAGATGACGACGCAGGACCTGCGGCACACCTTCATCACCGTCCCGCTCAAGGGCGACAACGACGACGCAATCCTGAAGAACTACCAGGCCGTCGCCCCTGACCTGTACAAGGTCAACGGCGGCAACATCAAGCTGGCCGGTCTGGAGCCGCTCGCGAGCGAGCTGACCGGCACCATCGGCACCGACCAGAAGCGCGCCGAGCTGGCGATCGTGCCGCTCGTCGCGGTCGTGCTGTTCTTCGTGTTCGGTGGCGCCATCGCTGCCGCACTGCCCGCGATCATCGGTGGTCTGACCATCGGTGGCGCGCTCGGCATCCTGCGGTTCACCGCCGAATTCGGGCCGGTGCACTTCTTCGCCCAGCCCGTCGTCACCATGATGGGCTTCGGTATCGCCATCGACTACGGCCTGTTCATCGTGAGCCGGTTCCGAGAAGAACTGGCCGAGGGCTACGACGTCGAGGCCGCGGTCCGAAGATCCGTCATGACCTCGGGCCGGACCGTCGCGTTCTCCGCGGTGATCATCGTCGCGTCGTCGCTGCCGCTGCTGCTGATCCCGCTGGGCTTCCTGCGGTCCATCACCTACGCGATCATCGCGTCGGTGCTGCTGGCCGCGTTCCTGTCGAACACGGTGCTGCCCGCGGTGCTGGGCATCCTCGGCACCAACGTCGACGCCCTGGGCGTGCGCACCCTGCTGAAGGTGCCGTTCCTGGCCAACTGGCCGTTCTCGCGCAAGATCATCGACTGGTTCGCCGAGAAGACGCAGAAGACCAAGACCCGCGAAGAAGTCGAGAAGGGCTTCTGGGGCAAGTTGGTCAACGTCGTGATGAAACGGCCGCTGGCGTTCGCCGTACCGATCACCATCGGCATGATCCTCCTGGTCATCCCGCTGGGACAGCTGGCCCTCGCCGGTATGAGCGAGAAGTACCTGCCGCCGGACAACTCGGTCCGGACCGCGCAGGAGGAGTTCGACCAGCTCTTCCCCGGCTTCCGCACCAACGCCCTGACCCTCGTCATCAAGAGTGACAACGGCCAGCCCGTCACCGATCAGCAGATCGCCCAGGTGCGGGCAAATGCCGGCACCATCAGCGGGTTCGTGACGCCGGACGGCAACGACAAGTCGAAGATGTGGGCCGAGCGGACCTACCAGGAGGGCGGCAGCAAGGACCCGTCCGTCCGGGTGCTGTCCAACGGCCTCATCAACAGCGGTGACGCCGGCGAGAAGATCAACGAACTGCGCGCCCTGCAGGAACCGCACGGCGTCCAGGTGATGGTCGGCGGCACCCCGGCGCTGGAACAGGACAGCATCAGCACGCTGTTCGAGAAACTGCCGCTGATGGTCGCGATCCTGGTGATCACCACGACCGTCCTGATGTTCCTGGCGTTCGGCTCGCTGGTGCTGCCCATCAAGGCCGCCCTGATGAGCGCCCTCACCCTCGGCTCGACGATGGGCATCCTGACCTGGATGTTCGTCGAGAACGGGCACGGGTCCGGGTTGATGAACTACACCGCGCAGCCACTGATGGCACCGATGATCGGCCTGATCATCGCGGTCATCTGGGGTCTGTCGACCGACTACGAGGTCTTCCTGGTGTCCCGCATGGTGGAGGCCCGCGAGCGCGGCATGTCCACCGCCGAGGCCATCCGGATCGGTACCGCCACCACGGGCCGCCTGATCACGGGTGCCGCGCTGGTGCTGGCCGTCGTCGTCGGCGCCTTCGCGTTCTCCGACCTGGTGATGATGAAGTACCTGGCATTCGGTCTGCTGATGGCGCTGTTGCTCGACGCCACCGTCATCCGCATGTTCCTGGTGCCGGCCGTCATGAAGCTGCTCGGCGACGACTGCTGGTGGGCGCCGCTGTGGATGAAGCGGGTCCAGCAGAAGCTGGGTCTCGGCGAGACCGAGCTGCCGGACGAGCGCAAGCGTCCCGCGGTCCGCGAACCCGAAGATCCGCGTGCCCTGGTCGGCTCCGGTGCTCCGGTCCGGCCGCCGCACGATCCGACGCATCCGGCCGCCGGCCAGCGCGCCGTGCCGACCCGGATCAACCCGGGCCAGCCACAGCCGCCGAGTCAGGCACCGACCAACCGGATGCCGAGTGCTCCGCCGCAGCCGCCGGCTCCGCAGGCCCCGCCCGCGGTGCCGGAGGCTCCGTCCACCGAGCCCGCGACCACGCGGTTCAGCGCCGCCAAGGGCGCCTTCCGCAACGTGGTGTCGAATGTGACGCGCGCCGTCACCCCGCAGAACGGGGACCCGACGCCGCCGACCACCGCGATCGGCGACCCGGCGACCACCGCCTTCGGTCCGGCCTCCGAGCCCGCCACCACGGCGTTCCGCGCGCCGGGCGCGGCCCGTCCCGCCGAGCCGGGCCAGGGTCAGGGCGCCAGCGGCAACCGGGAAATCGAGTCGTGGCTCGGGCAGCTGCGCGGCAACATCAGCGCTTCCGGGCCGCAGATTCAGACGCCGTCAGACGCGCCCGGCGATCAGGGCAACGAGCCGACCACGGCGTTCCGCGCCCAGCCGGCCGACGCTCCCGACGCCACCGAGAAGATCGATACCGCTGAAACCCAGCGGCGCGGTACCGGCGGCGGGGTCAGCGCTGCGGATCTGCTGCGCCGGGAGGGCCGTCTGTAGCAGGCGGCGTGGCCCCTTGCGACACCGTCGCGGCGGCCACGGGCCCGGCTTCGGCGAGTAGTTCGGCTTGTTCGGCGTCCGGATCGCTGGCGACGAGCACGCGGATGGCGCTGTTGAGGAACGCGACGATCGGCACGGCGATCAGTGCGCCGATGATGCCGGCGGTGACCCCGCCACCGGCGATCGCCAGCACGACGGCGAGCGGGTGGACGGACACCGCGCGGCCCATCACGATGGGCTGCAGCACGTGGGCCTCCAGCTGCTGCACCGCGATGATCAGGCCGAGCGCGATCAACGCGTAGATCCAGCCCTTGGCGATCAGCGCCACCACCACTGCCACGAAACCGGTCAGCACGGCACCGACCAGCGGGACGAACGCGCCCAGGAACACCAGGGATGCCAGCGGCAGGGCCAGGGGCACTCCCATGATCGCCAACCCGGTGCCGATGCCGACGGCATCGACCAGAGCGACCACGAACGTCGCGCGGACATACCCGATCAGCGAGCCGAATCCGGCCCGGCCGGCATCCCGCACCCGGTCCCGGACCGTGGCCGGGAAGATCCTGGTGACAAAGGCGTAGATGTCGCGGCCGCCGTGCAGCAGGAAGATCAGGGTGAACAGGACCAGCAGCATCCCGGTGATGATCTCGGTGAGCGCGCCGGCGGTGGAGAAGACCCCGCTGGTCAGCTTGGCCTGATTGTTCTTCAGGGCGTCGATGGCGGTCTGCCCGACGCTGTTGATCTGATCGCTGCTCAGATGCAGGATCGGGCCTTCGGTCAACCATTTACGAGCGCCGTCGATGCTCTTGGCCACCTGCTCGACCAGCGCCGGGGCGCCGTCGATGAACTGGAAGACGACGAACGTCAGGATGCCGCCCATCACCACGATGGAGCTCAGCAGCATCACCGCGACGGCCGCACCGCGCGGCAGTCCGCGCCGGGTCAGCAGGTCGACCGCCGGCAGCAGGAACGCCGATGCCAGCGTCGCCAGCAGCACCGGGACCACGATCACCTCGAGCTTGACGACGACCCACAGCACGGCGAGCACCGCGCCGAAGATCGCCAACAACCGCCATGACCAGGCTGCGGCTTTACGTACCACTGGATCGACCGCTGCGTCGGCTTGTGACATGGGCGCCAGCGTAACGCCGCGGGATGACGCCGGGGGGTTGCGCAATGCGCCCGCACACGGCGCGCCGTACACGACACGCCGTTTACTCTGTATGCGTGTCACACGACGCGTCGACCGACCCTTGGACGGCCGCCCGGCCGCAGGGTCGGCCCCGCGGCAAGTACTGGTGGCTGCGCTGGGTTCTCATCGGCATCGCCGTCGTCGTGCTGACTGTCGAGGTCGTGATGGTTTGGGAACAGCTGGCCAAGGCGTGGCGCAGCCTGTTGTCGGCGACGTGGTGGTGGGTCGCCGCCGCGGCCGTCGCGGCCCTGGCCTCGATGCACAGCTTCGCGCAGATTCAGCGCACCCTGCTCCGGTCCGCCGGGGTCCAGGTCAAGCAGTTGCGGTCCGAGGCCGCGTTCTACGCCGGCAATGCGCTGTCCACGACGCTGCCGGGCGGCCCGGTGCTGTCGGCCACGTTCGTCTACCGCCAACAGCGGCTGTGGGGCGCCTCGCCGTTGGTGGCCTCGTGGCAGCTGGTGATGTCCGGGGCACTGCAAGTGGTCGGCCTGGCCCTGCTGGGCCTGGGCGGGGCATTCCTGCTCGGCGCGAGCAAGAACCCGCTGTCACTGATCTTCACGATCGGCGGTTTCGTGGCGCTCCTGCTGCTGGCCCAGACCGTCGCCGCCAATCCGCAGCAGATCGACGGCATCGGCGTGCGGCTGCTGTCGTGGTTCAACTCGCTGCGCGGTAAGCCCGCCGACACCGGCCTGGACGGCTGGCGCCGCACCCTGAATCAGCTGGAGTCCGTGAGCCTGAGCCGCCGGACCCTGACCGTCGCATTCAGCTGGTCGCTGTTCAACTGGATCGCCGACGTCGCGTGCCTGGCCTGCGCGGCGTACGCCACGGGCGGGCATCCGTCGCTGGCAGGTCTGACGGTCGCGTACGCCGCGGCGCGCGCCGTCGGGGCGATTCCCCTGATGCCGGGCGGGCTGCTCGTGGTCGAGGCGGTGCTGGTGCCCGGCCTGGTGTCCAGCGGCATGACGCTGGCGGCGGCCATCTCGACGATGCTGATCTATCGGCTGGTCAGCTGGATCTTCATCTCGGCGATCGGCTGGGTGGTGTTCTTCTTCCTGTTCCGCACAGAGAAGGACTTCGACCCGGACGCGCCCGAAACCCCGGCCCCCGCACCGGGTGCGCCGCCCGGCGGCCCCGAGACGTCGCATGATTCCGGGTAGCCGGCCGGCGGCGGCACTGCTGCTCGCCGCCGCGCTGACGTCCTGTACGGCGGTACCGAAATCGGTCGAGTCTTCCTCTCCCCCAACGGCTTCCGCGGGCGCCGAGCCGATCGTCACGCCCGTCCTCGTCGACGTCGTGGCCGAGCCCGTCCCCGTCCCGGCGACCGACGGGAAAGTACATCTCGCGTACGAGCTGCTGCTCACCAACACCTCACCCGAGCCCGTGACGGTGGATTCGATCGCAGCCGTGGGACCCGCCGGGCCGCTGCTACAACTGTCCGGCGCCGGCCTCGCCTACTGGACGCGGACCATGGGCACCCGGGTCAGCACCAACGATCTCGGCCCCGGGCAGCGGTCGATCGTCTGGCTGGACGTCAAACTGGACGCGGGAAGTGCGGTACCCCACCTTTCGCACCGCGTGGTGGTCAAGGTGCCCAAGCCGATGCCGCCGCTCGTACCGCCGGTGGTCACCGAGAACGTCGCGCCCATGTCGGTGTCCGACCACAAGCCCGTCGTACTCGACCCGCCGTTGCGCGGCTCCGGCTGGCTCGACGCCAACGGCTGCTGCGACATGACGCCGCACCGAATGGCCCTCAACCCGATCGACGGAAAGCTCTGGGCCGCAGAACGATTCGCCATCGACTACGAGCAGCTACGGGCCGACGGGCAGCTGTTCAGCGGGGACCGCGCGAAGACCGACAGCTACCTGTACTTCGGCTCCGACGTGCACGCCGTCGCGGACGGCCCGGTGGTGGCGGTTCTCGACGGCCTGCCCGAGCAGGTGCCCGGCGTCGACCCGACCGGCCTCACACTGGCGCAGTACGGCGGCAACCACGTCGTCCAGGACATCGGGAACGGCAACTTCGCCTTCTACGCGCACCTGAAGACCGGCACCGTCAAGGTCAAGCCGGGCGACCGACTGACCTCCGGGCAGGTGCTGGGCAACGTCGGCAACACCGGCAATTCCAGTGCGCCACACCTGCATTTCCACGTGATGAGCGCATCCGATCCGCTGCGCGCGGACGGCCTGCCCTTCGTCTTCCGCTCGTTCAAGCTCACCGACCGACTGGCCAACATGGCCGCCGTCGACGCACTGGAGGCCGGCGGTCCCCCGCGGCTGGAACCCGGCTTCACCGCCCGAGCCGAAAACAATGTCAGCCCACTGAATCTGGACGTGATGACCTATGACAACTGAGCAGGCCACCGGAAATCGCAGCGCCGCACTGGCTTTCTTCACCGACGTGGTGTTGGTGGTGATCTTCTGCGCCATCGGCCGGCGCAGTCACGCCGAGGGCATCACCGTGGCCGGCGTGGCGCACACGAGCTGGCCGTTCCTCACCGGAACCGTGGCGGGCTGGGCGCTATCGCGGGGCTGGCGCCGCCCGGCGGCGCTGAACCCGACCGGTTTGGTGGTCTGGGTCAGTACCGTCGTGATCGGCATGCTGCTGCGCAAGGCCTCGGCTCAGGGCGTCGCGGTGAGTTTCGTGATCGTGGCCTCGACCGTCACCGCCGTCTTCCTGCTCGGCTGGCGCGGCCTGGCTCGCCTCCGCAAGTGATTTGTGCACGAAAATCCGCGCCTACCGCGGATTTTCGTGCACAAATCCCGGGTTAGCGGGCGGCGGGGCCGGGGATGCCGCAGCGGTCGCGGATGTCCTTCAGCGGCTGACGGATGCCCTGCAGCTCCGCCTTGGTCTGCGGGTTGGCGGCCAGGTACTGCTTGACCTTGGCGTGCGCCTGGTCCTTCGACAGGCCCCGAAGGCTGGTGAAGAAGTCGTTCACGTCCGGGTGGGTGAACAGGTAGGCGGAGGTCGAGGCCTCGACGCCTGACTTGACGCCGGCGATGTCCGCAGAGGTGCAGTTGGGTGGCAGGTCGGCGAGGGCCGACGGCACGGCACCGAACAGCATGCTGCCGGCGACCGCGCCGGCGCCGATGAAACCGGCAACAACGCGTCGCTTGGCCAGAGCGGAGAGCATCATGTGGTCAAACCCCTTCGTCGAGAGCTTCGAAGTCGGCGACCAGTACCGATGCCGACACTGGAAGCTAATCAGAAAGTGCGACGACTTTCGCGGGGTGCCGCATCACGAACTCGTGGCGCGGCCGGAACTACCGCGCGGCGGGTGCCGACACAGCCTGAGCCGCGGGCACAGAGCCCGTCGCCGTCGTCACGCCGGGCAGGGTGGGCGTGAACGGCACGGCGCCGGGCACGCTCGGCATGGCCGGCAACGTGGCGGGCAGACCGCCCTGCTGCGCCTGCATCAGTCCCATCAGCTGCGGCAGCGTCAACGGCAGCTTGCACTGGGAGGACAACGTCACCAGCGGCGCCTGGAGGTTCTGCAGCGCGGCGCCTTCCTGCGGGTTGGCGTCGAAGTAGGCCTTGAGCGCCACCAACGACTGCGGACCGGGCTGCTGCTGCGAGATGTTCGTCAGCGTCTGGTTGGCGACCGGGTGCGCATCCAGGTAGGTGCCGGTCGAGGTGGCCACCATGCCGATGGTCTTGGCGACCTGGCTGGCCGCGCACGGATCCTGGCCCGCACCGGCCGACGGCGCCCCGAACGACGTCACCATCACACCGCCGAGTGCGGTTACAGCGAACGTCCCGGCAAGCCCGCGGCGAACCGCGACACTGGTGGTCTTCATGGCAAATCTCCTCACCGGTTTACGAGCCAGAGACGGCCATGTAAACACTCGGCAAACACTGGTTTCCCGGGGTAGCGCCGATGGCGGCGCCGGCCTCATCCGGGATTCGGCTCCCGCCATCTTGCCATCGCGGCGAGGGCGGTGCCCAATCCACACAGCAAACATCCAGGTCACTGCGGTGTTCAAACCTGGCGCCGAAGCCCGCCGACGGCCTCCGACAACGTTGCCGGCGGGGCCGGCAGTGGCCCGGTTGCAGTTGGATCAAGGTTCCCGTCAGGCGCCTCATCGCCGCTCGCGAGCCGGTCACCCTACCCCATACTGGGGTAGGGTCGGCGGCACGAAACGCCGATCAAGACACTCCGGTGGCAACCGGGACGACCGCAGGAAGAGGGTTCGCCATCCAGCAGTTGATGATGCGGCTGAGCGGTCTGCTGCGGCGCTGGCGCTGGGTGGTTTTCGCCACCTGGCTGCTGCTCATGGTGCCGTCTCTGTATCTCGCGGCGACCCAGTCCAGCAACCTCAGCGGCGGCGGGTTCGAGGTCGCCGGCTCCCAATCGCTGCACGTCCAGCGCGAACTCGAGGACCACTTCCCCGACGAGGGCGCCTCACCGCTGGCCCTGGTCGCGGCTCCCAACGCCAACGCCACACAGGAAGACATGGCGGCCGCCGTCGACGAGCTCAAACGCATCGCGGCCGGCGTCTCCAGCGTCAAGGTCGTCCCCGACCCCAATCAGGCCGAGCCACAGGCCGGCAAACCCTATGTCGTGACGTTGCGCCTCGACTTCAACAACAGCGGCGCCGTCGACATCGCCAAGAAGCTCCGTACCGCGGTCGGCATCAAGGACGGTAAACCCGGCCAGACCGCCGACGGCAAGGTCCGGCTGTACGTCATCGGGCAGGGCGCACTCGGCGCGGCCGCCAGCGAGACCACCAAGCACGACGTGGCCGAGGCCGAGAAGTGGAACCTGCCGATCGTGCTGATCGTGCTGCTGGCGGTGTTCGGTTCCCTGGCCGCCGCGGCCATGCCGATGCTGCTCGGCGCGTGCACGGTGATCGTGACGATGGGAGTGGTCTACCTCCTGTCCATCTGGGTCACCATGAGCGTCTTCGCGACGACGACGCTGTCGATGTTCGGCATCGCGCTGGCCGTGGACTATTCGTTGTTCATCCTCATGCGCTTCCGCGAGGAGCTGCGGGCCGGCCGCGATCCGGAACAGGCCGTCGACGCGTCGATGGCGACCTCGGGCCTGGCGGTGGTGCTGTCCGGGCTCACCGTGATCGCCTCGATCACCGGCATCTACCTCATCGGCACGCCGGTGCTGTCATCGATGGCGACCGGCGCCATCCTGGCCGTCGCCATCGCGGTGCTGACCTCGACGACCCTGATCCCGGCGGTGCTGGCCACGTTCGGCAAGCGGGTCGCCAAGCGCTCGTCGTGGCTGCACGTCTCGCGCCGCTCCGACGCCACGCAGTCGCCGTTCTGGACCCAGTGGACCGAACGCACCATGCGCTGTCCGTGGCTGTCGGCACTGCTCGCCACCGTCTTCCTGGTTCTGCTGGCGGCACCGTCGTTCGGCATGCAACTGGGCAACAGCATGCTGCGCCAGTTCTCCCCGACCCATGAGATCCGCAGCGGCGTGGCCGCAGCAGCGGAAGCGCTGGGCCCGGGTGCCCTCGGCCCCCTCCGGGTGCTCGCGACGTTCCCCGACGCGACGGCCTCCGACCCGCAGAACACCGCGACGCTCGACGCGCTGCACCAGACCATGACGCAGGCGCCGGACGTGGCCCAGGTGGCCCCGCCGGTGTTCAGCAACGACAATCGCAGCGCCCTGTTCACGGTCGTGTTGTCGGTCGACCCCGAAGACCTCGTCGCGCGCGACTCCATCACGTGGCTGCGACAACACCTGCCGGGCGTCGCCGGCCCGAATGTCGCCGTCGCGGTGGGCGGACCGACGGCGCTGATCATGGACTTCGACCACCGCGTCGCGAACACCGAGGTCCTGGTGTTCGTCTTCGTCTCGCTCATCGCGTTCGTGATGCTGCTGATCTCGATCCGCTCGGTCGTACTGGCGCTCAAGGGCGTCCTGATGACGGTGCTGTCGGTGGCCGCGGCCTACGGCAGCCTGGTGATCGTCTTCGAGTGGGGCTGGTTCAAGGCGCTCGGGTTCAAACCCCTGGAGTCGCTGGACACCACCATTCCGCCGCTGGTGCTGGCGATGACGTTCGGCCTGTCCATGGACTACGAGATCTTCCTGCTGACGCGCATCCGGGAACGCTTCCTGCAGACCGGCAACACCCGCGACGCCGTCGCGTACGGCGTCAGCACCAGCGCCCGCACCATCACCAGCGCCGCGCTGATCATGATCGCCGTCTTCATCGGTTTCGCGTTTGCCGGTATGCCGCTGGTGGCCCAGATGGGTGTGGCCTGCGCCGTGGCCATCGCGGTCGACGCGACGGTGGTGCGGCTGGTCCTGGTACCGGCGCTGATGGCGATGTTCGACCAGTGGAACTGGTGGCTGCCCAAGTGGCTGGACCGCCTGCTGCCGTCGGTGGACTTCGAGAAGCCGCTGCCCGCCACCGATACCGGCAGCCTCGTCATCATCCCCGACGACATCTCGGCACTGGGCCCCTCCGGCTCCGAACTGCGCAGCGTCGTCAAGTCCGCGGCGAAGCTGCAAACCCTTGCCGCACAGACGGTTACGGTCGCCGACCCGCTGGCGTTCAGCGGCTGCGAGCCGGGCGAGCAGCAGTACGTGCCGCGCGCCGTCCCCCGCCGGATCGCCGCGGCGCCCCCGCGCAAGGACCGCTCCCGCACCGGGCTGGCGCTGCTGCGGCGGCGCGCGCACGGCCAGTCCCGGTCCGCGTCGGACAACCCCGACGTGCACCCCGTCACCATGTGGGGCGGACGGCTGTCGGTCGCGCTCGACGCCCTGTCGCTCGACGAGACCGACGGCCCCGCCATCGAACGCCGCAGCCCCGTGGAGACGACGACGGTGCTGCTGCCCACGGGCGACCGGCTCGAGATCCCGACGGGCGCCGAGACGCTGCGGCTCAAGGGCTACCTGATCATGTCCCGCAACAGCGTTCAGGACTACACCGACTTCGTCGATCTGGTGTCGTGCATGGACATCCGGACCGCAGCCGCGGTTCTTGCCGGAATTGACGGGTATTACTGTGGAGAACGGTCGAAGAACCAGTGGGTGGCCACCCAGTTGGTCCGCAGGTTGGCCGACCCGCACCCGTTCGACGACCACGAATCGGCAGATTGGCCCGACGTCAAACAGCGTTGTCTGGCGGTGGCAGTGGCCATGTTGGAGGAGGCGAGGTGACGTTGACATCCGAGGTGAGGGACACCCCTTCTGGTGCCGACGATCCCCGTGAGCCCACCGCATCCGGCACCAACGGGGCACCCACCGTCGCATTCCCGGCGCAGGCCCCCGGAGAGAAGCCCGTCGAGTTCTGGTCGACGTCCGCCATCCGCGCCGCGCTGGAGAACGACGACCTCGCGGTGTGGCAGCGCATCGTCGTCGCCATCAAGCGCGACCCCTTCGGCCGTACCGCTCGTCAGGTCGAGGAGATCCTGGCGACCACCAACCCGTACGGCATCTCCAAGGCGCTGGCCGAGGTACTGGCCCGCGCCCGCACCCAGCTCGAGGCCAACGAATGCGCCGAGGTGGCGCGCCAGATCCGGTTGCTGATGGAGCGCTCCGGTCTCAGCGAGACCGAGTTCGCGTCGCGCATCGGTGTTGGCACACAAGAACTTTCGGCCTACACCTCCGGCACCACCAGCCCGTCGGCCGCGCTGCTGGTACGCATGCGCCGGCTCTCGGACCGGTTCGCCCGGATGCGTTCCGCCCGCTCGTAGCCACCCGCCGAGAAGGACCAAATGGTCGCTTCTCGCGCGCCGAGACGACCATTTGGTCCCTCTCGAGCGGCCTTCCCCCCTAGCGCGACGCGATCGGGGTCACGTCCATGACGAGCCAGCGCCCGTCCTGCTTCGTCAGCGTGACCCGCAGCCCCAGCACCGTCGCCTGCGCGGGTTTGTTCGGCGCGTTCTGCGAAGCCCGCATGACCACCGCGACACTGGCGAAATTCGGGCCGATGGTCTCGATACCGGCCGAGATGGTGCTGGCCTGCCCGGCCACCCCACGGCTGGTCAGATCCTTGGCGACCGCGTTGAACTCGTTGCGGTAAGCCTCCGCGCGCTGCGGCGCCATCAACGACGTGGCCCGGTCGATCGACACGTTCGGCGCGCCGGGGGTGAAGGTCGCCGACGCCTCCGCGACGCTGCTGGCGATGCCGACCACCATGGACATGTCAGCGCTCGTGGTGCGATCCGGCACCGTCCACTTGGTGTAGCCGACGATGGCGGCCGCGACCACGGCAACCGCCGTCAGCCCGACGACCGCGAGCCGCAACCTGGGCGCGTCGTCATCGGTGCCCATGGTGACGCCGTCACGGCGGAACAGCACGAAGTTGACGATCGACGCCTGCAGCACCAGCAGCCCGACGATGGTGCCCACCACGACCCACCACAGCGGCCGCTCCAGCGCCAGCCCGATGTAGACGAGGCTCGCCAGCACCGCGAGCGGCGCCAGGATGTCGAAGACCAGTACGCGCCACGCGTTCCTCATCGCAGCGTCTCCAATCGCGAGATCAGCAACTTGCCGCCGACATCGGACACCCCGAGGCGCAGCCGCCAGCGCACGGTCTGCGGCTTGGCACCGGCGTTCTGGCTCACGGACGTCGCGATCACCAGCACCGTCGTCGTATCCGAGGAGATGGCCGCCAGCTCCGGCTGGACCGCCGGTTTGCCCTGCTCCCCCGGCGGCGCGTGATGCAGCGTCTCCAGCGCGACGGACTCGATCTGCCCCGTGGTCTGGCTCTGCAGCTTCTGCACCAGCTGGGTGAACGGCGCGACGGTGGCGTCGAAATCGGCGTTGAGCTGGCCGACGGTGCCCTCGTGCAGCTTCGGCACGTTGACGGCGACGTTGTCCTTCGTCATGTTGATCAGCAGGCCGGCCCAGTCGGCGGCGGCCTTCATCGCCTGCGCCTCGTGCACGCGGTCCTTGTCGTCGGCCCGGTGCCCCAGGTAGACCCAGGTCGCGACGACGACGGCGACGGCCGCCACGACACCCAGTACCGCGGAGGCGATGCCGTAGCGGCTGAAGATTCCCTCAGCCTGATCGCTCGGCGGTGCGGCTTTGGCGGCGGGCTTGGTGTCACTGGCCGCGCCGGCTGATGCTGTGTCTTTCGCAGCGTCTTTTTCGGCGGAGTCTTCGCTGCGCTCGTCGGGCATGGGCGTGAGGCTACCCGCAGCGCCCACCGGCACTGCAGCGGCGATGGCAGGATGGCGAGGTGACTCTCGAAGCTACCTCTCCCCGATCCGGTATCGACCTGAGCTACCTCGACCCCGACGCCCGTCCGCAGGACGACCTGTTCGGTCACGTCAACGGCCGCTGGCTCACCGACTACGACATCCCGGCCGACCGTGCCACCGACGGCGCCTTCCGCCTGCTGGCCGACCGCGCCGAGGAGCAGGTGCGCGATCTCATCACGACGGCCTCGGGCCCGGTCGGCTCGGACGCGCAGCGCATCGGCGACCTCTACGCGAGCTTCATGGACACCGAGCGGGTGGCCGCCGTCGGCCTCGCGCCGCTGCGGGCTGAGTTGGATCTCGTTGCCGACGCTTCGACGCCGCAAGCGCTGGCCGCCGTGCTGGGCGGGCTGCAGCGCGCCGGCGTCGGCGGTGGTGCCGCCGCGTACGTCGACACCGATTCCAAGGACTCGACGCGGTACCTGCTGCACTTCACGCAGTCCGGCCTGGGCCTGCCCGACGAGTCGTACTACCGCGAGCCGGCGCACGCGGCGGTGCTCGCGGCCTACCCGCAGCACATCGCCCGCATGCTGAGCCTGGTCTTCGGCGGCGATCAGGCCGAGACGGCCGCCCGCATCGTCGCGCTGGAGACCAAACTGGCCGCGGCGCACTGGGATGTGGTCAAGCGCCGCGACGCGGACCTGAGCTACAACCTGCGGCGGTTCGCCGATCTGGCCGACGAGGCGCCCGGTTTCGACTGGGACGGCTGGCTGGCGGCGGTGGGCGCGCCGGCCGACGTGGTCGCCGAAGTCGTTGTGCGGCAACCGGATTTCCTGGTCGCGTTCGCGGCGCTGTGGGCGTCCGAGCCGCTCGAGGACTGGAAGGCGTGGCTGAGCTGGCGCGTGATCAGCGGCCGTGCCCCGATCCTGACCGACGACCTGGTGGCGGAGAACTTCGACTTCTACGGCCGCACCCTGTCCGGCACCGAGGCGATCCGGGACCGCTGGAAGCGCGGCGTCGGCCTGGTCGAGAGCCTGATGGGCGACGCCGTCGGAAAGCTCTATGTGGACCGGCACTTCCCGCCGTCGCACAAGGCGCGGATGGACGAGCTGGTGGCCAATCTGCGCGAGGCCTACCGCGTCAGCATCACCAACCTGGAGTGGATGACGCCCGAGACGCGGCAGCGCGCGCTGGCCAAGCTGGACAAGTTCACCCCGAAGATCGGTTACCCGGCGCGCTGGCGTGACTACTCGAACCTGGTGATCGACGCCGGCGACCTGTACGGCAACTACCTGCGCGGCCAGGCCGTCGAGCACGACCGGGAGCTGGCCAAGCTGGGCAGCGAAGTGGACCGCGACGAGTGGTTCATGACGCCGCAGACGGTGAACGCCTACTACAACCCGGGCATGAACGAGATCGTCTTCCCCGCAGCCATTCTGCAGCCGCCGTTCTTCGACGCCGAGGCCGACGACGCCGCCAACTACGGCGGTATCGGCGCGGTGATCGGGCACGAGATCGGGCACGGCTTCGACGACCAGGGCGCCAAGTACGACGGCGACGGCAACCTGGTCGACTGGTGGACCGACGCCGACCGTGCCGAATTCGGTTTGCGCACAAAGGCTCTCATCGAGCAGTACGAGGCCTTCACGCCGCGGGCACTGGAGGCGGGCCACCACGTGAACGGCGCGTTCACCGTCGGCGAGAACATCGGCGACCTGGGCGGACTGTCGATCGCGTTGCTGGCCTACGAGCTGTCACTGGGCGGCGAGGAGGCGCCCGTCATCGACGGCCTGACCGGTGTCCAGCGCGTCTACTTCGGCTGGGCGCAGGTGTGGCGCACCAAATCCCGTGATGCCGAAGCCATTCGGCGCCTCGCCGTCGACCCGCACTCGCCGCCGGAGTTCCGGTGCAACGGCGTGATCCGGAACATCGACTCGTTCTACGAGGCGTTCGACGTCAACACGACCGACGAGCTGTACCTGGATCCCGCCGAGCGCGTGCGCATCTGGAATTAGCCGAACAAAGCGAAACCCCCTATTTCGTTGGAAATAGGGGGTTTTCGCGTTGCCGGGTCAGCGCGTGCCGGCGCCCGAACCAGAGCCCGAACCGGTGGACGGAGCGGCGGGGGTCTGCATGCCCCACTGCCAGTCGCCAGCACCGTCGGAGTAGTTGTACAGACCGACCGAGTTCTTCACGACGATCGGGTCACCGCTGCCGAACTGGTCGTAGAACCACTTGGCGTTGTCGGGCGCGAGGTTGATGCAACCGTGGCTGACGTTGCGCTTGCCCTGGTCGGACACCGACCACGGCGCGCTGTGCACGAACGCGCCGCTGTTGTCGATGCGGACCGCCCACTGCACCTTGAGCTTGTAGCCCTGCGGTGAGTCGACCGGGACGCCGTAGGTGGACGAGTCCATGATCACGTCCGGGAACTTCTCCAGCACGTAGTAGGTGCCGTTCTTGGTCTCGTCGCCGGTCTTGCCCATGGACATCGGGAAGGTCTTCTCGACCACGCCGTTGCGGCTGATGGTCATCTGGTGCGTCGCGTTGTCGGCGGTGGCGACCAGTGAGTCACCGGTGCGGAAGCTGGACTTGGTGCCCGCGGCGTCGATGTTGACGACGGTGTTCGCCGGCCAGAAGGCGATGGGCCGCCAGCGCAGCTGGGTGTCGGTCACCCAATAGAACATGCCGGGCACCGGCGGGTTCGACGAGATGTGCACGGCGTCCTGCGCCATCTGCTTGTTGGCGATGGGTCGCGCGAAGTTGATGTAGATCGGCTTGGCGACACCCACCATGGACCCGTTCACCGGGTTGAAGGTCGGCGGGTTGAACGGCGGCTGGCCGACGAACGGCGTCGGGTTCTGGCCGGCCGGGGTACCTGCCGGGATCGGCTGCGGCTCGCCGGGGATCGGGGCGCCCGGGATGACCGGAGCCGGCGCGACGGGCGCGCCGGGGGCGAGCGGGTCACCGACCGGCGGGATCGGCGGCGGCAAAGGGGCCTCAGTGGGAAGGCCGGGGTCGATCGGCGCTGCTGCCACACCGGGGTCCGGCGCATCCGGGTCGGCCACCGCCGACGGGGTTGCGACGGTCATTCCGGCGACCAGTCCGGCCGCCACGACCGCGGTCAGTAGCTTGCTCTTGTTCCACTGCGGCATCCGCCACCTCCAGTTCACAACGTCCCCAGTCTCTCATAGCGCGCTGACCGGCCCCTCCCGCGAAAGGCCGTCATACCCCGCTTCCGGCCCCATCGAAGGCCGCTGAACTGCACAGTTGATCGCCTCAGATATGTCGGGCGTTACTGTCCCGGCCCGCGCTCGACACCCCCGAAACGCCGCGGACGGCTGTCGAAGCCCGGGGATCCGCGCACAATCGGACCTGTGATTGTTGCCTTCAGCGTCAGCCCGATGGGTGGCGACGAGTCCGGCGGTGTCGCCGCGGCCGTCGCCGCAGCCGTGCGGGTGGTGCGCGAGTCCGGCCTGCCCAACGAGACCAACGCGATGTTCACGAACATCGAAGGTGAGTGGGACGAGGTGATGGCCGTGGTCAAACGAGCCGTGGAGGCCGTGGCGGCGGTGTCCCCACGCGTCAGCCTGGTCCTCAAGGCCGACATCCGGCCCGGCTACACCGGCCAGCTGACCGCGAAGGTCCAGCGCATCGAGGACGAACTCGGCGCCTAGCCGGCACTCGGCCGACGACCCCTAACACGATCGACACACGCCCGTACTGCCGGCGCCATCATGCTGCTGACAATGGTCAGGCATGGGTTCTGATGTGCACGGGTTCGCCACCGGTCCGACGATCGGCCCGTCGGTGGCCGAAATCCTGGCTTCGCACGCCGGCGGCACCGGCTCCCCGGTCAAGACCGCGGCCCGCGTGGCCGATGCGGTAGCCGCCCGCGGGGACGACGGCACCTGGTTGTCCGTCGTGCCGCGCGAGGAGCTGCTGGCGGCCGCAGCCGAGATCGAGAACCGGCCCGGCGCACGTACGCTGCCGCTGTACGGCGTGCCGTTCGGCGTAAAAGACAGCATCGACGTCGCCGGGGTGCCCACGACGCTGTCCTGCCCGGACTACGCGTACGTCGCCGAGCGGACCGCGCCGGCGGTGCAACGCCTGCTCGACGCGGGCGGGCTCTACGTCGGCAAGACGAACCTCGACCAGTTCGCCACCGGCCTCAACGGCACCCGGACGCCCTACACGGTGCCGCGCAGCGTCTACGGCGGTGGCCTCATCTCGGGCGGGTCCAGTTCGGGCTCCGCGCTGGCCGTCGCCCTGGGCCAGGTGCCGTTCGCGGTGGCCACCGACACCGCCGGGTCCGGGCGGGTCCCCGCCGCCCTCAACGGCGTGGTGGGTTTCAAACCGTCCCGCGGACTGATCAGCACCGTCGGACTGGTACCGGCGTGCAAGTCGCTGGACTGCCTCAGCGTGATGGCGGGCTGCATCGACGACGTGGACCGGGTGTTCGACGTGCTGGCGGCCCGCGACGACGCCGACGCCTGGTCGCGCGACCGGGGACCGCGTCACGACGGCGGTCCGATCCGGGTCGGCCTGCCGCCGATCGCCGAGCTGGAGTTCTTCGGCGACGAGGCCATGCGCGCGGCGCATCTGAGTTTCCGTGAACACCTCGAGCGCCTGGCCGACATCGTCGAGGTGTCACTGGCGCCGTTTCTCGCCGCGGGCGCGTTGCTCTACCAGGGCCCGTGGGTCGCCGAGCGGCTCGTCGAGTTCGGTGATTTCCTTGCTGCGCAACCCGATTCGATCCACCCCGTGGTGCGGGACATCTTCCGCAGCGGGCTGAACTACACCGCGGTGGACGCGTTCGCCGCCCTGCAGAAACTGCAGGAGCTCAAAGCCGAGGTGGGCCGCCTCTGGCAGACCATGGACGTCCTCGTGGTGCCGACCATCGGAACCACCTTCACCGTCGAGCAGGTGTTGGAGAACCCGATCAACTGCAACACGATGCTGGGCCACTACACGCACTTCGGCAATCTGCTCGATCTGCTGGGCGTCGCGGTCCCGCTCGGCACGACCAGTGACGGCCGGCCCTACAGCGCGATGCTGCTGGGCAACGCCCTGTCGGACGACACCGCGCTGACGCTGGCCGCGCGCATCCTCGACGAGCCCCGCGCGACGACCGAGGTCGCCGCGGCGGCGGTCACGGAGCTCGCATGACGTCCGTCGCGGTACCGGCCGCACCGACACCGTTCACGCTGACCGCCGGTCAGACCGCGCTGATCGTCATCGACATGCAGCGTGATTTCCTGCTGCCCGGCGGCTTCGGCGAGAGCCTCGGCAACGACGTCGACCAGCTGCTCAAGGTGGTGCCACCGCTGGCGGCGCTGCTCGCCGCGGCCCGCGCGGCCGGGGTCATGGTCATCCACACCCGCGAGGGCCACGAACCCGACCTGTCGGACTGCCCGCCCGCCAAGCTGAATCGCGGTGCGCCGTCGAAGCGCATCGGGGACCCCGGCAAGTACGGGCGCATCCTGATCCGCGGCGAATACGGTCACGACATCGTTGACGAGCTGGCCCCTATCGACGGCGAGTTGGTGATCGACAAGCCCGGCAAAGGCGCCTTCTACGCCACCGGGCTGCAGGACGCGCTGACCGGCGCGGGCATCACGCAGCTGCTCGTCACCGGTGTCACCACCGAGGTGTGCGTGCACACCACCACCCGCGAAGCCAACGACCGCGGCTACGAGTGCCTCGTCGTATCCGATTGCGTCGGTTCATATTTCCCGGAGTTCCAGCGCGTGGGCCTGGAAATGATCGCCGCGCAGGGCGGCATCTTCGGCTGGGTCGCGGACACCGCGGCCGTCATTCCGGCACTGCAACAACTCGCCGCCCCATCACCTTCCGCGGTTTAGAGAGGACCTGCCCATGTCCACCGACGTCTCCGATCCCCCGGCCGCCGGAACCCCCAAGCCGGCCCTGTCCATTCCGTGGTGGACGCGCGGCGACACCAACGCGTTCTTCGGGCTGGGCTTCAACATCCTAGTCAATGTCCTGACGCTGACGGGTCTCATGATCGGCGTCGTCAAGGTCCCCGCCGGCGACGTGCTCGGCACCATCCTGCCCGCGCTCGGCGTGGCCCTGATCCTCGGCAACCTCTACTACACGTTCCTGGCCCGTCGCCTCGCCCGGCGCGAAAACCGCACGGACGTAACAGCTTTGCCCTACGGCCCGAGCGTGCCGCACATGTTCATCGTGGTGTTCGTGGTGATGCTGCCGGTCTACTTGCACACCAAGGATGCGATGCAGGCCTGGCAGGCGGGGCTGGCGTGGGCCTTCATGATCGGCATCATCGTCATGATCGGCGCGTTCGTCGGCCCCTACATCCGCAAGCTGACACCGCGGGCGGCCATGCTCGGGACGCTGGCCGGCATCTCCATCACCTTCATCTCGATGCGGCCGGCAGCGCAGATGTGGGAGGCGGCCTGGATCGGACTGCCGGTGCTGGCGATCATCCTGATCGGCTTCTTCACCGACGTGAAGCTGCCATTCGGCATCCCGACCGGACTGGCCGCGCTGCTCGTCGGTACCGCCATCGGCTGGATCGGCGGGTTCATGTCGGCGCCCGATGTCGCCAAGGCGGTGTCCGACATCGCGATCGGGCTCCCCGATCTGCGGGTCGGCATGCTGCTGTCGGGCCTGTCGCATCTGGCCCCGCTGCTGGGGACGGCGATACCCCTCGGCGTCTACAACTTCACCGAGGCGATGAGCAACGTCGAGAGCGCGGCCGCCGCCGGCGACAACTACAACCTGCGCAGCGTGCTGCTGGCCGACGGCGCGGGTGCGGTGATCGGGTCGGCCTTCGGCTCGCCGTTCCCGCCGGCCGTCTACATCGGCCACCCCGGCTGGAAGGACGCCGGCGGCCGGGCCGGGTATTCACTGGCCAGCGGCGTGCTGATCGGGGCCTTCTGCTTCCTGGGCCTGTTCGGCGTACTCGACGCGCTGTTGCCGGTGCCCGCGATCGTGCCGATCCTGCTCTACATCGGTCTACTGATCGGCGCGCAGGCCTTCCAGGCGGTGCCGCGCCTGCATGCCGTCGCCGTCGTCGCGGCGCTGCTGCCCAACCTCGCGCAATGGGCCGGCGGCCTGGTCGACAACGCGCTGAACGCCGCGGGCACCTCGGCCTCAGCTGTGGGCCTGGACAAGCTCAACGGCGCCGGCGTGGTCTACCAGGGGCTGCAGACGCTCGGCGAGGGCGCGGTACTCGTCGGCCTGATCCTGGGCACCATGGTGGCCTTCATCCTGGAGAAGAAGTTCCTCTACGCGGCGATCGCATCGGCCGTCGGTGCGGCGTTGTCCTTCATCGGCCTCATCCACGCACCCGAGGTGTCGTGGGCGGCCAATCCGCAGGTCGCCCTGGGCTACCTGTTCTTCGGTCTGGTGTGCGCCGCGTACTCCCGGCTACCGGGAGCCGACGAACCCGTCACGGTCGACGAGTCGGACGTCGTCGCCGGGCATTAGCGTCGCGGCACGATCACAACGTCCGGCTGAGAGCGTCGTTGAACGTATATACGGTTATCGCCGCTCTCAGCCGAACGTTGTGATCGGCGTCAGGACCGGACGAGCCGCGCAATCGCCGCGGAGGCCTCGGCCAGCTTCTGCTCGGCCTCGTCGCCGCCGACGGCCACCGCGTGGCTCACGCAGTGCCCGAGGTGCTCGTCGAGCAGCGCCAGCGCGACCGACTGCAGGGCGCTGTTGACCGCGCTGATCTGCGTCAACACGTCGATGCAGTACTTGTCCTCGTCGATCATCTTGGCGATGCCGCGGACCTGTCCCTCGACGCGCCGCAGCCGCTTGGCGTAGTTGTCTTTGTTCGGCGAATAGCCGTGTTGGGCTTCCTTCGGCGCATCGCCGCGTGAGGCCTCAGGGTGGCCCCCTGGTGCCCCCGACTCGTCTGCCGTCATAAGCCCAGCGTACCGCATACCCCTTAGGGGTATCCAATGCAAGTCGGCTTGGTAGCGACCGGCATACTTACCTGCATGTCTGCAGATCAGCCCGATATCAAGCCCCGCAGCCGCGACGTCACCGACGGTCTCGAGAAAACCGCAGCCCGCGGCATGCTGCGCGCGGTAGGGATGGGTGACGACGACTGGGTCAAGCCGCAGATCGGCGTCGGGTCGTCGTGGAACGAGATCACCCCCTGCAACATGTCGCTGCAGCGGCTGGCGCAGTCGGTCAAGGAGGGCGTGCACGCCGCCGGCGGTTACCCGCTGGAGTTCGGCACCATCTCCGTCTCCGACGGCATCTCGATGGGCCACGAGGGCATGCACTTCTCGCTGGTGTCGCGCGAGGTCATCGCCGACAGCGTCGAGACCGTCATGCAGGCCGAGCGCCTGGACGGCTCGGTGCTGCTCGCCGGCTGCGACAAGTCGATCCCCGGCATGCTCATGGCGGCCGCCCGGCTGAACCTGGCCAGCGTCTTCTTCTACAACGGCTCGATCATGCCGGGCGTCGCGAAGCTGACCGACGGCACCGAGAAGGAAGTCACCATCATCGACGCCTTCGAGGCCGTCGGTGCGTGCGCCCGCGGGCTGATGTCCCGCGAGGACGTCGACATCATCGAGCGCGCCATCTGTCCGGGCGAAGGCGCCTGTGGCGGCATGTACACCGCCAACACCATGGCGTCGGCAGCCGAGGCCCTCGGTATGTCGTTGCCGGGCAGCGCTTCTCCCGTCGCCATCGACAAGCGCCGCGACGAGTTCGCCCGCAAGTCCGGCGAGGCCGTCGTCGAGATGCTGCGCCGCGGCATCACCGCCCGCGACATCCTGACCAAGGAGGCGTTCGAGAACGCCATCGCCGTCGTCATGGCCTTCGGTGGCTCCACCAACGCGGTGCTGCACCTGCTGGCCATCGCCCGCGAGGCCGAGGTCGAGCTGACGCTCGCCGACTTCACCCGCATCGGCAACAAGGTGCCGCACCTGGCCGACGTGAAGCCCTTCGGCCGCCACGTGATGAAGGACGTCGACGAGATCGGCGGCGTGCCCGTCGTCATGCGCGCGCTGCTGGATGCCGGTCTGCTGCACGGTGATTGCCTCACCGTCACCGGCAAGACCATGGCCGAGAACCTCGCCCACATCGCGCCGCCCGACCCGGATGGCAAGGTGCTGCGCGCCATGAACAACCCGATCCACCCGACAGGCGGCATCACCATCCTGCACGGCTCGCTGGCCCCCGAGGGCGCCGTCGTGAAGTCGGCCGGCTTCGACTCCGACGTGTTCGAAGGCACCGCAAGGGTTTTCGAGCGCGAGCGAGCCGCCCTCGACGCACTGGAGGACGGCACCATCACGCACGGCGACGTCGTCGTCATCCGCTATGAGGGCCCCAAGGGCGGCCCGGGCATGCGCGAGATGCTCGCGATCACCGGCGCCATCAAGGGCGCCGGCCTGGGCAAGGACGTGCTGCTGATGACCGACGGCCGCTTCTCGGGCGGAACGACGGGACTGTGCGTCGGGCACATCGCGCCGGAGGCCGTCGACGGCGGCCCCATCGCGTTCGTGCGCGACGGTGACCGCATCCGCCTCGACGTCGCCAACGGCAAGCTCGACCTATTGGTCGACGAGGCCGAATTGGCTTCGCGCCGTGAAGGTTTCGAGCCGCTGCCGCCGCGCTACAAGACCGGCGTGCTGGCCAAGTACACCAAGCTGGTCCAGTCCGCCGCCGTCGGCGCCGTCTGCACCTAGCCGGGATTTGTGCACGATTTTCCGCGGTAGGCGCGGAAAATCGTGCACAAAACACCCGGTGGGTGGGCTCGGTGATAGCGTGATGTCGGGCGCGCAGGACCGCCCGACGTCCGCTCGAAGGGGCTCAGCCTCCCTGCTGATTGCTTTACCTTGTGACCGACCTCTTCTCGGCCCGATTCGCGGACGCGGGCGCATGAGAGGAGGCCGTCATGGCCAGCACACTGCCCACCAATCCGTCCCTGGACAAACTGCGCGTCGAAGCCCGCCAACTGCAGCGGGCGGACGGCATCGCACTGCACGCCGCGCAGTTCGCCGTCGCCCGTCGCTATGGCTTCACCGGCTGGCCCGCGCTGGTGCACTACCTGCGACTGGCCGCTGATCTGAGCGTCGACCCGGGCGCGGTCGACGAGGACGCCCTCGACCCGGCCGACCGGTTCTGCTCGTGGGCGTCGTTGCGCTACAACGAATCCGACGCCCCGCCCCGGTGGCAGTCCGCCGCTGAGCTGCTGGCCGCTGATCCCGGGCTGGTCGACCGCAGCATCTGGGCCGCGGCCGCCGCCTCGGACCCGGTCGCGCTGGCAGACCATCTCGCCCATCGCCCGACGCTGGCCGGTGCCGGCGGCGGGCCGTTCGGCTGGGTGCCCATGATGTATCTCTGCTATTCGCGGGTTCCCCTGGGCCGCAGTGCAAATGACGTCCTGGCGGTCGCGACGCTCCTGCTCGACGCCGGCGCCGACCCGAACGACGGTTACCTGTGGTGCGGCATGTCGACGCCGTTCACACTGTTGACCGGCGTGTTCGGAGAAGGCGAGCAAGGGCCGCGGCGGCAGCCCCGGCACCCGTATGCCACCGAGCTCGCGACGCTGCTCCTGCGCCGCGGGGCCCATCCGGTTGACCAGCAGACGCTCTACAACCGCATGTTCCGCGCGGACGATTCGCACCTGGAGCTGCTGTTCGCCCATGGTCTCGCCGACGCCGGACCCAGCCCTTGGGAACGCCGGCTCGGCGAGGCGATGGAGACCCGAGAACAACTGTGGCAGCGCCAGATTCACTGGGCCGCCCAGCACGGGTTCCGCGATCGACTCGACCTGCTCGCCCGGCACGGCATCGACGTGTCCGGCGTCGAACTCGTCACGCAGACCTTTCCCGGTGATCCCAACGCCCGTGACGATGAGGGCGCAACGCCACTGCACCAGGCCGCGTGGGAGGGCGACCTGCCGCTGATCCGGCGGCTGCTCGCGGCGGGTGCGGACCCGTCCCTGACCGACGGACGGTTCGAGTCGACGCCGTTGCAGTGGGCCGAGCACGCCTATCAGACCGAGGCGGCGGAACTGCTGCGCGCCGCGACTTCGGCCACCACCTCCGAATACCACTGAAACAGCCTGATGCGGTGCGGGGCTTCGCTTTTGAGTAACTCCGCCCAGCATTCCGAGACCTTCGCGCGGGCGGCGACGCCGATCCACGGCTGCGGCAACAACTCTGGTGGCAGCAGCGGGTCGGGCTCGAGCGCGCGGGTGAATTCGGCGGCCAGTTCGATGGCCGTGGTGAGCTGCGCGGTCGGGGTGGCGTCCGGCAAGGCGGACAGTGCGCGTTCGGCGACAGCGAGCAGGCGCCGGTGACGTTCGGCGATGTCGTCCAGCGGCCAGAGGTGGGCGGCGACGGCACGCGGCTCGGCGCGGCCACCGACAGCCAAGTCGGTGGTCGTCAGCGTGGTGACGTGGTCGGTGATCGCCAATTGTTCTGCCGCGTCGGCGATCTCACGGTCCCAGTCGTTCGGGGAGACGTACAGACCACCTTGAATCGCGGCGCCACCGAGGCGCACGATCGCGTCACGCATCGCGTCACGCGCCGACCGCACCGACTCCGGAACCGCGAACGCCACGACGTGCCAGCGGCCGTCCCACGGCGCGTCGCCCCGGTCCTGGGCGTACATGAGCCGCAGATAGTCGAGGTCCGGGGTGATGCTGCTGCGCAGCTCGTCGGTCGCCCGCAGCACCGCTTTCCGGCCGCGCCCGTCCTGGACGAACTGCCCGTCGGCGACCAGTCGCTTGATGCACAACCGCACCTGCTGGTCCGTCATCCCGAGTTCGCCCGCGACGTCGTACAGCGCACCGGCGTCGATGGTCGCGTCGTCCCGCAACATGCTCTCGACCAGGGTGCGGGTCGGCACTTCGATGGGTGCGTCCAACGGTCAGCTCCTTGTGCCCGCGATACGACGGGCGGGGCTCCCAAGTCTAGGCACGCTCGTCCTGTTCGACGATGACGAGCGGCCGGCCGGCGGGCCGATCGAGTTGGCGGGCCAGGTCGGCGAAAAATCGCGGCGCGTCGATGACGGCGTCGGGCGGGTGCACTCCCGGGCGCCGCGCGGTGCCGTCGACGATCTGCGCCAGCCCCAACGCCAGCGGGATGCCGGTGGCCCGGGCCATGTCCCCGAACAGTCCCGCCGCGGTCCCGGACAGGTCGAGGTGGGTCAGCACCGTGCGGTCGCGTCCGGCGCGGGTGCCGGATACCGCGGCGAAGAACGGCGGCAGCGTACCCGGTCCCTCGCTGCGGACCGACAGTGGGAGAGATCGCAAGTAGCGCAACAGGTTCGGCTTCGCGAACTGCAGGGCCGCCGTCTCGTGTGTCAGTCGGCGCCGGTCGGTATCGCGGCGCAGCACGTCGAGATACGCCAGCGTCTGCGGCCGCATCACCATGAGGTTGACGGCCTCGCCGGTGAGCCCGAGCGTGCGCCGCAACGTGATGGGCTCGGGGTGACCGACCGTGTACGCGGTGCCGCGGCGGCCACCCGGCAGGGTCAGCCCGACCGGGCGCAGCGGACGCTCGAACGTCAGCTGTCCACCCCGGACGGTGCAGATTTTGCCGCTGCTCTGCAGCATCCAGTGCACGGCCGCCGCAGATGGCCGACCGTCTGGGCCCAACAGCACCTCGCCGCCATCACCGCCCGTCCCGGACACGTCGACCGGCCATGCGGTGTAGGCGTCGTGCACCGTGTCGAGTTCGGCGGCCGCCGTTGCGGCGAGCAGGTTGCTCACACCCGGGCTGGCGCCCATCCCGATGACCGCGCAAACGCCTGCGGCACGGGCGGTTTCGTCGAGTTCGAGCATCTGCACCGTCGGTTCCCAGTCGTCGCAGATGTCGACGTACTGCGTGCCCGTTGCGATTGCGGCGCGTAGCACCGGAACTCCGAAGCGGTAGTACGGCCCGACGGTGTTGACGACGAGGTCCGCCTGGTCCAGGAGCCGGCACAGGGCCGCCTCATCCGTGACGTCGACCTGGGCCGCACGTACCCGCACCGGCGCCTCGGCGAGTTGTCCGCACAACCGGTGCGCGGCGGCGCCGTCCCGGTCCGCAACGACGATCTCGTCGACCCCCGGCAGCCGCGCGGCGAGCCGGACCGCGACCGCGCCCATGGCCCCGGGGCCACCCAACGCGAGAATCCTCATCGGGCCTCCTTGGCGGCCGGCAGTTCCTGGACGTAGCGCCGGAGATTGTCGAGGTAGCTGGGCGCATAGATCTGCCGCGGCGCGAAAGTTCCCATCACATAGGCCTTTACGCTGTTGGGATTGTTCTCCAGATCCTCCTTGGCGAGGCTGTGCGAGGCGTGCGGGTAGGTCTGGACCGTCAGCAGATCGCGACGCACCAGTTCTCGGTATACGCGCTCGGTCTCGGCCACGTCGACGTTCCGGTCGCCCTCGCCGAGCTCCAACAGCACCGGGACTGTGAGGTGCGGCAGCGTGGCACTGACGTCCGCACGGTAGTTTCGCGCGACGAATCCCCAGCGGTCTGCGGACATCGGCGACGCGTCGATGCCGGCCGTGCGGTACTCGTGGTAGGTCGCGCCGGTGCGCAGCAGCTGATTCGTCCGCTCCCGCCGGGCCAGCGCAGCGGCCAGTTCCGACTGCGGCGCCGCGCGCGCCTTCAGCTCGGCCCGCAGGTTGTACTCACCCTGCCGCATCCAATTGATCGCTGGGCCAACGAGAATCACGAACTGCAGGTCGGGTTTGCGCACCGCTACCTCGGGCGCCACCCAGCCGCCCTGGCTGATACCCCAGATGCCGACGCGGTGCGGATCGATGTCCGGCCGGGTGCGGGCCCAGTCGATCGCGGCGCTCGTCTCGGCGGCCCGGTCGGCCATGCTCTGGTTCAGCCAGTTACCGGGTGCACCGCCGACACCGGGCTTGTTCCACGACAACGACGCGTAGCCGGCTTTCGCGAAGGACTCCCAGATGGGCCGGTAGAACGCGTCGCGGGTGGCGTCGGCGGGGCCGTCGCCGTGGACGAACACCACCAGGCCGAACGGTCCCTTCCCCGTCTTGGGCAGGGCCAGCACACCGTCAAGGGGCTGCACCGGCGCCGGGATGGTGACGCGCTGCTCGCGGATCGCGAAGTCGTTGGCGTACAGCACCCAGCCGCCCGCCGACAGCACGACCGCGACAACACAGCCCAGTGCGATCAGCGCGCGGCGTACCCAAGCAGGCAAGCGGCGACCCGTCGTAGAACTATCACTCATGAAACGATCGTAACGCGTTTGATAGTTCATGGTGAGTGGCGTCAGCCACACCCGCCGCCGGCCACCTCACGCGCGGACTAACCGAACTGCGCGTGGAGCTCCGGCAGGAAGCCGGCGAGGTGGTTCATCTCCTGCGCGCAGTGCACCAGCAGATCCCGCGGCTGCGGCAGCTGACGCGCAGCGAGCACCCGAAAAGCATGGTCCGCCAAGGACTTACCGGCACGGAAGCTGACGTGCTGCCCACCCATCCAGAAGCGGGAGCGCATCTCGGCACCGTCCGGTGTCGGCCGCACCTGATGAACCAGCCAGCCGATGTCGACCGGGATGTCCGGCGACCCGAGGCGGGCGACGATCGCCAGCCCGGCGTGCCCTTGCGACTCCGGGTCGACGAACTGGATCGCGACCGAGCTGAGCGCCGAGCCGAGATACTCCTCGACCAGTGAGGTTCGGCCGACATAGGCCAAGTCGTCGCGGCCGTCGCGCCACTGCGCCGACACGTGCGCCCGCGGATGCCACAGCTTGTAGCGGCGCGCGTCGCAGCCGTGCCAGCCGAACCACCAGTCCCACATCTGCGGCGTCACGCCCGGCATGTCGGTGCGCACGGCGACGGTGTATCCGCCGTCCGACAGCGTGCCGTAGCCGTTCTCGGTCTGCTGATAACCGTCCGCGGCCAGCGGCTCCTCGAAATCGGGCAGCACCGGACCGGCCTGCGGCCCGTGCTCGAGCGCCTCCACCACGTGGCGTGGGAGCGCCGCCATCTCCGGATTGAAGAACCTGCCGAACGGTGTGTCCGCGTCGTCACCGCGGTAACCCAGGTAGCTCATGTCCGTCCCATCCAGGCGTAGAAGCGACCCTCCGGGTCATATTGTGCGCGCACCGCATCCAGTCGCGCCATGGCCGCGTCGGTGGCGAACCGCGCCGGCCGGGCACCGAGGTTCTCGTCGGCCAGCTGTATCCCGGTGGCCAGGTGGGACATCGCCGCCATGTTGGAACGGGCCCAGTCGCCGTATTTTTCGTCATCGGCTGCGTCCTGCCAGCCGGCGTAGAGCGCCAGGTACACCTCGTCTTCCAGGCTGTAGGCCATGTCCTGACGGGCGGGCGACGGCCCCCAGTTCAGCCACAGGAAATGCGACGGATGCGGCGGCATGGTCTCGAGGATGTTGCGCACGCCCGGCAGCAGCTCGGCCGTCGACGCCGACGTCCACATGTTGTCCGCGGCGTACCGGTGATCGTTCAGGTAGTTGCTCATCACCGCGTCGTACCAGGTGGGCAGGTTCGTCGGCGCGAACGGCACGGCCATCAGGGCGTGGGGACGTGCGGGGCACGTATCCAGCAGTGCCACTGCAGCTTTCGCGTCATCGTCGCTGTCGGCGAACACCGGAGAAGCCAGCACGATGCCCGGCGTATCGAGCCCCGAGCTCGGCATGGCGCGGGAAGCGACGATCTGCAGCTCCACCCGGCGGTCCACGTCGGCACTGATCGCGCGGGCCCACGTATAGATGTCGTCGGCGGCTTCGAAAGGGTAGACGTACAGGCTGCTGCCGCACACCGGCGGCTTCGGATAGAGGCGCAGGTGGAACGCCGTCACGACGCCGAAGAATCCCGGACCGGATCCCCTTGCCGCCCAATACAAGTCGGGGTGATGCTCGGCGTCACACCGAATCTGCTCACCGTCGGCGGTTACCACATCGAGCGCCAGCACGCTTTCGCACGCCGGCCCCAGCACGCGGCTGTTCCACCCGTAGCCACCCTGCAGCAGGTAGCCGCCGAGCCGCACGCCCCGGCAATGACCTGACGGGAAGAACAGGCCCTGCTGCTCCAGCTCGCCGGTCAGCACGCTGCCGCCCTTACCGGGCCCGACCACGGCGGTCATCGCGTCGCGATCCACCCGGCACGTGTCGAGCCGGCTCACGTCGAGCAGTAGGCCGCCGTCGCGCAGGTGATTGGCCGACCAACTGTGCCCGCCGGAGCGGATGCCGACCGCCAATCTGGTCGCACGGGCGTAGCGGACCGCCACCACCACATCTGCAGTACACGACGCCTGCACGATGACGTCCGGAAAACGCTGCGGCACACGCGCATTCCACACGGTCGCGCAGCGCGCCTCTTCATAGCCCGCGTCACCGCGGCGGAAATGTCGGACTTCGGCCAAAGCTGTCACCGCAACTCCTCACGCCTCGACGCCCCACCGAAACGTAACACCGGAAATCAGCGGCTGCGTCAAATTTGAGTTGCGGGCCTACTCGGCCGTCAGCACCGCCCGAGCGCCGACGGGACTGGCCAGCGGCACGATGATCTGGCCGGGCATGATCATCATGGTGCAGACCATCCGCTCGCGATCCGACCGCCGGCCCGACGTCAGAGTGACCACCACGGTCTGGTCGGTCTCCGTCGCGGTGGCGTGCACTCCGTAGCAGTCGGGCGATCCGACCGAAACATTCAGCGCCACAGCAGGTTCGGGGTCCATCCGGCTCCATGACTCCGCGGCCAGCGGATGGGGGTCGACGATCGCCGGATCGTCGACGAACGTCGTTCCCGGCGACAGCGGCGCCTCCGGAAGCGGCACCGGGTCCGCCGAGGCCGTCGGCGCCAGGCCGACGGCCAACCCCAGTCCCGCGGCGGCGACCCTGAGCACTACGCCCCGACCCGTGCCACGGCGAAACCGTCCCAGCCCTTGGCGCCGACGGTCTGGATGGCGGCGGCTTCCAGGCGCGGGTGGTTGCCCACCAGCTCGAGCATGTTGCGTACCCCGTGCGCCTGCAGGTCATCGGCCGCCGGTTCGAGCACGCGGCCCATGCGGGTGACGTTGTCGACGACGATCACCGCGCCCGGCGCCGCCAGTCGCACCGCCCAGTCGACGTAGGCGCTGTTGTTCTCCTTGTCCGCGTCGATGAAGAAGAAGTCGAACTGCGCGCCGCGCTCCGCCAGCTGCGGCAGCGTGTCGAGCGCTGCGCCGACGAGCACCTCGACGCGGTCCGCGACGCCGGCCCGCTCGAAGTTGGTCTGTGCGACCGCGGCGTGTTCCGGGGAGTACTCCAGCGTCGTGACGCGGCCCTCGGCGCCGACGCCGCGGGCGAGGTTGATGGTGCTGTAGCCCGCAAGGGTGCCGATCTCCAGCACCCGGGTGGCGCCGCTGATGGTCGCCAACAGCGACAACAACTTTCCGTGCTGCGCCGAGACCTCGATGGCCGGCATGCCCGCCGTCACGGCGGACTGGCGCGCCGCGGCCAGCGCCTCGTCCTCGGTGTGCAGCACCCGGTTGAACATCTCGTCGACAGCCTGCGGCTCGGGTTGCGTCATGGCCCCAGGCTAGCGCGGGCGCCACAGGTCCGAGATTGACCGATTCTGGTTCGGCACGAACCGCCGACCACTTAGATGACGTTCATGTCGAATCACTTCACGGGGCTCAGCCTCGGCCCACCCCTGGGCGACCAGCGCCTGGACCTCTGCGACCTGTACGCATTCCAATCGCCGGCCGACCCGGCCCGGACGGTGCTCATCCTCAATGCCAACCCCAACGCCGACGCCCTGCACCCCGATGCCATCTACCGGTTGGCCATCGACAACGACGGCGATCTGCGCAACGACATCGCGTTCAGTTACGTGTTCTCCGAGCCGGATTCGGGCCGGCAGACCGTCGACGTGTACCTGGCAACCGGCGAGGCCGCCAGATCACCGGAGGCGATGGGCGCCAAGATCTTCGAGGGCGTCGAGGTATCGTTCGGCAAGGAGCCCGTGATCGCCCAGTCCGGCGACTACACATTCTTCGCCGGCGCCCGCAGTGATGCCTTCTTCTTCGATTTCGACGGCATCAAGAACCTGTTCGACATCAGAGGCGGGCGCAACTTCACCGCCCTGCACCTCAGCGGCGAGTTCCCGTGGACCGGAGTCGATTCCAATACGAAGGCCAACGTGTGCTCGATGGTCCTGGAACTGCCGACCACACAACTGCTGGGCACCGCGCCCGACTTCCGGATCTGGGGCCGCTGCAGCGTCCGGCGCGACGGCACGCTGTTGCATGTCGACCGGGCCGGGCATCCGTCGGTAAGCAGCTTCTTCAACACCGACGACACCAAAGAGGAGTACAACGCCAGCGAGCCGGAGCGCGACCGGGACCGGTGGATGCCGATGTTCGTCCACCTCCTGGGGCACACCGGCGGCTACACGGACGAGGAGGCTGTCGCCGCCGTCGATGCCGAGGGCATCCTGCCCGACATGCTGACGTTCAACCCGTCGCTACCGGCCAAGTACCCGAACGGGCGGACGTTCACCGACGACGTGATCGACTACCGACTGGCGTCTTTGACCAAGGGCGACTGCCCACCGTCAGGTCTGAGCCCACACGCCGACACCTTGGACGTCTTCCCGTATCTGGGGCCACCGCACTAGACGATCACCAGAGGGACGCTCGCCGGCCGCGAGCGTGCGCGGAGTACACGCCGAACGCGGCGTGTACATGTACAAACACGCACGCTCGCGGGAAACGGGTCAGCGGACACCCTCTTTCGCGTAGACCACCCGCAGCACGTGCCCGACCTCCGGGCCCATCACCAGCTCCGCCAATTCGCAGAACGCCGCGGTGAACGCCGGACCGTGCGGCGGCACCGCGGCCGACAGGTGGTGGGCCAGCTCGTGCAGAACCACCAATTCCCTCAGCGCCCAGGTTGATTGGCGTTCAGGTACCGCGATGACCGCGCCGCCCTCACCCGCCTCGTAGTGGGCGGCCGTCACACCCCGCCGTGCCCGTACCGCCACCGCACCCGCGTCGGGCCACCGCGCCGCCACCGCCGGCATCGTCAACACCTGGTCGACATAGCGCCGCACCGCGTCGACGGACCCGAAGCGAGCCTCGGGCGGCAACGTCAACTGTGCCCCGAAGAACTCGACCGACCGATTGCCGCGCTCCCCGGCGCGGTCGAACAACGTGCGCACGAACTGCTCAGCGGCGTACACCGCGGACCGTTGAACGTCCCGGGTCATCGCTCCAGAGCCGTACGCGCACCGGACAATTCAGGACTCGGCCCGAGCCGCGCGCGGCGCCCGGCCCGGTCGCCGGCCCGCCGCGCCGCCGACGAGTAGCCGGCCGAAGCACTCGTCGCCCGCCAGCTCCCCCGCGCCTGCGACGTCTTCTTGTAGAACGACACCAGCTCAAGGTCCTTGTTGCGCAACGCAAGCGCGGTCCCCGGCTGATCGGCGCGCTCGGCCGTCGCCGCCTGCCGGGCCTCCTCGCGCGCGTCGACGAGCCGCTGCCCGACGCGCGCGCCGAACGCCAGCTGGAAGTTGAGCCGGGCGGTGATGGTCGGCGTCGGCCGGTGCGCGCCCGTGGAGATGTAGGCATCCGACGACTTGACCATCTGCACCACCACGCTGGCGTACAGGGCGTGGGTGGCGTCGATGTCCTCGGCGAACCCGTAGGCGTAGACGAACGTCGAGTTGGACGCGATATCGCATTTCACGTCGTTGGCCCGCGCGATCAGCACGAACAACTGCACGAACGTGCGCAGACCCCGGGTGCCCGCCTCCCCGATGGTCACCGTGCGCTGCACCGGCTCCTGGGCCGCGGTCCGGGTCGCCGAATGCGCCCGCGCCACCGCCAGATCGATAGACGTCGTGGTGGCCAGCCGCTGCGCTGCCGCCATGAACGCCTCGGCCTCGTGCGGGTTGTCAGTGTTCTCGGCCTGCCGCAGCAAGGCCGCGATCCGAGCCAACATCCTGTCGTCACTCATGGCGCCAACCACCTTGTCCGACAAGAACTTTCAGATACATTGCGCTTGATCTATCCCCCATGGCGGCAGTGTACGACTACCTTCCGACAAATCCGTCCAGCGCGCCCGTCAGCTGCGGGGACAGCGGCGCCTTGTTGGCGTAGTTGGCGACGTTGTCGGTCGGATCGTCGCGCAGCACGTGGCTGACACCCTTGAGCGGAACCACGGTGAGCGCGGTGTGCGCCAGCGCGGCGATCAGCGGCTGCTCCGCCTCGCAGAAGGCCTGGACGTCCGAATCCGAGCAGGTCAGCAGCACCGGCATGCCGTTCGGCAGCTTCGCGGCCAGCGCCAGCGGGTCGATGGCGTCCGCCTCCAGCACCGCCTTGGCGTTGGCGGGGTTGAGGATCGCGCTCAGGCCTTCGGGCAGCTTGGCCGGCGGGGTGCCGGTGGCGCGCGTCGACGCGACGGCCGCTGACCAGTCCGCCAGCACCTGGTCGGCCTGTTGCCGGGTCTTGGCGCCGGCTTTCACGTCGGCGTCGACCGAGGCCCGCACGCGGTTGGTGATGACATCGAGATACCGGCCGGCCAGCGGCTGCAGCAGCGCGAGCGAATGGATCTTCGGGGCATCCGGGCCGGTGTCGGTGGCGAGCGCCAGCGCGTGGACGGTGCCCTCGCCCAACCCGTAGACCGAGATGCGCGCGGTGTCGGTGCCCTTCTGCGCAGCCAGGAACTTCACGGCCGCCTTGGCGCCGGCGGTATACACCGCGCTGCCCACGTCACGCAGGTTCTGGGCGTGCGGCCCGAGCCCGGTCTTGCCGGTGCCGACCTTGTCGTACCGCAGGCTGTCGACCTTCTTGTCGGACAGGTACTCGGCGAGCTGGCGCATGTTGCCGACCTTGCCGGCGACGGCGTTGTCACCGTTGCGGTCGGTTTGGCCGCTCTCGGAGATCAGCAACACCGACGGCGCCGCGGCGGCTCCGGGCACATGGCGGTAGCTGCCGTGAATGGTCAGGCCGTCGGCGACGAAGCTGACGTCCTCATCGACCCAGTCGCTGCCACCGCCCGGCTTGTCCGAACCGCACGCCGCCACCGCCAGCACCGCCAGCCAAACCAACAGGCGCACAGCCCATTTCACGCGAGCACCCCAGTCACAGCCGCACTTCGATCCAGCTCACGACGTCGTCGAGCACCACTGCCTTCTCGGGCTCGTTGAACACCTCGTGGTACAGCTTCGGGTAGACCTTCAGCGCCACGTCGGACGAGCCGACGCACTCCACCAGCTTGCGGCTGCCGGCCACCGGGACCAGCTTGTCGTCCTCGCCGTGCACCACCAGCAGCGGCGCGGTGAGGGCGGCGGCGCGCTGCGGCATGGTCTCGCCGACCCCGATCAGCACCTTGCCCACCCCGGCGGGCACCTTGCCGTGATACACGAGCGGGTCGGCGTTGTAGGCCGCGACCACCTCGGGATCACGCGACACCGCGTCGAACGGCAGGCTCTGCGCGGGCAGCCCGGGAAGGATGGAGCCCAGCAGCTTCGCCGCCAGCGCCAACGGCAGGCCGACCTGGGACCGGGCGTCGACCGCAGGACCGGACAGCACCATGAGGTGATAGTCGTCAGGGTGCTCGACGCCGTACGCGAACACGATGCCGCCGCCCATGCTGTGGCCGAGCACGACCCGCTTCAGCTCGGGGTATTCGGCGGTCGCAATGCCGACCAGGTGGTGGAAGTCCCCGGTGTACTCGGAGATGTCCCGGACGAACACGCGTTTGCCACCCGAGCGGCCATGGCCCCGGTGATCGAGCGCGAAGGTGATCAGCCCGGCCTCACCGAACCGTTGCGCGACATGGTCATAACGACGGGCATGCTCGCCGAAACCGTGCGACAGGATCACCACGCCCGTCGGGTCGGTATCGGGCACCCAGACGTCGTAGACGATCTTGGTGCCGCCGATGCCGTCGAAGCTGCGTTCGCTGCGGGTCGTGGCCATGGAGAGACAATATCTGGGGTCCGGCCCCAGCGCGTCCGTCGCCGCCGTGACGCCCGCCGGATGTCACACCCCCTGCGTACCCTGGGTCACGTGAGTGTCCTCAGAGAAGACGCGGCAGCCACACCGGCACAGTCCAGGGACGCGTTCCTGGCCGACGCCCAACGGCACCGGCGTGAGCTGCTGGCCCACTGTTACCGCATGACCGGTTCTCTGCACGACGCGGAGGACCTGGTGCAGGAGACCTACCTGCGCGCCTGGAAGGCCTACGACAACTTCGAGGGCAAGTCGTCGGTGCGGACCTGGCTGTACCGCATCGCCACCAACACCTGCCTGACCTCACTGGAAGGCCGTCAGCGCCGGCCGTTGCCGTCGGGGCTGGGCCAGCCGGCGGCCGACCCGCAGGCCGAGATCACCGAGCGCACCGACACCGCCTGGCTCGAGCCGCTGCCCGACGTGCACGACGCACCGGGTGATCCGCAGACCATCGTCGGCTCCCGTGAGTCGGTGCGGCTGGCGTTCATCGCTGCGCTGCAACATCTTTCGCCCCGCCAGCGCGCGGTGCTGGTGCTGCGCGACGTGCTGCAGTGGAAGGCCGCCGAGGTCGGCGAGGCCGTCGGCACTTCCACCGCCGCCGTCAACAGCCTGTTGCAACGGGCCCGTGCCCAGCTCGATGCCGTCGGCCCCAGCCAGGACGACGCCCTCGTCGCCCCGGAGTCCGACGAAGCCAAGGACCTGCTGGCCAAGTACGTCAACGCCTTCGAGTCCTACGACATGGACGCGCTCGTGAAGCTGTTCACCGCCGACTCGGTGTGGGAGATGCCCCCGTTCGACACCTGGTACTCGGGCCCGCGGGACATCGTCGAACTGTCCCGTTTCAAGTGCCCCGCCGAGCACCCGGGCGACATGCGGTTCGTCGCCACCACCGCCAACGGGCAGTCCGCCGCGGGCATGTACATGCGCAATGCCGAGACGGGCCGGCACGAGGCGTTCCAGCTGCACGTGCTGGACATCAAGCCCGACGGCATCTCGCACGTCGTCGCGTTCATGGACCCGACGCTGTTCGAGAAGTTCGACCTGCCGGCCCACCTCTGAGCCCTCCGCCACCGTTCCAGCCGCGAACCCGGCCGGCCTCGACGCGCCCGTTTGCGGCACCCTGCGCACTACTGCTGCTAGTTTTTGATAATTCTCAACAACATGTTCTGACGCCATATTGATGCAGGTAGACGGCCTGCCATAGCATCTTTCTGGAACGTGTTCTCACTTTGTGGCTATGATCTTCGTCATGAAGACCAAAGGTGCTCTGCTGTGGGAAGTGAACTCCCCCTTCCAGGTCGAGGAGATCGACCTCGGTGACCCCGTCGCCGACGAAGTACAGATCCAGATGCATGCCGCCGGCATGTGCCACTCCGACTACCACCTGACCACCGGCGCGACCCCGATGCCGCTGCCGTGTCTGGGTGGGCACGAGGGCGCGGGCGTCGTCACCAAGGTCGGCAAGAACGTCACCGGCATCGAAGAGGGCGACCACGTCATCCTCGCGTTCATCCCGGCCTGTGGCTCCTGCCCGCCGTGCATGAAGGGCTTCCGCTCGCTGTGCGACCGCGGCGCCGTCCTGCTGGGTGGCAAGTCGATCGCCGACGGCACCAACCGCATTCACACCGCCGGCGGCAAAGAGGTCGCGGCGATGAACCTGCTGGGCACCTTCGCGCCGTACATGACGGTCCACAAGGACTCCGTCGTCAAGATCGACAAGGACATCCCGTTCGAGTCGGCCGCCATCATGGGCTGCGCCGTGCCGACCGGCTTCGGCTCGGCCACCAACGTCGCGCAGGTCCAGCCCGGTGAGACGGTCGCCATCGTCGGCGTCGGCGGCATCGGCATGAGCGCGCTGCAGGGCGCGGTGATCTCGGGCGCCAAGCACGTCATCGCGATCGACCCGAACCCGTGGAAGCGCGAGCAGGCGATGAAGTTCGGCGCGACGCACGTCTACGCCTCGATGGCCGAAGCCATCGCGCCAATGATCGACCTGACCTGGGGCCTGATGGCCGACAAGGTCATCATCGCCGTCGGTGAGATGAAGGGCGAGTACATCGAAGAGGCCATGATCCTGACGGCCAAGACCGGCACCTGCGTCGTGACCGGCATGGGCTCGATGATGGACGCCGACGTGAAGCTGAACCTGTTCCTGTTCACGATGTTGCAGAAGACGTTGAAGGGCAACATCTTCGGTGGCGGCAGCTCGCACATCGAGACCCCGCGCCTGGCCGCGCTGTACAAGTCCGGCCTGCTGAACATCGACGACATGATCACGCGGACCTACAAGCTCGAGGACATCAACCAGGGCTACCAGGACATGTTGGACGGCAACAACATTCGTGGCGTCGTCACCTTCGACGAGTCCGACTGGTAACTGTTCTTTCGCGAACAGCCGAAGCTGCCCCTTTTCCGCGGAGAAGGGGCAGTTTTGTGTCCTGGCCACGATCACCGGGCGTTCCGATACGCACTGGGCGATACGCCGACGCGCTTCCGGAACGCGGTGGCGAAGTGGTTCGGCGTCGAAAAGCCAACTGATGATGCAATTTCGGCGATACTCGTCGCGCTGGACATCAACAGCATCTTGCCACGGTCGATCCTCAAGTCCAGGAGGAACTGGTACGGCGTGGTGTGAAAGGCCCGGCGGAACGCGCCGATGAAAGCGTGCACCGGCATTCCCGCCAACTGCGCCAGTGCATCCAGATGAATCTCGGAATCCATTCCGTCGCTGAGGAAGTCGACGAGCCTGGAACGAGTCTGGGCGTCGAGGTGCCGATGCCCTGGTTTCCTCGGTGCCGTCGCGGTGTACTTCTCGCAGATCAGCAGGCGGGTGGTTTCAGCCAACGAGTGGGTGAGTAATCGCGCCATGGCGTCGTCACGGTCGGCAACGCTGTAAATTTCCTCGACCAAATGGTGAATGAGCCTGTCCCGGTACTTGATTCGGGGCAACAGTGCCGTGTCGTCGATCACCCCGCGCGGGACGGCAATCTCACAAATGCCGGCGACATCGCCTTGGACCAGCGCCGCACATTGAACGCCCGCCGGCTTCCACCAGACGTCTCCCGCCGTCGGCGGCACCTGGCCCGATGGTCCCCAGTCCAGCGCGGTCTGGATGGAATGCATGGCGCCACCGCGATATACGTACACCAGATGATGCGTGTCACTGAAGCTGCACCAATCCGTTGGCGCCGAGATGCGCTCCGTGGAGAAGGCGAACGACAACCCGCGCGCCGCAACATCCTCGCGCTCCAACACTATTCGCGGCGTAAGCGGGCGGTCGCCGTCCCACGGCTTCATCCCCATCGGAAACCCCACTGGCACATCATTTTCGATCACACGGTCGGCGGAATGCTAGGCCTTCCGAGATGAACCGTGGCTGGTTTTGCAAACCTACCTTCTAGTAACTTCGCCTGGTTTGAATATTTGAAAAGCCCTACAGAATGTGAATGCACATCTGCCGTTCAGTCCGTACTTTTTGGGCCGGTCAGTGACAGCTGACCTCCTCGACTGAACCAAAGGAAACCGAGTTGAGTCTCGCTCTACGCCCGTATATGAACGCCGGCGTCGCGCTCGTCGGCGCCGGCGTCATTGCCCTCACCCCCGTCACGGCTTCCCCAGCGGCCGTTCATGTTCCGGCCCTGCGCTCTGCCGCAACGGTCGAACTCACGGCATTCACCAACCCGCTGGAGACCTGGGCGTCGGTTGGGCAGGCGACTGTGGGCAATCTGCTGGACATCGGTCATTACCTCGCGGCACACCCTGCGCCGGTCCTCCAGCAACTCATCGCAAACCGTATGACGGACGCCAACACGTTGGGCACAATTCTTCAGACCGTCGCGACAGGGCTTCAGGGATGGCTCAGCCCCTGGAGCCCGGATGGTATCGCCCACTACGCGCATGTTGCGGCCGATCAAGCCCGCGCAGGCGACCTTCGAGGAGCAACCGACAGCTTGTACAACGGGATCGTCAATGGGTTCAAGTTCAAAGTAGGGCTGCCGTTGCTGGGCACGCTCGCCATCTGGCAGAGCGTGGCAAAGGACGTGTACACCATCGCCACCGAACTGCCGTACGCTCTCGCCATCGGGCCGTTCCAGTACTCTTTCACCGCCATCAAGACATTCCAGATGGCAGTTGGTGACACCCTGCAAGGGTTCGGCGACGCGCTCAAGGCGCGCGATCTCGTCACCGCGGCGAGCTTTCTCATCAATGCACCGGCAGTGATAACCGGCGCAGTCCTGAACGGCTATTCCTATTTCGACACCGCTGGGGTCCTGGGCGAGGACGGCGTGATCAATCAACTGATCAGATATACGCGCGAAAGGGTCGCACAGGCTCTCAAGCCCAAATCAACTGCAGCCGTGGCACCTCGATCAGATGTTGACTCGGCAATTTCAGACTCGACTGCCGCATCGGCGATCACTCCGTCCACCAATCCTGCAACCGCATCGTCAGGGACGGCGGTCCCGACGAAGCCCGGTTCAGCTCCCGCGCCGGCGAATTCGACGAAGAGCGAATCGACGCCAACAACAATTGACACGACCGCAGCCGCATCGACAACAACCAGCCAGGAAGCTGCGGTTCCAGTCGCCAAGACCGTCGCCGGCCCCACACCGACCCAAGCAGTCAAGGACGTCGAAAAAGCTGCGGCGAAGGCGATCTCGACTGCCGGTAAGCAGATCACATCTGCCACCAACAAGTTCGGCGAGGATCTGAAGAAGACTTTCACGAAGCCCCGCAAGCCCGCCAAGACGGATGCATCGACCAAGCCGACAAAGCCCGACTCAGACAGCAGTGGCGCGAACACGGGCCAGAAGGCCAGTTCGGGGGCAGCCAAGTAGAGATCGCACCCGCGAACGCCCCCAATTCCTTTCGAGATCGGGGGCTTTCGCACGACGTGCGGAAGCTACTCCTCCGTTTTGGAGGCGGGCGCCACAGGCTCGGCTGGTGCGCTCTTGTGACGCGAGCCCGACCACTTGACGAAGACGTAAAGCGCCCCGCCGAGGACCGCCAGTGGAATCAGCCACGGCAGCAGGAATCCGAACGCCAGTACGAGGTGAGAACCGAAGGCCCACAACGTGTCCCAGCCATGTTCGATCTGCCCGAAGAAGCCGTGATAGCGCTCCGGGGCTGGGCCGCCGCGACGCTCGGCGGTGATCTGGACGTCGACCGAGCTGTAGGTGATCTGGTCGCGGAGGGTGTCGCGCTGCGCCTGCAGGCTCTGTAGCTCGGCCTGCCGCGACGACAACGCCTCCTCGGCCTTGATCAACGCATCGGGGTCCTTCGAGTCACGCATGATCCCGAGCAACCGATCCACCGACGTCTTCAGCGCGGTGATCCGGGCATCGAGGTCGACACGACGTGCGGTGACGTCGTCGGTCTTGACCTCGAGCGTCTGGACGGTGCCGAGCCCCTTGAGCGCCGCCAGGGCAGGGTCGAGCCCGTTGGCCGGCACTCTCAGCACCAGGTGGACGCTCGCGCGGCCGGACGTCGACCCCGCGTCGTCCGAGCGCTCGTCGACGCGGCCGCCCGCTTTGTCGACGATCGTGGTCGCCTTGTCCGCGGCCGCCGTCGGGTCCGCGGTGACGAGGATCAGCGACGCGGTCTTGACGATGTCCCGCGGTTGTTCGACGGGCGGCGCCGGCGCCTCGGGGGCACCGCCTTTGAAATCCGCGCCACTCTTGAGCGGCGCCGGTGCCGCCGGGGCCGACTCGGAATGCCGCGTCGAGTTGCCGCCGCTGCACCCGGCCACCAACCACAACGATGCGATCAACAGAGCGAGAAATACGACCGGCCGGAACCGCGTGCGCGTCATGCCATCCGAGCGTACCGAGCGATTCACAGGAATTCGGCGGCGAATGTGCAGCCAGATCGCCAAGACGGCTGGATCCGCAATCTCTGCGCACATTCGGTGCGGGGTCGGCGCGCGCAGTCCCGCGGGGCGACCCCGCAACAAAACTGCCCCTCATCCGAAGACGAGGGGCAGTTTCGTGTCTGTTCGCGAAAGAACTACTTCGGAGGCATCCGGATGCCGCCGTCGACGCGGACGACCTCGGCGTTCATGTACGAGTTGGTGATCAGCTCGATGACCATGGAGGCCAGCTCCTCGGGCTTGCCCAGGCGGTGCGGGAACAGCACCGACTCGCCGAGCTTGGCCTTGAAGGCCTCCGAGGCTTCGCCCTCTCCGTAGATCGGGGTGTCGATCAGGCCGGGGGCCACGGTGTTCACGCGGATGCCGACTGCCGACAGGTCGCGCGCGACCGGCAGGGTCAGGCCGACGACGCCGCCCTTGGACGACGAGTACGCGGCCTGGCCGATCTGGCCGTCGAACGCCGCGACGCTGGTCATGTTGACGATGGCGCCACGCTCACCGGACTCGGCGAGGTCGTTCTTGCTCATCTGGGTGGCGGCGATGCGGATGCAGTCGAAGGTGCCGACCAGGTTGATGTCGAGGACCTTCTTGTACAGGTCCAGGTTGTGCGCCGACTCGAACTCGCCGTCCTTGCCGATGGTGCGCTGGGCCCAGCCGACACCGGCCGAGTTCACGAGCGCACGCAGCGGGCCGAGGTCAGCGGCGGTCTTGACCGCGTCGATGATCTGCTCGGTGTTGGTGACGTCGACGGTGACGAAAACGCCGCCGATCTCCTTGGCGAGGGCCTCGCCCTTCTCGGCCTGGAGGTCGGCAATGACGACCCGGGCACCCTTGGCGGCCAACTGACGGGCAACAGCCGCACCGATTCCTGACGCGCCGCCGGTGACGACCGCGCTAGCTCCATTGATATCCACGCCGACAGCGTATGCGAGGCCGTCCGCTCACCGGGACGGACCTCGCAAAGCTCATCCGGCGTCGACATCATGCCGATCGAACCCGGCGAATCGGCCGAATCGGAGGTCGGCTGAAACACCTCGTCGTCGGTCCGCCCGGTGCGAGGATCTGTGCGTGTCCGGCATCGATCTGGCAGGGACCCGGGAGGCCTTGCGGGCCGCAGCGTCCCGGACATCCGCACTCGTACGCAGCGTGAGCGATCCCGCCGCTCCGGTCCCGAATCTCTCCTGGACCGTGGCGGAGACCGCTGCTCATCTGGTCACCGGCTTGCAGCACTACGCGGGGCTTGTCACAGGGGAGACGGACATTCAGGAGTACCTCGCGCTCGCGCCGCCGCGTGCTACGCCAACCGAGCGAGGGGTGATCGCAAACGCTCGCATGCTCGAGGAGTTCACGGAACGGGATCCGCGCCGGCTCGCCGACCTGCTGATCAGCGCAGCGGAGAACTTCATCGCGGTATCCGACCGGCGGCCAACTGACGAACCGATACCGGCCTTCAACGGTTTGGCCATGACCGTTCCGGTCATGGCCAGTGCCATGCTGGGCGAGCAGCTGCTCCACGGCCTCGATATGGCCCGCGCTGTCGGGGGCGACTGGACGATCTCGAGAGCCGAGGCGTTGCACGTTATAGCCGGTGTAATGGCGATGATTCCCGACTATGTCGACCGGCAGAAGGCCGCCGGACTGCACCTGGCTTATGAGCTGCGATTCCGGGATGGTCCCCGCTATCGCGTCACGATCGAGGACGGATCCGCCGCCGTGGGCCCGGCCGGCGGGGCCGTCGACTGCTGGATTTCAGCCGACCCCGTCGCGTACCTGTTGGTGGGCTATGGCCGGACCAGCCAGTGGGCGTCGATTCTGCAGGGCAAGATCCTGTCGGCAGGCCGCAAGCCCTGGCTCGGCGCCAAACTCGGCCAACTGTTCGTGAAAGTGTGATGCGACGCCGCGAACGGCTACTACTGCGGGCAGACCAGCACGGTCTCGTGGAAATGCCAGCTGTCGATGTTCACGTACTCACCGGGCGCACCGGGGACCGAACCGCTCGAATTCAGTTCCGGGATGTAGACGGCGTTGATCCGCGCGCCAAAACCGAAGCCGGTGTTGTATTTGACGCCGCCGGACTGCTCGATGGTCCAATTGACCATGCCATCGGCGTAGGTGTAGGTCCGGTTGATCTGAAGGTCCTTGCCGATGCCGACGCTCTTCTCACGCTTGAGCACCATCGGGGTGCCGTCCAGCGGCACACAGCGTTCGGCATGCGCTTGCGGGGCGGGCAGCCATGCCAGCCCGGCGATCAACGCGCCCGCTGTCGCAACGGTGGCGACCGAATGTTTCACGTGAATCCTCCCCGCAAACCCGACGGTCCCTACTGTAGCCGCGAATTCGCTCCGGCTCCCCCGCTCCGTCAGTCCACTCTCCCGAGCACCGTCGCGGTCCACCGCCGCAACGCGTCCGCCTGCGACCGGCTCATGCCCTCGAACACCGTCGCGCGCACCAACTCGGCATGCCCGGGGGCGGCGGCCTCGAGCGCCTCCCGCCCTCCCGTGGTGACCGTGACGACGGCGGCGCGCCGATCGTCGGCGGCCCCGGACCGCTCGATCAGACCGCGCGTCCGCATGCGCGCCAACTGGTGAGACACCCGACTCTGCTCCCACCCCAGATGGGCACCGAGTTCACCCATCCGACAGTCGGGCAGCTCACTGAGTGCGACCAGGACGTCGTAGTCCGCCAGCGACAAGCCGTGATCGCGCTGCAGCTGCCGGTTGAGTGCCGCCTGCAAGCGGCCGCTCATGGCCAGGTACGCGCGCCAGAGTTCCTGTTGGTCGTCGGTCAGCCACATGAAATATATGACACATCATTTATGTTGTGCCGTCCAGTAGGGACACCTAAGCTCACCGACAACGACAGGGGCCGCCATGACCGAAACCATCGACATCCGTCGCGCCGCCGACCGCGACGCCACCCGCATCTCGTGGCTGGACTCCAAGCATTCGTTCTCGTTCGGCGGTCACTACGACCCGGCCAACACCCACCACGGCCTGCTGCTGGTGAACAACGACGACCGCGTCGCACCGGGTTCGGGATTCGAGACGCATCCGCACCGCGACATGGAGATCGTCACCTGGGTGCTGCGCGGGTCGCTCGTGCACCAGGACTCGACCGGCAACTCGGGCGTCATCTATCCCGGACTGGCGCAACGGATGTCGGCCGGACGCGGCATCCTGCATTCGGAGAAGAACGACTCCTGGCGCCTGACCGGGGCCGAATCACACAGCGAGCCGGTGCATTTCGTGCAGATGTGGGTCGTGCCCGACGAGTCCGGCAAGACGCCCGGCTACCAGCAGCTCGAGATCGACGACGAACTGCTGCGCGGCAAGCTGGTCACCATCGCCTCGGGCATGCCCGGCCACTCCAATGACACCGCCATCACCATCGGCCAGCGCAACGCGGCACTGCACGGCGCCCGCCTGGAGCCCGGCGACAGCGTCCAACTGCCGTCGGCGAAGTACTTACACCTGTTCGTGGCCCGCGGCGAGGTGGCGCTCGAGGGTGCCGGGCCGCTGCAGGAAGGTGACGCCGTCCGGCTGACGGCGTCGGGCGGGCAGCGCGTCACCGCCACAACACCGGCCGAGATCCTGGTGTGGGAAATGCACACCGATCTGCTCGGCTCGTAACCCAGCACCAACGGCCCCGCCCCGACTCCGGTCGGTGGCGGGGCCAATTACCGTGTCCGCCACGGTGATTCATCCGTCGCCGAGCCGTGATGCGGACGTGACCAAAGTTGACAGAGTGTTTGCTGTGGCTACGCTGAAGGTCGTTGTATCGGACCGGAGGAAGGGCCACAATGTCGTTTCTCGGGCCGGTTACCCGACGCGACACCATCCGTCGCGCGCGAAAGATCGTCAGGCGCACAACGCTTCTGGCCTTGTGCGCCGGCCTGGTCGGCACCATTGGCGTGCCGGCCGCCCAGGCCGCCGACGGGCGCTCGCTACTGGTCAACGCCATCACCAACTACCGCGGCAGCTTCCTGGTCTACAACTTCGGCGGTGATCACCCCGCGCCGATGCTCAACGCCGCGGGCAACTGGTACGAGTCCGGCAACGGCGGGCACCTGCTCGTCATCAAAGCAGCGTCCCAGCGCATGAATCCCCGCCTGCTCGTCGACTCCCACCGTGGCATCCAATCCCGCTGCGAACGCGATCCCCGGGCCCGTACCGCCGAAGGTCTGTTGCAGGCTTCCGAAGTCTTCACCCCACTGGAGGCCTGGCAGGCACTGGGCCGGCCCACCATTGCGGTGAACGCCAACTTCTTCGACATCCGCGGCCAGCAGGGCGGCTCGTGGACGTCGACGGGCTGCAGCTCGCCGCTCGGCGCGTACGTCGACAACACCCGCGGCCAGGGCCGCGCCAACGCCGCGGTCACCGGCACCATCCCCTACGCGGGCAAGCAGGGCCTGTCCGGCGGTAACGAGGTATGGACGGCGCTGAGCACCATGATCATCCCATCCGATGGCGCGCCCCACATGATCACCCCAAGCAGCACAAGCGATTTCAACGCTGCGACGGGCCCGATCAACAACCTGGTGAACCAGGGTGCCCGGTTCGTCGCCGTCAGCGGCATCGGCCTGCTGGCGCCCGGCGACACCGGCCAGCTGAACGACGGCGGCCCCAGCGCCGCCCGCACCGCGCTCGCGTATGTCCGAAGCCGCGACGAGATGTACATCTTCCAGGGCGGCAGCCACACCCCCGACCAGATTCAGGACCTGTTCCGGGGACTCGGCAGCGACACCGCCATCCTGCTGGACGGCGGCGGCTCGTCCGCCATCGTGCTGCGCCGCGACACCGGCGGCCGCTGGGCCGGTTCCGGTACCCCGCGGGGTTCCTGCGACACCCCGGCAGTGCTGTGCGACTCCAGGGAACGCGCCCTTCCCGGCTGGCTCGGCTTCGCCTGATGCGTCAGGCGGCAGGCCGCTCCGCCACCGGTGCCGCTGTCGGCACCGGGATCAGCCTTGGCGCCAACGTTTTTCGGCTCCTTCTCGACCTCGGACCCGCCCGACCGGGACGTCCGTTTTCTGCCCGCGCCATGGTGCGGCTCGCCCTTCTCGCCATCCCGCGCCGACACCGACCTCCCGTCACCGGACTCGAGATCGAACGCTTCCCGGCGTGCCTGCGGATCGGCCTGAAGATCGGCCTCCGTATCGGTCTCGGGCTCTTCTGCCTCGGGCTCGGCATCGGGGTCTGTCTCGGCCTGTGTCTCTGGCTGTTGGGCCGGCTGCTCGTCGGCATCGTCGTTGCCGCCCGCCGACTACTGGCCAGCGTTCTTCACCTGCGAGCCAGTCACACCGGCCCGGTTGCGCGACAGCGGCGCGGAATTGAGAGACGCACGCACGATGGCGGCCGTCAGGCCGGCGGCGCCGGCGTGCGGCGACGGCACGCTGCTCGTCAGACCTGCGCGAGACCGACCACTGTGCCCAGAAAGTCATTGGGCAGCAACCGGTTTGGTGGCGAAGCGCGGCCCCGACGACGCGTCGCGTACCACTGACGGAGAGCGACCAGCCCATCTGACCCGACCGAAAAGAACGCCCGACGTGAATCCACGTCGGGCGTTCCTGTTGCCGTGTGTCAGCCGGCGTGGGCGGCTGAGCCCCCGCCGGTCGCGGCGGTGGACTTCGCGGCGCCGTCCTTCTTCTGCTTCTTGGTCTTCGGGACGTCCTTGGTGACCTTCTCGGACTTGTCGGTGCCGGCCTTGGTGGCCTTGGTGTCCTTGTCGGCCTTCGCGGGCTTGTCGGCCTTCTTGTCCTTCTTGTCCTTGCTCACGGTCGACGTGCCGTCCGCGTCGTCGGCGGCGTGCTTGGGCTTCTGGCCGCTGTCCGGCGTGGACGGGGTGCCTTCGGGCGCGGCGTGCTTGCCCGAGGAGTCCTCGGTGCCCGTCTTGGTGTCGGACTTCGGGTCGGTCTTGGTCTCGGTCTTCGGGTCGGTCTTGGTGTCCTCGGCCGTGGGCTCGGCCTTCGGGTCGGTCTTGGGATCTTCGACGGCCGGCGTGGTACCGGTCTTGTCCTCGGCCGTCTTGTCCTTCTCGCCGGCCGTCTGGTCGGTGGCCTGCTTGCCGTCCTTCTTGCTCGTGCCGGTGAAGCCGGTGAGGTTGGCCGACAGCGGCGCCAGCTTCGGCGTGGTCGACGGGATGTCCGTCGCGGCCGCCGAGCTGACGACGCCCTCCTTGGCCGCCAGCGAGTTGATCGTCGCGCCCTGTGTGAGGCCGCCCAGCGTGCCCAGCACATTCTTGAGCAGGTTCTGCACCGTGCCGGCCAGGCCACCCAGCGGGTTGAAGCCGCCAAGCTTGCCGCCGGTGATCAGCTTGATCAGCGCTTCGACAGCGTTGTCCGGCGCATCGGTCGGGTTGGCGCTGAAGAATTCCTTCTTGAATCCGGCCACCAGCGAGTTCATGATGTCCGCCGGCACCTTCTGCCAGTTGACATTCGGGAACGAGAAGAACGGCGTCGGGGTGCCGGGGTCGTTCAGCGTACGGCTGTAGGTGCCGTCCGCGTTGCGGACCACGTCGGTGTAGCCCAGATTCACCAGGCTCGTCATGGCCGGCGCGAGGGCGTTCGCCAACTTGTAGATGGGGCTGCCCAGCGTGCCGAAGCTGACCATGTTCAGCACGTCGCCGGTGAGGTACATCGGTTCCATCAACGGCAGCGTGTTGGTCGGGATCGTCAGATAGATGTTGACGGCCAACGGGTTTCCGGTCAGCAGGCCACCGGTGAGTGCGCCGAGCTGGGTGGTCAGCTGGCTCGTCAGCGTCGCGGTCGAGATGCCGCGCAGCAGGTAGGTCGGCAGCGTGCCGGCGACCAGGTTGTTGGCCAGGCTGAACGGGTTGGGCCAGGCGGCCAGGTCCGAGAACGGCTGGTATTCGAGGGTGGCGTCCACCTTGATGGGCAGCAGGTTGGCGCCGCCGATGCCCAGTCCGGTGTTCAGCAGCGGGATGCCGCCGCTGTTCGCGGCGTGCACGTCCGGGGTGATCAGGTTGATGCCCAGGAGGTCGCCGATCGGGTAGAAGCGCGCCAGCAGGCCGCCGTTGGCGCGGCCCAGGTTGTTCAGCAGGATCATGGGCAGGACGGTCAGGCTGCCGAGCACCGGGCCCGCATGATTCGCACCGCCCGGCTGGTTCGCCAGGTCCGCGAGCACCTTCGAGTACGCCTGTCCCATCGAGAACGCCCCGAGTCCGAAGCCGACGCTGATCGGTACGCGCACGTCGATCAGGTCCAGCTTGTCCAGGCCGATGGCACCGCCGACGGTGTCGATCGCGAGCTGCAGGGCAGTGACCAGCGGCCCCAGCACCGGAAGTTGCCCAGCTCGGCTCAGCACGGTGTCCAGCAGACCCATGGCGCCGACATCGAGGTACTCGGTGTTGTTGATCGCGTTGGCGATGGCGTTGGCGGTGCCCGGGGTCCAGCCGAGGTCCAGGCCCGCGATCTTCAGCAGCGTGAACACCGGACCGGCGGTGACGATGTTGACGCCGGGAACGTTCAGGTCGCTCAGGTCCAGGATGTTGTCAAGGTGAATGCCCAGAATGTCCAGCAGACCGCTCAGCGTCACGTTGCCCTGGGCGTCCATGATGCCCAGCCCCTTCAGCAGCGGGACCAGGGCACCCGTGAGGAGCGGGCCCAGCGCCGCGTTCAGCAGCGGCGTCAGCTTGATCGGCAGCGCATCGAGGATCTGGCTCAACAGGTTCTTCGGCAGCTGGTTGATCAGGTTGGTGAGGTTGAGCCCGCTGAGACCGCCGATGCCGCTGAGCGCCTGGACGAGCGGCGGAAGCAGCGCCTCGACACCGCCCTGGGCCAGGTTGTAGGCGGCGTTGCCGACGCCGAAGGTGATGTCGGGCAGCACGCCCGGTTTCGGGAACGGCGTGGTGAATGCGGACAGGTTGACGGCCGAGTGCGACGACGGCACCACGCGCGGCGCCGGCGCGTTCGGCACCGAGGCCGTCACGGTCATGGCGGTAACTGTTGCAGCAGTCACCCCCAGCAATGCCGCCCGCTTTGCTTGAACCCGCCCTGCGAGATGCGTAACAGCCATTTGCCCCGTCCCCTCAGCCGCCACAATCGGTTATCAACCGGACGGTAACATTAATGCATCGCAGCTCCAACACGCACTTTGACCTGCCCCTTTCCCAGATTTGGCAAACAGGTGAACGGAGCTCGCGCCAACGGTTGAACGCCACGAAGTCAGCTAATTTTCGCGTCGCGAAAATTGTTTGCTGGTCGAGAGGCGGGGCGGTTCTCACCCGGGGCCGGACGCCGGCAAATATTGACGCCGACAGTCACTGTGATGTGCGACCGCTGCAGGTCCAGACGTGATTCACGCCATAGCCGGCCTGTACGCCGCGCGCCCTCCGCCATTTGCAACCGCCCCGCGACAGGCGATTCACAGTGTGCTGACAGGTAGCGCGCGTCAATTCAGGCAAACACGCCCAAAGCGGGCTGCCGTTACAGCTGGGGAGTCAGATCCAATTTGGTCAGGGCGCTCATCTGACTGACCTTCCAATCAGCGCCGGAACGCTTCAAGGTCAGCCGGTACGACAGGTACCGCAGCGAGGGGATGCCCTTGGTCAACGGACTCGTCGCGACGGAGTTGGTGTAGACGATCGCGGTGGCCTCATTTGCACTGATACTTTCCACCGCTGTGCCCATCACCTTGGTCTGGTTGGTGACCTGAGCCTGCTTGTTGCTGGCGACGATCGAATCGACGAACTTGCGGTACTCCTCGGCGAAACCACCGGCCAGATACTGCTGCGACCGGTCCGCCAACTTGTCCATGTCGTTGGGCGAGTACGACCACAGCGTGGTCACCGCCGCGGCAGCGATCTTGGCGACCTGGAACTTGTTCTGGACCAGGGCGCGATCCGCCAGATACGGCTGCGCCGCGGCACCCGCGAACGCCGACGCACCGACGAACAGCGCCGCCGCCACGACACCGGCGATCAACAGCTTGCGTCCGGCGGGGCGATGCGGCACCAGCGTCACCGGAGCCGCCTCTTCCGCGGCTACCTCGTCAACCGTGTCGCCGTCCGAATCTTCCTGCGCGGCAGCCTCTTCCGGCTGCTCATCGGCTGCTGCGGCCTCATCGGCCGGGGCGGTAGCAGCGTCGTCAACGGCCTCGTCAGCCGGCGCGGTGTCCTCAGCGCCGGCGGCATCCGCAGCAGGCGCGGCGTCGGCGGCCTTCTGCCGGGGCAGCCGGTGCCTGCGCCGGGCGGCCTTGCCCTGCGGGGCGTCGGCCGGAGCATCGGCCACAGACTCCCCGGGGGTCACATCACCGGATTCATGCGGCTGATCTTCCACTGCTGCCCTTCCTGCGTAGCCGTTACCACCCAACGCGAGCCGCTTTCCACGGTCGCGTTGCCGTCCGGCGTCGTCGTCGTCAGCTTCATCGCGATCAGCACGTCCGCGCTGCCGTCGTCGTTCCACCGTTGCACGCCCGCGTCTTCGACGGTCCCCTCCGCCGGTTGCGCGCGCGCCACCTGCATCAGGATCTGGTCGTGCTTGTCCTTGAACTGTTTGGCGAAATCGCCGGTGGACTGGCCCGCGATCTTCTCGACGTAGGCATTGGCGTGGAACGGGTCGACCGCGGTGAAGCCCCTCATGAACTCTTTCACGTAGCCCAGTACCGCCGCGGACTTGGCCTGACTCGCCACGTCCTTCTCGTGCTGGACCAGCAGGTAGGTGCTGGCTGCGATGGCGGACATCACCAAAACCGTTGTGACGCAGGCGATCACGATCAGCGTGACGCGCCGGGGCACCGCCGCAATAGCTTTGAAGTAGTCACCGGCGACGAAGCGCTCGGCGGCATCGATCTTGCGACGCGGGCTCATCAGCGTCCTCCCCGCGGGCTCTTGAGCACCGTCAGATTCGACAACTGCCACTTGCCGTCAGACGACTTCACGAAGTCGACCCGCACGGTGGCGGTGATGAAGCGCAGCGTGTTGGCGTCGACGCCACGTTGTCCCTGCAGCGCAAGCAGCATCGTCGCCTGATCAGTGCCCGCGCTGAGGATCGCGCTGCTCACCGCGTAGTACTGGTTGGTCGTCGGCTTCTTGCTCACCGCCTGCTGCTGCTTGATCAGCTGGTCGCGGTAGCCGTCGGTGACCAACGCCTGCGCGGTCTTGAAGTCGTTCTGATACGTGTCGATGCCGTAGCTCAGGACGTGCTCGACGATCTTGGGACCCTGCTCGGAAATCTGTTGCCGCGCCTCGTCGACCGCGCGGTCGTGCCGGAACTGCACGCCGTAGCTCAGCCCCACCGCCGCGATACAGACCAGGGCACCGGCCGCCAGCACCTGCCCGGCCCGCCGCGACGGGTCCCGCTCGGGAGCCGGTACGACGCGAACTTCGGTGTGCAGCAACAGATCTGCGAAGGTGCGGTGCCGCGGATCCCACAGCGGCCACAGCCAGCCCAGCAGCACCGCGACGGTGTCCAACAGATGCGCGAGGTCACGCAGGACCAATCGGCCCATGCCGGCCGGAACGCCGGCGGGCACCCGCTCCACCCGGATGGCGAACAGCGACCGGCCCAGGCTCCATCCGGTGATCGACGGCAGCAGCCACCGGTTCACCAGGATCGCGGCCACGGCCAGTGTCGCCACGGCGGCGTACACCCACAGCGTCCAGTCGGCCCGGGCGGCGTAGCCCAGCTGGGCCATGACGGCGATGATCGCCACGCCCAGCAGCACGTCCAGTGCGAAGGCGCCGGCCCGTGCCGGCCACGAGGCCAGCACCGGTGCCGCTTCGAACTCGGATCCCGTGCTCACTGACTCGGCGCTCGTCGTCTCCTGACCAACCGTCACGAGGTGACCTGGTCGAGCTTGGCCACCTTGAACTTGCCGTCCACCGGTGCCATCTGCGCCCGCATCCGGTAACCGACTTCCTTGTCCTTCTCGGCGCTGTTGTTGATCTTCACGCGCACCGCCACCAGGACGTCGATCGAACCGTCGTCATTGTGTTTCTCGACGGCCGCCCGCATCTGCGAGATCTGCACCTGCACGTTGGCGGCCTTGTACGCCTCGAGCGTGATGCCGCTCATGAACGACGCCTGCGTCTGGTACGCGCCGGTGGCGCACTCGATGATCTTCGTCTGCGCGGCGATCATGGCCGACGTGTCGGGTGCCTGGGTGGCCGTGACGCAGTCCTTGGCTGCCGCGATGGCGGCCGTCTCGTTCGCCGCGAGTGCCTGGCTCTCCCGATGCGATTTGAGCGCGAACCAGCCACCCGCGCCGACCGCGGCGGCCAGCACCACGAGCGCCACACACACCGTCAGGGCGATGCCCCGCCCGATCCGGGCGGGGCGCTCTGATTCGCCGGTTACGCCCGGCGCCTCGATCGATTCCTCGGCAGACGGCTCTGTCGTCACCACGTCCTGGGACGTGACGTCCTGCTCATCGGTGGGGTTCAGCTGGCTGGTGCCAGCATCTCCTTCCATCCGTCGTCTCCTGGGTTGCTCGAGTTACTGACCGAATACTTCACACCATTCGGTCCGACCACCTGACCGCTTTGCGGGTTGTAGGTGGCCTCTGGTCCTGCTGCCGGAGTGTAGAGGCACTTGTTGGGTTGCTGCCCGCTGCACTCCACCGTGCCCTGCCCCGGTGCGCTGATCGGGTCACTGGACGGCGCCGACGCCCGCTCCGGCGGCGGCAGCATGTTGGCCGGCAGCGGGTTCATCCCGTTGTTGATCGACGGCGCCGGGATCACCTTGCCCGGGTCGACCGGCTGATCACAGCGCGCCGCGGGAGCCGGGCAGTTCACGATCTGGTCCGGGGTGCCGTACCACGGGTTGGTGCCCAGCGGCTCGTACGGCTTGTTGTCGCGGCACTCCATGGGGCTTGCCGCGCGTTTCGCCGGTGCATCCACACAGGGCAGGTTGCGCGAACCGCGGACCGTGTTCTGGGCGTCCTTCGGGATCTTGCAGTACAGGCCCGACTCCAGCGGCGCGGTCGACGTGTCCGCCGGGGACCGCCACTGCGACGCCGGCAGGAAGCCGGTGAGGCACGGCGGCGGCTGGTTGATGCCCAGTGCCAGGTTGATCGGGAGTTCCTTCTCGTAGACCGCGGTCAGCGAGTCGACGATCGGGCCGGCCATCGGCAGCACCACCAGCACCTGCTCGAGGCCCTTGTTGTAGCGCTTCAACATGTCGAGCACGATCTCGACGTTGGCCAGCGACTGCGGCAACGCGTCCCGGACCTCGCCGAACACCGCGTTGAGCTGATCAGCCGTCGGCGCGCCCTGCTGGATGGCGCTCCGCAGCGCCGCGTCCTGCTGGGCCGACTGGCCGGCCAGCACATTCAGGTTCCGGGCCCACCGCGAGATGGCGTCACCGGACTTGACCTGGCTGTCGATGATCGGCGCCGAGTTCTGGATGATGTTGTCGACCGAACCGAGGTTGTCCTTGAAGTCCCCCGCCAGCGCCTGCGTGCCGTCGACGAGGTGCTGCAGTGACGGGCCGAGCCCGCCGACCGCCTCGGCGGTGTAGTCGAGCAGCGCCCCGATCTTCTCCTTCGGCAGAGCTTGGAGCGCGTTCTGCGTCGCGTCGAGCGCCGGGCCGACCTCCTTGGGCACCGACCCCTTCGTGATCGTCTGGCCCGAAGAGAGGTACTTCGTGGACGGGTTCTCCGGCGGTACGAGGTCGATGAACTGCTCACCGACCGCCGACACCGAGTGCACGTTCGCCACGACGTTGTCGGGGATCTTCAGCCCGTTGTCGACGTCCATGGTCACCCGGGCGCCCTTGGCGGTCGGCTCGACGGCCAGCACCTTGCCGACGGTGTTGCCGAGGTAGGTGACGTTGGCGGTCTTGTACAGACCGGCCGAGTTGGGCAGTTCGGCGTACAGGCGGTACATGCCCACCCCGAGGTACGTCGGCAACTTCAGGTACACCAGGGACAGCCCGACCAGCGCCGCGACGGTCACGATGCTGAAGATGATCAGCTGAATCTTCAGAAACCGGGTGAGCATCGGTCACTCCCCCCTTTCAATTCGCGGACCGCCAGGCGCATTGGCCGGGTTCGGGGTGAACCGGACATCCGGGATCATCGTCGCCGGGTCACGGCCCCACGACTGTTCCAGAGCCCGAGCCATGCCCGAGAGTCCCGTGCCGGTCAGGATGCCGTTGTCGATGGCGCTCAGCGTCAGGTCGAGGTGCAGCGAGATGTTCATGTAGTCGCCGCGGATGACCTTCGGGATGTTGTCGATCGGGAAGGGCAGCGTGAACAGCAGCTTCATGGCCGGCACCAGGTTCGGTGACGTCTTGGCGATCTGCTTGAGCGCCCGCTGCAACGTCGCCAGGTTGGTGTGGAGGTTCGCGTTGCTCTTCGACAGCGTGGTGTCCGAGGCCTTCGACAACCGGCCCAGCGCCAGCAGGGCGTTCGAGAACAGATCCTGGGTCTTGTTGAAGTGCTCGATCAGCGGCGGCGTCTCGGTCAGCACCCGGTCCAGGGTGTCGTTGCGATCCGCGACCACCTTCAGCAACGTGTCGCTGGAGCGGATGGCCCGCGTGATGTCGTCGCGCTGCTGATTGATCTCGTCGGTGAAGGTGTCCAGCCGGTGCAGGAACTCTTTGATCTGATCCGCGCGCCCGTTGAGGATGTTGTAGACCTCGGACTGGATCTTCTCGACGTTCGGCACACCGCCGCCGTTGAGGATTCCGGAGATACCGGCCAGCGTCCGCTCGATGGTCGGGTACGCCGACGAGTTCTTCAGCTCGATGGTGTCGCCGTTGCGCAGCGGCTGCGACGACGGGTCGGCCGGCGGGTCCAACTCGAGGTGCTGGGCACCCAGCAAGCTGGTCTGGCCGATCTTGGCCTGCACGTTGCGCGGCAGGTTGATGCCGGGGTTCAAATCCACGGTGAGCGTGGGAACCCAGTTCTTCAGCTCGATCGCACGCACGCGGCCGACGAACACGTCGGCCACCCGGACCCGGCTGTTGGCGTTGAGGCCCAACGTTTCCGGCATCTGGATGTAGATCGTCGAGTGGCCCGCCTCCGTGCCCGGACCACCGGGCAGCGGCACGTTCGCGATACCGCGCCAGCCGCAGGAGCTGAGGATCAGCGCCGCTGCCGACAACATGCCGGCCCGCCGGGCGTTACGCGCCCATCCGCTGCGGCGCGGCGATGCCGAGGGTGACTTCGGCCCCATGGACCCGGTCATCATTGGCCTCCAACTTCGGCAGGAAGTGCGGGTCCGGCCGGCGCGGGCGCCGGAGCCGGTCCTGGTGCGGGCCCAGGTGCCATGGCACTCATCGGGCTCGGATCGTTACCCGGTCGCGGCGGCGAGACCGGTCCCGGCTGCGGGTACCACGGCGGGGGCAGCGGGCTGCTCTCGTTGTAGGCGTTCGGCGGACCCGACATGTTCACGCCACCGGTCGGCGGAATGATGTCCGGGCCACCCATGAGCTCGTCCAGCGACTCCGGCGTCAGCAGGTCCTGCGTCGACTGTCCGACCTTGAGTCCCTGCATGCCCGGCGCGGTGATCCAGCCCGGCTCGTGCTGGCCGTGCGACCACGGGGTATCGGGCGAGAACACGCCCGGCACGGTGGTGTCCTTGTACCCGCCCGGGGGCTGCAGGCGCGGCTCCGAGTAGGTGACCAGCTTCGGCAGCGTCATGGCGGTGGTCGCCATGTTGATACCGAACGGCAGGTAGTTGAACTTGATCGCGTCCATGACCGGCGCCAGGTACTGCGCGCACAGTTCGGCGGAGTCCTGGTAGCCCAACCGGCTGCCGGCCTGGATCGAGCTGCAGATGAACTGCAGCGGGTTCGAGAAGTTGGTCACGCCCGGCAGCACACCGGAGGCGATCAGACCGCCGGTGGCCGGCGAGTAGATGTTCTCGAGGTTGGCCAGGAAGTTCGGGTAGGCGTGCAACGCCCGTTCCAGACCGTCCCGCGGCTCCGGCTGCAGGATGGCCGTCGTCGCCTCCGAGACATCGTTGATGTCGTGGGCCAGCACGCTGCCGTTCTTGTCCAGGAAGCTCCTGGTCGTCGTCATGACCTGGTTGAGGTCCTTGAGCGCCGACGCCAGCTCCTGGTCGGTGTTGGTGAACTTGTTCGTGAACGAGGCCAGGTCGTTGTTCAGCGAGACGAACTGCTGGTCACTCTTGTGCAGCGCGTCGACGAACACCGCCAGGCTCTTGATCACCTGGAAGAAGTCACCGCGGCCGGTGTTCAGGGTGGTCACCGCATCCGACAGACCCTTCAGGGTCTTGTTGAACTGAGCGCCCTTGCCCTCGAAGCCGTCGGCGAACGATTCGATGATGTCGCCGAACGGGCCCTTCGGTTGCTCCTTGGTCGGACCCAGCTCGGCGAGGATGCGCGTCAGCTGGTTGCGCAGCTCGTCGTACTCGATCGGGATCTGGGTGCGTTCCTTCGGGATCACGGCGCCCTCGGCCATCGTCGGTCCGCCGGTGTACGGCGGCGACAGCTGGATCACGCGCGATGCGACGAGGCTGGGGTTCAGCACCGACGCCGACGCGTTCTGCGGCACCTTGAAGTGATTCGAGTAGTGCATGACGACCTTCATCTGGTCGCCGTGCGCCTCGATGGTGTCGATGGCCCCGACCTCGACGCCCATGATCAGGACCTTGTCGCCCGGATACAGCGCGAGGACCTCGGGGAAGTACGCCGTGATCGTCGTGGTGGTGATCTTGCGGTACAGCTGCAGACCGAAGAAACCGAGCAGCACGATCGCCACGAGCGCGATGGCACCACCGATGACCGTCCCCTTGGACAGGTTCGGCTTCTTGATGTTCCGGATGCTGAAAACAGTCGACATCGTGGCGGCCCTATCCTTGCGACCCTGGCGGGAGGAACGGCGGGTTACCCGGCAACGGCGCGGTACCGGCCGGACCGGCGTTGGGACCAGGTCCCGGCGGCGCCGGCGGCGCGATCAGCGGCCCGGGAATCGGAGCGAATCCAGGCGCGATGTCGCTGTCACCGGGCTGCGGCGTCAGCGGAACCGTCCGGGCACCGACGGGTGCCGGCGGCAACGGCACCGGCGTACCGGGCACGTTCTCAGCCGGTTGTCCCGGGAAGGCGGCCGACGGCACACCGGGTCCGGTGGGAACCCCGGCCGGGTTCGGCGCCGACGGGACGACGTCCGGCGGCCCGTAATTGCCACCGAACGGGTTGTTCCCGAACGGACCGACAGTGAGGTGCGAGCACGGCAGCGGATCGGCCGGCGACGGATCGGCACCCGGTCCGGGTGTGTACGAGCACGGCGAGCCGGGAGGCACCGCAGGCCCCGGATGCTCCGGTGTGCCTTCGAGCTTCGGCGGAGCCGGCGGCGGCGCACCGTTGGCGAAGCGCTTGCCGTTGGGGTCCGGCCACTGCGCTTCCGGCAGACCGGCGCTGCGCCAGAAGTCCTCGGGGTTCAGTCCACGCTTCTTGAACGCGGCGTCCACGAAGGGCTGCATCAGCTGCGGCGGCAGGATGTTCTCGACCATGACCTTGAAGTACGGGCCGGAGGCGATGGCCTCCGACAGCGAGGCCACGAACTTGCCCGCCGACACCAGGGTGTCCGCCAGGTCCTGCTTGCGGGCGACCAGGATGTCACCGATGGTCCTGAGCTGTTCCAGGACGTGGTTGATGTTCGGGTTCTCGTCGATGGTCGCCTTCAGCTGGTGCGACACCCGGGAGACGCGCTCCAGCAGCAGGCTGATGGCCTCACCGCGCTGGTTCAACGAGTGCAGCAGCGCCTGGGCGTTGACCAGCAGCGCGTTCACCTGGCCGCTGCGGTCGCCGAGGATCGTGGCGATCTTGTTGGCGTTGCCGAGCAGCGAGCGGACCTGCTCGTCACGCTTGCCGATGGTCTCGGACAGCTTCTGCACGCCCTCCAGCGCGGCAGTGAGGTGCGGCGACGTCTGATCGACGGTCTCGGACAGGACGTTCAGCGATTCCTTGACGACCTTGGTGTCCCAGCCCTGCGAGGCCCGGGTGACGTCGAAGATCGCGTCGTAGATCTGGTACGGCGTCGAGGTCTGGCCCAACGGCAGGGTGCCGCGCGGCGCCAGCTTGTGGGTGCCCTTGGCCTCGATCTCGATGGCCTTGCGACCCAGGATGGTCTCGGTCTTGATCAGCGCGCGGCTGTCGGTACCGATCGTGTTGGTACCGATGTCGAAGCCGATGATCACCTTGTCGCGATCGATGTCCATGCTCTTGACCGTGCCGACGTTGACACCGTCGATGCGGACGTAGTCGCCGACCACCAGGCCGCCGGAATCGCTGAACTGGCCGTAGTACGTCGGCGAAGCAAACAGCATGGGCACCTGGGTCACGGACGCACCCACGGCCGTGACGAGCACGACGGCCGCCAGACCCATCATGCCTCTGCGGACCCGATCGGACCCTTCTATGGACCTCACTTCGGCGTGCACCTTCCCGACGGCTGGTTGGTGAGCTTGACTGTGCGCACGGGGCCACCCGGCTGCAGACCGTTCATCTTCAACTCGATGTCGCAGACGTAGAAGTTGAAGAAGTCGCCATAGACACCACCGGAACGACCCAGGATTTTCAGCGCCTGAGGCACCTTCTGCAACGTGTCGTTGAGCTGTTCCTTCTGATCGACCAGCGACTGCTGCGTGGTCTCGAGGTAGCCGAGCGTGCTGTGCAGCAGTTCGCGGTTGTCGCCCAGCAGGTCGGCGAGCGAGCCGGCCGCGTTGCTGATGTTCGCCACCGAGTCCGCGATCGGATCGGAGCGCTTCTTCAGCCCGGTGACCAGGGACTCGAAGTTCTTGATGGTGTCGTCGAACTGCTGCTGGTGCTTGACCGTGGTGTCGAGCACCGTGTTGAGGTTCTTGATCACCTCACCGATCGCCTGGTCCTGCTCGCCGATGGTCGACGAGAACGACGCGGTCTGATCGAGGATGTTGTTGATGGTGCCGCCCTCGCCCTGGAAGATCGTGATGAGCGACGAGGCGATGGTGTTGACCTTCTGCGGATCCAGCGACCGGAACAGGGGCCGGAAACCGCCCACCAGGGCATCCAGGTCCAGGGCCGGCTCGGTGCGGTCGACCGGGATGGTGCCGCCCGGGGGCAGCACCTGGTTGCTGTCACCGCGGCGCAGGTCCAGGAACCGGTTACCGATCAGATCCAGGTAGCGGATGTGTGCCGTGGTCCCCTGGTACAGCGACAGGGACTTGTCGACGGTGAAGTGCACCTTCGATTTGCTGCCACCGTCGATGAGCTCGACCCCGGTGACCTTGCCGACCTCGACGCCGTTGGCGCGCACGAACTGGTCGGCCTTCAAACCGCTGCTGTTGGTGAAGATCGCCGAGAACTCGTTGGTCCGGCTGAACCGGAACTGCCCGAAGACGATGAAGATGCCTGCTGTGAAGGCCAGCAGGACCGCGGAGAAGATGGCGAGTTTGAACGCCGTGCCCTTGATGCTCATGGGTTGATCGTGTTCTCCCCGTCTTGACGACCCCAGACGTACTCCGATGCGAACGGCGATCCGAGACCGAAGTGGTTGTACGGCGCGATCGACGCGCCGGTGTCCATCACCATGTAGGGCATCGGGAGGATGTCCTTGGTGACCGTCCAGCAGCCCGGGCGTCCCATCGGACCGCCGGAGGCGTTGATCCGTGGGAGGTTGTCCGGGTACACGTACTGGTTGGCCGCACCGACGAGCTCGGTGTGGGTCACCAGCGAGTAGCCGTTGCCGCCGAGGCCCTTGGCCGCGGCCGGCGCACCGGCGGCGAATCCGCGGAACAGGCAGTCGAGCTCAGGGGCGTACTTGTCGAGCACCCGGGACGTCGGCAGCAGGTCCTCGGCGCCGCGGACCAGGTAGGGGCCGCCCCGCTCGAGGATGTCACCACCGGTGTTGCCGAGGCCGACGGCCGACATGAGGGCCTGGTCGATGGTGCCGCGCTGGTCGTTCAGGGTGCGCTCGGTGGTCACCGCGTTCTTCAGACCGTCCCACAGATCCGGCGAGGCCTTCGAGTACACCTCGGACAGATCGGCGAGGGCCTTGGTGTCGTGCCGGATGGTCGGCATCCGCTGGTTCAGATCGGCCAGGATGACGTTGCCGTTGACCAGCGACTGCCCGAACTTGTCACCGAGGCCGTCCAGCGCCTGCGCCGCGGCGGTCAGGGTGGCGTTGAGCTTGATCGGGTCGACCTGCTCGGAGATCGCCGTGATCGTCTCGAACAGGGTGTTGAGCTCGGTGGTGACGCAGGCCGTGGCCGGCGTCGGCGGCGAGCACTTGGAGACGTCGATGGTGTCGCCGGTCTTGAGCCGGGCGGCCTCCGGATCCGTCGGCGAGGTGAACGAGACGTACTTGCTGCCGAAGACCGTGGTGGCCAGCAGCTTGGTGTTGACGTTCTTGGGCAGCAGCGCGAGGTACTTCGGGTCGACGTCGAGCTGCAGACGTGCCTTCGTGTCGTCTTCCTTGCCGATGACGTCGATGACCTTCACACGGCCGATGGGCACGCCGTTGTAGGTGACCTTCGAGCCCGGGTCCATGGACAGCCCGGACCGGGGCGACACCACGTACAGCTTGGCCTTGGTGTCGAAGTAGCCACGGAACTGGAACCAGACCACGACCAGGACGAGGGCGGAGATCACGGCAAGGACGACACCGACGACCTTGTACGGCGGGGTGCGGTCGGTGTTGAGCGGGGCGTGGACCTGCCCCTCGGCGACCGGCGGCTTCGGCTGTGGATTCGTCATCGCGTCACACCGTCAGGTTGAAGTTCGGGTCGGTGCCGTACAGCGCCAACGAGAAGAGCAGGACGACAACGACATTGGAGATCAGCGACGTACGCATCGAGCGGCCCACGGCCTCGCCCACGCCGACGGCACCGCCGCTGGCGTAGTAGCCGAAGTACGCGTGGTTGAGCAGCACCACCATCGACATGATGATGACCTCGAGGAACGACCACATCACGTCGTCGACGCGCAGGAATGTGTGGAAGTAGTGCTCGTACGTACCGACCGACTGACCGTAGAAGAGCGTCGTGACCAGCTGGGCCGACAGGAACGACAGCAGGATCGCGAGCGCGTACAGCGGGATGATGACGACCATGCCGGCGATCAGGCGGGTCGACACCAGGAAGGACAGGGACTTGACGCCCATGACCTCGAGGGCGTCGACCTCTTCACTGATGCGCATGGCGCCGAGCTCGGCGGTGGCGCCGGCGCCGACGGTCGCGGCCAGCGCCGTACCGGTGACGACGGGTGCGACGACGCGGATGTTCGCCAGTGCGGCGAAGAAGCCGGTGAACGCGGCGACACCGATGTTGCCCAGGGAGGCGAAACCCTGAATGGCGATCAGCGAGCCCGCCGCCAGGGTGACGAAGCCGATGATGGCGACGGTGCCGCCGATGACGGCCATGGCGCCGGTGCCCATGCCGACCTCGGCGATCAGGCGCAAGACCTCTTTGCGGTAGAAGCGCAGAGCGTGCGGGATGTGCCCGACGGCCGTCACGACGAAGACCCCGACGTGGCCGAGGCTGGCGAGCAGGCGGCCCGGCGCGCCACCGAATTCCTTGACGCGCGAGAAGACCCGGGGGAACCGGCCCTGCAGAACTGTCGATGTGCTCATGTCGCTACCCGGCCTGCGTTCCGAACTTGATACCGATGGTGGTGAGCACGACGTTGACCGCGAACAGGGCGATGACGCAGAGCACCAGCGTTTCGTTCACCGCGGTACCCACACCCTTCGAGCCGCCCGCCACGGTGAGTCCGCGGTAGCAGCCGACCAAGCCGGCGATCAGGCCGAAGACCGTGGCCTTGAGGACCGAGATCACGACTTCGGGGAAGCCCGTCAGCAGCGTCAGCGTCGACACGTAGGCGCCGGCGTTGACGTTCTGGATGTACACACCGAAGAAGTAGCCACCGACCAGACCGATGATGATCACCGCGCCGTTGAGCATGAAGGCCACGAAGGTGGAGGCGACCACACGCGGGACGACCAGGCGCTCGATCGGGTCGATGCCGAGCACCTCCATGGCGTCGATCTCTTCACGCACCGTGCGGGCGCCGAGGTCGGCGCAGATGGCCGTCGAACCGGCACCGGCCACCACGAGCACCGTCACCAGCGGTCCCAGCTGGGTGACGGCACCGAGGGCGGCACCGGCGCCGGACACGTCGGCCGCGCCGAATTCACCGAGCAGGATGTTCAGTGTGAAGATGATCAGCACCGTCAGAGGAATGGAGACGGCCAAGGTGGGCAGGAACGCCACCCGGATCAGGAACCAGCACTGAAGGATGAACTCCTTCCACTGGAACGGCCGCGAGACCAGCGCCTTGAAGGTGAGGATGCACATCTTGACGAAGCCGCCCACCTTGGTGAATGGCTTGTCGAGCTGGTCCTTGAGATACCCGACCAGGGAGTTGTCCGAGGCTGTCACAGATCAGCCATCCCTTCCGGAAAACGGCCGTTCCGCGGCGTCACGCGTGGCACGTCCCCTCCTTAGCCACTAGCACAAACTGAGTGATTTCCGTCTCGCTACTCCCGAGTAGTAAGACGGACCACAGGAGAGTACCCGATACAGCGCGTACCCCGTGACCCAACTGAGGGATAATTGCGTTCGGTTTCAGCAAACGCGACATAGGCCCATCCGCCCTCCACTCAGGTGGTCGAATTCGTCAGCGCTCCGTCACTTGCCGCGCTCACGACACACTTGTATCACCGAACCGCTCGCGGAGTTCCGTTTTAAGGACCTTGCCAGAAGGATTTCGCGGCAGCGCATCGACGATTTCCAGTGCTTTCGGGTGCTTGTATCGCGCCAGCCGTTCGGTCAGAAAATCGTCGAGATCCGCCAGGGTCAGGGCACTTTCGCTCCCGGCGTTCCCATTCGGCGCCATGGCGATGACGGCCACCGGGACCTCACCCCACTTTTCGTGCGGTCGTCCGATCACCGCGACTTCGGTTATCGCGGGATGTGCGGCCAAAATGTTCTCTACTTCTGCACAGTAAATATTTTCGCCGCCGGAAATAATCATGTCTTTTTTACGATCGACGACCCAGATGTAACCCTCTTCGTCCTGGCGAACCAAGTCACCGGAATGGAACCAACCACCCGCGAAAGCCTCGGCCGTCGCCTTCGGGTTGTTCCAATACCCGGCCATGAGAGTCGGGGCACGGTAGACGATCTCCCCGACCTCGCCCACCGGAACGTCATTCATGTTGTCGTCGACGACACGGGCGGCCACCGTCGGAATGACCCGGCCGACCGACCCGAGCTTGCGCAGCGCGTCCTGGCTCAGAAGCATGCACGTGACGGGTGACATCTCGGTCTGACCGAACGCAGCAAAGATCTGCGTTCCCGGGAACGTCGACGCCATCTCCCTCAGAAGAGTGTCCGACGCGGGCGCCGCGCCCCACGAAAGAACGCGCAACGCCACCTTGCGCGGCTGCGCCTGCTGGGCCGCGCACACGGCCTGCCACTGCGCCGGAACCAGGAAGATCGACGAGACGCCCTCGGCCTCGAGCACGTCGAGCAGGGCGCCGGGATCGAACGCGCCCAGTGGATAGATGACCGTCGGCAGACCCAGGAGCAGGCCACCGATCATGTTGCCGATGCCGGCGATGTGGAAGAACGGGACGCCGATGAAGCCGACGTCGTTGTTGATGTCCGGCGCGATCGTGAAGAGGTTCGTCATCGCCTGGCCCATGATGTTGACGTGCGTCAGCACGGCGCCCTTCGGATACCCCGTGGTGCCCGAGGTGTACATGATCAGCGCCGGAGAGTCCTCGGGGATGTCGACGGGCGCGGGTGGTGCGCCGTCTTCGGCGAGGACGTCCTCGTAGCCCAGGACGTTCCCCTCGGTGGCGCCGCCGGCGACGATCACGGTGGCCAGCGACGGTTCCAGCTCCCGCACCGCGGTGGCGACCGGGGCCAGCACCTGCTCGGTGATCACGGCCTTCGGGTCGCAGTCGCGCACCAGGTAGGCGATTTCGGGCGGCGTCATCCGGAAGTTGACCGGCACCGCGATGGCACCGAGCACGTTGGCGGCCAGGAACGCCTCGACGTATTCGGTGCGGTTCAGCATCAGGATCAGCACGCGGTCGCCGAAGCCGACCCCTCGACGGCTCAGTGCGCCCGCGAGCTTGGTGACGCGTCGCTGCAGCTCACCCCAGGTGACCGTCTGGCCGACGAAACGCAGCGCGGTCCCCTCCGGCTGCATGAGGGCGTGCCGGGCGAGGTGGGTGGTCCAGTTCTGCCGGCGGGCCAGGTACGGCTGCTCGAGTGGTGCGGATGACACGGTCTGCTCCTGTGCCTCGATCGGCATCGCGGTGAAGTCGAAGTGATCGCGACACACGATGCTGATATTTGATCAAATATAGTGTTGCCGCCGTCACAATAGGGCGCGCACACCATCCGGACAACCGCCGGGTGCCCCTACCCCGCCGACAAGAAGGACTGCCGTGAACGTCTCGGCGAAACCACGACCCGGCCTCGAGCGGGCCCGTCGGCGCGAACAGCTGTCCGACGAGGTAGCGGCCCATCTCCGGGCGGCGATCATGTCGGGCACCCTGCGGCCGGGCACCTTCGTCCGGCTCGACGAGACCGCGGCTGCGCTCGGCGTCAGCATCACGCCGGTCCGCGAGGCGCTGCGCACCCTGCGCGGTGAGGGCATGGTCGAACTCGAACCCAACCGCGGCCATGTGGTGTCCGCGTTCACCCGCGACGACATCGCCGACATCTTCTGGCTGCAGGCGACCATCGCCACCGAGATCGCCGCGAACGCGGCCCGGCGGATCACCGAACCGGCCATCGCCGAACTCGACCGGCTCACCGACGAACTCGCCGACGCCGTCGCCACAGGAGACGTGGACGCGATCGCGTTGGCGGAGTTCCTGTTCCACAAGGAGTTCAACCGCGCCGCGGGCCGGACCAAGCTGGCGTGGTTCCTGCTGCACGCCGCCCGGTACCTGCCGGTCCGCATCTACGCCACCGACCCGCAGTGGGGCGCGGCGACGGTCGCGAATCACCGCGAATTGGTTGCGGCGTTGCGGGACAGGGACTTCGATGAAGTCGTCCGACAGACCCGCCGTCAGTTCGACGACGCCGCCGCACGGTTGACCGGCCGCCTCGACGAACTCGGGTTGTGGCCTTCGGACTAGAGGGCTAGCTGTACTGACCACGGACGTTAGGTACGGCGTGGCGTGGTGACATGAAGAAGACCTCCGAGTGAAGTGCGAGCTGTCGAGGAACGCACCAACTCATCTCGGAGGTCTTCATGTCCCACCGTAATGCTCCTTTGTCCGATACCGGGCGTCTGCGCCTGGCTCGCTGCGTCGTGGAGGACGGTTGGCCGCTGCGGCGAGCTGCCGAGCGATTCCAGGTCGCGGTGAGCACGGCGGCTCGCTGGGCCGGCCGCTACCGCGAACTCGGCGCTGCCGGCATGAGCGATCGCAGCTCACGACCGCACCACAGCCCCAACAGAACACCCACACGAAC